>NZ_CP095053.1:3861089-4500807 GCF_022921095.1 Hymenobacter aerilatus
TACAACTACACTGATAAGAGACAAATAAATATAATATCGAACATCTTCAATAATAATTTATTACCCAATCCAATGATTGTGTTGAATGATGCTAAAAAATCAAATGAATATGGCTACGGACATGGCTATGGTTATGAAGTTAAGAAGAAAAGAACTCTGCTCACCAAGTAGAGCCTTACACCCTTAAACCCATAATTTCAGCATGGTACGTATTACCATCGTTATTCCTACCTACAAACGGCCAAAGTTTTTGGCGGAGGCTGTCAACACCTGTATACAGCAGACGTATCCTCCGCACGCTATACTAATTGGGGATGACTCGCCTGACACCGTAACGCAGGATGTAGTAGAGGCTTTGCAGGCCACCACTACTATTCCTATTCACTATATCCATCATCAGCCCCCATTACGGCAGGCGGGCAACGTGAATGCCTTGATGCAGCGTGTAGAAAGCGAAAAGCTTATGCTGCTGCATGATGACGACGCGTTGCTGCCTACCGCGCTTGAAACATTGGCAGCCGAGTTTGAGCGCGACCCGACCATTGAGGTAGCGTATGGGCAGCAATACATCATTACAGACGACGGAGAAATTTCCTACCCCCGATCTGTCTTATTTAATGAGGCGTTCTACCGCACGCCTCCGTATGCCGGCTCTACCCTTACCTCATTGGAGGCGGGCATGGTTCAGCAGTTTCCTAACAACGCGTATGTGATGAACACCGAGCTGGCCCAACGGGTAGGGTACCGGGAGGTAGGTGACGTATGCGATTTTGACTTTGGCTTTCGGGTTGGACAAACAGGTGCGAAAATTCACTTTGTGCCAACATACACAGCCAAATACCGCATCTCAAACTCTGCTGTTTCTACCGGCAAACAAAATGATGCTGGTCTGGCTTCCTACCTAATGGTGAAGGAAGTGCCGGTTCCAGCGCAATCGGCACAGCTAAAAAAGAAGTGGCTGAAAAGCCGAGCTGCCGTAGCTGTAGGACAAGCCATTGCCAATAAGCGTTTCAAAACGGCTATTCGCATCTATTTCAGCGAAGATCACCTGAGCAAAATTCCTACCCTGGGTGGTATCAAGCGGTTGCTGAACATTCTTTTGCTTGGGCATCTGCCCATCTAAATTTCCGCTTTCGCACCTACTGCATGAAAGTACTTACACAACGTATCCAAACCAGTTCAAAAGCGGCCAAGCTACTCGAATGGGGAAAGCTAGTGACCGTTATGGGCTCAGCGCAAATTGCATTACAGGCACTGGGATTTGTTGGGGGCATTTTGGTAATACGTCTTCTCCCCACGCAGGAGTATGCATTGTACACGCTCGCTAATACAATGCTTGGTACGATGGTTCTGTTGGCCGACGGAGGTATTTCTACCGGCGTGATGGCCCAAGGAGGCCAGGTATGGCAAGACCGTGAACGGCTAGGAGTTGTGTTGGCGACTGGCATGGACTTACGTCGCAAGTTTGCCATAATCAGCTTGTTAGTCGCAACACCTGCTTTAATCTATTTGTTGCGACACCAGAATGCAAGTTGGCTATTAACTATTTTATTAACGCTGTCGTTAATCCCAGCCTTTTTTACAGCACTCTCTGGCACTCTGTGGGAAATCGCTCCAAAACTGCATCAACGCATTGGCTTGTTGCAATCAATTCAAGTAGGGGCCTCAATAGGAAGGCTTATTCTATTAGGAGCTAGTCTCTTTCTCTTCCCATGGTCATACATTGCAGTATTAGCAGCTGGTATACCTCAGATATGGGCTAATTTTCGATTGCGTAAGCTAGCCCATACTCTTGCTGCACCTAATCAGCCCATTGACCCTGTTATCAGACAAGACATTCTGAACAAGGTTAAGCGCCTGTTACCTGATGCTATCTACTATTGTTTTTCTGCTCAATTCGCAGTTTGGGTAATGTCGATTTTCGGCTCCACTACAGCAGTTGCTTCTTTAGGAGCATTGGGCCGATTGGCTGTAGCCTTGAGCTTATTCACAGCAATGTTCTCCGCATTAGTCTTGCCGCGTTTTGCTCGTTTGCCATACGATAGTGCTTTATTAATGCGTCAATTCAGTCGCATTATCACAGGTATGCTTTTGCTATGCGCAGCTATAGTTGGCGGGGTCTGGCTATTCTCTACACCCATCCTATGGGTATTGGGCAGGCAATACGCTAATCTGGAAAGCGAGATTGTGCTTATGATGATTGGCAAATGCATCGGGTTGGTAGCTTATTCAGCATTTTCGCTTTGCACAAGCAAAGGCTGGGTTATCAATCCTATAGTGTCTATTTCGCTTAGTATGGCATCTATTGTCTGTGGTGCCTTCTTCGTTGATGTGACCTCTCTACGCGGCATTTTCATACTTGACATTTTCGTGGCCGCTGTGCAACTGATCATGCACCTCGTGTACGGCTACTTGCAATTTCACAGTGCAAAACCTGTTTCTGAGCTTTCAGAAATAGAGTAAACATTACTTACTGATCTCCTTGTTGCAGCCTTCCTGGTTAGCGTATGAAAGACAAAAAAACCAAGTTGCTTATTGTCGGGGCCACACAGGGCGGTTATGGTGGTATCGAGGCTTTCATGATAGCAATGGCTGAAGCCGCTGCGGCATGGCCTGAATTTGACGTTCGGCTATGCTTCAAAATCGTGAAAGGCGCCACTTTCAAAGATGACCTTCGAGCACTAGCTGAGAATGTTTGCTCGCAGGTGTATTATGTAGAACGTGGTTCGAAAGAGCTAGGAGCGTTGGTATCGTGGGCTGATGTATTGCATGTTCAAAATATGCCACCCGACATTGTACTTCCCGCGAAATTATTAGGTAAAAAAATCTTTCTAACCGTTCATAATCGACGCATTCCAACGGCCAGTCTACATAATGCTATCTGGGCTTTCACTATTAAGTTAGCGAAGCAGCGTTGGTATAACTCTAACTTTGTATGGGGAACTTGGGAGCCGAATACTAAATCAGCTAATAGCGCATGTGTTCCTACTGTATGCCGCCTACCGCATCTGCAATACCCCATTAATCAACGCCGTGGCTTCCTGTTTGTGGGACGCTGGATTAATCACAAAGGATTGGAAGAAATCTTGCATGCTTATGCACAATGTAATTTTGATCCAGCCGAATGGCCGCTCACTATATTAGGTGACGGCCCACTGAAACCTACAGTATTAGCGCTTCAACAAGAGTTGAACCTGCCACAAATCCATATGCCTGGTTTTGTAGATGATAATAGCAAGCAACATTATTTAGCATCTGCCCGCTGGTTGTTAGCTCCGGCCCGTACCCAGGAAGATATGGGTCTAACACCGATTGAAGCACGTAGTGTTGGCGTACCTGCTATCGTCACACGTGATGGAGGATTACCGGAGTCAGGTGGACCAGCAGCTCTGCTCGCTGAACCTGGTGATATTGCAGGTTTAGCTGATTGCATGCGACAAGCAGCTGCTATGACAATTACCGAATACACAGAGCGGAGCATGCTCAGCCTTGATTCACTTGCCAATTATTTAAAACCCATGGAATTCTACAGGAATGCTTTCCGCAACTAGTAGTTTTCAATGACTGAAACTCCTTTAAAAGCTCGCTTTTAAACTAATGTGTGCTTACTAAGCTGATTGTGAAACCAACAATAATATATGTCAGGTTGGCTCCATTTTACAAAAAGCAACATCATAAAGGACACACTTTAATGTTTGTTTGGTTGGATGCGTTCGCCAATATCTTTCCTGTCATAGGCGAGCTTTGAACTTTGCGTTTAAACTCTATGCCAGCAAGATTAATAGAACGTCTACAGTACAGCACTAGTGATAATAGCTTGTAGCTAAAATTTCACTAAACATACTGTATCTGCATAGCAGCAAGCAATACATAGTTCTTATCTATTCTGTCGTCAATAAATAGCAGAATCACCAGCATCTACTCTCTTCTTCGTCATGAAATTTGTACTCCTGCATCCTACTGGCAACCGTAATGTGAGAGCAGTGATGACCGCAATGTACGAGGCTGACATGCTTGCGGAATTTGCTACTACTTTGGCTGTTAATCCAACTGCTACATGGCTAAAAATGCTTCCAGAGCGTTTACGTCAAGAATGGTTGCGCCGGACCTTTCCAATACCTGATAATTTCATTCGCTCCTATCCAATTCGAGAGGTAGCGCGTATGCTGCTGCCTCGGTTAGGCATGCATACTTATGTACAGCACGAACGTGGCTGGGCTAGTGTAGATGCGGTATACCAAAATCTAGATCAAGAAGTAGCAACGCGCTTACCTCGTCTGCAAAAACAGGGGGCTTCGGCCGTGTACGGATACGAAGATGGTGCGCTAGCTACTTTCACCAAAGCCAAAGCTTTGGGGATGCAATGCGTGTACGACTTACCCATTGCATACTGGGAGACTGGTCGCCGACTTATGTTAGAAGAAGCCGAGCGATTACCAAAATGGGCACCGACCCTCGGTGGGGGGATACAAGACTCACCCGCCAAGCTGGAACGCAAGACGAAGGAATTAGAACTTGCTGATATGGTAGTAGGCCCAGGTAAGTTTGTAATGGACTCCCTCCCGACATGGGCACGTACGAAGCATATGGTTATGTCGCCTTTTGGATCACCTGTTAGCACAACGCGTTCATCAGCCCAGGCCTCCCCTACTAAACGTCCGTTGCGCGTACTGTTTGTAGGGGCTTTAGGTCAGCGCAAAGGACTAGGTGATTTGTTTGCAGCCGTTCGGATGCTGAATTGCCCTGATTTGGAATTAGTTGTTTTAGGCACTCCCTTAGCTCCTATGGAATTCTATCGTGGTGAGTTACCTACCTTCACATATGAAGCTGGCCGTCCTCACGACCAAGTACTCAGCCTCATGCGCTCCTGCGATGTCTTCTGTCTACCTTCTATTGTAGAGGGTAGAGCCTTAGTAATGCAAGAAGCTATGAGTCAAGGGTTACCACTTATCATAACACCCAATACAGGCGGTGAAGATCTGGTGAAAGAAGGGGAAACAGGTTTTCTGGTACCTATTCGTTCTCCTCAAGCCATTGCCGAAAAACTACAGTGGTTTCTCGATAACCGAGCACAACTACCTCGCATGATTCAGCAAGTGCAAGCGCACGCAGCTAGCTATACTTGGCAGCAATACGGCACAGATGTACTGAATGGTATTTTACACATGGCTTAGGCATATTTTATTACTAGTACTAAGCATATGGCAGCACTCCCTATCTTACCCTATCGATTGACATCATCGGTTGCTTCGGTTTCCAATGCTACTGCTGTTGATCCAAATCGTCGTATCAAGCAAGGGATATGGCTGTATTTCTTATTACTCATTTTTGAAGGCGGCCTACGAAAATGGGTGCTGCCAGGCCTTGCTACCCCCCTACTTATTGTGCGGGACCCTGTTGCAATCTGGCTGATATTTGCAACATGGCGCAGGGGTTTACTACCTGCTAACATTTACCAAACTGCCGTTATAATCGTTGGTATTGCAGCAACTTTCACAGCCCTGCTGCTTGGCCACGGTAGCTTGGCTGTAGCCTTATATGGAGCACGCATCCTGCTTTTCCATTTCCCTGTGATGTTTGTCATCGGCAGAATCTTCAACAGGGCCGACGTGGTGCAGATGGGTAAAGCACTCATTTGGATTTCCATTCCCATGGCGGTGCTCATTACCATGCAGTTCTACAGTCCACAATCGGCACTGGTGAACCGTGGGGTAGGCGGCGACATGGCCGGCGGTGGTTTCGATGGTGCCATGGGTTTCTTCCGTCCACCGGGCACCTTCTCCTTTACTAACGGCGTCCACCTGTTTTTCGGCTTGGCAGCTTGCTTTGTCTGCTACTTCTGGATCAATAACGAAAACGTAAATAAGTTGGCCCTGATTGCCGCTACGGTAGGGCTGCTGGCTGCTATTCCTTTTTCTATCAGCCGCAGCCTGCTGATGTATGTGGCTGTGGCTTTTATGTTCGGCGCCATCGGTATGGTGCGCAAACCCGAATACGCTGGTCGAATTATTATCATGATTCTACTGGGTGTAGCCCTAATGGCTGTTCTGAGCCAATTAAGCTTTCTGCAGACACCTATCAAAGCCTTCACCTCCCGCTTTGAAAACGCAAGTGATGCAGAAGGCGGTTTGAAAGGATCGTTAGGTACACGCTACTTGGGTGGCATGGCAGAAGCCGTAGCAAGCTCCTCGCAGCAACCCTTTTTCGGCTATGGTCTAGGCATGGGTACCAATGCTGGTACTAAGCTGCTCACTGGCGACACCGTAGGCTACCTCATCTCTGAAGGTGAGTGGGGTAGGCTTATCGGCGAAATGGGGCCGCTGATGGGGCTGACCATCATTTTTATCCGGTTGAGCTTGTGCGTGAAGATTGCAGTGGCCGCCTACCGTCGCCTCACTCAAAATGACCTATTGCCCTGGATTTTACTAGGGTATACTCTTCTTATTATTCCTCAAGGACAATGGGCTCAGCCCACTACCTTGGGCTTTTCTACCCTGATAGGAGGACTCATTTTGGCGGCTATGCGGCCCGGTGCCCGAGTAGCACCGGTGCTGCGCCCACCTCTTTCCGCTGCTCAGGCCGCTTAACGTATGCGTATAATTTTACTCGGTAATTACCCGCCCGACGGCCAGGAAAGTATGGAGCGCTTTGCGCAGATGATGCAGCAAGGCCTGCATCAGGCAGCGGTGCAGACGGAGCTGTGGCGACCCATTCCGGTCTTTGGTGCCGGCGCCGGCTCTACCACTTCAGGCTTTCGGAAGTGGCTCGGCTATTTGGATAAGTGGATTGTCTTTCCGCTGGTAATCCGTTGGCGTTTGCGGCAGCAGAAACTACAGCAGAGCGACGTCTACTTTCACATCTGCGACCATTCCAACGCGCCTTATCTCGCCCATTTGCCAGCAGCACGGGCGGGCATCACCTGCCACGATGTACTGGCTATTCGGGGTGGACTGGGCCACAGCGATGCCTATGTACCTGCTTCTCGTTTCGGACGTATTCTACAGCAGTGGATTTTTGGGCGGCTGCGGCGTGCCCAGCGTCTCGCCGCTGTCTCGCAGCTTACCCTCGATCAGCTGCTGGAGCTAGATGGCCGCGCCGTTGCGCAGAAGCCCGCCAAGTGGCAGGTCATTCATAATGCATTCAATGCACCGTTTACTGCCCTACCCCCAGCCGAGGCAACTCCGTTGGTGCACCAAGCCGGTATTCCGGACGGGCAGCCTTTTTTGCTGCATGTAGGCTCTGGCCTAGCCCGCAAAAACCGCGGGCTACTGCTCAAAATGGCGCACGCGCTGGGCACCCGCTGGTCGGGGCTTATTTGCTTTGCCGGCGAAGCTCCCGACGAAGCGCTGCTGTCGCAAGCAGCCGCACTAGGCCTTTCCCAGCGCGTGGTGGCCGTAGCGCGGCCCGATCATCAGACGCTGGTAGCGTTGTATAGCGCTTGCGCCGCGTTCATTTTTCCGTCGTATTCGGAAGGCTTTGGCTGGCCCGTTATTGAAGCCCAGGCCTGTGGTGCCCCAATTATTGCCAGCAATATTGCTCCTATGCCCGAGGTGAGTGGGGGTGCTGCGCTGCATGCCTCACCCGACGATGCCGTCGCCTTTGCCGAGGCATTTCTTACGTTGCAGGATCCTGCAACACGCCATGATCTAGTGCAACGCGGCTTTGCGAATTGCGCCCGTTTCGAACCCGCCCACATGACGGACGCTTACCTGCGCCTCTACGATTTGGCTTAGTACCTCCCTAACCCCCTGCTGTTTTGCTGCTCAAAATCCTTTCTTTTCTCCTACCCTGGTCCCTTCGGCGCCGGGCATTGATACGGTGGTTTGGTTACGATATTCATCCTACTGCCCGCCTGGGCTACGCATGGGTGTTTCCTACCAAGCTGATCATGGCCGAAAAGAGTCGTATCGACCACTTCACGGTAGCTATTCACCTGGATTTGGTACAGCTGGATGCTGAAGCTACTATTGGCCGCAGCAACTGGATTACCGGCTTCCCATCAGATAGCGACTCGCCTCATTTTCGCCACCAAGCTTCTACCCGGCGGGCTGAGCTGCGACTAGGCAAGGCCTCGGCAGTTACCAAAAACCATCACTTAGACTGTACCAACAGCCTCACCATTGGCGCTTTTGCTACGGTAGCGGGATACAACTCGCAGTTTCTGACACACTCGATTAATGTGCTGGATAATCGGCAAGACAGTGCCCCCATTCATATCGGCGCCTACACGTTCGTGGGTACCAATGTGGTGGTGCTGGGCGGCGCCGTCCTACCCG
Source organism: Hymenobacter aerilatus (assembly GCF_022921095.1). Classification (NCBI taxonomy): domain Bacteria; kingdom Pseudomonadati; phylum Bacteroidota; class Cytophagia; order Cytophagales; family Hymenobacteraceae; genus Hymenobacter; species Hymenobacter aerilatus. Next base: position 3,869,366 of record NZ_CP095053.1, read on the forward strand.
ACTACTGCGTGTTGGGTGCCAAGTCGTTGCTAAATAAAGCACACACCGCCGAGTGGACGCTCTACGGCGGAGTGCCAGCCCGCGCTGTGAGCGAGCTACCCCGCACCGCGGCCTATTTCAACCGTTCCGAAGGCTTTGTGTATTAAGCCTACTTTCCGCTTCGCCTCACTTGCCTCTGCTGCATGAATATTCTCTTCGTTGTTCCTTCGTATAAGCCTGCTTACACCTACGGTGGCCCTATTGTGGTTATTGCCTTGTTGGCTGAGGCATTGGTTCGGCTTGGGCACACTGTAACAGTGTATACTACCACTGCCAATGGCAAAGAGGAACTGGCTGTGCCCGTTGGACAGCCGGTGAGTGTGGATGGCGTGCAGGTGTACTATTTCAAGCGCGTAACCGGCGACCATACCCATGCCTCGCCAGCCTTGTGGCAACACCTATATAAGAAGGTTCGCACCTTTGATGTGGTGCACATGCATTCCTGGTGGAACCTGCTCATTATCGGGGCGGCCTGGGTATGCCGCTTACGCGGGGTGACGCCGGTATTGTCGCCCCACGGCATGTTCAGCAATTACATTCTGGACACCAACAACGCGGGCAAGAAGAAGTGGCTACACCGGCTGCTGGGCAAACGCCTATTGCAGGGCACGTTCCTGCACGTTTCTACCCTTATGGAGTGGCAGGAGTCGCACCGCGTGATTCCTAACTGGCCAGGTGCCATCATCCCCAACCCCGTTACGCTGGCACAGCAGGAACATCCCCGCAAGCAGCCTTCTTCGGAGCTGGTGATTGGCTTTCTGTCGCGCCTTGACCCTAAGAAAGGACTGGATGTGTTGCTACGGGCCCTGAGCAACGTGACGTTCCCCTTCCGCCTGCGCGTGGCCGGTGACGGCGACCCGGCCTATGTACAGTCGCTAAAGGAGTTAGCCAGTTCGCTGGGCCTAGCCGAACGAGTGGAATGGGTAGGGTGGAAAAAAGGCGAAGACAAATTTGCTTACCTGGCTGGGGTAGACCTGTTTGCCCTCACTTCGCACAGCGAGAATTTCGCCATTGTGGTCATTGAGGCGCTAGCCGTGGGTACTCCTGTGATGGTGAGCGACCAAGTAGGCCTGCACAGCTTCGTGGCCGAACATCAATATGGCTGGGTAACGTCAATGGATCTATCCACTATTTCCCGTACGCTCACTACTATCGCGCACGATGCCACGGCCAGGGCCCGCATTACAGCCACGGCGCCGGCCGCCATCCGGGCAGCATACGACGATGCCCACCTCGCCCAGCAATACGTGGACCTCTACCAGAAGGTAGCCCTCTAACTCTCTCCCCGCTGATGAACGCTATTACGGTTATTCTACTAACCCACAACGAAGAAAAGCACATTGCGCGCTGCCTCAAGAGTCTAGCGCCTATTGCAGCGGCAGTATTCGTTATCGACAGCTTTTCCACCGACCGCACCTGTGATATTGCCCGTGAAATGGGCGCCCAAGTATTTCAGAACCCGTGGGTGAACTACAGCACCCAGTTCAACTGGGCTCTGCAAAACTGCCCCATCCAGACGCCCTGGACCATGCGCATGGACTGCGACGAGTATCTGCTACCCGAGCTCATCACAGAGATTCAGCAGAAGATTCCTGTTGCGCGCCCCGAGGTAGGCGGCTTCATCATCAAGCGGCGCGTGTATTTTATGGACCGCTGGATCAAGCATGGTGGTTTCTACCCGCATCGGCTGCTGCGCATCTGGCGCACCAATACGGCTACCCTCGAGGACCGTTGGATGGATGAGCACGTGGTGCTGGAAGCTGGTACTACAGAGGCCCTCACGCATGATATGGTAGATCATAACCTAAATGATCTGACATGGTGGATCAACAAGCACAACCACTACGCTACCCGCGAAATGCTGGATTTGCTTGCTATCCACAACAAGACCACTTCGGCCCAGAACGTAGACGTTTCTCTCAGCGGCGAGCAGTATTCCCGCAAGCGTTGGGTGAAAGAGAAGCTGTACAGCCGGATTCCACTGTTTGCAGGACCTTTCTTTTATTTCCTGTACCGCTACTTTCTACTGCTGGGCTTTCTAGACGGGAAGCCGGGTCTTATCTGGCACTTTCTGCAAGGCTTCTGGTACCGCTTCTTGGTCGATGCCAAACTGTATGAACATCGGCTACGCGCGCCCAAATCATAGTTCCTACCCTAGCCTTACCTCTGCATGACAACGACTGATCTATCCACCTTCAGCGTAGGCACCTACCGGGCTGGCCCAACTTGGAAGGTAGCACTGTGGTATCCTATCAACTACTTCATTTTCGACACTGCTATACCGTGGCCATATAGTATAAAATCGGCATTGCTCCGCTTGTTTGGGGCGCAGGTAGGCGAAGGACTCGTAATTAAGCCTAACGTGCGCATTAAGAATCCCTGGCGCTTGCGTATTGGACACCACTGCTGGATCGGCGAGTCGGTATGGATCGATAATCTAGCCAACGTTACCATTGGCAACCACGTCAGCATTTCGCAGGGAGCTTTACTGCTCACCGGTAATCACGATTACACGCGTAGTAGTTTCCCCTATCGTCTCGGCCCTATCACGCTGGAAGATGGTAGCTGGGTAGGCGCCCGGTCGGTGGTCTGCCCTGGTGTTACCTGTTATTCCCACGCTATTCTAACGGTCAATTCTGTTGCCACACGCTCGTTGGATGCGTGGGGTATTTATGCTGGCAATCCGGCCTCTTTCATTCGACAGCGCGTGATGCAACAATAAGCACATATCTTTTCTACAAAATTTTGCACGGCCCGGTCGCAACACAACCTATTAGGTGTTGCGACCGGGCCGTGCAGCTTTATCAACTACTCTCACAGGGCCATTTCGGGGGCTTTATTTAATGGGGTATGAAACCTATTTATCAGAGATTAATCAAATAGACCTCGCTTTCCAGAAATTGTAACAAAATATCTACATGTGTTTATGCTAATAGGCGCATATAGCCTAATTAATTAGAATATAGAAGACATTAAAATTATTAAAATTGAATAAAAACATGTGTACGCACATTATTATCAGTTGCTATCGCAGGTAAATATTCTTCATAATATTATATTTTTTGTTACAAACTCACATTGAAATTATACTCATAACAAACTATCCGTCAGTATATTTGCCTAAACCAATCAATCTCAAAAATAAACAATATTCAATGTTTAGGAGATTTACGCCACTTGCGTTTCACGCATTTTTATTAGCATTATTTATAGCTAATAAATCAGCCGCTCAGACTAAAATACAATTTGCGTTAGGACAAAATTCTATTACCAGTGCTGGAGCTTATGCACCAGATGGTACTTTAATTCGAACCTTGTGGAGTGCTGTTCCGTATCCAGCCGGCAATCAAACCGCTTTCTGGGACGGGAAAGATGACAATGGTCAAACTGTGGCCAAAGGCTCGTATGAAATACGAGTGCTGTCGCACAATATGCAGTATCGGTGGGATGGTGCAATTGGCAACACTTCGTTGGCGCAATCCGGACCGCGCGTATTTCAAGGCTATTTGCCTATCCGCGACATTGCCGTTACGGATACAGCGGCTTATTATGTTACGGGCTTTAATGAGGGACAAAGTAACTTACACCGCTTCTCACATAACAATACAAGAAGCCAATACAATTTAGGTAGGGTAGATGGCTTTACTGCATTCACTCTATTAGATACTGACGGTACCAATCTATACATGGCCAACAATGAAGGTGGTGTGTATGATGGTGGCCGTGTTTCGTTTGTATATGCTCGCCGAATCAGCGACAATACAGAAGTACGCTTTGCTGCTGGAAGGGAAATACGATTGAATGCTAATGCTACCAACCAATACTATCCTAGCGTATTAGACTTAGATGCAACCAGCCCCTCTTTTTCTCCCTCGGGCGTTACAGTTTTATCCAATGCAGCAACTGGTTTGGCTGTTCAGAAGAAAGGGCAAATTTTAGCTGTAGCACACCGCAACCAGCATGTTATCCGTCTATTCGATAAAACCAGTGGACAATTACTACGAACTATCAATATTGCTTACCCCGGATCTCTGAGTATGACCCCTACCGGTGATTTGTGGGCAGTGGCGGGTAACAATGTAGTCCGGTATACTAATCTGAGCAGTAATCCTACTGTAGCAACTACCATCACAGGTCTAAACAAGCCTTTGGCCATTGCCACAGACCCCAGCAACGATGATATCGTATTAATTGCAGATGGAGGTACAAGCCAACAAGTGAAGGCTTTTTCCGCCAATGGTGGCATGCTTTGGACTTATGGCCAGGCTGGAGGATATCTGCTGAATGGAAACGAGGTACGCAATGACAAACTGTGGTTTCATCATTCGATGCTAGGAGAAACCACTTTCATTACTGTATTACCAGACCACTCCTTTTGGGTTGGTGACATTGCCAATAGTCGTTGCTTACATATCTCAGCTGCTCGTACATACCAAGAGCAGATCATGTACCAGCCTCACTCCTACGCTACCTCAGTTGATGCAAATAACCCTTCGCGGGTTTTCAACGAGTTTTTAGAGTTCAAGGTTGACTACAGCAAGCCAATAGGTGAATCATGGACCTTAATAAGAAATTGGCGGGCAGGCTTATCAACTGATTACGTCGGGTTCTTTCAAGGTGTTCGACAGGTAGCTACGCTTTCTAATGGCCGTACGTATGCCCTGCTTCGCAACGTAAAGCAGGACTTTATTGAGCTAGCCGAATTAACGGGCATCAAGCTACGCCCTACAGGCATCCGACCGGCTCGCACAACTGATGAGGCTGCCAGCCTCATGCCCGATGGCTCCCTCAATCTCGCTCCTTTCAATCCGCGCCCAGGCACTACTGTTACTTGGTATACTCGCCCATTAAGCGGTTTCGACGGGGCCAATAACCCACAATGGGCTACCCCAATAGCGTTAGCCAGCGCTCCGGCAGGCTCTACCGATCCAGTATCACGCACGGGTGGTATTGGCGATATTGCTACTCCTGTTACTTCTTCCAAAGTCGTGGTATCGCTCGATTATTCGAAAAATAATGGCTGGCACCTGGGTGGTTTATTGCAAGGAAGCAATAAGTGGTTGTGGAAGGCCAGCCCTACAGGGCCCTTGAATGGCAAAGGCAACTACGACATTGGCAACGGTGTGCAGTATGGTGGTAACACGGTATTATCTACTGGCCGTCATATCTTGTATGGCTACCATGGTGAGTTCTGGAATAATGCGCAAGCAGGCCAGTTTATGCACTTCTACGATAATGGTCTCTTTGTTGGTCAGTTCGGCGAAACCACCAAAAACCATGATTCTCGTGAAGGAATAATTGCCGGAGCAGCAGGCAATGCTGTTTCTCCAGATTTGGCATCCGTAAATGGAGAAACTTACTTGTGGGTAAACGATGAAGGTGGTCATGGCCCACAACGGTGGCACTTGGTTGGTACCGGCACGGTACTAGAGGCCAAAGGCACAGGAGAAGTAGGAGGTACCATTATAGTAACAGCACCTTCCGCTACCTTCCCTCAACAGCTAACAGCCACACCAAGCGAATCGAGATTACAGCTGAGCTGGCAGCCAGTACCTGGCGCCACTAGCTATACCGTATCTTATTCCACTACTCCCGGTGGGCCTTATAATACCGTTTCCCGCATTGGTAGCACTGGCTACACGCTTCCAAACCTGACAAACGGTATTCCTTATTATGTATCGGTGGCAGCACAACTAGCCTCAGGTGCTGGGCCATCTTCAGCAGAAGTAATGGCCACGCCACTTGCCGCAAACGCAACTGTGCAAGCTGTTGGTCATCAGGCCAGCAACAATACCGAGTTTGTGGTAGATCCTTCGGCGCCTAGCAAGAACAATCCTTCTTTGCAATTACAGGCACCTCTTCGATATGCCTCGGAGCCATTGGCTTTCAGCAAGGTAGGCCGTAAAGGCTACATACTTTTCAATTGGAATAGCGATGGTAGCGACAACACCAATGTGCAGGCTCCTTTCAAAATAAATAAGGGAACCGGCTGGCGGGTAGATAGCTACCTTAAATTCCAGTTCCGGGTGAATGGCGCTTTGGGCAAAGACGCCGGCTTATACAGCAGCCCCGCAGGCAAAATCACCATTGATGTAGCAGATAACGAGTGGCACTACGCTACAGTATTCTGCCCCGCTCGTTTCGACGACGCCCGTAGTTTTTCTGTATCACTGACCCCGGTTTCCCAAAGTGGCCCTGCTGCAACCTACACGGTTAAAGAAACTATGGGACAAAACCACGTTTTCCAATTCCGCTTTAAGGGGGCCATGGTACTAACCGTTGATAACGGTCAAACTGGAGCTATTGGCATTGTGCAGGCCATTTTCCTGGATAATGATACAATAGCCGCTGCTGTGCCTATCCCTGTGACAGCGCCAGTAGCTACACCAACTCCTCCACAGCTCACCAGCTTCACTCTGGTAAATGCCGATAACGCCCAAGACATCAAAACACTGACTACCGGCGAGACATTAGACTTAACAGCCTTGCCTACTAAAAACCTGGCTATCAGAGCCAACACGAGTTCCTCTACGGTAGGTAGCGTTGCCTTCAAGCTTACAGGAGGCCTTGCAAAAGAGATGACAGATAATGCAGCAGTCTATACTTTGTTTGGCGACGACAATGGACGCTACACGCCTTGGGTTCCGCAGGTAGGCACCTACTCGCTCACGGCTACGGCCTACTCGGCTGGGCAGGCCAGCGGCACAGCCAGCGCGCCCCTCGCCGTTAGCTTCAGTGTCGTGAACAAGGTGGCCGCTCCGGTTACAGCACCTGCTCCTACCCCTGCGCAACAGGTTGTGAGCTTCACCCTAGTGAATGCCGACAACTCGCAGGATATTAAGACGTTCATAAATGGCGAAACAATCAATCTAAGCACGCTACCTACTAGGAATCTGGCTATTCGGGCCAATACCAACCCGGTTACGGTGGGTAGTGTAGTGCTTAGGATGAGTGGTACATTGAGCAAGCAGGTAACGGAAAATATTCCTTTTTACACCTTATTTGGCGACAACAACGGGCGCTATACGCCCTGGGTTCCGCAGGTAGGCACCTACTCGCTCACGGCTACGGCCTACTCGGCCGGGCAGGCCGGCGGCTCAGCCAGCGCGCCTCTCGCCGTTAGCTTTACGCTTACAAATACGGTGGCCAGACCTACCCAAGGCCTCACAGCCATCAGTGTTCCTACTACGAACACAGATGCTGCGGTATATCGTATCAATGCTGGTGGAAAGCAATTATCCACTGATCGGGGTGTGTTTATGGCCGATAAATACTACACGTCTTCTCCTAGCAATACGGCTAACGTCAAGGGAAAGATTGCCGGCACCAACAACCACGAGCTGTATCAAACGGAACGCTATGGTACTAACGGCACCTTCCGGTACGCCCTCCCTGTAGCCAACGGACAATATACCGTCGTGCTACACTTCGCTGAAACCTTTTGGTCGGAAGCCAGCAAGCGTGTGTTCGATGTGACGTTGGAAGGGAAAAAGGTGCTTGACGATTATGACATTTACCGTAAAGTAGGTCGCTTTGCTATGAAGACTGAGAGCTTCACAACTACGGTAAAAGACGGCTCACTCAACATCGATTTTAGTTCCTTGAAATCGGACGGTGGTTCAGATCAGCCACAGGTATGCGCCATTGAGGTGCTATCGGCTAGCACTACCCTAACGGCCACTGCTAGCACGCAATATGCTGTGGCCGCCGAGCCCGCTTCGGCTGCTACACCGGTTTTGACTGCCATTTCACTTTCGGCCTACCCTAATCCTACCCCTGATGGACAAGTGACTGTTACCCTAGCTGAGCCGCAGACCGGCGACGTATGGTATACCTTGTTTTCGGCCACGGGCAGCGCTGTATCGGGAGGCAAAGCTTCGTTGGGTGCCTTCGGCAGCGAGCTGAAGCTGGACCTGGGCCGCGGTATGAAGCTACCAGGTACGTACTACCTCTGGTTGCAAAGCAAAACCTGGCAGTCGCGCTTCAAGATTGTGCGTCAGTAACGCTCTGTATTTCCCCCACATACACTCTACAGAGAATATGTGGGGGAAGTAGAAACAGTTCGGGCCTGCTAGTGGTATTGAGTGTAGTATGCACGAACCAACTTCTTCCTTCGATACTGTTGTAATAGGCGCGGGCCCGGTAGGGCTGGCGTGTGCTCTTGAAATACAGCGCCGGGGCTTCACCGTGTGCGTAGTGGATAAGGGTGCCTTAGTTAACTCCCTGGTAGGCTACCCCAACCAGATGGAGTTCTTCTCTACCCCAGAGCTGCTGGAAATTGGAGGCTACCCCATGCCTACCAATCACTACAAGCCACTTCGCGAAGACGCCCTCGATTACTACCGCCGGGTAGCTCAGGCCGAAAAGCTGACACTGCGACTATACGAGCGCGTGGTACGGTTAGAAGGCGAAGCGAACCACTACGAAGTAGTGACCACCAAGGGACGCATTGCTACCCGGTTTGTAGTGGTGGCCACCGGTTTTTTCGATGTGCCGGTAAAGATGAACGTGCCGGGCGAGGACCTGCCCAACGTCAGCCACTACTACAAGGAGCCGTACACGCACGTGGATCAGCGAGTGGTGGTGGTAGGCGCTAAGAACTCCTCGGCCAAAGCGGCTTTGCAGTTGCTGCGCGCCGGTGCACACGTAACGCTGGTGGTGCGTAGCGCCGAATTGTCGCCCTCGGTGAAGTACTGGATACGGCCGGACCTGGAGAATCGTATCAAGGAGGGGCGCATCAAGGCTTACTTCAACTCAACCATTCAGGAAATCCGGCCTACCGAAGTAAATTTGGCCACGCCGGAGGGCTTGGTTACCCTACCCACCGATTTCACCTACGCCCTCACCGGCTACCGTCCCGACTACTCCTTACTGGCGGCCTTAGGCATTACCACGCAGGATGATGCGGCGCGTACGCCTACCCATGATCAGGAGACGTTTGAAACCAACCGGTCCGGCGTCTATATAGCCGGCACCGTATGTGGCGGCCTGAACACCAGCCGCTGGTTTATTGAGAATGGCCGCTACCATGCGGCTGTTATTGCGGCTCACCTGGCCGGTGAAGCAGCTCCCGCCACGCCACAGATTATCCAGCCAGTGCAGTTGTCGAAGTAGCCGCACCATCCAGCTAAAAAAGCCGGTTCCAGCAATCTGGAACCGGCTTTTTTAGTTGCTACGCGCTGTTGTTAGTTAGGGAACCGAACACCCCGATAATCCAGCGGATTTAGCTGAGGTACGCTTGCGTTATACTTCGCATTGATGACTTTAATCATCTCATTGGCCACAATGGCATAGCCGCGGGGCGTGAGATGCACGCCATCCAGCGAGAATAGGTTGCCACTCACAAATCCAGTTGTATTCTGCACACCATTCACCACAATGCCGCCAGCTGCCACCCGGGCAAAGAAAGCGTTAATGTCGAGTAGGGCCAGGTTTTTCTCGTTGGCTTTTACCGCTATGGCGTTGTTGAACGCTGTTGTAGCTGTACGAACCAAACCCTGTTCTACATCATCCAGCACGAAAAGACTAGGGATAGGGTTGGCGGCACTCGTTCCAAACGTTGCGGTGGTGTCGATACCATAGGCGGCCAGGAAGAGTGGGAAACCAGCAGCAGGCTGGCCGCTTTGACTGTAGACAAACCGCCAGGCCCGTCCCGTACGTTGGTTGATCAGGCGGACGTAGGGTGACGAAAGTAGTGTAAACAACTGCCGCCCGGTACCGGCAGCATCCCGTATGTCGGTGGTTGCAATTTGTTTGCGGTTAGAAGAAGTTGGGCCACCAAACGCAGAACCTGTTTGGATGATCAGACCCGGCACACTCGCCGCTGTCAGCGTGGCTTTCAATACTGGCCCTACCGTCGTAAAGAACGGTACAGTAGTTACATCAGGAATATTAACTACGAGCCCTTTCGCGCCATTAGCGGTTAGGGCATTCACGAGTTTATTGTTTTTATCCGTGAAATCAGTTGTGGCTGTGATGTTGCTAGCCGCGCCGCCCGCCGTAGCATAGCCCAACACATCGTTGTTACCTAGCCAGTTGGTGAAGAAGGTAGGATTAGAAGCAGCTGCTCGCGCTAAGTATGTCTGCGTAGCCTGTGCATCGGGAGTGATTCGCTCAAAATACGGATTACCCTGCGTGCTACCATATCCGGCCGTTTCGATATCTGAAAGGCGAATACCGGGCACACCCAAGTTATTAACCGGGTCGGTGTATTTGGTGTAAAGTGGGCGTGCGGCAGTGGCGCCGGAACGCAGGGCCAAGTTAGTGGTCACGTTGCCCGTAACCGGGGTTCCGTCACTGGCGAAACCCGTTATGCGCAGATAACCCGACCCGTTTTCCTGGCCCGCGGCGAACAGCGGCTGCGCGAAGTCGCCGCCGCCAACTGCCCGGAACTGTTGAGCCAGCATAGAGGGGTAGGAATTCTGCTGACCTTCCAGGTACAGGCCTCCATCGGCAAAACCAGCCGTGAGGGAGTTGCCTACGGCAATGTAGCGGGAGAAGTCGGCGGTGCCGGCGCTGGTTTTTACTTCATCTTCCAGGTCGGGCTGGCAGGCAGAGAGGCTAAGCCCTAGTAGCGCCAGAAACGGCACTACTTTACGAAAAGTAATTGTATACATGGGTTGAAAGCGGGGGATGGGAAATTAGAAAGTGTAGTTCAGGCCCAGGCCCGGAATCACGATATTGGTTTTGTAAGTGCCCGCTACCCGGTCGGTGGTGCCGTTGTTGAGCAAGTCGGCTTGGGTTTCGGTCCGCTTCAGGATGCGGATAAACTGCCCCGACAGGTCCAGGCTGAACTTACCGAAGGCATAAGAGGCGCCTACGGTGCCACTCACACGGTCATTGTCGGGCGTCTCGGGGGTTACGTAGCCGTCGGGTACGGGCGTCATGTCATACGAGCCGCCGGCACGTACCGTCAGGCCGCTGGTGAGTTTATACTGGCCACCTAGGCGGAACGTCAGGGCATCTTCGTAATTGCGCTTGGAAACGCTGGTAGTTTGCCCGTTGATCTGCTGGTCGAAATCGAAGCGTAGCTCGCGGTACTTGCTCCACTGTACAAAGTTGACATCGAAGCCGATGGTCAGGTTTTCATTGGGCATCACGCCAATACCCACCGAGGTGGTAGCAGGCAGCGGCAGGGTAGCGCCAAACTTGGTAGCCTGAAAGCGCGACTGGAACGCCGTCGGGATGTTAGAGAACGTCACGTCGCCGTCGTTGTCTACTACAGCGTCTAGTTTGGAGCGGTGGCTGATACCAATGCTCAGCTTATCGGAAGGCTTGTAGTAGATGCCCGCGTTGAAGCCCAGCTTGGTTTTGGCTTTGCCATCCAGCTCCACGTGACCATAGGAGTCGGGTAGGGCGATGTCGCGCTGGAGGTTTACGGCGCCGTAAGCCAGCACCACTAGGCCAGCGCCCACGCTCAGCTCGTCGGTAATGGCGTAGCTGAAGGTAGGCTGCACGAAGACAGATTTCAGATCAATATCCGTGAGGGCGGTGCGCCCTTCCCAACCGTTGGCATATTGCAGCTTGCTGCCGAAAGGCGTATACACGGCAATACCCGCCCGAAATTTACCCTCGGCTGGGCCGAAGCCCGCATACAGGCTGAAGGGCGTTACCACGCTGTTGCGCAGCTCGCGTTGCATGTTGCTCCCCTCTGCCACGAAAGCGCTACGGGCAAGCGTTATGTTACCGCCTAGCTGCACGCCCCGCTCCCGCACCATGGCCAGTGCGCCAGGGTTGTAGAACATAGCGGCCTGGTCTAGCGACAGGCCTACCCCTACGCCGCCCATACCATTGTTTTTGATACCAGCCAGCGTTACCTGGTAGCCACCGGCCACAGCACTGCCAGTACCAGCAAGCAGCGCACCACTCACGAGGAGTAAAGATTTAAGCTTCATAGAGGAATAAAAAGGTGAGATTTTAAGGGAAGCAGAGACGAGATTCAACGCAATTAAATGTAGAAAGAAAACTCGGATAAAGTATGCTTGCCGAGTAGTTTACGTTTTGTCGCAATCGTTTCCACTATTGGGCTGCAAAGCAACAAAAAGCCTACCGTTCTTGCTATACTTTCCTGACCTCGCTTGCGCGTATATCAAGGACTTGTCCCTGCACTAGTACATGCACATGCAGGTTGAGCATACTCACGGGCTCGCCCTGCTCAATCTGCTCCAGGTTGTGGCTGTGCAGGTGCTGGCCATCTAGCACCACTACTTGACCGTACCCAAACACTTCGGCCTGTTGCCCCTGGCGTATAATGATGCCCGTCTCCTCACCTACGCCCAGGCCCAGACAATGGGCGTGCGCAAGCAGAGCATGCGCCAAGCGCCCAAACCGACTACGCTCCACAAAATGCTGATCAATAAGCAGGTGCGGTAGCAGCCCCAGTCCCGGCAGCACCTCAATACCGCCCTTGCGCAGCGCCCGCCACCCTTGCCCTCCTACCAGCATGTAGGCGGGTAGGGCTGCCGCCCCGGCGCTGGTGCCCGCCACCAGAAATGCGGCATCCGTCTGGAAACGGTGGCGCAATACACGCAGGAATTCGGTATCGGCCAGAAAATCGGTGATGCGCTCCTGGTCGCCGCCCGTGAAGAACACCAGCGCCGCCTGGTGCAGGCGGCGCAGGGTAGCGGGGTGGTCGGCGGGGTGGTGCTCGTCGATGGCCAGATGGTGTACCTGCTGGCAGCCCAGCTCGCGCAAGGCTTGCTCATAGGCTGCCGCTGTAGCGGCTACATCCCGCGAGGCTGTGGTAATGATTTCGACGGGTAGCGCCGGCGAAGGCAGCAGGGCGCACAACTGGACCAACAGAACGTCATCGTCGCCTCCACCAAAGGCAACGATGGTTCCGAGCGGAAAGTCAGATGGAAGCATTCAGGGCGGATAGAGAAGGCCTACAAGTAGTAGGCAACAAAATAAAATAAAGCGTCGCCCACCGGCAGCAACAGGACCAACCCGTCTGTATTGCTGCGGCAAGCTGCCGGGAAGTACGCGAAGCACCGGCCGAAGGACGTACGATTCGTAAAAAAATCGGTATCGATGCTGCCAAACGCCACAGTTAACCGGCCGTATTCTTCTACTTTTGCGCGTTCAAGTGTACCAAATGTCGTTGCCTAGCGAAAAACACCTCCCGTAGTTATTGTATGAATCAGCACCCGACCACCGAGTTCATCACGTCCCTGATTCAGGAGGGCGAGTTTTTCAAACTCAAGGAAGTATTAAAAAAGTTTGAGCCGGGCGAGGTAGTAGAGCTGATTGAGGAGGAAGAAGAGCGCGAACAGCTAATTATCTTTCGCTTGCTGCCCTTGCAGTTGGCCACGCAGGTATTTGAGTACCTCGACCTGGATATTCAGCGGCACTTTCTGGCCAACTTGGCGCAGGACAAGGTTACGGACATCCTCAACGAGATGTCGCCCGACGACCGCACAGCCCTACTGGAGTTCCTACCCGATGAGCTGGTGCGGGAGCTAATTCAGACGCTCTCGGAGCCGGAGCGCCGGGTGACGCTGGAACTGCTGGGCTACCCTGAGTACTCGGTAGGCCGCCTAATGACGCCCGATTACATTGCCATTCGCGAGAACTGGACTGTGCAGCAGGTGCTCGACTACATTCGCCGCCACGGTGGGCAGTCGGAAACGCTGAGCGTGCTGTACGTGACCGACAGCCGCGGCCGACTTATCGACGATATCCGCATCCGGGAGTTTCTGCTGGCCGATCCGCAAACCCGCGTGAACGAGCTGATGGACAACCGCTTCGTGCATCTGCAAACCATGCAGGACCAGGAAGAAGCCATTGAGGTGTTCCGGCGCAACGACCGCGTGGCCCTACCTGTGGTGAACAGCGACGGTATTCTCTACGGCATCGTGACCATCGACGATATTCTGGACATTCGGGAAGAGGAAGATACCGAGGACATCCAGAAGCTGGGCGGTTCCGAAGCCCTGGACGAGCCCTACCTCACCATCTCGCTCACCAAGATGATTCAGAAGCGGGCCGGCTGGCTGGTGGTGCTGTTTTTGGGTGAGATGCTGACGGCCACGGCCATGGGCTTCTTTGAAGGTGAGATTGAGAAGGCGGTGGTACTGGCGCTGTTTGTGCCGCTCATTATTTCCAGCGGCGGCAATGCTGGCTCACAAGCTACCTCGCTCATTATCCGAGCCATGTCGCTGGGCGAGCTGACGGTGGGTGAATGGTGGAAGGTGATGCGCCGGGAGTTGCTTTCGGGCGCGTTGCTGGGCGGTATTCTGGGCGCGGTGGGCTTCCTGCGTATCCTGATCTGGCAGCAAACCGGCTTCTATGATTATGGCTCGCACTGGTTTCTGGTGGGCTGTACAGTAGGGCTGTCGTTGGTAGGCATTGTGCTGTGGGGGTCGTTGTCGGGCTCCATGCTGCCGCTGCTGCTCAAGAAGCTAGGCTTCGACCCGGCCACATCCTCAGCACCGTTTGTGGCGACGTTGGTCGACGTGACGGGGCTGATTATCTACTTTTCGGTGGCTACGCTGTTCCTGAGCGGCACGCTGTTGTAAGGCAGTGTAGAGACGGCTTGCAGACGCCATCGGTGACAGAGTATGCGTCCCAAGGATTTCCCTACCTTGGCAACCTATGCGTATACCTCTGCTATTCTGCCTGTTACTGTCGGTCGCCTGCCATACCACAGACCCGCCTATTACGGACACGCAAACAACCGGCTGGCAGCCCATTCTCACCGAAAACCGCCGCTTTGTATACGCAGCCCGCTGGTACGCACCGGGCGCTACCACAGCCACGCTGGATACAGTGGTGCTGACGGCCTTAGGGAAACCATTGCCTGAGTATACTCCTCAAATGGCATATGACTGGACGTTCCGGCATTTAGATACCACAACGACTTCCACGCAAAAGGAAAGGGTAGGCGCCTTTGACAGATCCGATAAATTTTGGCTGCACCCGCCACGCCGTGCGCAGTACCGCATTCTGGAGCTAAATCCTTTTCCGGATATTGAGCTTCCAGCCAAGCCAGATAAGACATGGCTTTGGACTGTATTCCCACCTGATATATATGCAGATTCGGCGTGGGTGGTATGGAAGGGTGTATTGACAGTCAATCACCGCTACCAAGTTATTGACTCCACTCAGCTCTCTACCCCCCTTGGCCGCCTACCCTGCTACCACGTGCAAGCCATTGGCACCTGCAAACTGGGAACTACTGCCCTAGAATCGTATTTCAACCCTACGTACGGCTTTGTCCGCCTGAACTACCGGAATATCGACAGTAGCCGCTTAGAGTTGCAAATGGTATCTGTCACCTCGCGGCCCGTTTTAGACAAAGCCATGTTTTTGGGGTCTTCTTTATAGCTTATTACCTGTTTGCTGTGGTTGCACGCACAATTTCCTACCTGTACCGAGCCTGCTGCTACGCTACCCTATTGCTGCTGCTAAGCGGCTGCGCCGCTGTAGGCCGCATTGCACAATTGGAAGATGGCTGGTACCACGTGCCCCACCTGGGCGGTAACGATTCGCTGGCGCAGCAGCTCCAGCAAGCACCTAACGGCTTGGTGTATGTGGAGCAACATGCAGACACTCTGCTGCTTTCGCCCTACTCCAAGCAGCCTACGCCCATCACGTACCGATACAAGCTGCTGCCCAACCACCACACGCTGCTGCTCGGCCGCCACTTCGACCTCGACGTGTTTACGCTGCCCGTGAAGGCCCGCTTGCCGCGGGCTGGCGTGCCGGTGCAGCTCAACACTACCTTCAACGCGGCCTTGTACGTGGGTCGCCGGCTCGACTTTTACTACCTCCACAACCACCTGCGCACCCCTTGGCAGCAAACGCCGCGCATTCGGGCCACGGGACTGGGTTACGGACTGTTTTTCGGCATGGGCTCCACAATCATCACCAGCGACGTGACCCGCCAGCGCCCTGGCCCCGAATACGAAGGCTTTGTACTGCACGCCGGCGCTGCTACCATCTACGACGCCCGTATTTTCAACATCGGTCTAGCCATGGGGTTCGACAACCTGCTAGGCCCTGACCGTACATACTGGATTTACCAACGGCGGCCTTGGCTTGGGCTGCTGTTTGGTTTAGACTTGAATTAATGGATACATCTTTTTTTACTAATTTATTTAGCAAATAAATAACTCTAACCTTCTTTATCCCATTTTCGTTAGTAGTGTATATCTCCTAAATACTGCACTCATGAAAATTCCTGTCGAAAAAGGCCAAGACAAAGGTTTCCTACCCGATGGCCGTTATAGGGTTGAAATAACTGACATCGAAGAAGGCACCAGTGAACACCAAAACGTACCCTACTTCGCTGCCCGCCTCGAAAATGAGCAAGGATTCGTTACCCAACGCTTCTATACCTCTCAAGCCGGCATGCCTATTTTACTGAGCTTCTGCGAGGCAGCCGGTGTGCATCCCGAAGAGGGCAAGGACATTGATACCAAGCAGCTGATTGGTAAGAAACTATCAGTAGAAGTATCGGACCACTCCTACGCCGACCCTGCCACTGGCAACGAGCGCACCATCAAGCAGGCTACCGGCTTCCGGACAGCCTAAGCGGCATCACCAAGTAACTATTGAAAGCCAACGGCTTCCTCAAAAATCGAGGCGGCGGTTGGCTTTTTTGTCGCTGTGGCGTTTCTTCTCTTCCAAGCGTTTGCGCACGGCACCAGCACTGGGGCGCGAGGCTTTGCGCGCCTTGGGTTGCTGCAAGTCCTCCCGCAGCAGCGCGTAGAACTTGCGTAGTGCGTGTTCTTTGTTGCGCAGCTGGCTACGGTCTTCCTGCGCTACCACCAGCAAGTAGCCGTCGGTGGTGATGCGACCGGCCAGCTTTTCCTGCAAGCGTAGCTTTTGCTCGTCGGTGAGCAGGCGCGAGGTGGCCAGGTGAAACCGCAGCTCCACCCGCGACTCTACCTTGTTCACGTTTTGACCGCCGGGGCCGCTGCTGCGGCTGGTTTGCACCTGCAGTTCGGGCCAGAAATAATCGGCGGGGGGTAGGGGCATTAGGAAGCAGATGAGGGTAGGGAAGATAGCTAAAGTCCTGAACTAGTGTCTACGCAAAAATACCCTGCCAGCGACAAGCCAGCAGGGTATTTTGTATTGAAATCAGAGGAATATTAATGCGCAGTCGCGGCGGGCACTTTGCGCACCAGCCCCGTGATACCGCCACGTTGCAAGCGCTTGCGCACGGCATCGGCTGTGGCCCAATCGGCAAACTCGCCTACCACTACCCGGTTCAGCGAGCGGCTAGCTACGGTTTCGGTGGCAACCGTAACGGACAGTTGCTGGTCTACGGCCAGAATTCTGGCTTGCATGGCAGCCGCGTTGCGCGCATCGCCAAACGTACCCGCTTGTACCACATAGGTTGGTTTTAGCACTACCGGAGCAGTCTCGGCGGGCACTTCCACAGCTACTTCCACTGTTTCCAGGGGCGTGCTCAGCGCCAGCGAATCGTCTTCTACCAGAGCGGCAAGGTCGGCGGGGGCATCAATGGGACCCAGGGGCGTAGTATCGGGCACTACCTCCGCCACTACATCAGCCGAGCCGTGGGTGATAACGCCCAGGGGTCGGGCCGCTACTTCGGCCAGATCCAGAATGCGGGCGTGGCGGAATGGGCCGCGGTCAGTTACGCGCACCACCACGGCCTGGCCGTTATCGGGGTTCGTTACGCGCAAGCGGGTGCCGAAGGGTAGGGTCTTGTGGGCGCAGGTGTACTTATGACGGTCGAACCGCTCGCCGCTGCTGGTGCGGCGGCCTTGGTGCTCCCGGCCGTACCAAGAGGCGCGGCCACGCAGCACGGCAGTGCGGTGAGAGGTAGCAGTCAGAGCTTTATCGTCGTCGCTGAGGCGGGTGGCCTGGGTGGTCTGCGGCAGTGCCAGAAGCACGGCAAAGAGTACTGCCAGAAGAGAACCAGAAACACGCTGTCGGAGAGGCAACTTCATTCAAACACGAATTGGTGAATCTGACAAATCTATAGGCCCTTAGCCAAATCAATCCTTCATAAGCTACTCTCTCTGCGAATGCATCTACCTATTAATTGCATTTTTTGAATAAAATTTGCATTAAAATAATTTGATGTTTGCATAGCTAAACCAAGCTAAAACCGCCATTTGTGTTTAGTTAAGACGACTTTTGGCGTATTATAGGACAAAATAAAGAAGACAGGAGAAATAAGATTATCCGGTTCCAAAAAAAATATGATCTTCGCTTGTCCCATCTCGTATATAGCAGGTTGCAAAAGTCCAAACTATTGCGTATACCGCACGTCTGGGCAGACTTCGTTGTTCTCTGTGTGCTTCTATGGATTTTGGCCGCCTTTCTGATCTGCGCTACGTTGACTTTTCGTTGCCACCCGACCATCCTGCTACTGCCGCTGTGTTGGCCCGAACCACGGCTACCCCGGTATCTCCCGCGGTATATGTGGGCTGCCCTATCTGGACCAACAAGGCATGGCTGGGCTCCTACTTCCCAGCCGGCATCAAGGATGCGGACTACCTGCACTATTATGCCCGGCAGTTCAATAGCATTGAGCTGAATACTACCCACTACCGCATTCCCGACGCGCCTACCGTGCGGCGCTGGCGCGATGCGGTACCACCAAGTTTTCGCTTCTGCCCCAAGCTGCCCCAAAGCATCAGCCACGACCGCGCCCTATACAATGCTGATGACCTTACGCTGTCGTTTTGCCGCAGTATAGGCGAGTTGGGCGAGCGGCTGGGCTGGGCCTTTCTGCAACTGTCGCCGCACTTTGGGCCTGAGAACCTACCCCGCCTGGAACGCTACCTGCTTGATTTTCCGGCAGAAATTCCGCTGGCCGTGGAGCTACGCCACCCCGCCTGGTTTGCCCATGCGGAGCTGTTTGCTACCGTATCGGCTATGCTGGAAGCGCTGGGCAAAACATTGGTGCTGAGCGATGTGGCCGGCCGCCGCGACGTGCTGCATATGCGCCTGACCACGCCCACGGCTTTCATTCGTCTCAACGGCCACGGCCTGGTGCCTAGCGACTACCAACGCGCCGACGCCTGGGCCGAGCGCCTGGCCGCGTGGCTCGGCACTGGCCTGCAAACGGCTTACGTGTTCATTCACCAGAAAGACATCATGCACTCGCCCCTCTGGACGCAGCACTTCCTACAGCGCTTGCAGCAACTCACGGGCATAGCCGTAGAACCACCCCGCGTGATTCCGCAGCCGGTGCAGGGGAGCTTGTTTTAGAAATGACAACAGCAACAAAAAAACCCTGACGGGGCTTAGAGTGCTGTCAGGATTTTATAAAGGAAACTTTCTTGATTAATGCGCGAGGCTAATGCGGGCGTTCAGTTCCGCGATGAGGCCGGGCAGGCGCTTTCTGCTTTCGGTACGAGTGGTATAGTCATAGGTGTATTTGATATTGTTATTTCCTACCCCAATGCCTATCCCACCATCAAATAAACCCCAGCTGCCTATCCGGCGTTGCATGCCCCATTGTGCCATAATACCGGAGTAGTCGTATCCGTAGTGGCGCCGTGTATCCACTATATCATACGACTTGTAGCTATACCAGTCGTTGGTGAGTTGCAGGGCCAGATAGTTGCCCACAAAAGACCCGTGTGCACGGCCGCGCTGCTCTCGCTTCGCTTGATTATAGTAATCGGGCTCCAAGATCCGTATTGATGCCACGTAGCTGCGCAAATGGCCTATCTCTATCCCAGCTGTAGCCGCGGCCACCTACCCAAAACAGTGGAGACAGATTACCATAAACAGAAAACTTAGGCATAAGCTGATGCTCCACTCCTAATGTAATCGGCAATGCTAGCCCACCATAATTGCTGTATTCAGACTTACGGCTTATGCCCGTACCTAGCTTAAAGAGCGTGTTAGGTAGCCACGTATCAGAGGGGGTGGGCGTAGCGGCCACTGGTGGGGTACTATCCGTTTCGGTTTGCGCAAACGCGATGCCCGGCAGTAGCAGAACAGCAGTTGCGGCTACTTTTAGGATTATCTTCATAAGATACTATATATAAGGTAGAGAAAAGACGCAGATAACTAGCAAAGCATCAAGAATACGAATACGTTGGCTCGAGTCCTAAAAAAAGTTTGCCACGGCTGATACGAAAATCCGTACTTGTGCGTGATACACCGTCTACGCCACTGTTTATGCTCTTCTCCCGCGCTACCCGGCTACTGCTGGGCATTGCCTTTTGCGGCCTTGCGCTGCCTACCCGTGCTCAACTCGCTGCCCCTACCCCTACCGACGAATTGCACTGCCTGATGCAGCCCCTCGACCCCGCACGCCGGGCCGGGCAGGCCAGTTTAGTAGTAGAAGGCGAAGTGCTTGACTCGAAAGGTTTTTGGGATGCCGCTCACCAACACATCTACACGGCCCACCGGGTGCGGGTGTACCAGGTGTTTAAAGGCGCGGCGGCCTCTGAAATTACGGTGGTAACAGAAGGCGGAACTGTGGACCTCGACCAGCAACGCCTCACGAACACCCTCACCCTCAGTGCAGGCCAGCAGGGAGTACTTTTTCTGTACCCGGCGCCGTTTGCGGGGCTGGACGCCGTAGCGGGCACCGCCTGGGCGGCGTATGGCAGCGAGCAGGGCTTCATTCAGTACGACTTGGCCACGGCCACCGCTACTGAATCGTTTCGCTCCTACCCTACCCTCGACGATACATTCTACGCTTCCCTGACCAACCTGACTGGGCAGGCCCGGCGTGTGGTACAAGCCAACCCCGCTCTGACCACCGCCCGGCGGCGCGTCGGCACGGCCGCCCGCGGACAAGCGCCGGTTATTGCGGCACTGTCGCCGCTGACGACTACTGCCGGCACCGAGTCGGTGCTGACGATTACGGGCACCGGTTTTGGCGCCACACGGGGCACAGGCTTCGTGGAGTTCAGAAATGCTGATGACGGCGGCGCCACCTTCACACGGCCCTTGGATACGGATTACGTTTCCTGGAGCAATACCAGCATTCAGGTGCGGGTGCCTTCCTACAGCGCCGATGAGCACCCAGCTGGCACCGGCCAGGTGCGCGTGACCAGCAGCAACCAGACAACTGCCACCAGCACCCAGGTGCTCACGGTGGTATACGCCATCAGCAACGTGCAGGAAACCATCGGCAAGCTCACCTACCGCCCCGGACACATCAACCAGAACGACAACGGCGGCTACACCTTTCGCTTCGACCCAAACTTTGCGGCGAATGCCGCCGCATCGGCGGCTTGGCAGCGGGCGTTGGAGAACTGGCGCTGCTCCTCAGGCATCAACTGGCAGGTAGGCGACAACCGCACCACCAACGGCGTGGCCGACGACGGGCAGAATTCCGTGGGCTTCGACCAGTCCAGCGGCACTACCTCTGGCGCTACCCTACCCGTGAATGTACTGGGGCGCACTACCAGCTACTACAGCGGCTGCCGCAACGCCAATGGCAGCATTGTGTTCTACGTGCGCGAGATTGACATGCTATTTTCCAACTCGGCAACGTGGCAGTTTGGTCCTACCGCACCTAGCGCCCAGCAGATTGACTTTGAGACGGTAGCCGTGCACGAGTTAGGCCACGCCCAGCAGCTTTCTCACCTCATTCGGCCATCTGCCGTAATGCACTACGCTGTGTCGCGCGGGCAGGTGAGCCGTACCCTGAGCACCGTGAGCGACATTGCCGGCGGGCGCCTGGTGTTACGCACTAGCAGCTTCCCCCGGACCAGCTGCGATGAGCCTGCCATGCTACCCGCCCCGCTCACCCGCTTCAGCGCTACCGGCCCCATTCTCACCTGGACCACCCGCGACGAGTGTTTTGTGCAGGAGTTTGTGGTGGAGCGCACCGGCGCTGATACCACGGCCCGCAACTGGCAAACCCTAGCCACCATTGCCGCCGGTGCAGCCGGTAACAACTACGGCTATGCCGATGCCCAAGCGCCCACCAGCAGCCTGCTCTACTACCGCCTACGCATACGCCGTCCCGATGGGACGTTGGACACGACTACGCCCATTGCTACCACCTCCGATGCCTCGGCCCTCACCGGCCTGGCGCTCTACCCCAATCCGTTGAGCAGCGGCCCCCTGCAGTTTCAATACAATACTGGCACAGCTACTACCTTGCGGCTATACGTCTATGATGCGCTTGGGCGATATATCCAGGGTAGGGCCGTTTCATTGCAAACTGGCCTCAACTTGTTTTCGCTGGGCGTAGACGGCCTGCACCCCGGCTGGTACGCCGTGCGTTGGACCGATGAAACCGGCCGCAAAGGCACCGTGCGCTTTATTCGGCTGTAAAACAGTTATACACGGACAAAAAACGTCTGTCATCCTGAGCACAGCGAAGGACCTTATCACGTGAGAACGAGTCGTTGCTACGATGGCCGTTCCACTGGCATAAGGTCCTTCGCTGTGCTCAGGATAACAGACGTTTTTCCGCCTACTTATAAGCTCAACTCACAACCTATTTCTCGAGCAGCATGGCGCCGTAGGAGTAGCCGCCGCCGAACACCGTAATAACTACCCGGTCGCCCTGTTGGAGATTGGGCCAGGTATCGGCCAAGCCGATGGCGGCGCCGGCGCAGCCCGTGTTGCCCAGAAACTGAATATTGGATACGGCCCGGTCTTCGGGGAGACCTAGCTGCTCCAGCACGTTGCGCGTGATGCGCAGGTTGGCCTGGTGCGGAATCAGGTAACGCACATCATCAACGCCCAGCGTGTTGCGCTCCAACAGCTGTGTGGTTACGCGGGCCATGTACTGGCAGGCGTGGATGAATACGTCCTTACCGAAGGGCATCACAATGCCTTTTTCCACCGGCTTCAAGGTCACGGCGGTACTGGCTTTGCCGCGGGTAGCGGCACCACCGGTTACCACATCCACAATGCGAATGTCGTCTGGGCTGAGGCGCTCTTTGCTGATAAGCAGGGTAGCGGCGCCATCACCCCAGAGGTGGCCCGCCATGGTGTCCTGCTCGTTGTTGTAGGCGGTGTTGTGTTCCGATACTACCACGAGGGCGCGCGAGGCTTTACCCATTGCAAAGTAGCCTTCCACGATTTCCACCGCGTTCAGCAGCGAAGAGCAGGCTGAAGAAATACTCACCGTCGGAATATCATCGACGCCCACGGCTATCTGCACGGCGTGCGCTACCGTGAAGATGGTGTCGTGGGGTGTGTAGGTGGCACCCACAATAAGGTCGAGGCCCTGTGCGAAATCCGGGGCAGCGGCCAGGGCGCGTTCAGTAGCCGCCACAGCCATGGTGTTGGTGTTTTCGCCGGGGGCCGCTTTGCGTCGCTCCCGAATGCCAGTGCGCTCAATGATCCACTCATCCGACAGCCCGTTGAGTTGAGTGAAATGCTCGTTGGTTACTACTTGCGTCGGTAGATACGTGGCTACCTGATGAATATACACGGGAAAGGAACTAGGGGAAGCAAGAAAATAAAGAAGGGGCCACGCATCACATCAGCGCCAGAACAGCGTTTCGCCGAAGCGGCCCGTACTTTGCAGGCGCCGCCCCACCAAACGCCACTCCCTGGGCGGAGTTCACGCTTTGCCGTTACAAGATTATGACTTTTCCCGCTTTCCCCCCGCGTATTGCCCTAATTCTATTCATGCTACTGCTAGGAGTGGCCCCAGTGGCGCGGGCACAGAAATACCGCACAGCGGCCGGTGTGCGCCTAGGCGCCGGCAACTATGGCCTTACCGTGCAGCAAAAAGTGTTTGAGAAGACAACACTGGAAGGGCTAGGCCTGGTAGGCAGCCGCGAAGTGAGTGCCACGTTGCTAGCCGAGCGTCATTTTGGCATCCTGGGTCCCAGCCTCAACTACTACCTGGGCGCGGGTGGCCACGTGGGCACGCACAAAGACGATGGCGCCTTTGGCGGTATCGATGCCATTGTGGGGCTGGAGTACAAGCTTCCTATCACCCGCTTAGTACTGTCCGCCGATTTCAAGCCTAGCGTAGAGTTCGGCTCCAGTGACTGGGCGCGTTTTCCCACGGCTATTTCGGTGCGCTATATTTTGATCAAGGAAAAGAAAACCGGCTTCCTCAATAATCTGTTCGGCGGCGACAACGACCGAAAGAAGAAGAAAAACAAACAGAAAAGCGACACTCGCCGCGGCCTGTTCGATTTTTAGTGGGCTAATACAAAGATAAAGACCGTCATACTGCGTTACGCTCAGCATGACGGTCTTTCTATTCCCCTACCCTTAGCTGCGGTGCACGCGGCCGCTGCCAGCCACGGAGCTGCTTACCTGCGGATTGCCACTCACGTACACGCTGCCCGAGCCGGCAATGCGGGCGTCCAGCGTTTTGGATGCATATACACGGGCGTTGCCGGAACCTGCAATGCGCACGCCACAGGTTTCGGCGCGCAGCTTGGTGGCCTGGATGCTGCCCGAGCCGCTGATGCTCACATTGGTGTCCGTACTAACGCCGGCCACGTTCACATTGCCGGAGCCCGAGATAGAAATATCGGTTTTGTCGGCCTGCATTTCGGGTAGCTCGATGTTGCCCGAGCCGCTGACGGACAACGCCAGCACGTGACTTTGCACATCGGTGAGGGCTTTGATGCTACCCGAGCCGCTCACGGCCAGCGCGTTGATGTCAGGCATGGTGATGTAGACGGTGATTTTGCCCTGATAGTCGCGGCCGCGGAAGTTGCTTTCTGGCTTGCGCCGGATGCGCAGACGCTTACCTTCCACTATGGTTTCGAGACGGGCCACGTCCTCCGTGCTACCCTCTACTTCCACCTTCTGGGGGCTACCCTGGCGCAGAATCACGTTGGCTGAGCCGCCCAACCCAATTTCAGAAAAAGCGCCTACCTGCCGCGTTTCGCGGGTATCGGCTAGCACCGATTGAGAAAAGAACAGAGCACATACAAACAGGCAAAAACCGATCAGCGTTTTCATGGGAGTGCGTTTAGTGGTGAGGTGTACTGTGGTAGATGTCAGAACACACGCGACAGTTGCCTGGCTTTCTTATAAATCCAGAGCGAACGTACCCTAGCCTAATTGCTACTGTTCCTACTCTCTAAAACGCCACGTGCGCACGCACAGCCAGCACGTGCACTGGGCCCCGGTCTCGGTTGTAGGCTGGGTGGAGCACAAACTGGTAATCGGGGCTAATGGTGGCGTGCTGGCGCGTGAAGTTGAAGCTGTAGTATGCCTCGCCGATGTACTCGGGACGGTAGTTGAGCCGGCCGTCGCCGATGATAAAGCCGTAGCCACCGGCCGCCAGATACTCGCGGTGCGGCTGCGAAAGGCCGTTGGCGAGCACGGCCACACCCAGACGGTCGTCGGGACGGTGCCAGCGAGAGCCAGCACTTACGGCCCCCAACGAAGCCGACCGGTCAATTTCGGTGAAAGCCCAGGTTTCGCGGCGGCCGTCGTTGTAGCTCACACGGGCAAACAGGCCCAGGTCGTCGCTGATGTGCTGCTCGGCGTTCAGCCCCACACCAGTTTTGGTGCGGCCAGCTTGGCGGGTTTGGGCAATGTCTACATCAGGCCGTTGCGTGGCCGTGCGGTAGTCGCCCATACCGGCCACCGTGCGGAAACCCAGCAGGCGCACCGTACCCACGTGGCCGCGCAGGTTGTAGATATGCGTCAGTTCTAGGGTTTCGGAGTGCGCCCGGCCGTAGTGAAAGTTGAGGGTAGGGCCGTTGGCCTCGGTGGGCGTAAGAGCAGAAGCTGCCCGAATAGCCAACTCTGGCGTCACGTATTCCAATACGCCGCTGATGGTGTAGCCACGCGTGTTGGCGGGGTAGTCCCAGGCGCCGGCGCTCATCAAGGCCCAATTAAAGAACTGCGTGCGCGGGTCATGCGAGTAGCTATTTTGGTCGAAGTAATCGGACAGACTGAACTTACCCACATTCAGCGCCAGGAAGTGGTCGGGCACGGGACCGGCCACCTGGTTGGGGCCGTCGTCGTTCACGGTCTGCGAGGTACCTTGCCGGGAGTCGCTCAGGGCCCACACCTGCCGGAAAAACAGTCGCGCCACATAGAGCTTGGGCGCGGGGTCGCCGATGCGGAAGGTTTCGCCGTTGGTGAAGCCCGCAATGCCCCGCGCCGCGCTCAGGCCACTACCACCCGCCAACTCCGGATTGAAGTAGATACTGGCACCCTTCCACAGTCGTCGGCCAATAAAAGCCGTGCTGGTAAGCGACGTTTTGGCTTTCTCGCGCGGTTGCAGGCTGAACTCGCCGGTGTAGGGTGCCGCAAAGTTGGCGTGCCACTGCGTAATCACGGTTTGCTGAAAGTGCAGGCTCCAGCCCGAGCGCTGGGTAGAATCGGGTGCGGGGCGGGCGTCGGGACCTATGGGCGGGGCAGCCGGCACGGTGCTAGTAGCTGGTGTGGTAGACTGACCAGGTACGGTTTGCGCTTGGCTAACAAAGGGCACACAAACAAGCGCCAACAACGGCAAGCGGAGCGAGGTACGCATCGGAAACGGACTATTGGGAGAAGAAAAAGTCTGCGAAGCAGCAGGCCGCTGGGTGTGGAACGCGTGAATTTTGGGCGGTATTCCCGTGCCTACCGTATCGGGGTTATGTCCCACCAGCCTGGGATAATAACTGGTATCAAAACCTACTTCACTCTCATCGTGTCCCTCCCTACCCTGTTGCTGCTTAACGTGGCCCTCACGGCCTACCTCACTGGCGTTATCTGGACGGTGCAGCTAGTCGTCTACCCTGCTTTTGCTGAGGTGGCGCCGGAGCGGTTTGCGGCATTTCACCGGCGGCACTCCACTCGCATTAGCTGGGTAGTGATGGGGCCGATGGTGGCCGAACTGGGGTTGGCCGCATGGCTAGCGTGGCAGGGGCGGACTACCCTAGGCGTGACAGGCTGGGTAGGGCTGGCGCTGGTGGTAGCCATTTGGGCGGCTACCTTTTTCGTGTCGGTGCCATTCCATGAGCGACTAGGGCAGCATGGATACAATTACGTAGCCATTGACGGACTAACCCGTACCAACTGGCTGCGCACGGTGCTGTGGACCGTACGGCTGCTGTTACTGGGGTGGCTGCTAGCCGAGTGGTTGCGTTAGGTGGCTGTGCGGCGGGATTTATCGCGTCACTTCCCTACCTTCCGCTGCCTAACTCGCCTGCTATGGTTTTCCGCTGGATCAAGTTTGCCGTTGCCTTCGTCCTCACCGTCGCCCTCACGTGGGTGCTGCATACCAGCCACGGCACGGTGCCGCCGTTTGGCAAATTTCTGAGCCCATATGTGGGCTTCTGGCGCGACGGCGAAACGGCTGCCGACTTTCCCAAGCGGCAGGAGCTGGCCCTACCCGCTCTGCAACAGCCCGTGCAAGTGCGCTTCGACGACCAGCGCGTGGCCCACGTGTTTGCCCAGAACGACCACGACCTGTACTACACGCAGGGCTACCTCACGGCCCGCGACCGACTCTGGCAAATGGACTTCATGACCCACGTAGCAGCCGGACGATTGTCGGAGATTGTGGGGCCGGAGCGCCTAGAGATGGACCGCTTTTTCCGGCGCATGGGCATGGTCTACGGCGCGCAACGCTCCCTCGACTCCATGATGGTAGACCCGCGCACCCGGCTGGCCCTCACGGCCTACTCCGATGGCGTGAATGCGTACATCACCTCCCTCAGCCCCAAAGACTACCCCTTCGAATACAAGCTCTTGAACTACGCGCCCGAGCCGTGGGAGCCCCTGAAAAGTGCGCTGTTGCTCAAGCTGATGGCCTTTGACCTGAGCGGCCGCTCCGACGATTTGCGCCTGAGCAACGCCCTGGGCAAGTACGGGCCGGAGGTGGTGAAAGACCTGTTTCCGGACTACCCGCGGCTGGAAGACCCAATTGTGCCGGTGGGCTCGCCGCGCACTTTTACGCCGGTGCCGCCCCCCCCTACCCCGGCTGGGTTTGAAGCGGCCATGTCGGGGAAGGTGCCGCAGAACGAGCCGGCGCCGGATTTGGGCTCCAACAACTTTGCGGTAGGTGCGGGCAAGTCGGCTACGGGCTACCCTATCCTGGCCAACGACCCGCACTTGCAATTAAATTTGCCCAGCATTTGGTACCAGATGCAACTGTCGGCGCCGGGTTTGAACGTGTACGGCGTGTCGATTCCGGGGGCGCCTACCCTTATCATCGGCTTTAACCAGGATGTGGCATGGGGCGTGACCAATACCGGCGCCGATGTGATGGACTGGTACCAAATCAAGTTCAAAGATGCCACCAAGCGCGAATATCAATACGCCGGGCGCTGGTTGCCGGTGCGGCGCGTAGTAGAGCGCCTCAAGATAAAAGGCCAGCCCGACCGCCTCGATACGGTGCTCTACACCCGCCACGGCCCCATTGTGTACGACCACGACGAGAAGCCCTTCTCGCCCCAAACGCCCGTACACCACGCCCTGCGCTGGACCGCGCACGACGGTGCCAATGAGGTGCTGACCTTCTACCTGCTCAATCGCGCCCACGCCTACCCCGACTACCTGGCGGCCCTCACGCACTATGGCTCGCCGGCTCAGAATTTCATTTTCGCCAGCAACCAGAAGGATATTGCCATCCGGCCCAACGGTCGTTTTCCGCTGAAGTGGAACGACCAGGGCAAGTTTATTCTGGATGGTACCGACTCGGCTTACGATTGGCACGGCTGGATTCCGGCCGCGCAGAATCCGTTGTCGCACAACCCGAAGCGGGGGTTTGTGTCGTCGGCCAACCAGACGCCGGTAGGGCCGGAGTATCCCTACTACCTGGGTTGGCAATTTTCGCTCTGGGACCGGGGGCACCGCATCAACGAGCGGCTAGCCCGCATGCGGCGCGCCACCCCCGACAGCCTGCGCCTGTTGCAGCTCGACAATTTCGGTATCAATGCCCAACTGATGCTGCCACGAATGCTGGCGTTGGTGGCGCCTACCCAGCTGAAACCCGCGGAGCAGCGCGTGTACCAAGAGTTGCAACGCTGGCGCTACAACTATGACCCCGACGAGCTGGGACCGAGCATCTACGAACTGTGGTACAACCAGCTTATCAAGCGCATTTGGGAGGATGATTTCGGCAAGCAAACCGGCCTGGAGATGCGCTACCCTAACCGCGACCGGACCAACACGCTTATTCTGCACCAGCCCAACTCGCCGTGGATCGACGATAAGCTGACGCCCGAAAAGGAAACCCTACCCGACCTGGCGTTGCAATCGTTGCGCTGGGCCACCGACTCGCTCACGCGCAAGTTTGGCCCCCTGAACGACGACTGGCACTGGGCCAACCAAAAGAGCACCGACATCTTGCACCTGGCCCAACTCCCCGGCTTCGGCCACCTAGATTTGAACGTGGGCGGCGGCGTGGGCATCGTGAATGCTATTACGGAGCGCAATGGCCCTTCGTGGCGCATGGTGGTGGCCCTGGGGCCACAGCCCAAAGCTTACGGCTTGTTTCCCGGGGGGCAAAGCGGCAACCCTGGCTCCCGCTACTACGACAACATGATTGCCCCCTGGGTGCAAGGCGAGCTGCCAGAGCTAGTGTTCTTGCAAAAACCCAACGAACGCAACGAACGAATCCGCGCCGCCTGGAAACTGACAACGAAATAAGATGGCTCTCTTTCTCCTGATTTTAGTAGTGGCCGCCGTGGCGCAGGTTTTCCTACCCTGGTGGTGCATTGTGCCCGTAGCCTTCTTGCTGGCAATGCTGGTAGGGCGCACGGGTGGCAAAGCCTTTCTGGCGGGTTTTTTTGGGGTAGGATTGGGTTGGCTGATATTGGCTATCTGGCTGAATGGGCAGAACAATAGCGTACTGGCGCGGCGCGTGGCTGAACTGCTACCCCTCAGCGGCAGTATCGCGCTGCTGCTGCTCGTAACGCTGGTAGTGGGCGGGCTGATAGGCGGCCTGGCGGCGCTATCGGGGTGCTGGTTACGGCAGGCCACATGGCCACTAAAGCCGCAGGCATCACCGGCTCCTACTGCAGAAGCAACATAGCAAAACCTAAATTTTTCTGTGGTTTCAGGCTTTACATCGCTCGCTTCAAAATCAAACGGATTTCCGCCGCTTAGCGCCGTTCATCAAACACCTGAAACTCGGCAATAGAAGGTTGGTGGTCGTAGCCTTCTATGTTCATGCGAACCTTACTACCCCACACCCGCCCGAAGCGGTGGAGCTTGATGCGGTTGCCATTGGTGCCCTTGAAAAGCGGCTGCCACGCCACGCCGTTCCAATACTCCAGTGCGTAGTTGGTGATGTTGGGCTTCTCCTCAGCCACTACAATCGTATTGAAGCCACGCTGGTTTTTGAAGTCGATTTCGTACCACGGTTGCTTCACCATTTTGTTGGATTGCCAACTGGAATGGTAGTCGTCGTCGTTGGCGAAGTCCATAATGTTCATGTCGTCGCTCCAACTGGAGTTCGCCGCTGCATTTTTAGCTAGGTTGCTGGCAATAATAGGCGGCTCTAGTGCCGACAGCTTGGTGGTAGGCCCTGTATTTTTCCAGAGCTTCCCAATTTCCTTTAGCCCCGCCAAGGCATTGTCGTCTATCAAACCGTCGCGGTTGGGTGCCACGTTCAGGATAAAGTTGCAGCTGTTTTCGTTCAAGGGCACCAGCGTTTCCTGCACCAGTTTGGCGGGGTCACGCACGGGTACGGTAGGGAAGTTGGTCTTCCAGAACCACGAGCTGTTGATGGGTAGGCACGCCAAGGACGGCATGCGCTTGCTGTCGGGCGACAAGCGTTGGCCGGCGCCCATTTCATAGGTTTTAATGTCGGTGTAGTACAGGCCCTCGGCCGGGTATTTGGCGCCATTCAGATCCATCACTAGGCACTCGGGCTGTAGGGATTTCACCAGTGTGTAAATATCCTCAAATGGCACATCGTCGTAAGAAATGCGCGACCAGGGCGCGTCCCAGCCGTCAATAATTAGCGCATCTATCTTGCCGTAGTTGGTCAGCAGCTCCGTAAGCTGTGTTTTGATCATGGCGATGTGGGCAGGAGTAATCTGATTGGGTCGCAGCTTGTGGTGGGTGTCCAGAATAGAGTAGTAGAGCATCACCTTCAACCCATTGGCCCGAAACGCATCGGCAAACTGTTTCACCACGTCCTTCTTGTACGGGCTCTGCATCACGTTGTAGTCGGTGCTTTTGGTGTCCCAGATGCAGAAGCCGCTGTGGTGTTTGGTGGTGAGGCAGCCGTAGCTCATGTTGGCCGATTTGGCCGCCTTTGCCCATTGCGTAGCGTTGAGTTTTTTCGGGTTGAACAGCGCCGGCGAAGCCTCCGGATCAGGCCAATCCTGATCCATGTAGGTCGGGATGTTGAAGTGAATGAACATACCAAAACGCAGATCCACGAACTGCTGCTGCAACTGCCCTAGATTGGGGGCACTGTTTCCGGGCGTAGCTGGCTGCGCACTAAGCAGCGCTGGCCCAACCAGACTTAACAATAGAAATACGGCAAGCAGGCAGGGGCGAAAGCGCATGATGAATAGCGTTAGGTAGAGAGAAAGGGACCGATAGGTGAGCGACTAGGTTACCGAAAAGAGTACTAACGGCAGGTCTGGGTTGCGCCGGCCTGGCACATGGCTTCTGGTTACTTCGGGTTCTTCACATTAGCCTCCTGCACATCGGACACCCATGGTTGCTGAATACCCCAGCTTTTGTTCGGGTTGTCGCTGGCCACAAACACCAAGGTACCGCCCGCCGACAGCTCTTGGTGCGTGAGCCAGTTGCGCTCTAAGGGTTTGCCGTTCAAGCGCGCGCTCTGAATGTAGCGGCGGGTAGGCGCGTAGTTTTCTACCTGCATGGTTAGCTGCTTTTTAGCCGCCATTTGCAGCTTCATTTCTCGAAACAACGGCAGGTTGAGGTAGTACACGGGCTGGCCCACGCAGGCAGGCATCAGGCCGCAGGCCGTCAGCACGTACCACGCCGACATGGCGCCCGCGTCGTCGTCCATGGTGCGGAGGTAGGCCTTGGGCTGGTTCTGGTAGATGCGGCCCACGTAGGGATCTATGCCGCGGCTGTTGTCGTTGAAGTAGTGCTGCACCACCGTATCGACGGCCAGCTGGTGCATGAGCGCCTGCGACTGCCAGGGCTGCCGGGTGGCGTTGTAGAGGGTAGGCGCTTGCAGGTCGGTTTCGTTGGCGTGGTTGTAGTAGTCGCCGCCGAAGAACGTATCGAGTTGCTGACGAAACTCCGCCTCGCCGCCTACCATCTCCTGCAAGCCTTTAATATCATAGGGCACGTTCCAGCGATACTGCCAGATGGTGCCTTGGTACATGCCGCGCGCGGGTAGGCGGTCTACGTCGGGGCGGGTCATATCCAGAAAATCTTTCTTCCAATACTGTTTGTATTCCAAAGCTTTGCGCCGGTACTGGGCGCTCAGGGTTTTGTCTTTCAGAATACCCAGGATTTCGCTCAGCGCCCACGCGTCGTACGACGACTCCAGGGCTTTATCGGGATGCGCGTAGTCGAGGCGGTCTACTTCGCGGATCAGCGAGTCGCGGATGCCGCGCAGGTCTACCCGGTAGCCTTTGCGCACGGCGTCCAGCAGCACCACAATGGCGTGCTCCGTACGCACGGTAGGCGAGGGCTCGTGCTGGGTGGCAAAGTCCTTCTTGCCGTAGCGATACAAGCCAGCTAACGACGTGGCTACGTCCTGGAACTCGGTGGGGTAGGCCAACGAAAACAACGGCAGCTGCGTGTGGTAGTTGTCCCAAATAGCCCACCCGTTGTACACCGGCCGCTTCGATTTCTGCACCGAGCCATCAGTAGCCCGGTAGCGCCCATCCAGCTCCGACACCACGTACGGCGACTGCAACGTGCGGTAGAGCAAGGAGTAAAACAGCTTTTCGCGGTCGGCATCACCTTGCACCTGCACGCGGGTGAGCAGCGCATTCCAAGCCTGGCTGGCGGCGCGGCGCACCTCCGCAAACGACGCCTGTGCCTGCTGCTGCACCGTACTCCGGGCATCGTTTACGCTCACCGAAGAAAAAGCCACGCGCACCTCCACTTCGGTGGCGCCGGTGCCGGGTAGGCGGGCTATCAGCTGATGCTCTTTAGTGGTTTCCCATTGCACGGGTTGGTTGATTTCGAGGTAGTAGTAGAGCCGGTATTTGCCCGCGCCGCAGGTAGTACCAGCCTCAATCCAGCCGGTGAGGGTAGCGTTTTGGGTGGTGTGTTCTTCCTGCTTGAAACCGTTGGCGAAGGAGTGTGCCAAGTTGAAGAACAACCCGTGGGCCGCACCGGCCGGGAAGTGGTAGCGGTGCAGACCAAAGCGCTGCCCTACCGTCAACTCAGCCCCTACCCCATTGCCAAACGTGACGCCGTAGTAGCCGGGCTCCGCTTGTTCCGTCTTTTTCAGAAGCTGGGTTTGTGCCGGATCGGCACCCAAAAAGGGCTTCACCAGCAGGTTGCCGCCCGCGCCCTGGCACCCTACCCCCTCAAACCGCGTGTGCGTGAACCCCAGGAAGGTGCGAGCCAGGTGCTCGTAGCCGGTGTGCAGATTGGGGTAGGTCTGCGGCCCCAGGCTCAGCATAGAAAATGGGTAGGAAGCTGCTGGCGACAATTGCCCGTGGTCGCCGGATGAACCCAGAAAAACATTGACCTGCTCGGTTGGCTTTTGCGCCAATACTGGCAGAGAGGAAAGAGCGAAAAAGAGCCAAAATAGGTGCTTCATGCGGGAAAATTACGCGATACAGGGTTATATACTGGTTGTCAGCTTATGGATCGAGTGGGTCGAACGGGTTGGGCTGGCGGGCCTCGGGCACCGGCAGGTAGCTGTTTTCTGTATCGGAGAGGCGTTGTAGGTCGCGGTAGGGCACATAGCCCAGCTCGCGGCGGCAGCGCTCGGCCATGTTCAGGATGTAGCGGCTCTGGCTGGCGTCGGTGACGGTCAGCACGGGCTTATCCGTGGGGAAGCCAAAGGCATAGAGCATCCGGCTAACGTTGCGCAGATTGGTTGTGGTGTGGCGGGCATGGGGCTCGATGAACACCGCCGCATCGGGCAGCCCCAGCGTTCCGACCATGTATTTCTTCATCTCCACGGCCTCGCAGAAGGGCGTCTTGTTGGGGTGCACATGCCCGCCCGACACCACCACAAACGGCGCCTGCCCCGCCCGGTAGCGCGCCGCCGCCATGCGGCACCGCAGCACACTCATCGAATCCAGCGCTACGCCGGGCTGCTCGGGCCCCATGCCCGGCACCAAGATCATGGTGTAGGGGAAACGTGCCCACTCGGTGCCGGCCACGGCGGCACGAGGAGCGGCGTTGAGGCCCGCGCCAAGCGGCTCATAGCGGGCGGCTTCGTCGCGGCCGTTCAGGCGTAGGGCGGCCAACGCAGCGCGTAGAGGCACCTCGTAAAACGAAGCGGGCGGGCGGCGTTTCTGCAACGGTAGTAGCTGTTGCTGTAGCGCCTGGGCAAACGCAGCATCCTGCCTCGGAAAGCTGATGGAGTCGATGACGGGGTAGCGCGGGCGCATGCTGGCCACGTACACCCGCAACGTGCGGTTGAGGCCCTGCGCGGCATCTTGCCAAGCCAGGCGCAACGCGGCCGTATCGAGTTGGGCGGCGTAGAGCGGGTAGCCTCCACCGGAACCAAGCAACGGCTGCACCGCCGCTTTAAACGCCTTATTGGCTAGGTATAAACGCTGTAGCTCCTGCCCGATAGCGCGAATCTCCCGCGACTTCCATACCAGCGAATCGACGTAGCGCTGCACATTGGCGGGGCGCACCGTGAGCAGCGGGTAGCTGCGTTGGGCCTGCCGTTGCGCCACGCGCTGCAACATCTTATCGGCTTGTACTATTTTTCGCAGGGGTGATTTTGCCTCCAGCAAGGCCAGCAGCGGGTAGGTTTTCGCCACAAGTACCGAGTCGGTACGCTGGGCTGGCGGCGGTGCCTGGCCGTGGCCGAAGTGGTTGAGCAGCATCAGCAGTAGCAAGGCAGAAGGTAGTCGCCACATCATCAAGAACCGTTTTTAAGTTGCGTTTCACGCCTTTCTTAGTAAGCTAAAACGTCATGCAGGGAGCTTCCCTGCATGACGTTTTAGCTTACATCAAAGATGCTTAGTTATACCCTGGATTCTGCGTCAGCTGCCCTTTGCTCAGGTTAATTTGCGACTGCGGAATAGGCCAGTATTCGTGCGTGCCTTTGATGAAGCGCGCCGTGGACATAAACGTGCGGCGGGTTTTCTCGCGGTTGAAGTGGTCGTTCATCACCTGATCGGCAATGCCCCAGCGCACCAGATCGAAGAAGCGGTGACCTTCCAGCGCCAGCTCTAGGCGGCGCTCAGTGCGTACGGCCTGGCGGGCAATGGCCGGGTCGGTCCAGGGAGCGGTGTACTCGGCCACGTTATAGGTAGCAGCGGGTGTACCGTTGGCGCTCAGTACTTTGTCATTGTTGGCCCGCCGCCGAATCTGGTTTACAATGGCGCGGGCGCCTTCCAAGTTGCCGGTTTCCACCTGGGCTTCGGCCTTCAGCAGCAGCACATCAGCTAGCCGGATGATGTCGTAGTTCAAGGCGCTCACCCACGGAAACTGGTTGAGGTAGAACGTGGAGCGGGAACTCACCATGCGCTTCTTGAAGCTGAACACGCCGTAGGTACCCGCGTCGCGGGCCCAGCTGGCAGCATACGGCGCCAGGTCCAGAAACTGAATACCGGGCCGGGCCACGGCGTGGTCGAGGCGCGGGTCTACAGAGTCAGTAGCGCCCACGTCCGACTTATCGGTTTGGGGTAGGCCGGCCGCGGTAGTTTTGAAGGCATTCACCAAGTCCTGGCTCGGCATATCGAAGCCGTACACGGGGTAGTAAGGGCCGCCGGGGTTCAGGAGGCGCTCATCCAGACTGCCCCGGAAATTGCTAGGCGTACCATCGCGGATGGAGCGCTCGATGGCAAACAGGCTCTCCGGGCCGTGCTCTTTGGTGGGGTCAAAGTTGTCGTGGTAGTTGTCGTTGAGGCGGTAGCGGCCCGAGGCCAACACCGCGTCAGCAGAGGCAATCACCTTAGGATAGTCTTTGGTGAAGGCGTAGAGCTTGGCCAGGTAGGCTGTAGCAGCGCCTTTGGTTGCGCGGCCCAGGTCGGTTTGTGTGGCGGGCAGGTTGGTTTGGGCCAGCAGGAAGTCGTTTTCGATGTTCTTCCACAGCTGCGCGTCCGAGAGGTTGTTCGGAATGTCATATTCCGTAATCTCCCGCGCCGTTTCGTCTACCCAGGGTATGCGGTTATAGATCTTTTTCAGATCGAAATAGTAGTGGCCGCGCAGCAGGTGCAGCTCACCCAGCCGAATCTTTTTCAGGTCTTCGCTCATGCCCGCAAACCCATTCACGGCCCGAATGGCGCGGTTGGCGCGGGCAATGCCCTCGTAGCAGGCACGCCACTTCCGGTCCACATCAATGATGTTGGAGTTCGTGAGGAAAATCTCCATCAGGTGCATGCCGTTCTGGTCGCCTACCCCGCCGCCGCCTTTGTAGGCGTCGTCCGACACCACATCGCCAAACGTCCAGTTGGTACCGGGCGAGTTGAAGGCATTGTTAGCGTCGTCAATCTGTCCGCCCAGCGGTGCGTAGGCAGCCGTGATGAGGGCTTCCACCGCGGCCAGATTGTTCAGGTCCGTAGAGGAAAGGCTGGCCCGAGGCTGTTCGTCCAGGAAATCTTTATTGCAGCTAGCCAGCGAAGTTGCCAGGGCCAGCAGGAGTACTTTATTTTTCATGACAAAGGAAAGGAGCGTGGAAGGTTAGAACCGGGCGTTGATGCCGAACAGCACCCCACGGGGCTGCGGGTAGTAGCCACGGTCCACGTTCTGGTCGAGGTTGCGGTCCACGGCGCTGTAGTTTTGCAGATTCACCTCGGGGTCCATGCCCGTGTATTTGGTGATGGTGAAGAGGTTCTGCGCCTGCACGTACACCCGCACGCTGCTGGCCCGAATGGCCGAGGTCCAGGCAGCTGGGATGGTGTAGCCCAGCTGAATGTTTTTCAGGCGAGCGTAGGAGCCATTCTCAACGAAGTAGGTAGAAGGCCGTAGCTCGTCGTTGGAGTTGGTTTTGCTGAGTTGGGGCAGCGAAGCTCCGGGGTTCTCGGGCGTCCAGGAGTCCAGGATGCGCGTGCTTTTGTTGAAGGGGTCGAAGGCAAAATCAGTGTTGTACTTGCTGAAGTTGTAAATATCGATGCCCTGCACCCCTTGGATGAAGAAGCTCAGATCGAGGTTTTTGTACGCAGCGTTGAAGTTGATGCCATAGGTCAAGTCAGGCTGAGGCTTGCCAATCTGCTGTTGGTCCTGCTCGTTCACGGTGCCGTCGCCGTTCAGGTCCTGGTAGCGCCAGCGGCCCACGGCTTTGCCGCGCTGGGCCGGCGCCGCGTCTACCTCGGCCTGGTTCTGGAAGATGCCATCCACCACGTAGCCGTAGAAATACGCCACCGGCTTGCCTACCTCCGTGCGCGAGAGCGACAGGCCCCGCGTGAGGTTGTTGCTCACGTAGCCCGGAATGAAGAGGTTGCCCTCGCCCAACGACAGCACCTTGTTGCGTATCACCGACCCGTTGGCCGACACGCCCCAATGAAAGTCCTTGCTGGCATCGCTCTGGTAGCTGGCCTGGAACTCCAGGCCACGGTTGCGAATGCGGCCGGCGTTTTCGTAGGGCACCAGCACCTCACCCGCCAGGGCCGGGCGCGGCACACGCACCAGCACATCTTTGGTTACTTTATCGAAGAAGTCAACGCCGAAATTCAAACGGTTGCCCAGCACACCGAAGTCCAGTCCAATATCGGTTTGAGTGGAAGTTTCCCACTTCAGGTTGGGGTTGCCAATGGCGCGGGCCGTGTAGCCGGTTTGCACCGTACCGTTGCTACCCGTGATGGGGTAATTGGTGTTGGTAGGGCTGATGCCGTAGATATCGAAGGCCGGGTAGTTACCGATTTCTTGGTTGCCGCTCTGCCCCCACGAGGCGCGCAGCTTCAGGTTGCTCAGCCAGTTCACGTCTTTCAAGAACGCCTCCTCCGACAAGCGCCAGCCCGCCGAGAAAGCCGGGAATACGGCGTAGCGGTTGTTGCTGGGGAAGCGGCTGGAGCCGTCGCGGCGCACCGAGGCCGAGGCCAGGTACTTGCCGGCAAAGTTATAGTCGAGGCGGCCGAACTGCGAGAACAAGGCCCAGGCCGAGCCGGTGCCGCTGTTGGTTTGCAGGCCCTGGCCCGCATCGAGGTAGCGGAAGTTGGGGTCGCTGATCAGGAAGTTTTCCCGGTAGGCCGCAAAGCCTTCGTTGGTATTCTGGATGGCTTCCGTACCCACCACCGCGGCCAGATTATGCTTTCCAAAGTCGCGGCTGTAGCGCGCAATGTTGGTCCACGTCCAGTTGATGGTATAGGCGTTGTTGACGTTCAGGTTGGCAATGGGGTTGTTGGCGATGCCCTCGGTGTAGCTCGGCGAAAAGCCCCGGAAGTTGCTCGACAGGTAGTCGATGCCGATGGACGAGCGCACGAACAGGTTGTTGAGTACTTCCAGCTCGGCGTAGGCGTTGCCCAGGGCGCGCAGGTTACGGGTGGCGTTGTCGCGGTTGTTGTAGAGGGCGCGCAGCGGGTTGCCGGCGTCGCCCAGGCCCGCAGCCGGACCGGCAAAGTTGCCGTTCTCGTCGCGCACGGGCACAATGGAGGGTAGGCGGTATGCGTCGTAGATGATGCCGCCATTCACAGCGTTGGAACCCGCCTGCACCGAGCGGGAGTAACTAGCCGTGAAGTTCTCCCCTACCTTCAGCCGCTTCAGCACCGTGTATTCGGTGTTTACGCGTAGCGACACGCGTTTGAAACCCGTGTAATCCAGGATACCATCCTGCCCAAAGTAAGTGAGGTTGATGGCATGGCGGCTGGTTTCGCTCCCGCCCGACAAGCCCAGCGAGTAGTTCTGGATAGGCGCCGTGCGGAAGATGGTTTTAAACCAGTTGGTGCCGGCCACGTTGGCTCGAACATCGGGGTTGCGCTGCAAAAACTCGGGCAACACGGGTTGCGCGCCATTGCCATACTGCGGGTGGGTAGGCGTTTGGCCGCTGTTGCGCTGGGCATCGAACTCCAGCTGCGCCAACTGGGTAGGCGACACCATGTTGGGCAGGTTGTACACCGATTGCAGCCCGTAGTAAGAATCGAAAGTCAGTTGCGTCTTGCCCGATTTGCCTTGCTTGGTGATGATAACCACGACGCCGTTGGAAGCCCGCGCCCCGTAGATAGCTGTAGAAGAAGCATCCTTCAACACCTGCAACGACTCAATATCATTGGGGTTCAGTTGGTTGATACCGTTCTTAGTAGGCACACCGTCGATGATATACAGCGGGTCGCTGTCGCCGAGCGTGCCCAGTCCGCGCACCCGCACCACGGCACCGCCGCCAGGTGCGCCATCGGTACTTACCTGCACGCCGGCCACCTGGCCTTGCAGCAGCTTTTCGGGGCTGGCCACGGGGAAGTTCCTTACCCGATCCAGTGGCAGCACGCCCACGGCGCCGGTTACGTCTTTGGCTTCCTGCGTGGTGTAGCCTACTACTACTACCTGATCCAGCGCGGTGGTGCTTTCGCGCATCGTTATGGCCAGGGTAGTCTGGTCGCCTACGCGCACTTCCTGGTTTTCGTAGCCAATAAAGGAGAACACCAGCGTGGGCTGTCCTACCTCATCGGGAATAGTGAGCTGGAAGTTACCCGTGGCATCCGTCACGGTACCTTGCGTGGTACCTTTCAAGGAGATAGACACACCCGGCAAGGCTTGCCCATTGGTGTCCTTCACCTGTCCTTGAATGGCGCGGGCCACCACGGCTGCGGGACGCACGGCATGGGTGGCAGTGAGCAGGATGGGCTTGGCCGTGGCGAGTGTGGTCCAGCTTAGCGCCAGCGCTACCCCGGTTAGGTAATAGGGCCGGCGGCGTCCGGCAAGTTTGGGTAGGGAGTGTTGCATGCAGGGAAAGGGTTTTGGTGGTGGAAGAAAGCAGCTGCGCAACCTGTAGGAAAGCGTGCGCCTACCTAGAATTGATAAATGCGCACCCAACATCAGTCTGCGAATAGCAGCTATAAGTTGCACGATTATATCCAGTAAGTGCGCCGCCGATTTGGTTGCTGGTTGGTTGCCACGTGTTGGCCACTACCGCACTACTGGCTGTAGACAGCCCGCTCTTGCGTGTTCACTTTGTCTCTACAGCTGCCTGGTTGGCTATTGGCGGCACAAAAAAAGCCTGTTTGGTTTTCGTTATTGTTCCCAGCATGTTACCAAACTATTACCATGACTTATAAGCGTAGTTCTGCTTCTAGCATGCTCGCATCAAGAAACTGTACAACTATTTGATATTCAAATCCTAAATTATTACTTGACGCTACACTATCTTTCGCCCGTATGAAGCAGAAAATACTACTCTTCCTGCTGCTTGGCCTGGGCTACCACGCCGCCGCCCAAACGGGCTGCACCGACCCGCGGGCCACCAACTTTGCTCCCGCCGCTACCCGCAACGACGGCTCTTGCCGCTACGCTGCCACTACGACTGCCCTACCCAGCCGCGCTACCCTACCCGCAGAGGTGAACGAAACCTCCGGCCTGGTGTACACTAATCAGCAGTTGTGGACGCTCAACGACAGCGGCAACGAGCCCGTGCTTTACCGTCTCGATGCGGCCACTGGCGCCGTACAGCAGCGCGTGCGCATCAGCAACTTCCCCAATGTAGACTGGGAAGACCTCATCGCCGATGACCGGTACCTGTACATCGGCGACTTCGGCAACAACGCCGGCAACCGGCGCGATTTGCGCGTGCTGCGCGTCCCAAAAGCGGCCATTGGTACGGCGTCCGAGGTAACGGTGGCGGCAGAGGCCATTGCGTTTTCCTACCCCCAGCAAACCAACTTTCAGCCCGTCGTCAATCAGCATAATTTCGATGCCGAGGCCTTTTTCGTCGCCAACGACTCGCTCCACATTTTCACGAAGAACTGGGCCGATCAGCAAACCAGCTACTATACCGTTCCGGCCGCACCGGGCACCTACGCGGCCCGCTACCGCGCTACCTTCAACGTGAATGGCCTCGTGACCGGGGCCGCGCTCAACACTGCGGGCACCGAGGCCGCCCTGCTGGGCTACACTACTACAGGCGCCGCATTTGTGTGGCTGCTGTTTGATTTTCCGGCGGGGCACGTGCTGCAAGGCAACAAGCGCCGCCTGGAGTTGCCATCGGCCTTGCTGGTAGGGCAGGTAGAAGCTCTTACGTTCACGGGCCGCTATTCGGTGCTGGTTTCTAATGAGCGCTTTCTCACGTTGCCACCCCGCCTGTATGCGCTCGGCCTCAGCGAGTGGCTGGCACCAGTGGCTACCACCAGCAGCCAGGTGGCCGGAGCGGCCCAATTTGCCTTGTACCCCAACCCGGCGCGCCACGTGCTGCGTGTACAAACGCTGGCCCTTACCCGCGAGGACGCCCAACTTACGCTGCATGACCCCAATGGCCGTCTTGTACTAACGACGAAACTGCACGCCCGCAATCAGACCCACGAGTTGAACCTCGCGCAGCTGGCGCCCGGCTTGTACTTCGCGCGCATCGTCTCGGCACACGCTACCTACTCGCAAACTATATTGATTGAGTAGCGGCTACCTACCCCCAGCTCACCTCGCTTGATGCGCGACATCCTCCAGGGGCAGGTTCTTAAAACAAAACGTCATCCCAACCAGTGGCCAGGATGACGCTTTTAGCAACAACTATTCTACCCCTTAATACTGCGCAATGAATGCGTACGCGGCCAGTGTGTAAGCCGCTGCGGCAGAGAAATGGTTAGCGCCTTCGATGGGGCGTAGCTCCACTTGGGTAGCGCCGCGGGCGCGCATAGCTTTGTAGGCGTCTTCAGAATTGAAAAACGGCACGTAGTCATCGGCGGTGCCGTGGAACAGGGCCACGGGGGCGGCGGGCTTCCAGTCGTAGATGTCGTTGTCGGTGAGGGTAGCGGCCAGGGGCGCGTCGTTGCCGCTGAGCACTGCGTCGCGGAAAGCGGTAGTAAAGAGCTGGCTGGGCAGCCCAGGCACAGCACTGAACTGATCGGCCTTGAGCTGCGCAGCGTAAGGTGCTTTATAATAGTAGTCGAACGGCCGGTTCAGCTTATACACCCGGTCGTAGGTGCTCAGCACCCACACATAAGTACTCAAGAAATTCAGGCGTTGGTTGCTACTGAGGATGTAGCGCGCAAAGGCCGATTTGTGGTAGGCACCCGCGCCCGGCGCGCTGGCCGTCACGGTAAACTCCTGGCTGTTTTTCTCCTCGATAAGCTTATGCAGGGCCATGGTGGCAAAGCCCCCCTCGGAATAGCCCACCAGGAAGTTTTTGTCGTTGCGCTGGATTTTCTGCTGGGCGCAGAACTCTCGCGCGGCTCGCAGCATATCCAACGAGGCAGAGGCCAAAGAAGCTGCATGCTCGTAGGGGTGCGGCAGATTTTTACTGGCCCCGTAGCCAATGTAATCAGGGGCCGCCACAATGTAGCCTGTAGAAGCCAGCACCGACACCGCCGAGTACACCTCGCTGCTGGGGCTGTAGTAAGAAGGCGCGTGGTCTTCGTCGGCGGGGCGTAGGGTGCCGTGCTGGTAGCTGAGCAGCGGCAGGGCCACGGGGGCCGTGGGCACCAGCAGCGCCCCGGAGGCCGTAACAGTCTGGCCATCGGTATTCTGGGTGGTGTAGGTGAGTCGGTATACCTTGATAGGGTACTTGGCCAACGCCCCCACCAGCGGCACCTGCGCCACACGCCCCGCCAGGGTTTGTACGCTATACTCACCAATGAGCTTGCTGCCAACCAGATGTGTGGCGGCAGCCGGGGCCTCGGGGGTGTCGGTGGAAGTGGTGGGGGTAGGCGAATCGGAATTACAGCTGGCGGCAGCACCAGCCCCTAGCACAACGCCGAGAAAACCAGTGAGCCACGCCAAACGGGTAGCAAGCTTAGGAAAACGCACGATAGAAATAGAATGAATGGAAGGTCATTGTATAACACCATGGCCGCCGAAAAATTCGATTTCACCGACTATCTGAATCACGGATTCGCTCGGATTTTTCGGATTAGTCGGATTTCGTGGACGAGCCTTTCCCAAGGGTGAAGCCCTGGGCTAATCAGTGGAAAGAAGCAGATAGCAATAAATAACGCTACGTAACCCAGGGCTTCAGCCCTGGGGAAGGTTGAATGATAATCGTCCACGAAATCCGACTAATCCGAAAAATCCGAGCGAATCCGTGATTCAGACAACATATCTAAAAAATTAGTTGTATAACTAAAATATTAGTTATACCTTCCTCTCCTTAACCACTGCTTATGGA
Organism: Hymenobacter aerilatus; assembly: GCF_022921095.1. Taxonomy (NCBI): domain Bacteria; kingdom Pseudomonadati; phylum Bacteroidota; class Cytophagia; order Cytophagales; family Hymenobacteraceae; genus Hymenobacter; species Hymenobacter aerilatus. The sequence goes on from NZ_CP095053.1 coordinate 3,912,549, forward strand.
AAATTTACCTGAACTCACCCGCGCTGAGGAGCAAGTCATGCAAGTGCTGTGGCAGCGGGGGCCGTCGTTTGTGAAGGACGTGCTGCCGGAACTGCCCGCGCCTACCCCGGCCTATACCACAGTGTCTACTATCATCCGCATTCTGGAGCAGAAGGGCTTTGTGGGGCACGAGGCCTTTGGGCGCACGCATCGCTACTACGCTCTGGTGGCGCAGGATGCCTACCGGCGCTTTTCGCTTACCAAGCTGCTGGGCGGCTATTTCGGTGGGTCGTTCAGCCGGTTGGTGAGCTTTTTTGCCCAGGAAGAAAACCTGGATGCCCGGCAACTCGATGAGCTGCTGCGCCACGCCCAGCAGGACCTACCCCCTACCCCAACCGACTCGCGCGATGACGACGACCCAACCACTTAACTGGCTTCTGCTGAGCACTCTCACGCTAGGCGTGCTGTGGCTGCTCTACCACGTAGCGTTGCGCCGCGAGCGGTGCTTTCAATACAACCGCACGCTGCTTCTGCTAGCTCCGCTGCTGGCAGTCTTGCTACCCTTGGCCCACCTGCCTGCGGCCTGGCTTCCAGCGGCCTCCACAGCCCAGACACCCCTGCGCCTGCTGTTGCCGGCCGTCACGGTAGGCGCTTCGGCTACCAGTGCCTCCGCTACGCCGCTGCTGTTTTGGGTGTTGCTACTATATGGTGCCGGTGTGGGTTTGCTGTTGGGTAGGCTGGGCTGGCAACTGCTGATGCTCTGGCGCTTCACGCGCACCCTACCCACCGAGCAGCATGCAGACTACACGTTGCGTCGCACCAGCGGCCTGCGCCCTACTGGTTCCTTTGGCCGGACTGTGTACTGGGACGATACCGCGCCACTTTCCGCCGCCGAGGCCGCCCAAGTGCTGCGCCACGAGCTGGTGCACGTGCGTCAGCGTCACACCCTCGACCGGCTCTGGCTGCGCGTGTGGCAGGCGCTACTTTGGCCCAACCTCTTTGTGCATCTGCTCCCCCGCGCCCTCGATCTCACCCACGAGTACCTCGCCGACGCCGCCGTGACACCCGCTACTTCTATGGAATACATCCGCCTGCTGGCCCGCCAAGCTACTGGCTGGCTAGGGCAGGCCCCTACCCTCGCGCATTCCTTTTTTTCATCTTCCACCTTAACCCGTATTGCCATGCTGAACCATTCGTCTATACCTCGCCGCTGGAAGCAGTGGCTCGCTCTGCCTGTGTGTGCTGCACTGTTGTTTGTAGTTGCTTGTGAGAAGAATACGCCGGCTGATGAGGCTGCGCTTTCACAGACTGCTACTCAGGCCTCTTCCATGCCAGTGCCCCCCCCGCCGCCACCGCCTATGATTGATGGGAAATATTTTACAATTGACTCAAAGGGTGATAAACTGTATCACTATGTCGAACAAATGCCAGAGCCACAAGGCGGTATAGGTGGCTTATTGAAATATATTGGCGAAAACATTCGGTATCCAGAAGCTGCTATAGCACAGCGCATAGAGGGCAAAGTATTTGTCAGCTTCACTGTCACCAAAGACGGCAGTATAGAAGATGTGCATCTTATGAAAGGGATTCAGCAAAAATTGACTGTCAAGCCAGTAAAGGGTGAGTCTCCCTTAGTCACTACTGTCACCACGCCACCTATGCTGGCGATGAATGAGGAGGCGTTGCGCGTCGTCAAAGAACTGCCTCGCTGGACACCCGGCAAGCAAGAAGGTAAGCCAGTAAATGTGTCCTTCACTATTCCAGTCACTTATGTTTTGGAGAAGTAATTAGTCGCCCGCTACCCTATCTGCGCACGCAGGGTAGCGGGCATTTTTCCTACCTCCCGGAACGTCCTTTCGGCCCGGCGCGTATCTTTAGCTTCCACATCACTTGAGGATTCGCGCGTCTGTGGCTTCTATTCGGCTTTTTCGTCTTTTGCCTACCCGCTGGTGCTGCGCGGTAGTGTTGTTACTACTCAGCGTTAGCTGCTCGTCGCCGCAGGAGAAGCGGCCGCAGCCTACCCCCGCCGAGCTGGCGCGTGCCCGGCAGCAGCAGTTGCACCAAGATTCGTTGCGGGCCGATTCCGTTGCCAAAGTACACGGCGAGTTGCCCGGCGCCATCCTGCCCGATTCGCGTATTGTGGCCTACTATGGCAACCCTCTGCACAAGCGCATGGGTATCTTAGGCGAGTATCCGGCCGATGAGATGCTGCGCCGCCTCGACGCCCAAATAGAAGAGTGGGAAGCCGCCGACCCCAAGCGCCCCGTGCGCCCAGCTTTGCACCTCACCGCCATTATCGCCCAGCGCGACTCCGGTGCTGATGGCAAGTACCGCGCCCCCCTACCCGACAGTACCATCCGGCGCATGATAGCGCTGGGCCAACAACAGCACGCCCTGGTGTTTCTGGATGTGCAAGTGGGCCTAAGCACCCTACCCGAAGAGCTACCCCGCCTGGCACCCTACCTGCGCCTACCCTTCGTGCACCTGGGCATCGACCCGGAGTTCTCGATGAAATCGGGCCGGCGGCCGGGCACGGAAGTAGGCGAGTTTGATGCCCAGGACGTGAACTATGCCCGCCGCTTTCTGGCTGATATCGTGAGCGAATACCAACTGCCGCCCAAAGTGCTGGTGGTGCACCGCTTCCGCCAGGATATGGTGACCAACTACCAGGACATTAAAACCGACCCGCGCGTGCAGATTGTGATGGACATGGACGGCTGGGGCACGCCCAAAATCAAGCGCGGCTCCTACCGCAAGTTCATCAAGCAGCAACCCGTGGAGTTTGCCGGCTTCAAGCTGTTCTACAAAAACGACCGGCGCCCCGGCTCCCGCCTCATGACCCCCGCCGAAGTAGCCGCCCTGGACCCAAAGCCGCTGTATATTCAGTATCAGTAAAGGGTGAAGTTGTGAGTTTGTGAAATGGTGAATTAAAAAAGGTTGTGTCATCCTGAACGCAGTGAAGGACCTTCTCACGCTAGAACGAGTCGTTGTTACGAGTATCGTTCACATGTGATAAGGTCCTTCACTGCGTTCAGGATGACACAACCTTTTCACTCCTACTCTACTGGCATAAAAAAGCCCTTACACCTGCATCAGTCTAAGGGCTTTTTTATGCCAATAGGGTTGCTCTTGCAAGACGAATGGCTTAGCTCGTCCGTAACCGGCGCGTCACGGCAACACCCTCAGCCACTTACCGAAGACACATATCCTTATTCCATGATTAATAGAATTTTTGTTAGTGAACTTCCTAGCTTTATGGCCCATAGCCCTATCATTTTACCTTAACTACTCGCTGTGCCTGCATTTATATCTCGCCCAATTTTACCTGCGTTCTTTGCTAGCTCCGGTTTACTACTTGCCTTAATTGGCTGCGGCTCCCGTCAGGAACGCGCCAACCCTGATGCTGCTTCTACGGCCAGCGTAGAACAAGTAACCTCTGCCCCACCACCCGTCGACTCGCTGCAACTAAAGCTGGAAGCCATGCGCCGCGACTCGCTCTGGGCCGACTCCGTGGCCCGCGTGAATGGGCAGCTGCCAGGCGCTATTCTGCCGGGGCACCGCATTGTGGCGTTCTACGGCAACATCCGGGCAAAAGGCATGGGCATTCTGGGCCGCGAGCCCAAGGAGCAAATGCTGCGCAAGTTCGACGGGGTGCTGAAGGAGTGGCAGGCCGCCGATACTACCCTACCCGTGATGCCGGCCCTGCATAGCGTGACCATCACGGCCCAGGGCGCGCCGGGCAAGGACGGTAAGTACCGCCTGATGAACTCCAAGGCCACCATCGAGGAAACCATGCGTTGGGCCAAGGAGCGCAACGCCATTCTGTTCCTGGATGTGCAGGTAGGCCTGAGCGACCTGGAGCACGAGCTGCCCAAGCTAGAGCCCTACCTCAAAGCCCCCACCGTGCACCTGGGCATCGACCCGGAGTTTGCCATGGCTACCAAGGGCGTGCGGCCGGGTAAGAAAATCGGCACCTACGATGCCAAGGATGTGAACTACGCCATCAAATTTCTCACGCGCATCGTGCGCGAAAACAAGCTGCCGCCCAAGATTCTGATGGTCCACCGCTTCACGCAGGGCATGCTCACGAACTACCAGAACATCAAGCTCGATCCGCACGTGCAGGTGGTGATGCATATGGATGGCTGGGGCAACCCCATCCTGAAAAAGGACTCTTACAAAGCCTACATCCAGAAGCAGCCCGTGCAGTACACCGGCTTCAAGCTCTTCTACGAGTACGACCCCCGCCCCGCTCCTCACCACATGATGACGCCTAAGGAGGTCCTAGCCGAGCTTACGCCGAAGCCACTGTACATTCAGTATCAATAAGTTTCGTTGAGCGACTGAGTGAGTTTGTAAAGTCGTGAAACAGAAAAAAGGCGTGTCATCCTGAGCAAAGCGAAGGACCTTCTGACAGTGGAACGAGTCGTTGTTACGATGGTCGTTCTTATTGTAATAAGGTCCTTCGCTTTGCTCAGGATGACACGCCTTTTTTTAACGCGTCCTCTTCAACGCGCCTTCTTCAAAATCCTCTCTTCACTACTCACTCGTTAGTGCGCTGCGTTCAGGTCTACTTTCTCGCCGGGCTTGGCGCGCTTGATGAACAGCACCAGAGGCACGCAGATGAGGAAGAAGCCGCCAATCATCAGGAAGATTTCGGCGTAGGTGATGATGGAGGTTTGCTTGATCAGGGTGCCTTCGAGGGCGGCGTAGGCCATTTGCTGGGCCTGTACCAGGTCGGCACCCTTGGCGCGGAAGTTGGCAATGAAGGCGTTCAGGCGGGTTGCCGTCTCGGGGTTGTACAGCGAGATGTGGGGCAGTAGCGCGTTGCGGTTCTGGAAAATAGCGCGTTCCAGATACGTACCTACCAAAGCTACCCCAAACGAGCCGCCTAGCTGCCGAATCATACCCGTAAGACCAGCCGCCTGCCCAGCATCCTTCCCGCTCAGACCCGCCAATGACATGGTGGTGATGGGTAGGAACAGCATGCTCAGGCCGAACCCACGCAGCATCAGCGGCCAGAAAAAGTCGCCCTCGCCGGCTGTGGGTGTGAGGCGCACACTCATCCAATAGGAGAAGATGAAGAAGACCAGGAAGCCCACCGGCAGGATAAACTTCTGCGAGATGCCCCGCTGAATCATTTTCCCCATCACAGGCATCATCAGACCCGATACAATGGCACCGGGCAACAGAATCAGGCCAGTCTGCTCAGCCGAAAAACCCAGAATGCGCTGGCAGAAAATGGGGAACACGAATACCGAGGCAAACAACCCGAAGCCCAGCACAAACGACAGAAACGCCCCAATAGAGAGGTTGCGGCTCTTGGTCAGCACGCGCAGATCCACGATGGGGTGCGTGGCCGTCATCTCGCGCACCACAAAGCCTACCAGGCCAACGATAGCCAGGACAGTACCTATCACGATGTAGGGAGTTTCAAACCACTCCTCCCGCTCGCCCTGCTCCAGCACCAGCTGCAAAGCCCCAATCCCGATAATCAACAGCGCAATACCTGCCCAGTCGATCTGGCGCAGGGGCCGCGGAATCGCATTCTTGATGCGCTCGGGGTCCCGGATGAACAGGATGGTGAAGATGCTGGCCAAGATGCCTACGGGTACGTTCACGTAGAAAATCCAGGGCCAGTCGTAGTTGTCTACAATCCAGCCACCCAGGGTAGGGCCGATGGTAGGGCCGATAATTACGCCCATGCCAAACAGCGCTTGGCCCAGGGCCAGCTCTTCGGGCGGAAACGTATCGACCAGGATAGCCTGCGAGGTAGCCATGAGGGCGCCGCCTCCTACTCCTTGAATGAAGCGGAAGGCCACCAGCTCCCAAATGTTGGTGCTCTGCCCGCAAGCCATGGAGGCAATGGTGAACAGAATAACGGAGGCGAGGTAGTAGTTTTTGCGCCCAAACTGCTCGGCCAGGAAGCCGGTCATCGGAATCACAATTACGTTGGCAATGGCGTAGCTTGCCACCACCCAGCTCACCTCCTGTTGCGTGGCCGAGAGGTTACCCATCATCTGGGTCAGGGCCACGTTCACGATACTGGTATCAATCAATTCCAGCAAGCAGCACATCACCACCGTAATGACAATGATCCACTTGGTAAATCCGGTTTCCATATATTGAAAGGGTAGGAAGGTAGGAGGGTATGGGGGTAGGAAGTAGAGATGGTACAGGAGAATTTAATATCTTCCTGTTTGAGGCTCAGGGAAAGCAACTATGTCATCTGGCAACCACTCCAACTTTGATTTTGCCGAGGAATTCCGGCAACGCACCAAATCCTTTGCCCTGCGAATAATGAAGTTGGTAGATCGGCTACCGGTTACACCTTCTTGCCGGGCAGCGGGTGCACAGCTGGTTCGATCGGGTACATCTGTTGCAGCTAATTACCGGGCAGCCTGTCGCGCCCGTTCCCACCGGGAATTTGTATCCAAACTGCACATTGCGCTCGAAGAAGCTGATGAATCCGTACTGTGGTTGGAGTTGTTGAATGAAGCAGGCAATCTGCCTGCGGGCAAACTAGATGAGTTGCTCCTAGAAGCAAAAGCTATATTGGCCATTATTGGCAAAGCCGAGAAAACCGCTCGGGATAAGAGTAAGGAAGGAGCAACAGAAAAAAGATTTTAGTCGCTAACCCTTCCTACCCTCTTACACCCATACCCTCCTACCCTATAAATCTATTTCACCGCTACCGTAGCAGTCACGCTCATGCCGGCGCGCAGGGGGTGTTCGGGGTCTACTTTATCGAGGGCGATTTTGACAGGTACGCGCTGCGTTACTTTCACAAAGTTGCCAGTCGAGTTGTCGGGGGGCAGCAGGGCGAAGCGGGCGCCCGTAGCCGCCGATAGTGACTCCACGTGGCCTTCAAACTCCTCGTTGGGGTAGGCATCTACCTCAATGTTCACCTTCTGGCCCACTTTCATGTTTTCCAGCTGGGTTTCCTTGAAGTTGGCTACCACCCAGGTACGGTCGCTGGCGACCAGGCCAAACAGCTGCTGGCCGGGTGCTACCACTTGGCCGGGCTGCACGTTCTTGCGGCTCACTACCCCATTGGCGGGCGCCGTGATGGTAGCGTAGCTCAGTTGCAGCTTGGCATTGTCGAGGTCGGCTTGGCGTTGCTTCACCACGGCTTGCGCCACGGCTACCTGCTGCTCGGCCGAGGCTACTTGCTGCCGGGCTACAGCTACCTGCTGCTCGGCGGTAGCGCGCTGGGCGGTAGTGGCTTGCAGGTTGGCTTGTACGGCATCATAATCGCTCTGCGGGATGATATCCTCCTTGCGCAGGAAGGTGCTGCGCTTCAGGTCTTTTTCGAGGCGGGCGCGGTTGGCCGAGCTTACCCCAATGGTAGCCTGGGCAGCGCGCACGTTGGCTTGCGCCGTGCCAATAGCCGTGCGAGCAGCCGTTACGTTGGCCTGAGCCGCAGCCAGAGCGGCCTCGGCGGCATTCACGCGCTGTTGGTAGTCGGCGGGGTCGAGGGTAACAACCACATCACCTTTTTTCACTACCTGGTTGTCGTCAATTTTCACGTCGAGCACGGGACCACCCACGCGCGGAATCACGGGGTACACGTCGCCCTCTACCTGGGCGTCGTCGGTTTCTTCGTGGGCCTGGCCAAACTGATAGCGCTGGTAGCCAAAATAGCCCCCCACCAGCAGTACCAATGCCAGAATGATAAAAATAATCGGGCGTCGCGAGCCGCTTTCCGGCTGCTCGCTGGTAGGCGTTACGACGGTGGCGTCTTGTTGAACAGAAGTTGCCATTAGAAAAGGGAGCTTAGAATGAGTAGTTGAATACGAGTTGGAAAAGGGTAGGCCGGGCTTTTAAGTAACTGGCCACCCCGGTATTTTTTAGGCCGATTGTCGGTATTCGTCAGCCTGACAGTTCTTTACGAGAAGCGTAGCGCAAGGTGCGGTACGCACGACGGCTTCGGCCGTGCTGCCCATCAAAAAGCGCGTGAGGCCGGTGCGGCCGTGCGCCCCAATCAGGATCAGGTCGGCGGGGTAGCGCCGGGCCTCCGCCACGATTTCCGTAGCCGCGTCGCCCTGCACAATGGTCGTGCTGACCGTTACGCCAGCCTGCTCCGCCTCTAGCCGGTAGCTGGCCAGTTGCAAGGCAATATCCAGGTCAAGCGGGCGCGACAACCCGGCCACGGGCAGCTCCGGCTGGGCCTCCAGCACGTGCAGCAGCCGCAGCTCGGCACCGGTGGCCGCCGCCAGCGTAGTAGCATACCGCACCAGCGGCGCCGAAGCAACCGAGAAATCAAGCGGACACAAAACAGTGGTGAGGGTCATCTGGTGGGATAGTGAGATGGTGAAATGGTGAGACAGTGAGATGGAGAGATAGTGAGTTTGACTTTCCGATGGCGCATATTGTGCAAGCAGCGCAGCCAGAACAGCAAACTCACCATCTCACTATTTCACCGCTTCCCAAATCTGCTCGCCAGTGGCACGGCGAAGCTGGTATTGGCCGATGGTGTAGTTGTAGATGGCTTGCAAGCGGGAGAGGCGCGACTGGGCCAGCTGCGTTTCAGCATCCAGCACGTCGAGGTTGTTGCCTACCCCGTAGCGGTAGCGCGATTTGGCGCGAGTGAGGGCGTCGGTGGCCTGTCCAATCTGCACCTGGGAGTTGTCGTAGCGGGCGGTGCTGGCCTGCATGTTGTTCACCGCTTGCAGCACATCGGCACGCACTTGCTCCTGCGTGTCCTGGGTGCGAGCCTGCGCCCCTTTCACGGCCGACTGCGCACCTACGCGCTGCGTTTTATTGCGGTTGCCATCGTAGATGGGCACGTTCAGCTGCGCGCCCAACACCGTATTGAAGCGCATCCGCTCGATATTAGGTAGAATGTACCCGTTTTTGGCGCCCGCCTGGCCCAGCACGTTCAGGCTGGGGCGGTTGCTGGCTTCCACTACGCGCTGCTGGGCAATGGCGGTTTGCTCGGCGTCTTTGGCCAGCTTCACTTCGGGGCGGTTTTCGGAACCGGCCGCCAAAGCCGCCGCCACGTCTACGGCCTGCGGGTTGTATTCGAAGCGGCCACGCACCGGCACTACCTCACTCTCGGGGCGGTGCAGCAGCCGGGCTAGCTGCACTTCCTGGTTTTGCAGTTGGTTTTGCAGATCAATTTTGGTGTTCTGCGCCTGCGCAATGCGCACTTTGGTGGTCGTCACGTCGAAGCTGGTGCTTACGCCTCCTTCCACGCGCTTTTCCATTTCGCGCTGGTGTTGCAGCAGCGAGGCAATCTGAGCATCCTGCACCCGAATCGCCTCACGGGCAAACAGAATACCGTAGTAGCTTTGGGCCGCTGAGAAAGCCAGGTCGCGCCGCGTAACGGCAATCTGGTCGGTAGCCGACGCAATGCGGCTTCTCGACAGATCAATGTTGGCGCGCGTGCGACCCATATCCAGTACCGTGTACTGAGCAGCCACGTGCACGTCGTAGTTGTTGTTGGGCGCAAATTGCAGCACCTGGCCATCGAAGGGCAGCTTCACTACCGGATCGATGCGGGTGTAGCTGGCGTTACCATTCACCACCGGTTTCAGGTAGGTGCGGGTTTCGGCCAGACTAGCCTGTGCCCGGTTCACTTCCTCCTGCAACGCATTGATGGAAGGGTTGGCATCCAGCACCGAGCGGATAGTGGTTTCCAGCGACAGTGAGTCGCCGGCAACAGCGGTAGATATAGGTACCTGCGCATAAGCGGCGCTACCTACCAGCAACCCTAAGGTTGTGAGGAACGGCGCGGCAAAGGTTGGTCGGAGATGCATAAGAAAACAGCGTATGGATGCTGCTCCCTATCCGAAAGATGTGCCAAGCCATTCTACCTTTCACAATGCCCTCCAAAAACTGCTTTATTTGCCCATAAACGGGATTTTTGCATAAAATATGCCGTGCCAATACGCAGATAAGCCACCTCTGTTTTCCCTATATTTCAGGAATACCTTATTTTTATTTCCTCATATATAAGGAAATGTCAGCCGTTATTTTGTTGTTGCTTCGGTTATTTCCCCCTCCATCATGCCCCAGCCCAACAGTCAGGATGAGTCGTTGCTGCTCTACCTCAACGATGCTATTGCTACCACGCGCAGCAAGGAAGCGCTGTTTCAGACCGTCACGGAAAAGCTGCGGCTGATTTTTCCGTTCGACGCTATTACCATCATCACCCTCGACAACGAGCAGCAGTATCGGCGCGTGTTTCTGCGCGACTACCTAGGTGAGATGCTACCTGCTGTGCCTCATGCCAGCAAGTCCATTCCGGGTTCGCCTATTGCCGAGTTTGTAAGCAGTTCTACCCAGCTCCGGCAATACGACCTATCGGAGCTGTTGCCACGCTACAACAACTACGAGCCGCTGGCTCAGATGTTGAAAAAAGGCCTACGCTACTTTACGGTGGTACCGCTGCGCACGGGCGGACGGCTGATTGGGCTGCTGTCGTTGGTGGCGCGGCGCCATCCTGCCTTCTCGCCCGAGGATGTTTCGCTGCTCGAAAAGATTGGCAGCCTGGTGGCAGTCGCCGTCAATAACACCCTGGCGTTTGAGGACGTGGCGCGGCGGGAACAGGAGAAAAGTATGCAGCTGGCGCTTACCAATGCCCTACTAACCATTAAGGAGCGGGGGGAGCTGTTTCAGCGTATTGCCACCGAAATAGACCGCGTGGTACCGTGCACCTACTTCGGTGTGCGCGTGCAGGAAGCCGATGGTCCGATTCAGGCATTTGCTGAGTTCATGAAGCAACCCGACGGCACCTTCCTCCCCACCGACCCTACCCGCTGGGACTACCTACCCGATTACGCTCAGCTGCAACAGCAAATTGCGCCGCTGTTCTCCAAGCCAGGCGTGTATGCCGGGGCTGAGTTTCAGGCCATGGCGGCGCGCTACCCGCTGCTACGCCACATTTGGGAGCAGCGCGGCACCCGTGCTATTTTATGCATGCCGCTTTGGGTGCGGGAAGATCTAAGCGCTACCCTCATCTTATCAACCAAACAACAGGAAGACTCGCTCTCGGAGGATGACTTGCAGCTGATTCGGCTGCTGGTGCCCCAACTCACGCTGGCCATCCAAAACGTGTTTGCCTTCGAGCAGATTGAGCACCTGCGCGCCCAGTTGGAGCGGGAGCGTACCTACCTCATCGACGAGATTAACACCACCGCCGCCGCTCGCTTTGCCGATTTTGTGGGCGGCAGCGAGGCCATGCAGGGCGTATTTCAGCGCATCATGCAGGTAGCCCCCACCGACTCTACTGTGTTGGTAACCGGCGAAACCGGCACCGGCAAGGAGCTGGTGGCGCGCGCCGTGCACCAACAGAGCCCGCGCCGGGCACGGGCGCTGGTGAAGGTGAACTGCGCCGCCCTACCCGCCCAGCTGATTGAGAGCGAGCTGTTTGGCCACGAAAAAGGCGCTTTCACGGGCGCCATAGACCGGCGCATCGGCAAGTTTGAGGTGGCCGACGGAGGGAGCATTTTTCTGGATGAGGTAGGCGAGCTGCCCTTGGATTTGCAAGCCAAACTGCTGCGGGTGTTGCAAGAAAAGGAGTTTGAGCGCCTGGGCGGCCAGCGGGTACTGAAAGCCGATGTGCGCGTGATTGCGGCTACCAACCGCATGCTGGAAGACGAGGTAGCCGCCGGCCGATTCCGCGCTGACCTTTACTACCGTCTCAATGTGTTTCCGGTGCGCCTACCCGCTCTGCGCGAGCGGCCTGAGGATATTGAGCCCCTGATGCGCCACTTTTTAGAGCGCTTCACCAAGCAGATGGGCAAGCCCGTGCGCGGCCTGCGCGAACAGGATTTGCGGGCCTTGCAGACGTACTCCTGGCCCGGCAACGTGCGCGAGTTGGAGCACGTGGTAGAGCAGGCCGTGATTGTATCCAGCGGGCCCTTTCTGGATTTTGGCGGCTTTGCAACGATCCTGCACCCCACCGCGCCCGATGCCGTGCCCCCACCCCCTGTCAGCGGCCAACCCCTCAAGACCCTGAAAGACCAGGAGCGCGACCATATCCTGGCGGCGCTGCACCACACCGGTGGCCGCGTGAGTGGCCCCAGCGGTGCGGCCATACTCCTCGACATCAACCCCAAAACCCTGGAAGCCCGCATGAAGAAGCTGGGCATTCGGCGCACGGTGGGGGTAGGGTAGGGCAGCGTGCCGCACACCTGTTTTGCCGATTATCCGTAGAAGAACTTCGCCTTTTCACCTGCTTTAGCCACAAGACGCATGCGTAAACCTTACTTCCCGCTGGGCGACTGGCGCCGCAACCTATTGCTGACGGCCGCTGCCGCTAGCCTGGGCCTGGCCCTGCCCGCTTGCTCCGGCAACACAGAATCGGACCGCGCCACCACCGAAACCGGCAGCTGGGACAATGCCGCCGACTCCTACTCCCAAGGCGTTATCACGGAGCTAACCGAGGTGCAGCCCGACAAGTGGCAGATTACCGCCGAGCGCCCGGCCGGCAAAGAAGAAGTAGCAGCTATTCTCAAGCACTTCGACGGAAAAGTAGACACCCTACAAGGCCAGGCCCTACAGCAGCAGATGCGCCAATACAGCCAGCAACACCCCGAAAACCAGACGGTGAGCAGCGGCGGCGGTGGCCTCATGAACATTCTGATGTGGAGTAGCTTGGGCTACATGGCCGGACGGTTTCTCACGCCTCAGCCCGCTGCGTACGCCAATCCTGGAGTGTTGCAGCAAAACCGGGGCTGGCGTAGCCAGGTAGCACGAGAGCGTGACCAGGGCCGCAGTTTTTTCGGGCGGGGCTTTAGCGGCACGCGCACGGCCATAGGCAACAGCGGCATTCGGCCCAGCAGCAGCGTAGTGCGCTCTACGGGTACCAGTGGGCGCAGCAACATACGCACAAGTGCCCCTTCGGGCCGGAGTTCTGGCTTTGGCAGCCGTGGCTACGGCGGCCGCGGGTTTGGTGGGTAGGCGAGCCGCTTCCCTCATTTCTCCCTGTTTCCTACCCTCTATATATGCCTACTATTCATACGGTGCCGCTTGCCGGTAACATTGCCCCTACCCTGCACGACTTAGGCTGGGACTGGGCCGTGGAAGACGTGTGCCAACACTACGTAGCGCAAGAAGCTGTGCAGCTCCCAGAGGAGCAGGCCGATGCCCTGCTAGAAGCCGCCGACACGCTCTACGACATGCTGGTGCAAGCCATACCCGACGAGCTGCCCGACGACTTTTTGCGGCGCCTAGCTATTCCGGAGGTGCTGTGGGGCGCCGTAAGGCACTCCTGGTCCGATGACCGTCACTGGCACCTCTACGGCCGCTTCGACCTGGCCCAAACGCCCGACGGCCCCAAACTCCTCGAGTTCAACGCCGATACGGCTACTAGCCTACCCGAGGCCGCCGTGGTGCAGTGGGCCAGCCTGGTAGCGGCTGGCCTCAGCGAGGAAGACCGCCAGGCCAATGGCTTGTTTGAGTGTTTGCAGAATCAGCTCACACACTGGCTGGAGCTGAACGACGACCTAACCCCTACCCTCCTGCTGGTGCACTTGCCGGGCAGTGAGGAAGATGCTGCCAATTGCGCCGTGGTAGCCGAGGCTGCGCTGGCCGCCGGTTTCGAGCTGGCCCACTCTTGCGAAGCCGATGCCATGACGGTTTCCGTAGCCGGTGCCGACCGTGGCGCCTGGGCCGAGGTAGAACCCGGCCAGTGGCAAAAGTTTGATTTCGTGTTTAAGCTGGTGCCCTGGGAAATCTTGGCTGAAGAAGAACCGGAGCTGACCACCGACCTCACCCAGATTATGCAGTCGCGGGATGTGGTGGTGGCCAACCCCGCCTATTCCCTCCTTTTCCAGAGTAAAGCGATGCTGGCTTGGCTGTGGCAGGAGTTTCCGCACCACCCGCTGCTGCTGGAAGCTTCGTTTGAGGAGCTAGCTGGCCACAGCGTGCGCAAGCCGGTATTTGGGCGCGAGGGGCAGAACGTAACGGAACTGAGCGCCGGCCAACCCGGCCAGACAATAGAAGGCGACTTCGCCCAGCAGCCCCAGATATACCAACGCTACGCCGCCCTACCCCAGGATGAGCAGGGACGCTACTATCAAGCAGGCGTGTTCTGGGCCGGCCAGGGCTGCGCCATCGGCTACCGCCGCGACACCGGTTTCATGACCAACCTTTCTGAGTTTGTGCCTCATGTATTAGTATAAGAAGCTAGTTGCGCTACTTAGTACAAAAGGGCCCTGACTCACATAGTCAGGGCCCTTTTGCTACTCGCCGGGGTAGTGCACGCCTAGCTGTTGCCGGATGTCATCGAGCGTTGCTATCAGCTTTTCGCTGAACGCCAGCGGCACTAATGGGCTTTCCGTGAGGCCCTGCGCTAGGCACTCCTGCACGTGCTGAGCTTCGTGGCGGTAGCCGTAGCCGGCCTCCTCGAAGTGGAAATCTTGTGGCTCCTCGCCGGTGCGGTGCAGCGTGATGCGCTGGGCGTGATGAAACTTGTGGTGGAGGTGCAGCTTGCCCTCGGTGCCGTAAATAGTGCAGGTAGTATCGGTGGTGGCGGCCAAGGTAGAGTAAAGGCTGGCTGTGGCCCCGCTAGGGTAGGCCAGCGCCATACTACACGTCAGGTCAACGCCCGTTTCGGTAAGGGCGCCTACGGCTTTCACCTGGGTAGGCTCGCCTAGAAAAAACTTGCTGAAGAACACCGGATAAATGCCAATATCCAGCAACGAACCGCCTGCCAGCCCTGGGTCAAACAAGCGACTGGCCGGATTATACTCGGCCGCAAAGCCAAAATCGGCTACTATGTGCACGGGGCGACCGATGGCGCCGGCCCCTACCAGCTCCAGAGCTTTATGAGTGGCGGGCATGAAGCGCGTCCAGAGAGCTTCCATCAGAAACACCTGCTTTTCGCGGGCCACGGCTACCATTTCGGCTACCTCGGCGGCATTGCGGGCAAAGGCTTTTTCGCAGAGCACGGCCACGCCGGCCCGCAGGCACAGCAGCGTGTGCGCGTGGTGCTCGGAGTGCGGGGTAGCCACGTACACGGCATCCAGATCGGGCAGTTGCACCAGTTCTTCGTAGCTACCGAAAGCGTGCGGCGCGTTGTATTGCGCGGCAAACTGTTGCGCTTTCTCTAAAGTGCGCGAGGCCACGGCGTGCAGACGGGCGCCCGGCACCAGGGCTAGGTCTTGGGCAAACTTGTGGGCAATCTTGCCAGGGCCAATGATGCCCCAATTCGTGTTTTTCATAAGATGCGGATTCGGGAACGATGCGCCCGCGTAGAAGTACGCAAACAGTATACAGAAGGTCTTGAGGAAGCAAGAAGGGTATTGCTAGCGGATATCAAAAAGCCCACTGCTCTTGTGTCACGTGTGCTTCCTGATTACTACAGTAAACTACATAGCCGAGCCCTCTCCCCTTTTCACCGGAAATCGGCCTTACTGGCAGCACCGCTTAGCCTACCCCCGCAAAGTTGCTCAACCCGTCCCATTGATCCAGCCGCAACCTTTCCTGTCAACTATTCCGTTAGCTTTACACACTTCACCACCATGCGGTAAGCTCCTGACTGCATTCACCCTATGTACACCCCACCGCCTTCGCACCACGAGCAGCGCCACGACGATGACGCAGCCTTGTGGCAGGCGTTTCGGGCGGGGCAGCAGGAGGCATTGGGAGCGTTGTTTGACCGATACGCCCAACAGCTCTTTGCCTACGGTCACCACCTGGCGCACGACGCGGAAGTGGTGAAAGATGCCATCCAAACCGTGTTTGTACACCTCTGGATACGGCGCGACCACCTGGGCGACGTCACAACGGTGAAGTTTTACCTCTACCGCAGCCTCAAAAACGAGCTACTGCGGGTAGCCGGCACGGCCCGTGCAGCAAAAGAGCGGGTTGTGGAAAACTACGAGCCTTCCATTGAGCAGACGTTGGTTGATACCGAGGAGGAGCACCAGCGCGCCGTGCGCCTGCGGCTGTCGTTGGCGCAGCTGTCGGGTAGGGAGAAAGAGATTATCAACCTGAAATACTTCAGCAACTTCAAGATTCGGGAAATTGCGACCATGCTGCAACTCAGCGAGCAAACCGTGGCGAATCTGTTGTCGCGGGCGCTCAAAAAGCTGCGGCAGTCGTTGCTGGTGAGTGTGCTGCTGTGGCTGCTGGGGTAGTAGGGTGTTTGCTATTTATTGTCATCCTCTTTTCCACCTGTCATCCTGAGCGCAGCGAAGACCTTGTCACGCATGAACGACTGTCATAGCAACGGCTCGTTCATGCGTGAGAAGGTCCTTCGCTGCGCTCAGGATGACATAGCTATTTTTTATTGCGATTATAATCATCTATAGATCGGATGTATAAATTAAAAATAACGCTCTAACAAAAAATATTTCTCGATAACGTAGTAGTAAACCTCTAATAGTCCCTCTTCTATATACTACCACCTACCCCCATGCCCGACTACCTACAGTTCTGCGCCGAAGAGTTTGCCCAAGACGAGTTTTTCGTTCGTTGGGTGCTGCGGCCCGATGCAGAGACGGAGGCGTTCTGGCAGCAGTGGCTCTCCACGTTTGCGTTCCGGCGCGATGAGGTAGAGGCGGCGCGCCAGTTAATATTGGGGCTGCACCAGTTGCCTCAGGCCAGGCTGTCGTCGGCGGAGAAGATGGCGTTGCGCCAGCGCATCTTTGCGGAGATAGAAACCGCGGGCACAGAAGCCAAAGAAGTTGCTGTGCCAGCCGCGCACCATCGGTGGCTGGTTCCTACCTGGCAATGGGTGGCGGCGGCCAGCGTGTTGCTGTTCCTGCTGGGGGTTGGGCAGTTGTGGCAGTTGCAGCAGCCTACTTCCGTACCGGGCTATCGGGCCCTGCTGGCGCAGGCCCGGCGCGACGTTGGCACCCTGCGCGACATCGACAACCCCTCGATGGCCACTCGCTTAGTATCGCTACCTGATGGCAGCTCCGTGCTACTAAGGCCGCACAGTAGGCTAGCGTTTCCGGCGCGTTTTGTGGGCGCTACCCGCCCGGTGTATCTGGAGGGGAGTGCCTTCTTTGAGGTAGCGAAAGACCCACAGAAGCCTTTTTTTGTGAACACCACCGCGCTGGTAACCAAGGTACTAGGCACCAGCTTCGAGGTACAGGCACCGGCCAAGTCGCCCCGCGTGGTGGTGACGGTGAAAACCGGGCGCGTATCGGTGTATCCGCAGGGTGGGGAGCAAGCCCAGCAGCAGGCCCGCACACCGCGGCTGGAAGGCCTAGTGCTGACGCCCAACCAGCAGGCTACCTACGGCCTTGCCGACCATCAGCTTACGCGCACGCTGCTGGCACAACCTGCCCTGGCGGGCGGCGCAGCCGCTGTATTTGAGTACGAGGAAACGCCTATCCGCGAAGTATTTGCGCAGCTGGAAGAGGCCTACGGCGTGTCCATTGTGTATGATAAGGCTGCCCTGGGCAACTGCCCGCTCACGGCGTCCTTCACCGACGAGCCTCTTTTTGAAAAGCTCCGCCTGATCTGCAAAGCAGTGCGTGTCCGCTACGAGGTACTGGACGCCCGGATTGTAGTGACGGGGCCGGGTTGCCAATAACACCGTTTCGCTTTTTCAGCCGCTCGCCCGCAAACGATTTCGGCTCTCCTATACCCACGGTTTCCTACCCTGCAACAGGGTAGTGGCTTCGCGTCTCTGTCCTACCCCTAACCTCCTACCCTATGCTTCCACTCCTACCGTACCCGATTTGGCAGCGAGGCGTTGCGCGGCTCTTGTGGCTGACCGTCCTCGTGGTGGTTTTCGGCGTTAGCCAAGCCGTGGCAGCGCCCCCTACCCGCCAGGACCCCGCCCAACGGCGCATTAGCGTGCAAGTCAGCAACCAGGCCCTGAAAACG
This sequence comes from Hymenobacter aerilatus, assembly GCF_022921095.1. Lineage (NCBI taxonomy): Bacteria > Pseudomonadati > Bacteroidota > Cytophagia > Cytophagales > Hymenobacteraceae > Hymenobacter > Hymenobacter aerilatus. The sequence continues at coordinate 3,930,321 of NZ_CP095053.1, forward strand.
GCCCTGCACCTGATTGGGCAGCAGGCCAGCGTGAAGTTTGTGTATAGCCCGCGCCTGATTGACTCGCAGCAGCGCGTGACGCTACGAGCCCACGAGCAGCCTCTCCCCCACGTGCTGCAACAGCTCCTCGTCCCCCTTCACCTCGATTTTGAGATTCTGCAAAAGCAGGTGGTCATCAGTCGGGCAGTGGCTACGGGCGCTGTGCCGCCGCCTACCCTGGAAGCGCGCAATGCCCGTCCCGTACCGCTTGAAACCACCATTACAGGCCGCGTGACGCAGGCCGATGGCCAGGGCCTACCCGGCGTGACGGTGGTAGTGAAGGGCACCACTAACGGCACCACCACCGACGCCAACGGCACCTTTACGCTCAGCCTCCCCGATGCCTCGGGTACGCTGGTGCTTTCGGCCATTGGCTTCATCTCGCAAGAAGTTGCCTTGCAGGGCCGTACGCAAGTGAGCGTGGTGCTGCAGACTGATGTGAAGTCGCTGGACGATGTGGTGGTGATTGGCTATACCACCCAGCGCAAGGCCGACCTCACGGGTGCCGTATCGCAGGTGAATCAGGCGGATATCAACGGCCTACCGGTAACGGGACCCGCCCAGATTTTGCAGGGTAAGGCGGCCGGCGTGGCCATTACGCAAGCCACCGGCGCACCCGGCGAAAACATTGCCGTGCGCATTCGGGGGGTAGGCACCATCAACGACAACGACCCGCTCTACATCATCGACGGGGTGCCCACTAAGACCGGCATCAACCAGATTTCGCCGAATGATATTGAGAGCATCAACATTTTGAAAGATGCTTCGTCGGCGGCCATCTACGGGGCGCGGGCTTCCAATGGTGTGGTGATTGTGACCACCAAGCGGGGCAAATCGGGCAAGCCACGCCTCACGGCCAGTGCCTACGCGGGCGTGCAAACGGCTTCTAACCTGATTACGATGGCCAACACCAGCCAGTACGTGGCGGCCTACAACGTGGCGGCGCAGAACGACGGCCGCGCGCCCATTCCCGCCGATGTGGCGGCTATCCTACCCAACGTGAACTGGCTGAAGGAAGTGCTGAAGCCAGCCAAGCAGTACAACGCCCAGCTCGACGTGAGCGGGGGCACCGAAACCTCGCAGTATATTGTATCGGGCAGCTATTTGAAGCAGGATGGCCTGATTGACAACTCGGCGTTTGACCGCTACAACCTGCGCACGGCGGTGAATACCACGCTGTCGAAGTTTGTGAAGATTGGTACCAACGCCAACCTCTCCTACAACAAAACCCGGCAGGTGGGCACCTCCGGCGACGGATTCGGCGACGGCAACCCCGGCGCCAGCATCGTACGCTTTGCCTTGTTCCGCACGCCCGGCACGCCGGTGCGCAACGCGCAGGGGCAGTTTGTAGATCTGCCTACCCTCCCCGACGGCACCCAGGCCACGGCTTTTCTGGGCGATGGCATCAACCCCGTAGCCCTGGCCGACGCCACGGACCGCAACTTCAACCGCTACTCGGCGCTGGGCAATGCCTACGTGGAGCTTACGCCCGTGAAGGGCCTGCGCATCCGCTCCGATTACGGCATCACGTTTCTGATTACCGACTACAAGCAGTTTTTCCGCACGTTCGGCATCGACCGGTCGTTCAACTCGCCGGCCCAACTAGCGCAGTCCAACACCAAGGAGTTCAACTACAACTGGACCAATACCGCCGTGTACGACCTACCGGTGGGCAAGAGCACCTTCAGCTTTTTGCTGGGCACGGAGGCTATCAAAAACAACGTGACGGCCATTTCGGCCTCGCGCCGCGGCTACGTGGATCAGTCGCCTACCTTCCAATACCTCGACAACGGCACGGGCATACAGCAGAACGGGGGCGGCGAGGCACGCTCGGCGCTGTTTTCGGGCTTTGCTCGCGTGAGCTACGACTACGATAGCCGCTACCTGGCCAGCTTCAACTTCCGCCGCGACGGCTCCTCGCAGTTCATTCCGGGTAGGCGGGCCGAGAGCTTCTATTCAGGTTCGTTGGGCTGGAACTTGGCTCAGGAGAGCTTCTTGCGCGATGTATCGGCGTTGTCGCTGCTGAAGCTGCGCGCCAGCGTGGGACAGTTGGGCAACTCGTCTATCGGCAATTATCCTTATGCCTCGCTAGTAGGCGGCAACTTTTACTATCCTTTCGGCGGGGTTTCTACCCAAGGGCTGAGCGTGGTGAGCAAGGGCAACCCCAACCTGCGGTGGGAAACCAGCACCCAGACCGACGTGGGCCTGGACATTGGCTTGTTGCAGGGCGCTTTGCAGCTGACGGTGGATTATTTCGTGAAGAATACCTCCAACGTGTTGCTTTTCCTACCCCAGCCCAGCAGCGCTGGCAACGGCGGCAACCCGGCCGTGAATGCCGGCAAAATTCGCAATCAGGGCTTCGAGCTGGAGTTGTTGTACCGCAACACCATCGGCAAGGACTGGAGCTACAACCTGAGCGGCAACCTGGCTACCCTACAAAACGAGGTGCGGACCCTGGGCGGCGCGCCGCCCATCGTGGGCGGCCGCATCGACAACAACTACTTTGCTACGCTCACGCAGGTGGGCCACCCCATCGGCGCCTTCTACCTGTTGCAGGCCGACGGCATTTTTCAGACGGCTGAGGAGGTGTTTACGCACGCCTACCAGGGCCCCGGCATCCAGCCTGGCGACGTGAAGTTCAAAGACATCAGCGGCCCTAACGGCGTGCCCGATGGCGTGATTGATGGCAACGACCGCACCTTCGTGGGTAGCCCCATCCCCAAGCTCACCTACGGCCTCACCGGCAACTTGCGCTACAAGAGCCTCGACCTAAGCCTATTCTTCCAGGGCGTGCACGGCAATAAGCTCTACAACCAGGTAAACACCGACATTGAAGGCTTTTACCGGGCCTTCAACCTGACGGAGCGGGCGGCCACCAACTATTGGACTGGCGCGGGCAGCACCAACGAGTTTCCGCGCTTGTCGTGGGTAGGGGCTTCCAACAACAAGCAGCCTTCCACGCGCTTTTTGGAAGACGGCTCCTACCTGCGCCTCAAGAACATTCAGCTAGGCTACACCTTCGGCGACAAGCTACTCTCGCCGCTGAAAGTATCGTCGGTGCGGCTGTACGTGAGCGCGCAGAACCTGCTGACCTTCACCAAGTACACCGGCCTCGACCCCGAGCAGGGCACCAACAGCAACTCCCTCGGCGACGGCGTGCGCGCCACCGGCATCGACTTCGGCACCTACCCCTCCGCCCGCACCTTCACGGTGGGGATTAACGCGGGGTTTTAGGTGGGTTGCCAGTTGCCAGTCGTGAGTAAAAAACGCATGTCATCCTGAGCTTGCGAAGGACCTTCTCACGCATAAACGAGTCGTTGTGAAGATGGTCGCGCAAACGTGAGAAGGTCCTTCGCAAGCTCAGGATGACAGACATAGCAGACAACTAGTAACTGCAAAGAACGCCTGGCTCCCCCTCTCCCCGAGGAGAGGGGGCCGGGGGGTGAGGCACCCCTCCCGCGCCACATAAACATACCGAAACCACCTTACCCTATGAAACGCAATCATATCATCATAAGCGCAGTAACTGCCCTCCTACTCACCACGGCTGGGTGCGACAATTTCTTGGACCAGCCGGTGCTGGGGCAGTACGAGGCAGGGCAGTTTTTCACGTCGGACACCAACACCATCCTGGCCGTGAATGCCGCCTACGTGCCGCTGTCGTTCCGCGATGCGGGCTCCAACACCATCTGGGTGCTGGGTGATGTGGCTTCCGACGACGCCGTGAAGGGTAGCAACCCCGGCGACCAGGCCGACTTCGAGAACATCGACCAATTCAACATCACCCCCATCAACTCAGCCGTGGAGGCGCAGTGGCGCCGCGACTACGACGGCATCTTTAAGTGCAACGTGGTGCTGGACGGCGTGCCCGAGAGCAATACGAGCATCAGTGCTGCTGTGCGCCAGCAGGCGCGGGGGCAGGCGCTGTTCCTGAGAGCGTATTATTACTTCGAGCTGACCAACCTCTACGGCGCCATTCCGCTACGCGTGAAGGTAGAAACGCCCGAGGAGCTGCAAAGCCCGGCCGTGCCACAGGCGCAGATCTACGCCCAGATAGAGGCCGATTGCCAAGCCGCCGCCGACGCCCTACCCACCTCCTGGACCGGCAACGACGTGGGCCGCGCTACCAAGGGCGCGGCGCTGGCCCTACTCACCAAGACCTATCTATTTCAGAAAAAATGGCCGCAGGCTGCTCAAACTGCCCAGGCTGTAGGTGCGCTAGGCTACAAATTGCAACCCGTGTTTGCCGATAACTTCCGGGCCGCCACCGACAACAATCAGGAAATCATTTTCTCGGTGCAGCACACCACCGGCCTCAGCCCCAACCAGGGCAGCGGCCTGAATCAGTGGTTTGCCCCGCGTCCGCAAAACGGCTACGGCTTTTTCCTGCCTACCCAAAGCCTAGTCGATAACTTCGAACGGACCTCAGGTGGGGTGGTAGACCCGCGCCTGGACTACACGCTGGGTAGGGCCGGGCAGTCGTTTTTCGGGGTGGCATTTGATGCCAGCTGGACTTCTACGGGCTACGTGTCAAAGAAGCATTTGCAGCCGCTGACGGAGGTTCCGGCCACCATCAAGGGTGACGGCGGCCTGAACTACCAGGCCCTACGCTACGCCGATGTGCTGCTGATGCAGGCCGAAGCTCTGAACGAATCGGGCAACAGCAGCGGGGCGCTGGCCGCCCTCAACCAGGTGCGCAAGCGCGCCCGCGAGAGCTACCTCTACGACACCTCCCTACCCAACGCGGGCACCGTACCTACTGGCCTGTTGCCCGACATCACCACTACTGACCAAGGCCAACTGCGCGAGCTGATTCGGCGGGAGCGGCGCTCGGAGCTGGCACTGGAGTTTCACCGCTTCTTCGACATCATTCGCTACGGCGAGACCTATGCGCGGCAGGCCCTTGCCGACCGGCCCAACTTCAGCTACGCCCGCAATCAGTTCTACCCCATTCCGCAGAGCGAGCGGGACACTAACCGCAACCTGGGCTTGTAGCCGCATCGCTGTCTTTTTCCTACCCTCTTTGTATCACTCGATTATGAAAAGGCACTTTCTTTTACTGCTCCTACCCTGGCTGCTGGGGGGCACCGCAGTGCTATCGGCCTGCTCCGATTCCGAAGACGACACGCCCCAGGTGGCCGCCGATACCAGCCGCCTGGCCGCCCTCATAGACTCCGTGACGGTGGGCTACAACGCCGCCACGGAAGGCAACAAGCCCGGCAATTACGCCACCGGCTCGAAAGCGCCCCTGAAAACGGCCTTGGACTTAGCTACTAGCACCCGCGGCAACGGCCAGTACACCCAGCTACAAATCGACAATGCCACGGCCAACCTGCGCCGCGCCGTGACTGCCTTCCGCAGTACGCTTATCCAGGACGTTTCGGTGGCCAACTTAGTGGCGCAGTGGAAGTTTGAGGGCAACGCCAACGACGCCACCGCCAACGGCCACAACGGTACTGTCAAAACCGGCCCTATCGGTCCTGGTACCGCCCCCGGCGACGGCGCTACCCTCCCCAAGCTGGTAGCCGACCGCTTCAACCGCGCCAACCAGGCCTACGAGTTCACCAACGGCGCCTACATTGAGGTGCCGTACGCAGCGGCCCTCAACCCACCGGCCATGACCATCAGCCTGTGGTGCAAGCGCTTCGATTCCAACGACGCCAATTATTTGTTGTCGCTGAACCGCTGGAATGGCTTCAAGTTTCAGCTGCAAGGGGCCGGCAAGCCCTTCCTGACGGCCACCACTACCACTGGCATCTTTGATCGGGACGCTGAATCGGGTATCGTGGCTGTGAACACCTGGACGCACGTGGTAACCAGCTACGTAGACGGCACCCTGAAATTCTACCTCGACGGCAAGCTGGTGAAAACTTGGACCAACACGCAAGGCCCAATGAAGACCATTCCCGAGCCCGTGAACCTGGCTATCGGGCAGCAGCTACCCAAAGAAGTGTACAACCGCGCCCCCACCGCGGGCCAGGCCGCGGGCTACTTCGAGTACTATGGCCCGGCCTTTTTCAAGGGGCAAATCGACGACATCCGCTTCTACAACCGCGCCCTGACGGATGCGGAGGTGACGTCTATTTATACGATTGAGAGTACGCTGTAACCTCACCCCCCGGCCCCCTCTCCTTGGGGAGAGGGGGAGCCAAACGAACTTCTTTTTCTTCCTAATACGATTCTACAAACACACCCCCCCGGCCCCCTCTCCCCGAGGAGAGGGGGCCGGGGGGGTGAGGTCCACCAACAGAACGATATGACATTCCGCCCCTACCCTCTCGCCCTGCTCCTGGCTGCCCTGGCCGGCTGCAACTCCGCCGACAAAGCTGATACCACGGCCACTCCTCCCACCAAACCCAAGGCGTGGAGCATGCTCAACTTCACGAAGGTAGACAGCGCCAACCCGATTATGGGGCCGAGTACGGTAGGCGTATTCACGGACCCGATTCTGATGCAGAAGGTACAGTGGGAAGAAAAAGACGTCTTTAACCCGGCCGTAGTGGTGCGCCATGATACCATTTACATGCTCTATCGGGCCGAGAACGTGGTGAAAGGCGCCGTGGGCAAAGCCTCGCGTATTGGCCTGGCTTCCAGTACCGACGGCATCCACTTCACGCGTCGCAAGGAGCCGGTGCTCTACCCCGACAATGATGAGCAGAAGAAATACGAGTGGCACGGCGGCACCGAAGACCCACGCGTGGTGGAAGACGCCAACGGCGTGTACTTCATGACCTATACTGCCTACGACGGCGACAAAGCCCGCCTGCACGTGGCTTCTTCGCCCGACCTGGTGCATTGGACCAAGTACGGCAACGCCTTCACCGGGGCCAAAAACGGCGAGTACGTACCCAAGTGGAGCAAATCGGGCGCTATTGTATCGCGCTACGAGCCGGATGGGCGCATTGTGGCCACCAAAATCAACGGCAAGTACTGGATGTACTGGGGCGATGCGCAAATCTGGGCAGCTACTTCCGACGACCTCATCCACTGGACACCCATCGAGATGGCGCCCGGCGAGAAGCCGCCCGTGCCTCTGCGCGCCCAGGCCCAAACGCTCCCCAACCTGAAGATTGTGCTGCCTACCCGCGAGGGCAAGTTCGACAGCGACCTGGTGGAATCGGGCCCACCTGCCATGCTCACCGATCAGGGCATCTTGTTGATCTACAACAGCCGCAACATTCCCGCCATCGGCGACAAATCCCTACCCGAAGGCACCTACACCGCCGCCCAGGCCCTGTTCGACAAGAACGACCCTACCAAGCTGCTGCTCCGCACCAACACGTATTTTATGCGCCCCGATAAGCCCTACGAAACCACTGGTCAGGTAAACCAGGTGGTATTTCTGGAAGGTCTGGCCCGTCTGCGCAACACCTGGTACCTCTACTACGGCACCGCCGATTCCAAAATTGCCGTAGCCACCCGCCCTGTGGACTGATGCCTTGGCTATTGGTTTTTGGTGGTTGGTTTTTAGGTAGAGGTTGGCAGTTGTCAGAATAAACCTAACTTCCTCACTGATAAGCCTCGTCTAACAGCTGAAAACGGTCAGCCAACATCCAAAAACAGCCACAAACTAATCCCTTCCCACCGCATGCAATCCACCGCTCCGGCTACTATTACAACCACTTCAGCCCCCTTCACCGAAAAACGCTACCTCGTCACGCTGGTGTTCGTCACCTCGCTGTTTCTGCTCTGGGGCGTAGCCATTACCATGGGCGACGTGCTGAACAAGCACTTCCAGAATGTCCTCAACGTGAGCAAGGCCGACTCGGGGTTGGTGCAGTTTTCCATTTTCGGGGCGTATGCCGTTATGGGCATTCCGGCGGGCTTGTTTATGAAGCGGTTTGGGTATAAGAATGGGGTGCTGCTGGGACTGGGGCTGTATGCGCTGGGCGCATTTCTGTTTGTACCGGCCGCCAATGCGCAGTCGTTCAACTTCTTCCGTGGGGCGCTGTTTGTGCTGGCGTGCGGCCTAGCTACTCTAGAGGCCGTGGCGCACCCCTTCATGGGCGCCCTCGGCCACCCCGTTACCAGCGACCAGCGCATCAACTTTGCGCAGTCGTTCAATGGGTTGGGGGCCGTGATTGGGCCGCTGCTGGGCAGTTTTTTCATTCTGAGTGGCGTACACGCCGACGGTGATTTGTCGTCGGTAAAAACGCTTTACCTTATTATTGGCAGCGTTATTCTGTTGATAGGGGTATGCTTTGCTTTTGTGCAGGTGCCTGCCTTGCAAGATGCGCACGCCGTTGAGGTAGTAGCCGAGCCAGAAGCTGGTTTCTACAGCGGCACGGCCGAGGAAGTACCGGAGGCTAAAGGGTTGCTGAATCGCCCGCATTTTGTGTGGGCCGTGGTGGCGCAGTTTTTCAACGTAGCAGCGCAAGGCGGCACCTGGGCCTTCTTCATCAACTACGGCGCCGAGAAAATGGGCCTAACTGATGCCGTAGCCTCGCGTTACTTCGCTCTGAGTATGGTAATGATGATGGTAGGGCGCTTCGTGGGCACGTTCCTGATGCGCTTCATCGCGCCTAACAAGTTGCTGGCTACGTTTGCTTTCGCCAACATTGTGCTGTGCCTGATCATTGCCCAAAGCTGGGGCTGGCCGTCGTTCATTGCCTTGCTGGGGCTGAACTTCTTCTTTAGCATCATGTTCCCCACCATCTTCTCGCTCGGCCTCAAAGACCTGGGCGCCAAAACCCAGCAAGGCTCTTCTTTCCTAGTGATGACAGTAGCTGGCGGTGCTATTTTCCCCTACCTCATGGGCAAAATTGCCAACGAAGATGTGGCCCACGCCTACTACCTACCCATCATTTGCTACTTCGTCATCTTCCTGTTCGGCGCCCGGTTGTATAAAGTGCGGTAGAGGTGAAAGTGTGGGAAGTGTTGTCGACCTCCACGCGGCGCCTCACCCCCCGGCCCCCTCTCCGAAAAAGGAGAGGGGGCCGGGGGGGGTGAGGCGCAACGGCCGCGCCGCGAGAACATAACGACTCCGAAAGCCGGGAGGCCCAACATCAGCGAACCGCCAGCCCCTCCGTAACGTTTTGCTTGTATCTTTTGCTTGCATGACGGCCGATCCTACCCCTCTTCCTTTCCTTCCCGAGCACCTCACCCACGCGCATGTGCTGGACGCCCTGCGCCACATCGAGCAGAATGGCTTGCGCCTGACGCCTGGCACCGTGTATGACTTGGTTTTTGAAAGTCGGCGCTACCCGCCGCGGGCCGTAGCGCAATTGGCCTACCGCTTGGCCAGCCAACAACCCGATGCCCGCTGGCCCCTGGCCAGTGGCACGCCCACCAACTCCCTGCTCGAGCGCCTCAACTTCACCATTGCCACCAAGCGCCCTACCCTGGCCAACTCTCCGCAGGATGGCAACGTGGCCGAGCAGGACCAGCTGCCTGCCAACCTCTACCCCGGCCGCCCCGCCGAAAAGCCTACCCCCGGCAAGCCCACTCCTGCCGATGCCCCTGCCACACCGGCTATAGCCGCCGAGCCGACTGCCTCCTACCCTACCGCGTCTGCGCCTCGGCCCTACGCTCGTGCACAGGCGTTGGCCGAGTTGTTTATTGATGAGGAGCAGTTGGATGCGGCACTGGCAGCCCTACGGCGGCGCAAGAACCTCCTGCTGCAAGGTCCGCCTGGCACGGGCAAAACGTTTCTGGCTCAGCGTTTGGCGTGGTTGGAGCTGGGCGCCGTAGACGAAAGCCGCATTGAACGAGTGCAGTTTCACCCGAGCTACAGCTATGAGGACTTTGTGCAGGGCTTCCGACCCGATGCGTCGGGTACGTTTCGGTTGCAGGATGGGGTGCTGGTAGACGTATGCCGCCGCGCTGCCGCCGTGCCCGACCAGCTCTTCTTTTTGCTGATTGACGAGCTGAACCGCGGCCACGTAGCCCGCATTTTTGGGGAGTTGCTGTTGCTGCTGGAAGCCGACAAGCGTGGCCCTGCTCACGCCGTGCGCCTACCCTACTCGCCTGCCGAAGCGCCCCGCTTTTTCGTACCCGAAAACCTCTACGTGATCGGCACCCTGAACACGGCTGACCGCTCACTCACGCCCCTCGACTACGCCCTGCGCCGCCGCTTTGCCTTCGTAGCGCTGGCCCCGGAGTTTGGGCCAAAGCTGCAAACCTTCCTACTGGAAAGAGGCCTGCCCACTGCGCTGGTAGAGCAACTAGCTGCTCGCCTGAATGCCCTCAACGAAACCATTGCCGATGACCCCGAACTGGGCGCGGACTTCCGCATTGGGCACAGCTACTTCTGCCAGCCGCCTGTTGGGACTGAAGCCAAAGTATGGTTTCAATTGATTGTGGAACAGGAAATTGGGCCGCTGCTGGAAGAGTACTGGCAGGAAGACCCCGCCAAAGCCGCTGCAGAATTGAAGCGGCTACTGACGAAGTGGTGAGTGAATAAAACGGGTGTCATCCTGAGCGCAGCGAAGGACCTTATGCTTACAGAATGACTGTCGTAGCAACGACCTGTTCTAAGGTGAGAAGGTCCTTCGCTGCGCTCAGGATGACACCCGTTTTATTCATTTACCACTTCACCATCTCACAACTTTACGACTTCACTTCTTCTCTATGATTCCGATTCACAACCTTTACTATCTGCTTTGCTACGCCTGGCACCGGCTGCCGGATCCAGCGGAGGCGCAGGCAGTGGAGGCACAGGAATTTCATAGGCCGCTTGCGCTGCTCACGCATTTGTTGCTGCACGCCACCCGGCGGCAGTTGCGACGTGGCCTGGCGGTGGGGTATACTGAGCAAGAAGCCGAACTGACAGAGCTGCGCGGGCGGGTGCAGCTGGCCCCTACCCTTGCCCGCGACCTGCTGCGGCGGGGCCGTGCTATGTGCACTTACGACGAGCTGAGCGCCAACACGCCGCTCAACCAGCTGCTGGCGGGCACGCTTGCGCAGCTAAGTCGCACTCGCACCCTACCCACCGCCATGCGCCAGCAGGTGCGGCAGGTGCTGGGGCGCTTTCCCGAGGCGGTGCGCCCTACCTCACCCACCGGCCATACCCTCAGCCTGCTACGGCGGCAGCGGTGGCCAGGACCACAGGCATTTCTGCTGCACCTTTGCGACTTGCTGCATCAGTGCGCCTTACCCGTACCCGATGAGAAGGGCCGCCACCGCTTCCGCGACTTTCGCCGCGACGAGGTGCTGATGGCGCGGCTGTTCGAGCAATTTGTGCGCAACTTCTACCGCCTGGAGCAGCGCCGCTACCGAGTGCGTTCCGAAACCATTGCTTGGCAGGCCGCCGCCGAGCAGCCCGAGCACCTCGACCTGCTTCCAGCCATGATAACGGATACCTCCTTGGAAGCCGCCGACCGCAAAATCATCCTTGATACGAAGTACTACGCTACGGCGCTACGCACCCGCCACAACCGCCAGCGGCTGATTGCGCCTCATCTGTACCAGCTGTATGCCTACCTCCAGAATCAACCAGCTGCACTAGGGCAGCAGTTGGAAGGCATACTGCTCTACCCCGCCGCCATGCAGGAAGTGGATGTACGCTATACTTTGGGCGGCCACCCCGTGCGCTTGGTCACCATAGATCTAGCTCAGCCATGGCCTGATATTGCGGCCGCGTTACAGGCATTGGTAGCTTAAGAAATTCGATAACAATAATTAGTCTAAATAAAATTAGGAAAATGATGGTGCCCAACTGAACTTTGCAGTCTAGTTAGCACCTTTTATGACCTCTCCTCTACCCTCTTCTCGCTTGGCAACGCACGCGGCGTTGTTCTTTTTTTTCTTGCTGCTGGGCCACTTGGCGCAGGCCCAAACGCTCCTCTCTGGCCGGGTAACCAATGCGGCCGGTGAGCCACTCTCGGGTGCCTCCGTTGGTGTGCAGGGCACCGCCCTGGGTACCGATACTGATACCAATGGCAATTATTCTCTCCCGCTCAGCCAGGGTGGCTCCTATGTGGTGGGCGTACGTCTGCTAGGCTACCTCAACCAGGAACACCGCGTAACGGTGAAAACCGGCGACAAGCAAACGCGCAACTTTATCCTGACCCCAGGCGACCAGCAGCTAGACGAAGTGACCGTGCAGGGCGACCGCACCAATCGGTTTTCCCGCAAATCGAGCGAGTATGTAGGCAAAATGCCGCTTTCGAACATCGAAAACCCGCAGGTATACGCCACCGTGGGCAAGGAGCTCTTGACGGAGCAGCTCGTGTTTTCCGTGGACGATGCTACCCGCAACGCGCCGGGTCTCCAGAAAATGTGGGAGGCCACGGGCCGCGGCGGCGACGGCGGCTCCTTCTATGCCGCACGGGGCTTCGTGACGCAAAGCCAGCTGCGCAACGGCGTGGCCGGCAATGTGACCGGCGACATCGACGCCGTGAACCTGGAAAAGCTGGAAGTTATCAAAGGCCCCTCGGCCACACTATTTGGCTCGGCCCTAACCTCGTACGGCGGTTTGCTGAACCGTGTAACGAAAAAACCGCTCGAAACCTTTGGCGGTGAGGTGAACGTGGCGGCCGGCTCGTATGGCTTCCACCGTGTGAGTGCCGACGTGAATCTAGTAGATCAGAACGTGCCCACCGATCAGCCTAAAACCTTCGGTTTTCGCCTGAACACGGCCTACACGTACGAGGACAACTTCCAAAATAAGGGCTACACTGGCTTCAACAAAAACTTCGCAGTAGCTCCCAGTCTGCAATGGCGCCCCTCCGACCGGCTGACGGTAAATCTCGACGCCGAAATCTACAAGGGTCGGGGTACGGGCAAGCAGTTCATCTTCATGTACTTCACGCCGGACGTGCTGGGCTTCAATCGGGCCGACAAGTCGCCGTTTGATTACCGCCAGTCGTACATGGGACCGGGCCTGATTCAGGACTCGCGCAGCACCAATCTGTTTGGGCAGGTGCAGTATAAGATTTCGCCTAGCTTCACGTCTACTACATACCTGACCAGCAGCAACAGCTACTCGAACGGCAACTCGGCGTACTTCTACCTGACGCCCTCTACCCCCGCTTTCCGCAACCGTCGCCCCGATCTGCCCGAAGCCGACAACTATCTGGTGCGGGCCGACCAATCGACAGATAACAGCCAGCGGCAGCTGTGGGAAGTGCAGCAGCTATTCAACGGTGACTTCCAGGTAGGCAATATGCGCAACCGCGTGGTGCTAGGCTTAGATTACCTGCGCATCAACTCGGACGTAAACTTTCTAGGTGGCAACTTCGACACAGTAGCGTTGTCCTCGCCGCGGCCGGTGCTGGATCAGTTCAACGGAACCAACATGAATGCCGTGTACGCTGCCGGTGGCGGTGGTCGCTACTTGATTACCACCAAATCGAACACGTACAGCGCATTCGTATCAGATGTACTGAACCTGACCGAACAGCTGAGCGTGCTGGCTGCTCTGCGCGTCGACCACGTTGACAACAAAGGCGGGCTGTACTACTCGCCGGTAGCAGCCTACAAGCAAACTACCTGGTCGCCCAAGTTTGGGCTGGTGTATCAGCCGGTGAAGGACCGGGTGAGCGTGTTTGCCAACTACCAGAACAGCTTCAACAACCTGGGCCTCTACCTGGCAGCCGATGGCAGCCGCCCGCTGGCCAAGCCGGAACGCGCCAACCAGTGGGAAGGCGGTGTGAAGCTGGATGCTGCTGCCGGCCGTCTCAGTGCCACGGTAAGCTACTACAACATTCGGGTGCAGGACCGACTACGGTTGTTGGGTTACTCCCCCACTACGTTCGAGGCCATTAATGCCCAGGACGCTACCCAGCGCAGCGAGGGCGTAGAAGTGAGCGTGGTGGCCAACCCGGTGCGCGGGCTGAACATAATCGGCGGCTTCGCCTATAACGACTCGAAGTTTGAGGATTCGCCAGAAGATGTGAACGGCCGCCGGCCCAACAACGCGTCTTCGCCTTATTTAGCGAATGCGTGGGTGAGCTACCGCCAGCCAGAAGGAGTTCTGAAGGGCTTGGGAGCTGGTTTTGGCGGCAACTACGCCAGCGAAAACAAAGTGCAGAACGCCGTGAACAACGTGTTTATCCTGCCTAGCTACACGGTATTCAACGCCTCTGTGTTCTACGACCAGCCGAAGTACCGCATTTCGGCCAAGGTAGACAACCTCACAGATAAGCAATACTGGACCGGTTACACCACCATGAACCCGCAACGGCTGCGGAGCATTATCGGCAGCATCGCGTATAAATTCTAACCCCAACACTCCCGCCTATGACGGTTAAGCAGCTCGTTGGCAAAGCACACCTCTGGCTCGGACTCGCGTCCGGGCTGGTTGTGTTTATAGTGAGTCTTACCGGCGCCATCTTTGTTTTCCAGGATGACATCCGGGACCTGACGGAGCCCTGGCGCAAGGTAGAGGCGCAGGCCACCCCCATGGCCCTACCCTCGCAGCTGCAAGCCGCCGCCTTGGCCCCACACCCCGGCCAAGCTACCCCGGCCGATACCTGGGTGACGTACTTCGGGCCGGAGCGCTCGGCTACCGTGTTCTTCACCGACAAAGCCGGCAACCCGATTCAGGTGTATCTGAACCCCTATACCGGCCAAGTACTGAAAGAACAGAACCTGCGCACACACTTCTTCAGCATTGTGCAGGAAATCCACATGCACCTGCTGCTGCCAGAGGCTATTGCCAAGTGGGTGGTAGGCGGCTCGGTCATCATCTTTGTGGTGATGCTGCTCACGGGCATTGTATTGTGGTGGCCCAAGCGCAAGCACGAGCGTAAGCAACGCTTCACCATCAAGTGGGGTGCCCGCTGGCGGCGCGTCAACTACGATTTGCACAACGTGTTGGGCTTTTATGCAGCTAGCATTGGGCTGGTGCTGGCGCTAACGGGCCTGGTTATGATTTTCCCCGGAATGCTGGAATCGGTGCAGGTGGCGGTGGATGGTGGCAAAAAAGCCCCGCCGGAAATTATGGCCACCCAGCTCGACACCCTGCAAACCGTGTCAGCTGCTACCCAACCCTTAACTGACATAGTGTACCATACTGCCCGCCGCCTGTCGCCTACTCACGAAATGATTCTGATTGCGCCAACCGGCACTGGCAAAACCCCAGCGTTCTGCTGGACCTACCGGAAGGCCCTGCACTACTACCACCGCGACGAGTACGCCCTGCACCCGATTTCGGGCAAGCTCCTGGACTCCCGCTTTCACGCTACCAAGAGCGCCGGCACCAAGCTTTCCGATATGAACTACGACTTGCACACGGGCCAAATTCTGGGGTTTGGGGGCAAGTTGGTGGCTTTTCTGGCTAGTTTGATTTCAGCCAGCCTACCCGTTACGGGTACTGTTATCTGGTGGGGTAGGCGCCACAAGAAAAGCCCGCATAAGCGCCCCGTGCGTGTGGCCGTAGGCTAGCTTGATTCTTTCTGGTGAACTATAAAAAAGTAACGCCGCAGCCTATAGGTTGCGGCGTTACTTTTTTGTGAAGATTAGATGAATATCGCGTGCAGCCCGGCCCGGCTACGTGCGTCCTTCTTGTGAAGTTTCACGATTTATTGGTAAACTTCCGATCAACCTATCACCAAAACCACAACCTGCTTGAAAAGACGTGACTTTGTGGGCTTAACCGGCCTGGCCACCGGTGCCCTGTTCCTACCCTCTATTCCGGGCTTTGGCAGCACGCTGGTAACGCCAGAGCGGCTGCTGGAAACCGTGGACGTGGCCGTAAAAAAACGCCTAGCCGACGCCGCCCTGAATGCTGCCAAATCGGCGGGGGCCAGCTACGCCGACGTACGCATCGGCCGCTACCTCAACCAGAGCGTGTTCACGCGCGAAAAGCAGGTGCAAAACATTGCCAGTGGTGAAAGCCAGGGCGCGGGCGTGCGGGTTATTGCCAATGGCACCTGGGGCTTTGCTGCTACCAACGACCTCTCGGAGGCTGGCCTGGCCAAGGCTGCCCAAACAGCTACGGCCATTGCCAAAGCCAACAGCAAGGTGCAGAAGGAGAAGGTGATTTTGGCTCCGCAGAAGGGCTTCGGCGAGGTCTCCTGGAAAACACCTATCGTGCAGAGCGCCTTCGAGGTACCCATTGCCCAGAAGGTAGACCTGCTGCTTTCAGCCAACGGCAAGGCACTGGAGGGCGGTGCGTCGTTTGTAAACTCGGCTCTGTTTCAGATCAACGAGCAGAAGTACTTTGCTTCTACTGACGGCTCCTACATCGACCAGGATATCCACCGCATCTGGCCTACCTTCACGGTATCGGCTGTGGACCGCAGCTCGGGCAAGTTCCGCTCGCGGCAGGCCCTGAGCGCGCCCATGGGCATGGGCTACGAGTACCTGGTACCCAAGGCCAAGGATAAGATTGCGGGGCCAGCCGGCTCGGGCCTGGTAGGCTACAAGATGAGCTACGATTTGCTGGAGGATATTACCGCTGCTACCCGCGAGGCCAAGCAAAAAATCATGGCCAAATCGGTAACACCGGGCAAGTACGACCTCGTGCTCGACCCCAACCACTTGGGCCTCACCATTCACGAGAGCATTGGCCACGCCACCGAGCTGGACCGCGTATTGGGCTACGAGGCCAACTACGCCGGTACCTCGTTCGCTACCCTCGACTGGAAAAAGCAAAACAAGCCCTACGGCTCGAAGGTGGTGAACATTGTGGCCGACAAAACGCAGCCCGGCTCGCTGGGTGCCGTGGGCTACGACGATGAGGGCGTGAAAGCCGGCCAGTGGGACATCATCAAGGATGGGATGCTGGTGGACTACCAGAAAATCCGCGACCAGGCGCACATCGTGGGCCAAGACCACTCCGACGGGTGCTGCTACGCGCAATCGTGGGAAGATGTGCAGTTCCAGCGCATGCCCAACGTGAGTTTGAAACCTGGTAAGGCCAAAATGAGCGTGGACGATATGGTGAAGAACGTGGACAAAGGCATCTACATTGCCGGCCGTGGCTCGTTCTCCATCGACCAGCAGCGCTACAACTTCCAGTTTGGCGGCACCGTGTTCTACGCCATCGAGAAGGGCAAAATCACGGGCATGCTGGAAGACGTGGCCTACCAGGCCAACACCCAGGAATTCTGGAACTCTTGCGCTGCCACCTGCGACCAGTCGGATTATCGCATGTTTGGCTCCTTCAACGACGGCAAAGGCCAACCTGCGCAAAGCTCGGCCGTGAGCCACGGCTCGGCTACTACCCGCTTCAACGGCGTGAACGTGATTAACACTGCCCGCAAAATTGGGTAGGGGCGCCTGCCTCTACCCTTTACCATTCGCAACATCAGCAACGATGGGCGCTTGCAAAGCGCCCCTACTTCACTTCATACATGGCAATTCTCTCCCAATCAGAAGCACAGGCCATTCTGACCAAAGTGCTCAGCTTCAGCAAGGCCGATGAGTGCGAGGCGTCGCTCTCGGGCAACGTCGGCGGCAACGTACGCACGGCGCGCAACACCATCAGCACCAGCGGTGCCTCCGACAACGTGTCGCTGGCCGTGGAGTCGCGCTTCGGCAAGCGCTCGGGCGTGGCTACCTGCAACCAGTTCGACGACGCTACCCTGCGTAGCTGCGTGCAACGTGCCGAGGAAATCGCACGGCTGGCCCCCGAAAGCCCCGAGTACATGCCCCTGCTCGGCCCGCAACAGTACGTGGCCGCTCCCGAGTCGTTCTCGCAACGCACAGCCGCCATCAACCCCGACTACCGTGCCACGCAGGTAGCCGCCGGTATGCAGATCTGCGACCAGCAAAAGCTGTCGTCGGCTGCCTTTCTAGAAGACTCGGCTGGATTCCGGGCCGTGCGCAACAGCAAGGGCCTGCAAGCCTACCAGCAGCGTAGCGGCGTAACGTATAGCGTGACGGTGCGCACGCCCGACGGCACTGGCTCGGGCTACGCCACCGCCGACTACAACGACGCCAGCAAGCTCGACACTAGCGCCCTCACGACCACAGCCGCCAAGAAAGCGGCTATGTCGCGCGAGGCGAAGGCCATTGAGCCCGGCAAGTACACTGTGATTATGGAGCCCGCCGCGCTGGTCGCCAATACCGATGCTTCGTTGCTGGCTGCGCTGATGGGTGCCCTCGATGCCCGCTCGGCCGACGAAGGTCGCTCGTTCCTGAGCAAAAAAGGCGGCGGCAACAAGAAAGGCGAAAAGCTCTTTGACGAGCGCGTGACCATCTACTCGGACCCTACCAACCCCGAAATTGCCGACCTCACCTTCTCCGGCGACGGCCGCCCACACCAGAAAACTACCTGGATTGAGAAGGGGGTAGTGAAGAACCTGTATACCTCGCGCTACTGGGCCCAGAAAGCCGGCATTCCAGATATTCCGCGCCCCAATGGCTGGATTATGGAAGGCGGCACGCAGAGCCTGGAAGACATGATTAAGGGCACGCAGAAAGGCATTCTGGTGACGCGCCTATGGTATATCCGCCCCGTAGACCCACAAACGCTGCTTTACACCGGCCTGACCCGCGACGGAACCTTCTACATCGAGAACGGCAAGATCAAGCACCCAGTGAAGAACTTCCGTTTCAACGAGTCGCCTATTATCATGCTGAACAACCTGGAGGCCATTGGCAAGCCCGTGCGCATGGGCGGCAACCTGGTGCCCCCGCTGAAAATTCGTGACTTCACCTTCACGAGCCTGTCGGACGCGGTGTAGGTGTAAGTGTTGAGTTGAACAGAGTGTCATGCTGAGCGCAGCGGAGCGAAGTCGAAGCATCTCTACCGCTTCGTTGCGAACAGCTGAAATTACTTACGGTAGAGATGCTTCGACTTCGCTCCGTCCCTTGCTCGATGCGCAACATACTCATCATGACAGACAAGTTAGGACGCGTGCACTTCCTACCCTTCCTTCTATCGCCTAACCCCTACCCCTTTGAAACGTCGTGATTTTGTGGGACTGACTGGCCTCGCGGCTGGCTCCCTTTTACTACCCAGCATCCCCGGTTTCGGCAGCGGCTTGTTGGTGTCACCGGAGCGCCTGCTGGAGCCCGGCCTAGACGTGGCGCTGAAAAAGCGCCTGGCCGATGTAGCGCTGAATGCCGCCAAATCGGCGGGGGCTACCTACGCCGACGTGCGCATTGGTCGCTACCTCAACCAAGGTATTTTCACCCGCGAAAAGCAGGTGCAGAACATTGCTAGCAGCGAAAGCCAAGGCGTTGGCGTGCGAGTTATTGCCAATGGCACCTGGGGCTTTGCCTCTACCAACCAGATAACCGACGAAGGCATTGCCAAAGCCGCGCAACTGGCCGTAGCCATCGCCAAGGCCAACAGCAAGGTGCAAAAGGAGCCCGTGAAGCTGGTGCCGCAGAAAGGCTACGGCACGGTGTCGTGGAAAACGCCCATCACGCAGAATGCTTTTGAGGTACCCATTGCCCAGAAGGTAGATTTGCTGATGGAAACCAACGCCAAGGCCCTGGCCGGCGGCGCGTCGTTTGTGAACTCAGCGCTGTTTCAGGTGAACGAGCAGAAGTATTTTGCTAGCACCGATGGCTCCTACATCGACCAGGATATTCACCGCATCTGGCCTACCTTCACTGTTACGGCCATCGACCGGGCTTCGGGCAAGTTCCGCTCGCGGCCTTCTATGAGTGCGTCGATGGGCCTGGGCTACGAGTATCTCACGCCCAGCGCCAAGGAGAAAATTGCCGGGCCAGCCGGCTCCGATGTAATTGGCTACAAGCAGCGCTACGACATTCTGGAAGACGTGACCAATGCCACCAAACAGGTGAAGCAGAAGCTCACGGCTAAGTCGGTGACGCCCGGCAAGTACGACCTCGTACTCGACCCCCACCACTTGGGCCTGACCATTCACGAATCGGTAGGGCACCCTTTGGAGCTGGACCGCGTGCTGGGCTACGAGGCCAACTATGCCGGCACCTCCTTTGCCGACCTCCAGTGGAAAGCCAAGAACATTCCGTACGGCTCGAAGGCCGTAAACATTGTGGCCGATAAGCTGCAACCGGGCTCGTTGGGTGCCGTGGGCTACGACGACGAAGGCGTGAAAACTAAGCGCTGGGACCTGATCAAAGAAGGCAAGCTGGTAGATTACCAGAAAATCCGCGACCAGGCGCACATAGTGGGCCAGAACGAGTCGGATGGGTGCTGCTACGCGCAGTCGTGGCAGGATGTGCAGTTCCAACGCATGCCCAACGTGAGTTTGAAACCCGGCAAGGCCAAGCTGAGCGTAGACGACATGGTGAAGGGTATCGACAAGGGCATTTACATTGCCGGCAACGGTTCGTTCTCCATCGACCAGCAGCGCTACAACTTTCAGTTCGGCGGCATTGTGTTCTACGCCATCGAGAAAGGTAAAATCACAGGCATGCTGGAAGACGTGGCCTACCAGGCCAACACCCAGGAGTTCTGGAATAGCTGCGCCGCCAGCTGCGACGAGTCGGACTACCGCCTCGTGGGCTTCTTCAACGATGGCAAAGGCCAGCCCTCGCAAAGCTCGGCTGTGAGCCACGGCTCGGCCACTACCCGCTTCAACGGCGTGAACGTGATTAACACCGCCCGCAAAATTGGGTAGAACTAAAAGCTAAAAAACTAGCTCCCCTCCTTTTCCAAGGAGGAGTTGGGGGTGGTCTAACTAGAGTTAGAAAACTAGAACTAGTATCGTTCTAACAACAGAAACCACCCCCAACCCCTCCTTGAAAAAAGGAGGGGAGCTAATTTTTTAACTTTTAGTTTTAATTATATTTAAATCCCTATATACCCCTCACAGCCTATGCGTCGTCGTGATTTTGTGGGGCTGACTGGTCTGGCGACCGGGGCCTTGTTCCTACCCTCGCTGCCTGGCTTCGGCGGCACACCCGTAGAGGTAGAGCGTCTGTTGGAAGGCGTAGACATAGCAGTGAAAAAACGTCTGGCCGACGCCGCGCTGAACGCGGCCAAATCGGCGGGGGCCAGCTACGCCGATGCACGGGTAGGGCGCTACCTGAATCAGTACGTGTTCACCCGCGAGAAGCAGGTGCAGAACATCGTGAACACCGAAAGCTATGGGGTAGGCGTGCGCGTGCTGGTGAACGGCGCCTGGGGCTTTGCGGCCACTAATAACGTGACAGAGGCCGCCGTAGCCCAAGCTGCCCGCGAAGCCGTAGCCATTGCCAAGGCCAACGCCAAAATTCAGAAAACGCCCGTGCAGCTGGCCCCGCAGCGTGGCTATGGCGAAGTGAGCTGGAAAACGCCCATAGAGCAAAACGCTTTCGAGGTACCGGTGAAGCAAAAGGCTGATTTCCTGCTGGCAGTAAATGCCAAGGCCATGGACAACGGCGCGAGCTACGTCAACTCGAACCTATTTCAGGTGAACGAGCAGAAGTACTTTGCCAGCACCGACGGTTCCTACATCGACCAGGACGTGCACCGCATCTGGCCTACCTTCGACGTGACGGTGATTGACCGCGCCTCGGGCAAGTTCCGCTCGCGCGACTCGCTAGGCACGTCTATGGGCATGGGCTACGAGTACCTCACACCTCGCGCCCAAGACAAGGTAGCCGGCCCAGCTGGCTCTGGCGTGATTGGCTACAAGCAGCGCTACGATATGCTGGAAGATGCCGCCTTGGCTGCCAAGCAGGCCAAGGCCAAGCTTACGGCTAAGAGCGTCGTACCAGGCAAGTACGACCTCGTGCTGGACCCGGACCATCTGGGCCTGACGATTCACGAGTCAGTAGGGCACCCCTTGGAGCTGGACCGCGTGCTGGGCTACGAGGCCAACTATGCCGGCACCTCTTTCGCTACTCTCGACAAGCTGAAATCGGGCAACTTCAAGTACGGCTCATCGGCGGTGAACATTGTAGCCGACAAGCTGCAACCCGGCTCACTGGGTGCTGTGGGCTACGACGATGAAGGCGTGAAAACCGGTGAGTGGGACCTGATAAAGGGCGGCGTGCTGGTGAACTACGAGAAAATCCGCGACCAGGCGGGGGTAGTCGGCCAAGACCACTCCGACGGCTGCTGCTACGCCGACTCCTGGAACAACGTGCAGTTCCAACGGATGCCTAACGTGAGTCTGCGCCCCAGCGCCAAGAAGATGAGCGTGGATGAGATGATTAAAGGCGTCGACAAAGGCATTTACATTGTGGGCGCCGGCTCCTACTCTATCGACCAGCAACGCTACAACTTTCAGTTTGGCGGCAAGTTGTTTTATGCCATTGAGAAGGGCAAAATCACGGGGCAGATTGAGGACGTGGCCTACCAGTCGAACACGCAGGAGTTCTGGAACAGCTGCGCCGCCACCTGCGACCAGTCGGACTACCGTTTCCTGGGCACCTTCTTCGACGGGAAAGGCCAACCGCCGCAGGTATCGGCTGTGAGCCACGGTTCCGCTACTACGCGGTTCAATGGCGTGAATGTGATTAATACGGCGCGGAAGATTTAACAATGTGTGCCTCACCCCCTAGCCCCCTCTCCGAAAAAGGAGAGGGGGACTAATTTCTAGTTTTCTAGAATTAAAAAAGCTAGAATCTAGTCTAAAGCTAGTTCCCCCTCTCCTGCTCGGAGAGGGGGCTAGGGGGTGAGGCGCCACCAGAACGACACAAACTACCATGGCAATCCTCTCCCAAGAACAAGCCCAGGCTATTCTGCAAAAAGTCCTCAGCTTCAGCACCGCCGATGAGTGCCAGGCCACGCTATCGGGTCGCTCGGCGGGCAACATCCGCTACGCCCGCAATGCTGTGAGTACGGCGGGTAAGTCCGATAACGTGTCGCTGGCCGTGGAGTCGCGGTTTGGCAAGCGTTCTGGCGTGGCTACCTGCAATCAGTTTGACGACGCTACCCTGAAACGCTGCGTGCAGCGGGCCGAGGAAACCGCCAAACTGGCCCCCGATGACCCCGAGTACATGCCCCTGCTCGGCCCGCAACAGTACCTCACGCCCAACGCCTTTGCCGCCAGCACCGCCGCCGATACGGCAGATGCCCGCGCGCAAGCCGCCGGCGACAGCATCGCGCTGTGCGAAGCGCGCAAGCTCACGGCCGCTGGCTTCCTGGAAAACAGCAGCAGCTTCCGGGCCCTGCGCAACAGCAAGGGCCTGCAAGCCTACCAACCCGATACCTACGTCGACTTTTCGGTGACGGTGCGCACAGCCGATGGCCTAGGCTCGGGCTATGCCGTAGCCGATTTTACGGACGTGAAGCAGTTCGACGCGAAGGTGCTGACGGAACGCGCGGCCAGTAAAGCGGCTGGCTCGGTAGGCGCCCGCGCCATCGAACCGGGTAAGTACACCGTGATTCTAGAGCCCGCCGCGCTGGTGTCGGACGAAGGTCTGCTCAACAACCTGATGTACTCGCTCGACGCCCGCTCGGCCGACGAAGGCCGCTCGTTCTTGAGCAAGAAAGGAGGCGGCACCAAGAAAGGCGAAAAGCTCTTCGATGAGCGCGTCACCATCTACACCGACCCCACCAACCCCGCCGCGCCCAGCGGCGTGTTCGACGGCGAAGGCCTCCCCGTGAAGCGCATCAACTGGATCAACAAGGGCAAGGTCGACAACCTATACTACTCGCGCTACTGGGCCCAGAAAAACAACGTGGCCCCTACCCCCTTTCCCGGCAACTTCATCATGGAGGGTGGCACGCAGAGCCTAGAGGAAATGATCAAAAGCACGCAGAAAGGCATCCTAGTAACGCGCCTGTGGTATATCCGCGGCGTAGACCCGCAGACGCTTCTCTTCACCGGCCTGACGCGCGACGGTACGTTCTACATCGAAAACGGCCAAGTGAAGTTTCCGGTGAAAAACCTGCGCTTCAACGAGTCGCCGGTGATTATGCTGAACAACTTGGAAACCATTGGTAAGCAGCAGCGCCTGGGCGGCAACCTCGTACCGCCGCTCAAGATTCGCGACTTCACCTTCACGAGCCTGTCGGACGCGGTGTAACGAAAAGCCCCGCACCCTACCCGGGGTGCGGGGCTTTTCTGAGGTAGGGGGTGTAGAGACCTTTACTTATCCTTCACGCCAAAAAGATACCCCAGCGAGAATTGAGCGACGCGGTTGTAGAGGCCACCTATACTTAGCTGCTGCCGGAACTGACGCTCGTCGGGGTCGCGGTTGATGTCGGTCAGGCCATAGTTGTAGCGCACATCCAGAAAAAAGCCCGACACAAACTCGACGCCTACGCCACCCACCGCACCCGCTTCCAGCTTTTGGAAGCTAGCACTACCACTGTCGCTGGCACCGAGCATGATACCCAGTTGTGGGCCCACATTTACGTACACATGCTTCCCAATGTACTGCCGCAGCAGCACCGGCACATTCAGGTAGCTAATGCGCCGGCTGGCCGTGTGGGGCTGCCCCGAGGTATTTCGTGTTCCGGTGGTCTTGACTCCCTGAAAGCTCAACTGCAACTCCGATTGCACAGCAAATCCCTGGCTACTAGGCTTGAACCGCACCACCGTACCAAACACAGGCCCCACGCAAGCACGTGGCTCGCTGTTGATGGTGCCCGACAGCGTAGCGCTATTTAGGCCTACCCTCAGGCCCAGGCGAGTACCACTTACCTGAGCGTGTGCGGTTGCACCTGCCAGACTGCACGCGCCCAGCACTATACTGGCTATATACTTACGCATCATCTTCAGAAAATGTAGAAACTAGCGCCCGCCGAAAGCATAGCCCACCGAAAACTCCAGCACGCGGTTGTGCAAGCCACCTATGCCGTAGGCCTCGCGTAGTTGCCGAACGTTCTCGTCTTTCACAATATCCGTGAGGCCGTAGTTGAGGCGGGCCGCCACCAGCAAGCCACTGGGCAGGTCGATGCCCACGCCACCGCAGAGGCCCAGGTCGCTTCTGTAGCTTTTGGCAACATCCATGTCCGATGTGGTGTAGTAGCTGCCGCTGCCGGAAGACGTGTAGCTGGTTTGCCCTTTCAAGCGGCCGCTCAATAGAATGCCTACCTGTGGCCCAAACTGCACGTTTACCACATTACCCAAGTATATCTTGGCCAGGATTGGCAGGTTGAGGTAGGCTAGGTTGGTTTTGTTGGTCAGGTCTACCGGTCCTACGGGAATAACGTTCTTTGAGCCTTGCGCTGAGTAAGTTAGCTCGGGCTGCACAGCAAACCGCGCCGATGGTTTCCAACGCAGGAAAGCGCCAATACTAGGGCCGGCTTTAAACTCCGTTTCCTGATTGAGGGTGCCGTCCAGCACGGCCATGTTCAACCCTACTTTTGCGCCTACCTGGGTAGTTGGTTGATTGTAGCTTCTGCGGTGCTGCGCCTGTACGGCTGTGCTACCCATCATCACTAACAATGCCAGCGTTGTAATACTTTTATTCATAAATAAAGGAAAGGGTAAAATGCGTGAAGTGGCGCTGTCAGCAACTTTTCCGCCAAAAAAGCCCTGTTTCCTTCATTTATCCTGGCTATAACGAAAGAAAGTCCCGCCGCACCAGCTAACACCGACACAACAAGACTTTCACTATTTAGAGAAACCACCTATAAGTATCTCTTCCCTACCCACCTAGCTGATAACTCACTGATGCTTGTGCTACTTGGTTCTTTAGGCTGCCGCCGTAGGTATCTGGCTCAAGCTTGCGGCTGATGGAAATGAAACCAGCTGAGTAGCGCAGACCTATTGCGAAACCACCTGGCAGCTTCACGCCTGCGCCGGCACACGCGCCCACATCGAACCGTTGATAATGGTCAGTAGCGGCTTGATCGAAATTGCTTGGGCCTTGATGATGGCCAATATTGAAAACAGATACTCTTCTCTCGTACCCTTTTTCGTGTGCGGCGAATAATAAACCTCCTTGCGGCCCCGTCTCTAAGTAAAACCTTCCTAACATCACTCTGGCCACCACGGGTACATTCAGGTAGTGCAGCGTAAGGCGATAGTCAGCGTAATAAGCATTGTCAGGAATAAGTCCATTGGATACCGTTAAGTCGGAAGCCTGACGACTGTATTGCAACTCCGGCACCAGCGACAAACGGCCGACTAACTTTTTCTCATAGAATACGCCTACCTGATAGCCTATCCGCCCCTTGGCATTAGTTTGGCCTTCATAATAGGTACGCGTCCTACCATTCTCTTTGGTAGCCAGCGTAGCGTAGTGCGCCCCAGCCTTTACGCCGAACTGGGCCTGCGCGGCGCTTGCTAGCAGTACGCCCGCAGCAAGGAATAGGAGTTGTTTCATATAGATGGATATGAGTGGTAAAAACAAACGAGCTGTCTCTTTGCAGAGACAGCCCGTTGCCTAAACGTTGCATATCCGTCGTTCTGAAGCTGCTAATGCCCGAGCTGCAACGCTACATAGCCTTGAAACACACGGTTTTTGAGGCGGGCGTCGTTCACGCCGGAAAGGTTGTCCACATCGTTTATGTCGTTGAGGCCAGCGTTGAAGCGGGCACCGATGAGTAGGGCCGAGAACTTCAGCCCTACCCCAGCGCACAGGCTGAAATCGCCGCGCTTGAAGTCGCCGGTGGCGCCGCGCTTGTAATCTTCGTAGGATGCGGCACCGCCTGTACCTTGCACGCGTTGGGTCCCATCTTTGGTCGCGTCAAGCAGGAACGAAAACTGCGGGCCGGCTTCCACAAATACGGGCCCTACGTGCACTTTCGCCAGCACCGGCACCGTGAAGTAGTGCATTTTGGTGTCGAAGTCTTCAAACTGGCTTTTAAAATTACCGCCCTGCGACGAGTACAGGAGCTCCGGCTGCACCGACAGCGGCCCGATCAGCTTGGCCTCGTAGAACACACCTGCATGGTAGGAAGTCTTGTAGTTAGTGCTTCCGTCGATGTTTTCACCGTTGAGCACAGATTGGTTGATGCCGGCTTTCACGCCGAGTTGGGCGTAGGCGCCGCTGCTCAGCAGCAGGCCAAACAGCAGGAAGAAGAACTGTTTCATGACTGGTAGAATGGGGTTGTCGCGTTTGTTAAGGTGAACTGCCCCTTTAAACGTTACTCAGGCCGCGCAGTATATCCCGCCGCCTATTATTTTGGCAGGCACCACCAGCTAGGGCGTACATTGCGGCTAGGGAATAGCATCTGTTGCAACAGACATTCGGTTTTTTTGCGTTTTTAGCAAAAACGGATGCCACCCTCTGCCTGTTTGTCGCGTCCTTTCCTTGGCTTCGGCTTCTTTACTTCTTAATTCTTACTTCTCCCTTGCCTACCCCTTTCACGTTCGTTCGGCTCAGCTACCACTCCGGCGACTGGGATGCCGTGGATGAGCGAATGCCCAGCAACTTGCTGCACTCGCTAGTACAGTACACCACAGTACCCGTAGACCAGAAGGAGAAAGTGGTGGCGCTGGACTCGCCAGAGCTGTTTCGCTACCCCTTTTGCTACCTCTCGGGGCACCGATTGGTGCAGTTCAGTGAAGCCGAGAAGAAGAACTTCACACAGTATGTGCGCAACGGCGGCTTCGTGTTTGTAGATGACTGCAACCACGACATCGATGGGCTATTTGCGCGCTCTTTTGAGGAGCAGATGCGTGTGTGCTTCGGGGCGGGCGCCCTCAAAAAGCTACCCAAGACGCACCCGATTTACTCGCAGTTCTTCAAGTTTCCGGATGGCCCACCGCCTACCGGCTTCGAGCTGAACGGCTGGGGCGACGACCTGGTGCACGACTACCTGAAAGGGGTAGAAACCAACGGCCGCCTGGGCGTGCTCTACTCCAACAAAGACTACGGTTGCGAATGGGACTACGACTTCCGGAATAAGCGCTTTCTGGCTGAGGACAACACCAAATTTGGCGTTAACATTCTACTGTATGCCCTTACGGCGTGACGGGTAGGGGCGCCTTTCAGGTACCACTCATGGAACGACGAGCTATATACTTTCTACTCCAACACAACCTCAGCAACGACGGGCGCCTACCGAGCGCCCCTATAATATGACCGAACAAGACGTAAAACGCCTGCTTGCCAAACTGCCGCCCCTGCGCGAGGAAATTGCCAAAGTCATTGTGGGGCAAACGCAGGTGCTGGATGAGGTGCTGGTGGCCCTGCTGGCCGGCGGCCACGCTCTGTTGGAAGGCGTGCCGGGCCTGGCCAAAACCCTGTTGGTGCGCACGCTAGCCTCGGCTACTGATTTGCCGTTCCGCCGCATTCAGTTCACGCCTGACCTGATGCCGACAGACATCCTTGGTACCGAGGTGCTGGAAGAGGACCACGGCACGGGGCATCGCTCGTTCAAGTTCAACGAAGGCCCCATTTTTGCTAGTTTGGTGCTGGCTGATGAAATCAACCGGACGCCGCCCAAGACGCAGGCGGCCCTGTTAGAAGCCATGCAGGAAGGCCACGTGACGTACGCCGGTCAGGAACACGCCCTACCCAAGCCGTTCTTTTTACTAGCCACGCAGAACCCCATCGAGCAGAGCGGCACCTATCCCCTGCCCGAGGCCCAGCTCGACCGTTTCCTGCTCTACATCCGCATAGGCTACCCTACCGAGCAGGAGGAATTGGCTGTGCTGAGTGGCACCACTGGCATCAATAAAGCCCAAGTGCAGCCCGTGCTGGGCGGCGATGATATTCGGCAGTTGCAGCAGCTGGTACGCCAGGTAAGTCTGAGTCCGGAGCTGCTGAGCTTCGTAAACCGATTGGTGCGCGCTACCCGTCCGGCCACCTCGGAGGTGAAGTTTATCCAGGATTATGGCCGTTGGGGTGCTGGTCCGCGTGCTGGGCAAGCCCTTATTCTGTGCGCTAAAGCCCGTGCGTTGTTGCAAGGCCGTTTCGCGGCTACCCTCGACGATATCAAAGCCCTGGCACCTGCTGTGCTGCGCCACCGCGTGCTGCTGAACTTCAACGCCGAAGCCGAGAATCTGACGCCGGATAATGCGGTGCAGGAGCTGCTGAAGGCCGTGGCGGTATGATTTCACCTGTCATCTTGAGCATAGCGCAGGATGGCATATAACATTTCAACTAAACCATGCTCAGCCCCGAACAACTCTACGCCCTGCGCAACCTCCCGCTGGCCGCCAAGCAGGTGGCCGAGGGCTTTTTGCACGGCCAGCACCTGAGCCGGCGACGGGGCGTGGGCATGGAGTTCAGCCAGTACCGCCCCTACCAGCCCGGCGACGACCTGCGCCGCTTGGACTGGCGCCTGGCCGCCCGCTCCGATCGTTACTACATCCGCGAATCGGAGGTGGATACCAGCCTCACGGTGCACCTGCTGCTGGACGCCACCGCCAGCATGAACCACCGCGACGACAACGGCCTCAGCAAGCTCGACTACGGCCGACTGCTGCTGGCGGCGCTGGCCTACCTGGCCGTGAACCAGGGCGATGCCGTGGCCCTCACCATCTTGCGCCCCGATGGCCTGCAACACCTGCCGCCCCGTGCTGACCCCAGGCAACTCACGCGCATTTTTCATACCCTCGAAAACGCGACTGCCACCGGGCGCTTTCCGGCGGCGGCCGAGCTGGCACCCCTTACGGCCCGGCGCCAACGCGCCCTCACCATCTGCGTGAGCGATTTGTATGAAGAAGATGGGGAGATTGACACGCTCCTGACGCGCCTGCGCACCACCAGTGGCGAGGTACTGCTGTTGCACCTACTGGCTCGCAACGAACTGGACTTCACGTACCGCGGCGCCGTGACTTTTGAAGATCTAGAAACCGGCCGCACGCTGCAACTCAACGCCGATCAGCAGCGCCGCACTTGGCAAGAACACCTGCACGGCTGGCTGCGCGAAGCCGCCACCCAGGCCCGGCGCCACGGCTTCGAGTATGCCCAACTCAGCACCGCTGAACCGCTGGACCGAGCTCTGCGCGAGTTTTTGAAGCGACGGTAATCATACGGGGCTTTCTTTTCTGACATCCACTTCGCCTATGCTTGCACTGCCACTATCAGCGTTTCACATATTGCACCCCACGGCCGGCTTGCTGGCGCTGTTGGGGTTGCTGGTGCCGCTGTTGGTCTACCTCTGGAACCGGCGTCCTGCCCAGGTGGTACAAGTAGGCAGCCTACGTTGGCTGGAAACGGCCGCCAACCGCCGTCTGCGCCGCCTGAAGCCCGAGCAGTTGCTGTTGTTCTTGTTGCGGGCCGCGCTGGTAGGCGTGCTGGCTTTGGCCGTGGCGGGCCTGAGCTGGCAGGAGCCCGCGCCACCCGTGCGAGGGCAAGTGTTACTAAGCCCTGACCTGCTGACCTCACCGGTCCTGGCCGCCGTGCGCCCCAGCATTGATTCGCTACGCCAGCAAGGCTACGAGCTGCGCCAACTGCGGCGCGGCTTTCCGCAGGTGCCTGCTCGTACCTGGGCGCGCCTGGCGTCGCCTACCCCTTCGCTCACCGATTCGCTCCGGGCACTGCTTCCGGCTGATAACCTGTGGATGCGCGCTCAGCAAGCCGCCGATTCTTTTCCAGTCCGACCTCTACGCGTGTTTTCAACGGCTGCACTGCGGCGGTTTGAGGGCCCACGTCCGGCATTACCTGCCAACTTACAATGGCAGCTGGTGCCTACCCCTGACTCGGCCCGTTGGCTCCAGGCCGCGGCGCTGGTCGGTACCGATAGCCTGCGCCTGCTACTAGGACGCAGCACCGAAGACGGCACCACCTTCCGCCGCCTGACGGTGCAGCGCCCCGCCAATGGTGCTGCTGTGCGAGTGGCAGGCCTAACGGGTATTTCTTATCAGACCACAGCCAACGGCGCCCAGCTGCGCACAGCAGATTCTACTATGGTGCCGGTGCGCACAACGCCGGTGCGCGTGTGGCTGCTCACGGATGCCACCTATGCGCCGGAGGCTTGCTACTGGCGGGCGGCAGTGCAAGCCGTATCCGTTGGGTTGGCGGCTCCGTTGCAGCTCACGGCTGCCACCCAAGTGCCCGCCGGGTCGCTGCCCGATGCTGTTATCTGGCTGAAAGACGCGGCGCTGCCTGCTGCCTGGCAACAGGCTACCACACCGGGTACGCAGGTGTGGCAGGTAGGGCGCGGTAGTGGCCGGGCTGTTAGTAGCACGTTTGTTCCTACTAATACGCAAACAGCCGTTGCTATTCAGCGCCTCGACTCGCTGACGACGGTAGCACGGGCTCAAACCATCTGGCAAGATGCCGCGGGCCGGCCGCTCCTTACCCGGCAAGCGCTGGGCGCAGGCACCTTGTATCACCTGCACACCCGACTGCATTCCAATTGGAGCGCACTAGGCGAAAGTCCGGCTTTGCCGGGGCTGCTACTGCCGCTGCTCCAGCCACCCGTAGCGCCTACCCACCTGCTGGCTCACGACCAGCGCACCCTCGACCCGCATGAGCTACTAACTACCGCTGCGCCGACTGCTATACCTGTTTCCGCTGCTTCCACTCCTCCACCCGCTACCGATCTACGGCCGTGGGTGGTGCTAGCGGCCCTGCTCCTGTTCGGGTTAGAGCGGGTCGTATCTCTGCGCGCTACCGGGCGTCTTTCCACTGCTACTGCTTCCGTATGAGCCCTTCCGTAACTTCTGTTGCCGCTGAGCCGGGCCTGTTGCGCCGCGTAGCCCGCTCGTATGCTGGGCGCCGCACGGTGCAGATTCTGCTACCCTTTTTGGCGGCCAGCGGCGCGGCGCTGGTAGCCACCGAGCGGTGGCCGCAGCTTGGCCCGGCCTTGCTAGTGCTGTTGGCTGTGGGCGTTATAGCACTGGTGGTGTGGTTGATACGCCTATGGCAATTCCGACCCGAGCTATTGGCCCGTCGTCTCGATCGGGAGTTTCCGGGACTGGAAGACAGCACCGGTCTGCTCCTACGCCCTACCTCCGACCTCAACCTACTAGAGCAGCTGCAACAGCAGCACGTAGCCGAGCGCCTGGATGTGCTGACGGCCGCTACCCCAGCCCTGCTGCCTACCCCCTGGCGCCCCTCATTGGTAATCAGCGGCCTGCTAGTGGCAATAGCCGGCGTGCTCTGGCTACTGCCAAAGCCAGCTATGCGGCCAGAAACCACGGTAGCCACGGCCCCCGCCGTACCCTTGCGGTTTGTGGGCAAGCCTGCACCCGCCAAAGCTCCGCGCATTCAGGAGCTGAAAGTGCTGGTGACGCCGCCCGCCTACACGCGGCGAGCGGCTTTTGCAGCGGCACAGCCATCGTTTCAGGCGCCGGCTGGGTCGCGGGTACGGTGGCGGGTGCGCGTGAGCCGGCGAGCCAGCGCGCCGGTGCTAGAGCTAGGCAAGCAACAGCTGACTCTCCGAGCTGTGCCCGACGATTCGCTGGCATTTGAGGCCGAACAGGTAGTGAATAGCTCGGCGCTCTACCGGCTGCGCTTTGTCGGGCAAACCTCTGAGGATTATGCTATTGATATTATCCCTGACCGGACGCCTACCCTCCAGCTCGTCACCCCTAAGCCTTATACCCTGGTTGAGTTTGGGCAGAAGCCGCAAGTGGGAGTGCGCGTGACCGTGCGCGACGACTACGGCCTAAGTCGGGCCCGCCTGGTGGCCACCATAGCCAAGGGCGAGGGCGAGGCCGTGAAGTTCAGGGAAGTTGCTACCGACCTCAGTGCCCAGTTGCGCGGTCAGCCTACCCAGCACCAGCTCACCTACACCCTGCAACTGCGCCAGTTGGGCCTCACCTACGGCGACGAGGTGTACTTCTACGTGCAGGCTTGGGACAACCACCAGCAAATGGCCCGCACCGATACCTACCTAGTGCAGTGGGAAGACACCACCGTGGATGCCTCTGGGGCAGATATTTCGCTGGGGGTGAATGTGGTGCCGGCCTACTTCCGCAGTCAGCGCCAAGTAATTATCGACACCGAAAAGCTACTATCGGAGCGCAAAGGACTGAATCAAACCACGTTTGCCGGCCGCGCCAACGAAATCGGGCACGACCAAAAGGTGCTGCGGATGCGCTACGGCAAGTTTATGGGCGAGGAGTTTGACGAAAGCATTGGCCAGGCCGACGCCATACCAGAAGGCGAAAAGGAAGAACACCACGAAGGCGACGGGCACGACCATGGCCATCAGCACGGCGCACCTTCCACGGATGCCAACCCCTCGTCGCTGGAAACCACGGCCGCCCTGATGGACCCATACATGCACAAGCACGACGACGCCGAAACCGCCGATTTTCTGGAGCCCGCCGTGAAAGCCAAGCTCAGCGTGGTACTCAGCCAGATGTGGGAGGCCGAGTTGCGCTTGCGCACCGCCCGCCCCGCCGAGGCCCTACCCTACGAGTACAAAGCCCTGCGCCTGCTGAAGGAAGTGCAGCAGCAAACCCGCGTCTACGTAAAGAAGGCCGGCTATACGCCGCCGCCCATGCCTGAGGCCACCGTGCGCCTCACCGGTGAGCTGGCGGGTGCCGCTACGCCCCAGCGCCGCGCCGATGTAGCCGCACCGGCTGCGCAGCCCGCCGTGCGGGCCGCCTTGGGCTTGCTGAGTCGCCTGCGCCGCGGCCAGCCCACCACCGCCGCCGATGCGGTCTTGCTCGACCGTGCCGGGCCGGTGCTGGCCCAGGCCGCTCTACAACACCCCGGTGCCTACCTCACCGCCCTGCGCGACCTGCGCCAACTGGGTGCGGCCCTGCGGGCTGGGCAGCCTGCCCCCTGCCCCGAGTGCCTACCCGTGGTGGAGCGTACCCTCACCGCCCTGCTACCTGCTCCCGCCCCCGCGCCTACCCCTGCACCTACCCCCGACCGCCTGGCCCGGCGCTATTTGCAAGCACTGGGGCAGCCGTAATGCGGCTTTTCACTTGGTTTGATTATTTGCCTTTACTTCTGCTCCTTGTCTGCTTTCACCTCTGAGTTTCTATTCTACGCGCTGCTATTCCTCTGCCTATTGCTGGCCGTTGGGCTGAGTGTGGCTGCCTGGCGCCGCCCCAACCGGCAACGGCTGGTCTTACGCCTGGTAGCGGGCCTCGTAGCCGCCGCTGCGCTGTGGCTGATAGCCTACCCGCCTA
This sequence comes from Hymenobacter aerilatus, assembly GCF_022921095.1. NCBI lineage: Bacteria > Pseudomonadati > Bacteroidota > Cytophagia > Cytophagales > Hymenobacteraceae > Hymenobacter > Hymenobacter aerilatus. The sequence goes on from NZ_CP095053.1 coordinate 3,964,061, forward strand.
CCCGCGCCGTGCCCGGTAGCCGTCAGCAGGCTATTTTGTTAATGCCTGGCTATCAGCCTGACTCGCTGCAAGCTGTGCTGCGCCAACTAGGCGAGGGCACGCAGCTGTGGCGCTACGGCGCAGCCCCTACCCCCGACACCCCTACCCTGCACAGCTTGGTAGCCCTGCGCGAGCAGTTACCCCACCTCCGGCAACTGCATGTGCTGGGCCGGGGCTTACCGTCCGATGCTGCCGTCGTAACCGACTCACTTCATTTAATCAGGCACGGCAGCGCGGCCACTACTGGTTTTCGGTCGGCGCAATGGCCGCGGCAGCTGGCACTAGGCAAAGAGTTGCAGGTGAATGGTTCGTTTGTGGCTGCCGGGGATAAAACGCCGGTATGGGTAGGACTAAGCGCCGCTGGCAAAACCCGCGACTCGGTGCAACTGAAAGGCGGCCGCGGCGCTTTTCGGCTTCGATATGCACCGAAAGCCACTGGCTTGGCGGAGTACGAGCTGTGGGTCCGCCGCGGGATGCAGCTGGTAGCCCATGAGCCAGTGCCCGTGGAGGTTACCACTGTTTCACCCCTGCGCGTGCTGCTGCTGACCACTACGCCCGGCTTCGAATTCAACTTCCTCAAAAACTATCTGGGCACGCAGCAGCACCGCGTGGCCCTGCGCACGCAAGTCAGCAAAGGCCTCACCCAAACGGCCTTTCTCAACCAACCTACCCACAACCTGAGCCGCCTCACGCCCGCCCTGCTGGCTCGCTACGATGTGGTAGTGGCCGACAACGGCACGCTCACTAGCCTAGCATCTGCCGAAGCCCAGGCCGTGCGCGTAGCTGTGCAAAACCAAGGAGTGGGGCTGCTTCTGCTGGCTGAGCCGGGCGCCCTACCCCGTGCCCTACCCGGCCGGGCTGCCTTTAGCCTGCTACCTCGCCCCACTGGCGCCGACCTTCCCCAGCCCGTGCGCTGGCCCAATGCGCCGTCCTCGTTGGCTGCTCCGCTCGCCGCCGAACTGCGGCTCCAGTCAGGCAGTGCCGCTCTAGCTACGGATGCTCGACAACGGCCCGTGGTGGGCGTAGCGCGGGTAGGGCTGGGGCATGTGGTAGTGAGTACGCTGGCTGCCACCTACCCTTGGCAGCTACAAACCACCGCCGCGGCCGGCTATGCCGCTTTCTGGAGCCGCTTGTTGGCTGCTGCGGCCCGGCCGGCGCCAGCCACAGCCCAGTGGCAGGTAGTAGAGACCTGGCCCCGCCCACACCAGCCCACTACCCTACGTCTGGAATCGACGACGCTACCGACTGCTCCCCCTATCGTGACTACGGCCCAACAGCCCGCTGTGCGCCTACCCCTGCAACAGGATACGCGCCTACCAGAGTGGGCTACAGGGCAGTTTTGGCCTGCCACAGCGGGTTGGCACCAAGTGCAAGGCCCTGGCACCACGCGGCAATGGTTCTACGTATTTGCGCCCACCGCCTGGCAGGCCGCCGAGCCCGAAGCCTATCTGGCGTCCACCACAGTTGCAACCGACAACCTACCACCTGCTACCACCCGGCAGCCATGGCCAGTGGGCTGGTTTGTGGCGCTCTTTGTGCTGGCAGCTGGCACACTCTGGCTAGAGGAAAAACTGTAGCACCCTACCTCCTGCCCAGCTGCTTTCCTGCGTAAATGCTACTTTTGCGCCTGCTTGGGTAGGCTACAACAAAAAGGTCCGTACCCTCCCGAAGGAAGATACGGACCTTTTGCATTGCCGGCGTTGTGGATACAACGCTAGCAAGAAATATAGGCTACTGAGCCGTTGTGGTAGTAGTCGACATGGTCGAGGTCGTGTCGGTCATCGGAGCACCTTCTTCCATCATAGCGGTGGTGTCGTTGCCCATCATGGGAGCCGTCTCGGTGGTCGTGGTTTCGGTAGTGGTAGTAGTTTCAGCGGGCTTCGACTCGCACGAAGCGAGGCCAGCAGCGAATACGATAGCTAGGGCAGATACTTTCAGAACGTTTTTCATTTTTGGGGTTGGGTTGATATTGTCATCTAAAAACGCTCTTAATACCTGCTTCAAAGAAAAGTAACCCAGTGGGAGAATATTTATTTTTGATGGGTTACGTTAGGAGCCCACTCCGTATTAAATCAAGAAGTATAGCGAATGGGTAAGGGACTTCCTTCCTACACCGATGCAGAGTTCGTGGCGGCCATCCGCCGGGGCGACGACCGGGCGCTGGCGCAGCTCTACCGCGTGCACCTCCCCATGATTCTTCACCTGGTACAGCAAAACAGCGGTACCGAGGATGAGGCCAAGGATGTGTACCAGGAGGGCGTAATGGTGTTCTACGAGAAGGTGCGCGACGGCTCTTTGGAGCTCAGCTGCCAGATCAAGACCTACCTCTACGCCGTGTGCCGCCGGTTGTGGCTGAAACGGCTGGCCGAGAAAAACCGCTTTGGCGGCAGCCTCACCGACCACGAGCCCTACCTCGAAACGGGGGCCGAGCAGGATTTGCTCGACGCCCAGGAACGCGACCGGCGGTTTGCCATGATGGGCGACGCGCTGGAACGCATCGGGGAGCCATGCCGTTCGTTACTCGAAGGCTTCTACCTGCTGGATAAGTCTATGCAGGAGCTTACGGCGGAGTTTGGCTACACCAATGCCGACAACGCCAAGAATCAGAAATATAAATGCCTGGTGCGTCTGAAAAAGTTGTTTTTCACTCATTATCAGGAGGAAGAATCATTTTAGCAGCGCTTACCTCGTGACCCCGGCGGACCTAACCCAGCCGCCTCCTGTATGAAAACTGAAGCTGATTACTACGCGCTATTTGAATCCTATCGGGCCGGCGAGTTGGCTGCGCCTGCGCGCCAGGAGTTGGAGCGCCGCCTTGCCGCCGACCCTAGCTTTGCCCAGCAGCTCACCGATTATGACTTGCTGAGCGGTACCCTGCGCGGCTACGGCGAGCGGCTGAGCACACGCCGCAAGCTGCAAGCCTTCCAGGCCACATTAGACGCCGAAGCCACCGCCGAAGAAACTTATCAAACCGGCAACCCGCTGATGCCAACGGTGCATATCTCGGGGGTAGAGCGCACCCTCCGCGAGTTCTGGGGTAGCCACCGGGCCACCATTGCCGTAGCCGCTTCAGTGGCCATTATGGCCGTATTCGGCACTTTGCTGGGTATTGAGTGGTGGAAGGCGGCCCAAAAGCCGGCTCCTACCTATGGCTATACCATGCTGCGCCGAGAGGTGGAGCGCATCAAGCGCACGCAGCGGGCTATGAACCGCGCCATCACCCAGATTGACGGGAACAAAGCAGAAGAAATAAATCCCGGCAAATTCAGCGGCACGGGCTTCGCGCTGTCGCCCAACGGCTACCTGGTCACCAGCTACCACGTGATCCAGGGCGCCGACTCGCTGCTGGTGGAGAGCCGCACGCACGAGCACTACCGCGCCGAGCCAGTCTTCACCGATGTGACCCGCGACCTGGCTATTCTGCGCATTGTAGACAAAGACTTCCGCGGTTTCGGTCGCCTGCCCTACTCCTTCAAGCGCACCACCGCCGACCTAGGCGAGCGGGTGTATACGCTGGGATACCCCCGCGAGGACCTCGTATTCAACGACGGCTCCCTGAGTGCCCGCTCTGGCTTCGAGGGCGACACGGGCTTCTACCAGATTTCGATTCCGGTGAATCCCGGCAACTCGGGCGGCCCGGTGCTGGATGATCGGGGCAACCTGATTGGCATCGTCAGCGGCAAGCAGTCGGATGTGCAGAGCGCGGCCTTTGCCACCAAGTCGTCCTACCTCACCCGCCTCGTCGATTCACTGCAAACGGCGGCCGTGGCGCACCCCATCACCCTACCCCGCGCCAATTTGCTGACCGGCTCTTCCCGCCCCCAGCAAATCCGGAAATTGCAGAACTACGTTTTTGTAGTGAAGGTGTACGAATAAAAAAGACCCCTCCAAGGTTTTGGAACCTCCGCCGTTCGGCGGAGCTTTTTTTTGCTATCCGCAGAAATCAGCAAAAAGAGGCAGCCTGCGCCCGCCTTTTCCCGTAGGAGTACCGGTAACGTCCTTCGGGGCACACCACTTGGTTTCCCGTCACTTTTCTCTCTACTCTTTCCTATGGCCAACGACATCCAATCTCTCGACAAAATTACGCCCGAAGACATCGCCCGCACGTTTGAAAGCGCCTACCACGTATTCCAGGGCGACCACGACCACATGGAGGACTTGTTCAAAAACGGCGCTTCCTTGCTTCAGAAATCAGCGCAGAAGTTCACGTCTACCCAATTGGTACTGGGCATTGCGGCCCTCGCCGGGGTAGCCATCTTCTTCATCAACCGCGCCGACAAGAACTAGTCGTTCTGCTCTTCGCAAATACAAAAAGCCCCGATTACAACACGTAATCGGGGCTTTTTGTATTAGAAGGGTACGCGCCTGGTTGGTTGTACTTCGCTCAATATGACCAATAACTCCTTGTCGCGCTACTCCTCGCGCAACTCGTAGCCACAGTGAAAGCAATGGTAGCGAATACCGCGCAACGAATAAATAAGGCGGGTGAAGAAGCGCGGGGCGGCCGGGGCGCCGGGGCGCACCTCAGCGGTGGCAATGTCGGGGGAGCCGCAACGGGCACAGGTAAGCACAGCGTCCTCCTGCGCATCCGGGTCGGGTAGGATGGTCATAGGTACGGTTTCTTCCAATAGCGCCGTGCGCGCCGCCTCGGCATCCTGCTGGCGCACGTGCAAGCGCACCCCACCCGAAATAGGACCATAGGGGCGGTTTTCGTTGCTTACAAAGCAAGGAATTTCTTCGGCGTCGAGGCGGCTCTTGGCTATGTGCGCGGCAATGGAATCCGGGAAGGAAGCCAGCAGAATGATGCGGTCGGCAGAAGGAACAACGGAAGACATAACAGGGAAATGCGAGGCGGCAGCAAATAACAGAAAAGCCAAGGAAGAAGCGTGCTTGATGTGCAACTACCCTACTTGGCTAAACAAAAAGCGCACCCGGAGAGTGCGCTTTTGTTTGCGTGTTATTCGCTAGCTCAGCTGTTGAACAGGGCCAGCGCTTTAATGAACGTCTGAGAAATGCCCCAGAGCAGGGGCACCCCTACAAACAGCCAGGACAAAACAAGAGAGCCACCGCTGGAAGTGGTTTCGGGGGTGGAGGTGTTGCGTGAATCCATATTAAGGTAGGAAGCAAAGGTGGGGACTAGACCGGCTTAGTGGCCGCCGGCTTCGATGGTAACAGGGCCTTTCTCGTAGTATTCTTCTTTTACGGGGCGCACGGCCAGGTTGGCCAGCAACCCTACTACCAGCACGCCAGCCATAGTGTAAAATACGTTTTGGTAGGCCGCAGCGCCTGTTAGGTTTTGCTCTTTGGCGTGCTCACTGAGCGTATGTACAATCAGTGGACCCAGTACCCCAGCCGTGCTCCAGGCCGTGAGCAAGCGCCCGTGAATGGCCCCTACCTGGTACTTACCGAACAGATCGGAAAGGTAGGCGGGCGCAGTAGCAAAGCCGCCTCCGTACATACTGATAATCACGCAGGCCGCCACCACGTACAGCGTCAGCAGCAGGCTCGCGCCCAGAGTCGGAATGAGGGCGTAGAGGATGATGCCCAGGATAAAGTAGATGGCGTAGGTGGTTTTGCGTCCTAGCTTATCAGAAGCCGACGACCAGAAAAAGCGACCGAGCAGGTTGAACAAGCTTAGGAGCCCTACAAAACCCGCCGCCGCGGCTGCCGTCACGCCCCGGCCTGCACCCATTGCCCCATCCGAGAAGGTGTTCTGAATCAGGGGTGAAGCGGTTTCGAGCACACCGATACCGGCCGTTACGTTGGTGAGCAGCACCACCCACAGCAACCAGAACTGCGGGGTTTTGATAGCGTTATCGGCCGATACGTTGCCGGTGGTTATCATGGCGTTGTGCTCAGTGCTCGGCACGTAGCCGGCCGGGGCCCAATCGTCGGCGGGCACCCGAATGGTCCACACGCCGAACTGCATGAACAGCAGGTAGATGATGCCCATTACAATGAAGGTAGGCGCCACGCCCTGCGGTGCCGAGCCTTTGAAATGGTCCATGAGGGCCACGGCCAGCGGGGAGCCAATCATGGCGCCGCCGCCAAAACCCATAATAGCCATACCCGTGGCCACGCCCTTGCGGTCCGGAAACCACTTAATCAGGGTGCTCACCGGCGAAATATAGCCGATACCCAGACCGATGCCACCCACAAAGCCGTAGCCGAAATACAGCAGTGCCAGCGAGTGCAAATGCACCCCCAGCGAGCCAATCAGGAAGCCGCCGCCGAAGCACAGGGAAGCGGCCATCATGGCTTTGCGTGGCCCTACCCTTTCCAACCATTTGCCGAATACGGCCGCCGAAAGACCCAGCAGCACAATGGCAATGGAAAAGGTCCAGCCGATCTGGCCGGGCGTCCAGTCGTCGGGGGCGGGGTTGGCGGGGTCGCCGCTGATGAGGGAGCCCAGCGGCTTGTTGAATACGCTGAAGGCATAGGCCTGCCCGATAGCCAGGTGAATAGCCAGCGCCGCCGGCGGAATCAGCCAGCGGTTGTAGCCCGGGCCCGCTATGGTGCGGCTGCGGTCCAGTAGAGAAGATTCTGCCATACGAGGGGTAGGAATTTGGGTGAGAAGGGGGAAGAGTACTGCAACCATTTCGCTTCCAATAGTCTGCTGAAATGGTACGCACCAGTAAATAGCTGCTTTTACGCGCCAAAATCAATTTGACACGACTATTTTTTGCTAAATACCTATAGCCCGTATTTCCACCGGCAGCTACTGTATAGCTGGCTTCCCAAACAGCCAACCTTTCAGGCCCTTGGCCCGTGTGCCGCGCACAAAATCCTGGATGCCCACTGCCATACGCGCAGCCATTTCCTGCTGAAACTTGGGGTCAATCAGGCGCCGCTCATCATCAGGATTAGAAACAAAGGCTGTTTCGACTAGGGCATTGGGGTATTCAGTGGGACCATTCAGGCCAAAGTTGAAGCTACCTACGTTGCCGGCCCCGCGCAGACCAGTACGGCGCATCTGCGCATACAGCGCCTCCGACAGCGGCCGAAATACCACGTAGCGGTAGTAGGTGCTGGTGCCCTGCGTGGCGGCGTTGCCCGAGGAGTTGACGTGAATACTCACCAGCAGATTGGGTCGCGCCCGCCGTAGCTGCCGCACCCGGTCACTGATTTCGAGGCTGGCGTCGTCGGTGCGCGTCATCACCACGCGGGCACCACGGCGCTCTAGCTCCCGTTGTAGCTGGCGGGCAATGGCCAGGGTCAGGTCTTTCTCGCGGGCGCCGGTGCTACCCGTAGCGCCCACGTTAGTGCCGCCATGGCCGGCATCCACGGCCACTACCAGCCCGCGCAGTCGTAGCTTGGCCGGCGGGCGGCGCACTTGTATTTCCAACGTATTGCCTTTGTAGCCAATGTGGTACCCCCAGCTTTGCGGATGCTTCAGAAGCAACACCATCCGAAACACATCGGGCGCCACTTGCTCGTAGTGCACGTCGCCGAGGGCTTGCAGGCCTTCGCGTTGGGTTATCCAGTTGGTATTAGAAGTAGCTCCAAAAACATCCACTTCCAGGCGGGCAGGGTTGGTGAGAAGCTGCGAGCGGTAGGGTAGGCGGGCCGTGAGGGGCACCCGTACATAGTCGAGCACCGAGTCGCCGCGCACGTCCCAGGAGCCGGTGAGCGAGGTAGGCACAAAGCCGCCGGGCGGCAGTAGCTGCACCTGGTCCTGCGGTATCCAGGCGGTTTGGGTTTCGGCTAGGCGCACGCGGTAGAGGTTGCCTACCCTGCCCGTGAGGTGCAGCACCACGGCCGAGTCGAGGTAGCCGATTTTGGCTCCGCCCAGTCGATCTTCGCCTAGGCCGTAGTTGAGGTAGGAAAGGTTGGAGGTGGTTTGAGCCAACTGCGGCTCGTTGGGGTTTAATAGCCGCACCCGGTTTTTGCTGCTGGCCGTGGCGCGGGTGCTATCGGTAGCCACCAGCTGAAAGGTGACAGGCCGGTTGGCCAGCGTGTCGCCGGGCTGCACCACGTACGTGGCCTGGTAGGTGCCGCGCTGGTTGGGAAGCTCTGTCAGGCGCTGGCCGCGGTAGAACGTAACGCGGCTGCCTGGCCTACCCTTGAGGCGCACTTGCAGCCGGTCGCCGGGTTGCAGCCATTGGTCAGCAGCGGGTACCAGGGTAGCGCTTTCAATCAGTTGTTGCGCCGGGGCCAGCAAGGGTAGCAACCAAAATAGGAATAGCGCGAAACGTGCAGAAAAGGAATGTAGCATGAGCGGTAAGCAACGGAATTTCAATAGAAAAGCCTCGTCATATGGCGAGGCTTTTAGTAGAGGTAGTTTGAGAGTTATTCCTCGCGTTATGTTGGAATAACCCACCGAACAAGTGTTCAAAATGACAGGCTCAACCTACTGCTTATTACCCACAGCCTTACCTAGATCCTTCACGTCGCGGCCGGTTTCCAGGGCTGTAAATTCAGTCTGCAGCGCCCGGATATGAATTTCGTCGCGGCCTTTTACATCCAAGCGCACGGCCCGCAGCTGTTCGTTCAGACGACGGTAGATGGCCGTGGCGTAGTCCCAGTCGCGCTGCGTCCAGGTGCGACGTTGGGCACGCACTTGCTGCAAAAACTGTTTGTAAGCCGGCTCAATGGTGGTAGCCGTCAGGGCACCTATATCTGTGTAGGTGCCCAGCAGTTGCGTGGTGAAGGTAGCCTCCGCGGCAGGGTCGAGGGGCTGGCGGTTGCGAACCCGCGCCGCAGAGTCGTAGCGGGCGGCGCGGCCAGCGGCGGCATTTATTTTATTACCGGCGCGGTTGGCTATAGTATCCAGCCGGTTCACGCCTTTTTCCAGAGCCGCCTGCCGCTCGCGGGGCGTACTGTCGCAGGCCGTTAGGAGGCTGAGGGGTAGGGCCACCAGGGCCATGGCTTTGCGTAGGGTACGGAGTAGCATCATGAGCGCGTGTACGCAGGTAAGTGGCCCCAAGTTGAGTGCAACAACGGCCGCGTCTGGCACTACTCGCGCAGCTTATCTACAGACAGCAGCACATACACCATTGGCACCAGACAACTGTGCTTTCAGGCCAGACTTCATTCGTTCCAAATTGTGCGGCACGCTCCTGGAAGCTCATCAGAAATTCAGCTGTCTAGTTGGTCGCGCAGGTCGCGTAGTTCTTCCTGCAAGCCGGGCCAGTGCGGGCACAGCACTTCGAGGCGGCGTAATACATGCAATGCACCCCGGTGGTGACCAAGTTGACGCAGAATCATGGCCCAGCCACTCAACGCTCCAAAATGACGTGGCTCACGGCGCAGGGTTTCCTCAATATCGGTGAGGGAAGCGCGGTACTCGCCCCGCATAAAGTAGGCGGTGGCGCGCTTGTTCCAGCCCTCGGCCCACTCGGGGCGGGCGGCAATCAACTCGCTGAAGTAGGCAATGGCCCGGGTATACTCCTCGGCGGCCAACGCCCGTATTCCTGCCTCTAGCTGCTTGTCCAGCTTCTGCTCACCGGTTGTCAGCCACAGCTGCCAGATGCCGTCGCGCAAGGCTTCAATCTCGGCTGGCGCCGTGGCCACGCGCAGCTGCGCAAATAACTCGTCGAGGGAGGTCAAAAGGTAAACTGGTGAGATGGTGAAATAGTGAGTTTGACGTTCAATGACCTTTGTACGGCATGCGCCGCCAGCACGTTAAACTCACCATTTCGCCATCTCACCAGTTCACCACTTAAAACAGCGCGGCGGCTACTTTGCGCACGGCCTCCGATTTGCCCATACTGTAGTAGTGCAGGCAAGGCACGCCGTGAGCCATCAGCTCGCGACTCTGGTTGATGCACCACTCGATGCCGATCTGACGGGCAGCGGCATTATCGGGGGCCAAGTGCACGGCCTCGCTCAGTTCCTCGGGGATGTTGAGGTAAAACGAGCGGGGTAGGGCCGTGAGCTGCCCTTTAGTGGTCAGGGGCTTCAGGCCTGGAATGATGGGCACGGTAATACCCGCCGCCCGGCAACGCTGCTCGAAGTTGAAGAACTGCTCGTTGTCGAAGAACATTTGCGTCACGATGTAATCGGCGCCGCGGTCTACCTTGTGCTTAAGGTAGCGAATGTCGGCGCCCGAGTTGGGCGACTCAAAGTGTTTTTCGGGGTAGCCCGCCGTACCGATGCAGAAGTTGGTGGCCGAGGTTTCATCCTGTTCCTCGTCCAGGTAGCCGCCTTTGTTCAGGTCGGCTACCTGCCCAATCAGGTCGCAGGCGTACGCGTGGCCATCGGGCTCGGGCTTAAACTGGCCTTCACTCTTGATCGGGTCGCCGCGCAGAGCCAGCACCGTGTCGATGCCCAGGAAGTGCAGGTCGATGAGGGCGTTTTCAGTTTCCTCCTTAGTGAAGCCCCCGCATATCAGGTGCGGCACGGTATCCACATCGAACCGGTTTTTGATGGCCGCGCAGATGCCTACTGTACCCGGCCGGCGGCGCACGGTGTGCTTTTCCAGCAAGCCGTTGGTGTGCTTGCGGTACACATACTCCTCGCGGTGATAGGTAACGTCGATAAATGGCGGCTTGAACTCCATCAGCGGCTCGATGTTGGAGAACAGAGTCTGAATATTTTCGCCCTTTTTGGGTGGTAGCACTTCAAAGGAGAAGAGCGTTTTGCCGGTGGCCTTCGCCAGGTGTTCGGTGACTTTCATGGGTAGCGACCCAACGGGCCCAGGGTTGAAACCCTAGACTACGAAGCGGGTAAATGAAGCGAAAGAAATAGGATGACACGCAGAGGCGCTGCGTAGCCCAGAGCTTCAGCCCTGGGACGTTGTGGAATTACAGCGCCGTGACCGGCACGGCGGTCGGGTCGTAGTTCAGGTTGGGGGCCAGCCAGCGTTCCAGGTCGGCTAGTGGCATGGCTTTGCGCTCGGCAATGTCTTCTACCTGGTCTTTGCCAATGCGGCCCAGACCGAAGTAGCGCGAGGCCGGGTGGGCATAGTACAAACCGCTTACCGACGAGGCCGGGTACATAGCCAAGTTTTCGGTGAGGTAAATGCCGGTTTTATTTTCCGCGTCGAGCAGCTCGAACAGCGTAATTTTCTCCGTGTGGTCGGGGCAGCCGGGGTAGCCGGGAGCGGGGCGCACACCACGGTACTGCTCCTTGATGAGGTCTTCGTTCGAGAGCTTTTCGTCGACGGCGTAGCCCCAGAACTCCTCCCGCACGCGCTGGTGTAGGCGCTCAGCAAAGGCCTCGGCCAGGCGGTCGGCCAAGGCTTTGATCATGATGCTGGAGTAGTCGTCGTGGTCTTTCTCGAACTGCTCCAATAGCTTTTCGATACCCAGGCCGGCCGTGACGGCAAAGCCGCCAATGTAATCCTGCCGGCCGGTTTCCAACGGGGCCACAAAGTCGGAGAAGGCCAGGTTGGGAATGCCAGGCCCTTTCTCGCCTTGTTGGCGTAGGGTGAAGAACTCCGTTTGCACCTGCTCCCGCGAGTCGTCCTGGAACACCTGAATGGTGTCGTAGCCGACGGTATTGGCCGGCCAGAAACCAAATACGGCGCGGGCCGTCAGCAGCTTTTCGTCAATGACTTTGCGCAATAACGCCTGCGCATCTTCAAACAGCTTGGTAGCGGCCTCGCCTAGCGTTTCATCTTCCAGAATGCGCGGATAGCGGCCCTTTAGCTCCCAGGTGTGGAAGAAGGGCGTCCAGTCGATATATTCGGCCAGCTCGGCCAAGTCGTAGTCCTCTAGCACCTTCGTTCCCAGGAAGGTAGGCTTGGTAATAGGCGTTTCGTCCCAATCGGCCTTAAAGCCGTTTTCGCGGGCCTGCTCGATGGTGAGGTAGTGCTTCTCGCGCTGACGGCCGGCGTAGTCGTGGCGCAGGGTGTCGTACTCGTCGCGCACGGTGCGGGCGTAGGTTTCCTTAGCCGAGCCCAGCAAGCCTGCCGCTACCCCCACCGAGCGCGAGGCGTCGTTGACGTGCACTACAGGTCCAGTATAGGCAGGCGCAATCTTCACGGCGGCGTGCAGGCGCGAGGTAGTAGCGCCGCCAATGAGCAGCGGCGTTTGCAGGCCGCGGCGTTCCATTTCCTGGGCCACGTACACCATTTCATCCAGACTCGGCGTAATCAGCCCGCTCAGACCGATGATGTCTACCTGGTGGGCGGCGGCTTCGTCCAGAATTTTTTCCAGTGGCACCATCACGCCTAGGTCCACAATGTCGAAGTTGTTGCAAGCCAGCACCACGCCCACAATGTTTTTGCCAATGTCGTGCACGTCGCCTTTCACCGTGGCTAGCAGTATTTTACCAGCGGTTTGCCGGTCGCCGCTTTGCTTGTCGGCCAGCAGGTAGGGCTCCAGGTAAGCCACGGCCTTCTTCATCACCCGAGCCGATTTCACGACCTGCGGCAAGAACATTTTGCCAGCGCCAAACAGGTCGCCTACCACGTTCATACCGGCCATCAAGGGGCCTTCAATCACCTCCAGCGGGCGCCCTACCTGCTGGCGCACTTCCTCGGTGTCTTGGTCGATGAACTCCGTGATGCCGCGCACCAGGGCATGCTGCAGACGCTCCTGCACCGGCAGGCTGCGCCAGGCGTCGACTACTACTTCTGCTTTGTCTTTTTGCTTCACCGTCTCGGCGAATTCCAGCAGGCGCTCGGTAGCATCGGGGCGGCGGTTGAGCAGTACGTCCTCCACCAGTTCTAGCAGGTCTTTAGGCACTTCATCGTACACCGCGAGCTGGTTGGGGTTCACGATGCCCATATCCAGCCCCGCCTGGATAGCATGGTAGAGAAAGGCCGCGTGCATGGCCTCGCGCACCACATCGTTGCCGCGGAAGGAGAAGCTGATGTTGCTGACGCCGCCACTGGTCAGCGCCCCCGGCAGGGTAGCCTTAATCCAACGCACCGCCTCAATAAAGTCGATGGCGTAGTTGCGGTGCTCCTCCATGCCGGTACCCACAATGAGGATGTTGGGGTCGAAAATAATGTCTTCGGCCGGGAAGCCGATGCTCATCAGTAGGTCGTAGCTGCGCTGGCAGATTTCCTTCCGGCGTTCCAGTGTATCGGCCTGGCCCTCCTCATCGAAGGCCATCACCACCACGGCCGCGCCGTATTGGCGCACCGTGTGGGCGTGGACAATAAATACCTCTTCGCCTTCTTTCAGGGAAATGGAGTTGACAATGCTCTTGCCCTGCACGCATTTCAGGCCAGCTTCCAGCACGTTCCACTTCGAGGAGTCAATCATCACCGGCACACGGGCAATGTCGGGCTCGGAGGCAATCAGGTTGAGGAACGTGGTCATGGCCTGCTCCGAGTCGAGCATGCCTTCGTCCATGTTCACGTCGATGACCTGCGCGCCGCCCTCTACCTGCTCGCGGGCCACGGCCAAGGCGGCTTCGTAGTTGCCGGTGCGAATGAGGCGGGCAAATGCGCGCGAGCCGGTCACGTTGCACCGCTCACCCACGTTCACAAATAAGCTCTGCTCGGTGATGCCAAACGGCTCCAAGCCGCTGAGGCGCGTAGCAGCCGGCACCTCGGGTAGGGTACGTGGCTTGTATTTGTCGGCCAATCGGGCCAGCTCGCCGATATGCTGGGGCGTGGTGCCGCAGCAACCGCCTACCACCGTCACGATGCCATCGGCGAGGTAGCTTTCCACCACGCCCGCAAACTCCTCAGCCGACTCATCGTAGCCCCCAAACGCGTTGGGTAGGCCGGCATTGGGGTAAGCGGAAATGTGCACGTCGGCAATGCGGCTCAGCTCTTTGATGTAGACTTTAAGCTGATCGGCGCCCAAGGCGCAGTTAAGGCCCACGCTGAGTAGGGGCAGGTGACGAATGGAGTTCCAAAACGCCTCTACCGTCTGGCCCGAGAGGGTGCGACCCGAGGCGTCGGTGATGGTACCGGAAATCATGACGGGCACCTGGCGGCCACCTTCGTCGAAAAACTTCTGCACGGCGTACAGGGCCGCTTTGGCGTTCAGCGTGTCGAAGATGGTTTCGATGAGCAGGGTATCGGAGCCGCCGTCTACCAGGCCGCGCACTTGCTCGAGGTAGGCGGTGGCCAGCTCGTCAAACGTCACGGCGCGGAAGCCGGGGCGGTTCACATCGGGCGAGAGGGAAGCGGTGCGGTTGGTAGGGCCAATGGCGCCGGCCACGAAGCGCGGCTTGCTGGGGTCTTGGGCCGTAAACTCGTCGGCTACCTCGCGGGCTAGCCGCGCCGATTCGTAGTTTAGCTCATATACCACATGTTCCAACGCATAGTCGGCCTGCGCGATGGTAGTGCCAGAGAAAGTGTTGGTTTCCACCATGTCAGCGCCGGCGGCAAAGTACTCGGCGTGAATACTTCGGATGATGTCGGGGCGCGTGAGCGAGAGCAAGTCGTTGTTGCCGCGCAGCGGGTGCGAGTGGTCAGCAAACCGTTCCCCCCGAAAATCCTCCTCCGTCAGCGTGTAGCGCTGAATCATGGTGCCCATGGCGCCATCTAAAATCAAGAGGCGGCGTTGAAGGATGTCGTAGAGCGGGGAGTCGGGGCAGGTCGTCTTCATGGATTTTCCGTCGGGAAAGCAGCGGGTACGAAAGCTTATCCAGAAAGAGAAAACCGCCGAAGCAGGTTCCTGTACTTATCTTCTTCCGCCCGACAAGCGGAGCGAAATGGGAGTTGGCACCTTGTAATATGTCAGGTTGCCAAGACGTCACAGGGCCCAATCCCTCGGTCTTTCTGGATAAGTAATACGCAAAGATACAGTGCAAAGCTCAGATTACAACCGCCATGGTTTTTCGGCTGGAGCAGTTGCCCAGAGCGAGCTTGGTAGATCGGGAATCTTGCTTGGTGGGCAGGACGCGGCACTCGGTTGAAAAAAACGTCGTGGCTCTTTTATCCGGAGCACTTTGCCGCATCAGCGGCCAGCTCATCCATCGGCTGTTACCCCGCTGATGCTTACAGTTATGACATTTACGAGGGTTTTGTTACTGCTTATCGGCTTCCTGCGCAGCAGCGTTTCGCTTGCACAGGTCGTTATGCCGCCCACTGTCGGCACAGGCTTGCAGGGGCAGTACTACGTTGGCCGGGAGTTTGACAAGCTGGTGCTCACTCGCCTCGATCCGACTATCGATTTCAATTGGAGTTACGGTCCGCCTACCCCCGGTCGGACGTCGGAGCGGTTCGTCTCGCCAGGACCGGGCGTGCCGGGGGAGGTGTTTTCGGCGCGCTGGACGGGCTACCTCTACGCGCCGGTTTCGGGTACCTACACCCTGCATATCACCACCGACGACGGTATGCGCGTGTGGCTGGGTAACCGCTTGCTGCTAGACGGCTGGCACGACCAATGGGTGACCACCTATGCCACCCGCATATGCCTTACGGCCGGCCGCTACTATCCTTTGCGGCTAGAGTACTACCAAGTGCATTTCGACACGCGGGCCCTGCTGGCCTGGCAAACGCCCCCACTCACTGCCCCTTCGGCCTGGGACAAGCTGCTAGCGGCTGTGGGACTGGACGACACCGACCCCGCGCCCATTCCGACCCGCTACCTCTACCCTCCCCGGCCGGCTGCTTCGCCCCGCCCTACCCCGCCAGCGCCGGTAGTCGCCGCTGCGCTTAGTGCGCTACCCTCCGCACCCGTACCCAAAGCGGCACGCGTGATTCCGCCCCGGCTAGCTCAACCCACTATGCGTCGTCGGTCAAGACCGCAGCCCCTGGCGGCGCTACGTCCCCAGACCACTACCACCGATACAGCTACGCCGCCTCCTACCCTACCCACGCTGCGCACCCTCACCAAAGGCGAAACGCTGACGCTGCCTAACCTCTACTTCACCCGCAGCACGGCCGCGCTGCTGCCAACTTCCTACCCTACCTTGAACACGCTGGCCCGCACACTACAGCAGCAACCTGCCCTGCGCCTGACCATCGCCGGCCACACCGACAATGTAGGAGACGCCCAACTCAACCAACGCCTTTCCGAACAGCGCGCCCGCGTGGTGCGCCGCTACCTGGTGCAGCAGGGCATCGACTCACTGCGGCTCGCGGCAGTGGGCTACGGCGGCACCCGCCCCGTAGCCGACAACCACGACCCGCGCCAACGGCCGCGCAACCGGCGGGTAGAGGTGATAGTGGAGTGAGGTCAATCATCAGCGCTTAGCCACGGCGGGCGCCGCTCCAACCTCCACGGCTTTCACATTGTCCATGTAGTGGCGGTCGATGAGCTTGTGGTAGGGGTCGAGGCCGGCTTTGGCGGGTTGCTTATCGACTACCAGCACCAGCTCGGTTTTGGGCTGGGTGAGGTGCACCTTGCGCAGGTACAGAGGTTGGCCGGTAGCGTCGTAGTGCTCAGTATCCGGGAGCTTGTCGGGGCCGAAGATGCCGACGTCGACCCAGTCGTTGAGCTTCACGGGCGTTTCGTTGCCAAGGCTGTCGGCGCGCATTTTGGCGGCTTCCAGGGTGAGGCGCACGGTGTAGCGGCCGTCGGGGCGCTTGGTGTAGGTGGCGTTTTCCACCCGATTCTCGAACAGTGTAATCGTCTCGAACATATCGTGCAGCAGGTACTGGAGCGAGTCGGGTGTGGCGCGGCGCAGGTAGCCCATAAAAGTGGCCGTGTTGGGGTAGGGCTTAGTCTGGTACCGGTTGGCCGTTAGATAGCGACGGATGGCGGCGTTCAGCGTGTCTTCGCCCAGGTAGTCCTGCAGGGCGTAGAACACCATGCCGCCCTTGTAGTAGTGAATGTAGGGCTGATTTTCGACCAGCATCAGCGGTAGCTCTTTCTTACGCTCGTCGCGGCGGCCTTTCAGGTAGCGGTCCAGCTCGCCGCGCATAATGCGCTGCATCTGAGCGCCCGTGAAGGCGTGTTTGCACGTCATCAGAGCTGAATACTCCGCCAACGACTCCGACAACATGCTACTACCCTGCACATTGCCGCCTACCACTTGGTGCCCCCACCACTGATGGCCCAGCTCGTGGTTGGTGATGAAATACACCATATCTGGCCTATTCTTATCACGCAGGTCTTCCACAAAACCGGCGCTTTCGGAGGTGGAAATGGTATTGGGAAACGACTGCGCAAACGCCTTGTAGCGCGGAAACTCCAGCACGCGTACCTGCCGAAATTGGTATGGACCAAACGCCTTGGTGTAGTAGGTGAGGCCCTGCTTGAGGGCGTCGGCCATGTGGGCCACATTGTAGGGGTGCTGCGCGTCGTGGTAGATTTCGATGGCTACCGGGCGGCCGGTGGTGGGGTCATGCCACTGGGCGCGGTGTACCTGGTAGCGGGCCGAGAGGATGTTGAACATATTGGACATGGGCGCATCCATCTGATAATGGAAGTAGCGCCGCCCATTGGCCAGCCACGTTTTTTGGAGGTAGCCGGGGGCCACGGCCGTTTGGTCGGGGTCGGTACTCACGGTGATGTCGAAGCGAGTGTAGTCAGCATCCAGGGTAAAGCCATGTTGCTGACGCCCTACGGCGTCGTTTAGCTTAGCAAAGCGCTCCTTAGGCTTGAGGTGGTTTCGCTCGCGTACGTCGTCGTCTTCCAACTCCAAGCGCGCATCATAGCCCAACGATACGCCGGTGCCATCGAGGAAGGTGCCGTTGGCCGTGAGGCGGTCTTCGGGCGAGATATTGGCCCAGCTGAACACGCCCGTATCCTGCGGGCGGCTGCTGAAACCACGGGCGGCATAGCGCATATCCAAGTGCAGTTGCAGCGAGTCGCCGGGGGCGAGGGGCTGGGCCAGGCGGTAGATGCGGAAGCCATTCTCGGGGTCGTCGAGCAGTACGGTGTTAGGGCGGCTCAGCGTGAGGTTTTTCTGCACGCTGTGGCTGTTGTCGTAGTTCACCAGCAGGGTGTCGAGGGGGCGGGCGGTGCGGTTAAGCAGCGTAAGGGCACCGCGCATGTGGTAGCCGCGGGGCGTGGCCGTGGGGTACAAATCGACCTGCAACTCGGTATTCACAATTTTGGGCTGGGCCACGCGGGCCAGGTGCTTGTACTTGGTTTCCCAACCCGCCCGCCGACCTTCTATCAGCTTGGTCGTCAAGTATTCATTCTGAAGGTTGGTATTCCAGAACACGTAGCCGCCTACCCCCAGCACGGCCGCCACCGCGGCCACTGCGCCCCAACGAGCTGCGGGCACTAGGCGCTGCCCAGCCAGTCGGCTGCGGTGGCGCACGCTGGTTTCGGTGCCGCGCACCCACAGCAGGTTGCACACCACGGCCAGCAGCACGGCCCAAGCCAGGTAGTAGAAATTCACCCAGAACAGCGGCCCCACGAAGTGGCCGTAGCCGTTCATGTCGGAGTAGGTGTAGGGCACGTAGCCGTCGTACTTCAGCATGACGTGGTGCAGGCCCAGGGCATCGGGGGCAATGTAGACGAAGACGTAGAACAAGATCATGAGCGTGTAGCCCACGTATTTGTTGTTGGCCACGGTTTGCACCACCATCGCCAGCACGCACAGTTCCACGATAAAAGCGAGCTGCAACACGAAATCCTGCGCGTACAAAAGCGGCTGCACGTGGTCGTAGCTCTTGTAGAGTTGAATGAGCACGCCCATCGTCACAATGACGCCGTAGAGCACCACCTGCACCAGCACCAGGGCCGCGAGCTTGCTGGCAAACGGCACCCAGTTGGGCATGGGTAGCACATCAAATACCTGATGCAGGCGCAACTCTCGCTCACGCCATACCACCTCGCCAGCATACAGCGTAATGATAATCAGGAAGAACAAATTAAAGTTGTTGTTCAACAGCGCCAGCACATCGTAGGTGACGGGGTAGTTGGCGCCATCGTTCTTCCAGCGGTAGTAGGCCCCAAACAAGATATTGACGACGCCGAACAGCACCAGCGCCAGGAAAGTCCGCGACTTTACCACGTTCAGGAATTGCACCTTCGTCAGTTGCCACCACTGCCACCAACTGGTGCCGGCCCCAAACACCTGCGGCGAACGGCGAATAACCACCTGCTGCAAGGCCGGCACTGGCTCCAGCGCGGTAGGTTTGCCCGAACTGGCCGGAGCACTCATCCGAAACGCCACAAACGACACCGCCAGCAGCGCCAGCCCTATCCCCGACCACAGTAGGCGGTTTTGCAGGAACTCGCCATGCAAGGGCACTAGCAGCGTGTTGCGCTCTGCAATAGTCCAGTACTTGGTTACCACGGCGCGCGTGTCTAGCCCAAACGGGTCGAGCAGGGCGGCTAGGTGCTCGTCTTTGTTTTGGGTGGTGAACAGCCCTGCGATGTTGTAGAGCAAGAACAGCACGATGCCGCCCAGGTATACTACCAACGCGTTGCGCGTGAGAGCATAAGCGGCAAAGAAGATGCAGCCGGCAAAAAAGGCATTCACGAAGGCGCCCCACAGCAGCGGCTGCCAGTAGGCCTCAAACCGGAAGGGACCGTATTTGGTGGGGTCGAGCCAGGGCATCATGGAGCCCAGTATAGCCCCTACCATCAGCCCGCTCATAATCAGCCAGATGATGAATAGGGAAGCCAGGAACTTACCGCTCAGGTAGCTGAATTTTCCCAGCGGCGTGGTGTAGAGCAGAGGTGAAATGCCGCTGTTCACGTCGCGGTACACGGGTGTGCCCACAATGGCCGCCGTGATAAACATGGCCAGCGTAGAGCCGCCCAGCATGAAGTTGGCCAGTGTATCGGGCGCGTTCTTGAAGATTTTGCCCCCGGTGCTCGGCCCAGCAAATGTTTCCTGCACCGACAAAAACACAAACGCAATGGCGAACAAAATACCGAAGTAGATGTAGGTGCTGGGCTGCCGCAGCCGGTAGCGCAGCTCAAAGAGAAGGACGTTGCGGAACATGATTTCTGAAGATTTCAACCATTAAATCCCATCTGTCATCCTGAGCATGTGGTGCATCAAGCCAGTGTCGAAGGACCTTCTCATGACAGGAAAGGCGTTGGCGCATCAATCTTTCATGCGTGAGAAGGTCCTTCGCAAGCTCAGGATGACAGATATATTCTTCTAAGCTCCTACCATCTCCTTCCGCGCCAAGCGGTGGAAATACACATCTTCCAGCGTGGCTTCTACCGGCGTGAACTCGCCGTTGATGGGCGTTTCGCTGAACACTCGCACCACGGGGCTGCCGGCTACCAGCTTGGTGGAAATAACCTCGTGGGTGGCGCGCAGCGTAGGTAGGGAGGCTTTTTCGGTGCGGGTGCGGTAGACTTTGCCCCGGATTTCGCCAATCACGTCGGTGGGGCGGCCGGTGGCGATTACCTCGCCGCTGGCGATGATGGCCATGTTAGAACACAGCTCCGTGACGTCCTCCACGATGTGCGTGCTCAGAATCACAATCACGTTGTCGCTGATTTCGGAGAGCAGGTCCAGGAAGCGGTTGCGCTCGGTGGGGTCGAGGCCGGCCGTGGGCTCATCTACAATGATGAGCTGGGGCGAACCGAGCAGGGCCACCGCAATGCCGAAGCGCTGCTTCATGCCGCCAGAATAGCCGCCCAGATTTTTCTTGCGCGCCGCCCACAGGTTGGTTTGCTGCAGCAGGCTTTCCACGGTTTGTTTGCGCTCTTGCGCGTCGCGGATGCCTTTGAGGCCGGCAAAATAGTCGAGCAGCACGTCGGCCGAGATGCTGGGGTAGAGGCCGAACTCCTGGGGCAGGTAGCCTAGCACCTGGCGCACGGCTTCTTTCTGCGTCAGCACGTCGAGGTTGCCTAGCCGGATACTGCCGCTATCGGGCTCTTGCAGGGTAGCAATAGTGCGCATCAAGGATGACTTGCCAGCCCCGTTTGGACCCAGTAAACCGAACATGCCGCTGGGGATGGTAAGCGAAACGTTGTGCAAGGCCCGCACGCCGTTGGCGTAGGTCTTGGATAGATTGGTAATCTGCAATTCCATAGGCGTTGGCTGTGAGTAAGGAGGGATGGGAAACAGCCAATCAATCTACATATAAATATCTGAAAATAAGAATCTTATAAACATTATGCAATCACTATACAAAAGATACAACAACGACTTTGTAGCGAAAAAAAGACTCCCCGGCAGGTACCGGGGAGCCTGTTGCTAGATAGCTCGTGGGGCTAGTCCTTCTTCACGCAGTTCGGGACGGTTTTGCCCTCTTTCTTCTTGGTGCCTTTCTGCTCGTAGCCTTTCCAGCACGGGTCTTTCTCGTCTTTCGACGCGGATGCTTCTTTCTCAGCCATGACGTTGGGATGTATAGGTGAAGTTCTTACGCTGAAGTAGATATCTATGTAGTACGCGGAGGCATGGCTCAGGTTTGAACAGCTTTTTGTGGGGGTAGGTGAGGCCGATGTCGCGGGGCTGTGCCCCGTGCCGACTATGCGCAGGCCTCTGGCCTGCACCCGTTCGCGCCGTAAGGGTATCCATCCTCAAATCGTCTGGCGGTGCAGGCCGGAGGCCTGCGTATAGTCGGCACGGGGCACAGCCCCGCGCCATTCCAGCATCGCACCTCCGCAGAAACAAAACATTCGTGTACAAACACAAGTTGTAGGCCGCAGCCCGGCTACACTGCTGGTTGCTCAACCTCTACATACATGAACCAAGATCAGCATTTGTTCACCCCCTTCATCGTGGGTGCTACGTCTCTCCCCAACCGCCTTGTGATGGCGCCCATGACGCGCAGCCGCGCCACCAACGCCGAGCACGTGCCCACCGATTCGGTAGTGGAGTACTACGTGCAACGCGCTTCGGCCGGCCTCATCATCACGGAAGGCTCACAGGTTTCGCCGCAAGGCGTGGGCTTCATCAACACACCCGGCATTTACTCCCAGGAGCAGGTAGCCGCCTGGAAAAAAGTAACCGACGCCGTGCACGCCGCTGGGGGCCGCATCTTCATTCAACTGTGGCATGTAGGCCGTATGTCGCACCCCTTCTTCCACAACGGCGAGCTGCCCGTAGCCCCATCGGCTATCAAGCCGGCAGGTGGTAAGGCCTTCACCGACAAAGGCATGGAAGACGTGCCCACGCCCCGTGCCCTGGAATTGAGCGAGATTCCCGGTGTGGTAGACCAGTTCCGTCAGGCTGCCCGCAATGCCAAAGCTGCTGGCTTTGACGGGGTCGAAATTCACGGTGCCAACGGCTACCTGCTCGACCAGTTTCTGCAAGACGGCAGCAACCAGCGCACCGACGAATATGGCGGCAGCCTGGAAAACCGCAGCCGCTTTGTGCTGGAAGTGGTGCAGGCCGTGGTAGACGAACTGGGTGCCGACAGTGTGGGCATCCGCTTCTCGCCCCAGGGCAGTACCAGCATCAGCGACTCTGATCCGGTAGCAACCTTCAGCTACGTAACTGAGCAGCTGAACAAGTTCAACCTGGCATACCTGCACGTGATTGAGGCGCTGCCCGGCCACCCCATGGCCCGCCCCGACCAGCCTGCTGTGGCCGCCAAGCTATACGAAATTTTCAATGGCGCCTTCATCCTGAATGGTGGCTACACCCAGGAAACCGCCGAGGAAGCCCTGGCCAACAACGAAGCCGACCTCATTGCCTTCGGTGTGCCCTTCATTGCCAACCCCGACCTGGTAGAACGATTCCAGCAGGGTGCCGCCCTCAACAACCCCGACCCCAGCACCTTCTACGTGCCCGGCGACAAGGGCTACATCGACTACCCTTCGCTGGAGAAAGCCCGCCAAGCAGCGCAGGATATCGAGCAAGACTAACGAGCACCTGTTACCAGCCTATAGCTGAATTGAAAACGCCTACTGCCATTGCAGTAGGCGTTTTTGTTTTGTTGACGGCCTATGATTATTGCCCCTTGTTTGCTTTGGGTGGGTAGTGCAGCCGGCAACCAATCCCAACAACTTTTTGGCCTCTTGCTGACCTTCGGTCCTACCCTGCGTATCCCTTACCAACCTAAACTATTCTGACAATGAGCACTGATCCGAACGAACCTCGTCCTACCAATAGCGAAATCAACCCCAAGCCTACCTCCTACCCTACCAGCGAAGAAGGCATGGATGTGAAGCCCGACTGGGATATGTCGAGCTATCATCCGGCCAATAAATTGGCCGGCAAAGTGGCCCTTATTACGGGCGGAGACTCCGGTATTGGCCGGGCCGTAGCGCTGGCCTTTGCCATGGAAGGCGCCGATGTGGCCGTTGTGTACCACACCAATGCCGAAGACGCCGAAGTAGTAGGCGAAGCCGTGCGCGCCCAGGGTCGCAAGTTTTTGTCGATCCAGTGCGACGTGCGCTCGGCCCAGGCCTGCCGCGACGCCGTGCGCCGCACTCACGCCGAGTTGGGCGGCTTCAATATTCTGGTAAACAACGCTGCTTACCAGATGGGCTACGAAACCTTTGAGACAATACCGGAGGAGAACATTCACATCACCTTCGATACCAACATCAAGGGCTACTTCTTCATGGCGCAGGCGGCTATTCCGTTCCTGAAAGAAGGCGACTCCATCATCAATACAGGTAGCATTGTAGGCTTGGTAGGCACGCCGCACCAGATCGACTACGCTTCTACCAAAGGCGCTATTCACACCTTCACCAAAAGCCTGGCGCAATACTTAGGCGAGAAGCAAATTCGGGTGAATGCGGTGCTACCTGGCCCCATCTGGACGCCCTTTATTCCCGGCGGTATGCTGAAGGAAGACCTGAAGACCTTCGGCGACTCTACTATGCTGGGCCGCCCTGGTCAGCCCGAGGAGTTGGCTCCGGCCTATGTGTATTTCGCTTCCACCGATGGCAGCTACTCCACTGGTAGCCTGCTAGAAGTAACCGGCGGTATGCCTAAGGGCGGCTGAGCCAACGTCAGCCACATAACTCAACCAGAAAAAAGCTTCCGCCGGCTACGCTGGTCGGAAGCTTTTTTCTGTTGGCAGTTTTCGCCGCACTGTCGACTCTTACGTATTCCAAACCCTACCCTTCCTACTTAACCTGAACTCCTATGAGCACCGAATTTCGTCCTACTTCTGATGACATGAAGGCTGAAAAACTGCCCTACCCGGCCAAACAGGCCGATATGAAGCAGCAGCCCGACTCCGACCTCTCCTACTACAAACCCGCTGGCAAGCTCGAGGGTAAAGTAGCCCTCATCACCGGGGCCGACTCCGGCATTGGCCGGGCCGTAGCGTTGGGCTTTGCCATGGAAGGCGCCGACGTTGCCATCCTCTACAACGAAAACGACGAGGACGCCGAGAAAACCCGCTCGATGGTGGAAGGCACCGGCCGCCGCTGCCTGGTGCTGAAATACGACGTGCGTGAGCCCGAAAACTGCCTCTCGGCCGTGCGCCGCACCCGCGACGAGCTGGGCGGTTTGAACATCTTGGTAAACAACGCCGCCTACCAGATGTCGCAGGAGAAGTTTGAGGACATTCCAGTAGAGCAGATCCGACGCACCTTCGAGACCAACATCATGGGCTATATTTTTATGGCCCAGGCCGCCGTACCGCACATGCAAAAAGACGACTGCATCATCAACACGGGTAGCATTGTGGGCCAAACCGGCAACAAGATTCTCATCGACTATGCTTCGTCGAAGGGTGCCATCCATGCCTTTACCAAGTCGCTGGCCTTGAGCCTGGGCGAAAAAGGTATTCGGGTGAATGCTGTGCTGCCTGGCCCCATCTGGACGCCCAACATCCCCGGCACCATGCCCGCTTCCGAAATCGACAAGTATGGCCACGAAGTGGCTTTGCAGCGCCCCGGCCAGCCTGAGGAGTTGGTAGGCGCCTACGTACTGCTGGCCTCGCAAGACGGCTCGTTTATGACGGGCGCTTTCATTCCCGTAACGGGTGGTAAAACTAGCAGCGACGAGTAGCTTTTTGTATGCGCTACCACGTAGCACGAGCCCAGGCAGTTGCCTGGGCTCGTGTTTTTTATGACGCTACGCGCGCCATATTTCTGTTGCTACATATATTTTTCTATTGTTTAGCTTAGAAAGGCAAACCCCTGTTCAGCTTTCCACCGTAGACAGTTGAGTTACGTGCACGGCCTTGTCTGGCCGACACCCTTCTCCTCTCCTATGGCTTCTCCTCACTATCCGGAAGGCACCGTGCGGGCCTTGCTGGCCACGGACCTCGTGACCGATGCTACCCGCAACGCCTTACAGGCCCGCCTCGACGCGCCACTCTACGAGCCACAGTACCTCGATGGGGCCACCTACGAGTTGCTGCGCGCGGTGGCGGCGCGCCTGTTTCCGCAGCCCGACCGCCCCGACAACCCCATTGAACTGGCCCCAGCCGTAGATAAGCGCCTGCTGGAAGGCGCTTCCGATGGCTGGCGCTACGACGCCCTGCCCCCCGACCGTGAGGCGTACCGTATGGGCTTGGGGGGCATCCGCGACAGCGCCGAAACCATGTTTGGCCAGCCTTTTTTATCGCTCAACGATGAGCAGAAAGACCAGGTACTTGCGGCCGTGCAGCAGGGTACTGCTCCTGGCCACGTGTGGCAGGAGCTACCGGCCGTGCGCTTCTTTGAAGAACTGCTGGCCGAACTCACCGAGAACTACTACGCCCACCCCTTGGCCCAGGAAGAAATAGGCTACGTGGGTATGGCCGACGTGCCCGGTTGGCACCACATTCAGCTCAACCAACTAGACCCCCGCGAACCGGAAGAGGTGAAATAGTGCGTTGGTGAGATGATGCTTATGCTGTTTTACCTGCACGACTTGCACACGTAGCGCCGCTAGCGTCAGCACGCCATTAAACGCACTATCTCACCAGCTCACTGTTCCCCATGTACCATATCACCATTTCACCACTATGCCCGAAGAAGAAGTAGCGGAAGAAGGTGTTTTGAATCCCCTCCAACCCGAGATTCAGGATCCGCTTCTCAAGGAAATAATCGAAGAAAACGACTTGCAGGCCGACCCCAGTCGCGACCCGCTAGAGCAGCCCGCTCCCCTACCCGACCCCGACGAGGTAGTAGACTGCGTGGTGATTGGCACTGGTGCAGGCGGCGCCCCGCTGCTGGCCCGCTTGGCCATGGCCGGCTTGAAGGTAGTGGCCCTAGAAGCCGGCCCCTGGCATGACCCGCGCAAGGATTTCGCCACCGACGAAAAAGCGCAGGCTTTTTTGTTCTGGAACGACGAGCGGCTGTCGGCTGGCCAAGATCCACTAGCATTCGGGCGCAATAACTCCGGCATCGGGGTAGGCGGTTCTACCCTGCACTATACCGCCTACACGCCTCGCGCCCAGGACGACGACTTCTACCTGCACCGCGACTTCGGGGTAGGCGTCGATTGGCCGTTTGGCTACGACGAGTTGGAGCCGTACTACGATGAGCTAGAGCAGTTTTTGGGCATTTCTGGCCCCGAAAACTATCCTTGGGGTCCTACCCGCAAGCATAAATACCCGCTGGCTCCGCTGCCGCTGAATGGCGCCGCCCAACTGATGCAGCGCGGGTGCGAGCAACTGGGCATCAAAACCTCGCCGGCGGCCAATGCGGCGTTGTCGGCGCGGTACTACCAGGAAGGAATTGGCTGGCGCGAGGCCTGCCAGAACCGGGGCTTCTGCCAGGCCGGGTGCAACATCGGCGCCAAGGCTAGCATGGACGTGACGTTCCTACCCCTGGCTGCCAATCACGGTGCCGACATTCGGCCAAACAGCTACGTAACGGAGATTGAGCGCGATGCCAGCGGTGCCGTTACGGGCGTGGTGTACGAGCAAAACGGCATTACGCTGCGCCAGAAATGTCGTAACCTGTTTTTGTGCGCGGGCGCTATCGAAACACCACGCCTGTTGCTGCTGAATGAGTTGGCGCTTACTAGCGGGCAGGTAGGGCGCAACTTCACGGCACATACCGGTGTGCAGGTGTGGGGCACGTTTCCGGAGGATGTACGGCCCTACAAAGGCATTCCTGGTGCGCTGATTTCAGAAGACACACACCGACCCAAAGATGCCGATTTTGTGGGCGGTTACCTCTTGCAAAGCATTGGCGTGATGCCCGTTACGTTTGCCTCGCAGGCGGCGCGGGCGCGCAAGCTCTGGGGCCAGGCCGGCCGCGACTACATGCGCAACTACAACCACATTGCCGGCATCAACATCCTGGGCGACTGCCTACCCCACGAGAGCAACTATATGGAGCTAGCGGAGGAAAAAGATGCGCGCGGCGTGGCTAAGCCACGCATTCATTTCACGGCCCAGGAAAACGAAAAGCGCATGACGGCCCACGCCGAGAACATCATGCGCCAGATCTGGGAAGCGGCCGGCGCCACCGACATCTGGGCCTTTCCGCGCTACGCCCACACCATTGGCACGGCGCGCATGGGCTTGAGTGGCGACGACGCCGTGGTGAATGCCGATGGCCGCGCCTTCGACGTACCCAACCTCTACATCTGCGATAATTCTGTGTTTCCGAGTGCGTTGAGCGTCAATCCGGCCCTCACCATTATGGCCTTGAGCCTACGCACCGCGGATAAATTTTTAGAGAAAGCCCGGTAGGGGCGCGTTGCACGCGCCCGTCGTTGAACGTCTGCGTTGAACGGCCCCGATTCACTGTTCAACCACGGGCGCGTGCAACGCGTCCCTACCCTTCCACGACGAGCGCCCGCACGGCGCCCCACCCTTTATGGCACAAGACTTTTTAAAGCTAATTAAGAAGCAATTCGGCGACGGCACGTACGAGGGCGACCAGTTTGGGGGCGCCAACGGCCGCGACGGCAGCGGCTTACCCACCAAATCGCCCCGCAACTTCATGTTCGCCACGGGCGTCGAGTGCTCCTACCCTACCATCGGCCACGGCAAAATTCGCCGCGACCTGCTCGAAGAAACCGACCACTATAACCGCTATAAGGAAGACCTAGCCCTGGTGAAGGAAATGGGTCTGAACGTGCTGCGCTACAACCTGCCGTACTACAAGATTCAGAAGGCTCCTGGCAAGTATGACTGGGAATTTGCCGATGCTGCCATGGCTGAAATCAAGCGCCTAGGCATCACGCCTATTCTGGACCTGATGCACTTTGGTGTGCCCGATTGGCTGGAAAACTTTCAGAACCCCGAGCTGCCCGTGCACTTTGCCGAGTATTGCGGGGCCGTAGCCCAGCGCTATCCTTGGGTGCGCTTTTACACGCCCGTCAATGAAATCTATGTGACGGCCCGCGCCAGCGCAAAAGATGGTATCTGGAACGAGCAATTGAAGTCGGACAAAGGGTTTGTGACGGCCATGAAGCACTTGGTGGCGGCCAGTATTATGGGCAACCATCAAATTGCCAAATACCGCCCCGATTGCGTGATTGTGCAGAGCGAATCGGCGGAATATGTGCACGAGATGCGCACGGTGGAAACCCCTGAAATTCGCCTTACCAATAAGTTGCGCTTTCTGTCGCTCGACCTACTCTACGCTCACACCATCGATGCCGAGGTGCTGCTGTATTGCCTCGACAACGGCATGACCCGCGAGGAGCTGAAGTGGTTTATGGCCGGTGAACCTCCCGGATACCAAATCATGGGCAACGACTACTACGGCCGCAACGAGAAGATTATCAAGCCCAACGGCGACCTGTGCTCGGCTGAGGACGTGCTGGGCTGGTATACCATGACCAAGCAGTACTACGAGCGGTACCGCAAGCCCGTATTCCATACTGAAACCAACACCTTTAATGCACAGGATGCCGAATGCTGGCTCTGGAAGCAATGGGTGAACGTGACGCGCATCCGTCAGGACGGTGTGCCAGTGGTGGGCTTCACGTGGTACTCCCTACTCGACCAGATTGATTGGGACATCTCGCTGGCCGAAAAACGTGGCTTTGTGAACCCCTGCGGCCTCTATGACCTCAACCGCAAAATCCGTCCTGTGGGCGAAAGCTACAAGATGCTACTCAAGGAATTCGGCCAGATTACGATGGTACCTCACGGCGAAATCTTCCAGGTGACAAAACGCCCGGCGGAGCTGAAGGTAGAGGTATAAGCCTGTCAGCCAGAGAGTGCGGGAGCAATGCTATTATTCACTCAACTGATGCAATGTCATGTTAGCATAGGCAGCTAGTATATTTGTGCATGACCTTGCAGCAGTTGGAATACATTGTGGCCCTCGACGCGCACCAGCAATTCGTACTGGCCGCCGACAAGTGTTTCGTGACGCAGCCTACCCTGAGCATGCAGGTGCAAAAGCTGGAAGAAGAGCTGGGTGTGCTGCTCTTTGACCGCACCCGCAAAGGGGTAGTGCCTACGGCCGTAGGCGCCAAAGTGATAGAAAAAGCCCGCGAAATTTTGCGCACTTCTCAACAATTGCGCGAGGTAGTGCAGGTGGAAAAGGGGGAGCTGGTAGGCGACTTGCGCCTGGGCATCATCCCTACCCTGGCGCCCTACCTGGTGCCGTTGTTTCTGGTGGAGCTAGTGGAGCGCCACCCCCAATTGCGCGTGCAGGTAGAGGAAATGCAGTCGGCCGACATTATGCAGCGGCTCAAGGAAAACCAGTTGGATGTGGGCTTGCTCGTGACGCCCCTCGACGACCGCCAGCTGCGGGAAATTCCGCTGTTGGAAGAGCCTTTTCTGGGTTACGTATCCGAAGGCCATAGCCTCTATCCACAGGCCACCATCTGTCCCACCGACTTGGGTGCACCAGGCCTCTGGCTGTTGCAGCAAGGCCACTGTTTCCGCCACCAAGTGCTCAATATCTGCTCGCCCTCGCCCGTAGCCGATAGTCAGCCGTTTGCCTACGAAAGCGGCTCCATCGAAACCCTGAAGGAGCTGGTGCGCCGCAACCACGGCTACACGCTGGTGCCGGAACTGTCGGTGCTAAGTGAACTGGACAACCCCATGGTGAAGCGCTTCGAAGCACCCGAGCCGGTACGTGAAATCAGCTTGGTGGTGCACCACGGCTTTGTGCGCCTACCCCTGCTGCACAGCCTGCGCGAGCTAATCCTGGCCAAGGTGCCCGCCCGCCTGCACGCAGGCCAGGCGGGCCGCAAGATCCGGTGGCGGTAGCGCATTCGCCTACCCTACTTCATCTTCACAAACAGCCATACCCCCAGCACCGATACGGCCAGTACCCCCGCTGCCGCTAGCATGGTGATGGCATCGCGCACGTTTTTGCCCAGGCTGCCCACTGCATGGTACTTGTGCAGGAAGGCGAAGCTTAGCCCTTCGTACCGGTCTGCGTTTTCCACCCGCGCTGCCAAGCGGCCGGTAGCTGGCTCCACGTACAGGGCGGTGTTGTGCGGCGTGTGGTAGGCTACTTTCACCACAGGTAAGCGCTTGTTGATGAAGCTATACTCACCCCCAAAGTGGTCTACCAACTCGGTTTCCGTGATGGGTGGCGCTGGCTGCCCATCGGCCTGCTGCATGAAGGCATTGGCCAGTGCCGTGGCGTACTGGGTAGGGGCATTGGGTAGCACCTCGCCAGTGGCGGCGCTGTAGTACGTAACAGATGGCGGCCGCACTGCTTCAATGGGCTGGCCGGTGCTGGCCGGGGTAGGGTGGCCCGCTTCGGCCGGCAGTTCCGTTACCTGATAGTACACCTGGCCGTGGAGCTCCGCCAGTGCCACGTTTTGCACCTGCGCCCAGTTCAAAGGGAGTTGCGTTAGATCGATTGGGAGTTGTGCGGCTGCCAGCATCGGTGCGTGCTGGAAGCGTAGGCGCTCATCGGGCCGTAGCTTCAAAAATGCGTGAAAAGCACCGCTACCGGCAAACGTGAACGTGACAAACGCCACGGCCAGCCCTACCACCCGGTGGTACTTGCGCAGCCAACCCACCGGGTTACTACCTGTGCGGGGCGTACGAAACTTACTCCACAGCAATCCATAAATTAGGAGGCCACTTAGGGTAGAAGCTATGATGATGCCCAGCAGCATCAGCATCACCACCACGCGCACTGTATTGTTAGTTAGCAGTTCCAGCCAGCTCCAACTGTGCAGCAAGCTAAAAAATTGCAGAAATGCTGCCCGGGTAGGATTGTTGAAAGTAGCTAGGCGAGCGGGCATCGTCTCCACATACACCGTGCTTACCCCGGCCCGCGCAAACGTCAGCTTCCAGACCGGCAGCAAGCGGTTGACGAACGGATAATCGAGGGTGAAGTGTGTGATGCGCTCCGCCGACACCAAGCGTGCGGTAGAGTCCTGCGTGAAGTAGCGGGCCAGTTGCTCGGCAAATTGCTGGTCGGCAGCGGCAGGTAGGGCGGCACCAGTGGTAGCGTTGAAGTAGCGGGGTACGGCCGTGGGGCTATCAGCTGTCAATACCTGGTAGGCCGGCTGCTGCTGCCAGCGCACCAAGCGCACAGTACGCAGGTGGGTGAGGTGGTGCTGGGCCAGCACCGCCGTAAGGGGTAGGACCGGGCGTGGGGCAGGCTGCGCGGGCAGCAACTCGTTGGCAATTTTAGGCCGCAGCCAGTTGCTCATCAGCGGGTGCAATAACCCGCTTAGCGTCCAGCAGATGACGGGCAGCAGCGTGAGCAACCCCAGGATGCGGTGCCAGCGGTACATATTGCGCTGGACGTAGCGGCGAACCGGCCCCGTGCGGACCGGCGCCGCTGGGCGTGGCGTGGTAGTTTCCATGGAAATAGGGTTGTAGCTGCCGCCGTTTCGGGCGGCAGTGCACAGGCGTTTATTTCTTACCGATGAAATTGTATTGCACCCCTACCGCCACCGTGCGGGGTGCGCCGGGCGTGTAGGTAGATCGGTCGGTGAGGGCGTTGCCGCGCGTGGCTGCCGTGGCGTAGCGCTCGTTGGTCACGTTCAGCACGTTCACGAACAGCTCCAGCGTTTCGCGCCAGCTATACCCTGCCCGCAGGTTGAGCACGCTCACGCCCTCAGCCCCAAACAGGCCCTTGTCGGCGTAGCGCACCGTGTTTACCTGGTTCTGGTACCAGGCACTGATGCGCTGATATTCAGCAGCCGCCCGCAGACCGGACAGCCACTGGGGCTTGTAGGTCAGCTCGGTATTGGCTACCCAGCGCGGCGCCTGGGGCATTTCTTTGCCGTTCACGTTCTGCACGACATCGGTAGCGCGGGTGCTCAGCACAAATTCCTCGTAGCGATGCACGGCATTGGTACCCCCAAATCGGAAAAACAGTTCTTTGGTCGGCTTGTACGTCAGGCTGTATTCTACGCCCCGGTGAAGGGTTTTGCCGGCGCTTTGGTAGTCGGTGGAGTTATCGGGCTGCCGAATATTGAGCAGCTCGTTGCGCCCATCCAGCTGATACAGGGCCACATCTACGTACACTTTCTCGTCGAGCAGCGAGGCCCACCCACCCACTTCGCGGTTGTAGAAGCGCGCGGGTTGCAGATTGTAGTAGAACTCGGCCGGAGCGCCGGCCGGTGTATTAGGTCGCCGGCGGAAGATGGCCGTCAGGCCAGGCGGCGAGAAGCCCTGCGAGTAGTTGGCGTACAAGCCCCTACCCTTGCCCAGATCGTAGGTGAGGCCCACCTTGGGGGTAGCCTGCTGGTACTGCTTCGAACCGCTAGACTGATCGAGGTAGTTGTCGTACCCAAATGCCAGCCGGTCGAAACGGCCGCCCACAGTGAGTTGCAGCGCCGGTAAGCTGGGCACGGGGTGCAGGTCGAGTTGGGCATACACGGCCGAGTTGCGCAGATCAGTATCGTAATCAGCAATCAGCAGATCGGGGCGGTCAGCGGTGACGGTATATTTCTCCACCGACTTTCTATCGGCCCGCAACTGCGCCGCTAGGTCAATCTGATGGGCATCGTATTGGGTAGGTGAGTAGTCGAAGCTAGCTCCGCCCAATAGCTTTGCCCCCAACCAGTTGAACTGCACACTATGCTGAGCAATGACGCCGTAACTCTTGAAAGCACTCACGTTCACTTCGCCCCGGGCCGTGGGGGCGCCACTAGTCCAACGGATACCGTAGCTGGGGTTTTGCCCAACACGGTTGTCGCGGAAATAGGTGGTTAGCGTGGTGGCGTTGCGGGAGTTCCACTGGTGCTCGGCTGTCAGGCGGGCACGCAGGGCGTAGGTGTTGCGGTACGTGAAATCGGAAGTGGAGCTGTATTCGCGCCGGTAGTACGCCACGCTATCCACCGCGCTACTGGTTTCCGAGTCGTAGTTGTTGTAGGAAACGGCGGCCGTCAGGCGCGTACGGTCGGTGAGCGTATACTCCAGCCGCCCGTTCACCGACTGCTTATCGTAGTCAGACTGCGTTTGCCAGCCGTTGCGCTGCCGGGCCAGGTAGCCGCTCACGTAGGCCCCCAGCTTGGGCGTGAGCATACCGCCGCCCCCAAACTGCACCCGTCGGTAACCATATTGGTCGCCTTGCACACCCACACTAAGAGTAGGCACGCTGGTAGGCCGCTTGGTGAGTAGGTTGATGGCCCCGCCCACGGCCTCTGGCCCGTAGAGCGAAGAGGCCGGCCCCTTCACCACCTCAATGGAGTTGATAGCCAACGGATTGGACTCCAGCAGCGCATTGTGGTTGAACACGCCCATGGGCCGCAGCGGAATCCCATCTTCCAAATACAGAAAGTAGGCACTGGTACCAAACGGCTGCCGGATGCCCATGCCGTGCTGCTCGTTGCCGTAGTTGAGCATCACCACACCAGGCACTTTGTTGATTAGCTCCGTGAGTAGGGTAGGCTTGGTGTCCTGAATAACGGTAGGAGCCAGTTTGCTGATGGCTACCGGCACATCGGTGCGGAGTTGGGCCTCACGGCTGGCTGTTACTACCACCGTTTGCAGGTCTTGCACGGCGGGCGTTAGGCCCACGCGCAGGGCTTTTTCATCGCCCGTCGGCGTGAGGGTGAGCGTTTGATACCCAATGGCCGACACCTGCACCTGCGCCGCGTCGGTGGTGAAGGAGAAAAAGCCGGTGGTGTTGGTGGTAGTCCCTACTTTGCCATCGGTGGTGCGTACGGTGGCGCCCACCAGGGGCTCTTTGGTGGCATCGTCGAACACACGCCCCGATAAGGTACGCTGCGCCAGAGCCACCTGGCTCACGAGCAGAGCCAGGGGTAACACAGAAAAAGCTTTCACAGAGAAAAGAATAGGCTGATGAATAGCCGCTCTCTGCCGGTGGCGCTACCTACAGGGGCACGCCAAAACCAGCTCAGGCCGAGCGGCCGGAACTCACGAAAAACGAGGAGTCATCAGCCCTTCTGCGGGCGGGTAGTCGGGACTGGGATGGTCCCAGCCGTAGGGCTGCACACGCAGTGCGGCGTAACGCAGAGCTACTCCAAACAGGGCGGGCGGCGTGAGTTGCACGGGCAGCACGGCCGTGCAAAACAGGGTGATTTCCTGAAAAGCCTGTTTCTCTCTTAGCGGTTGCTGCTTCTGCTCAGCAGCATCGGCGGCGCGTAGCTGCTTGGCTAGGTGGCATTTGCCATTGCACTGCAGTTGCGGCTTGTCGCGGTTGATGCACAATACCTGGGCTACGTAGTCGCGGTTCAGCCACCATTTTGCCACAATACCCAACCGCCCGGCACAGTGCACCGAAAGCGACATGAGCAGTAAAATGGCGATGGTTTGACGCATACAACGGCCCGGTTGAAGTACCGGCAGCACGGCGCAAAGGAACAAGCGAAACGCCGAAGCACCAAACAAAACAGTTTCTAGTTAGACCTAATGAAACTGTTTTCATTCGCGCGATGCGTTTGCTAGTCTCTCCTACCTTTGCTTATGCGTTCGTCCCGCCTACGTTTTTTCCTTGATTGGCTGCCGTGGCTGGTGCTAGCGGCCGTGGTCTGTATTCCGGCCCTGCGCGTGCCGGTGGTGGGCACTTTGCAACGCGGCTTGCTGGCTACCGGCATCATGCGCCCTACCCTGCCCGAAACGTCACCCGCTGCACCGGCTCAACCCACTACCGCTACGGGCGCCGTGCCCTACCCTGATGTGCCCCTACTCACGCTCGACGGCCGCCCTACCAACCTGCGTGCTTTGCGTGGCAAGGTGGTTTTTCTGAATTTGTGGGCCACGTGGTGCCCACCGTGCGTGGCCGAGTTGCCGAGCATTCAGGCACTGGCGGCACGGGTAGATACGCAGCGCGTAGCCTTTGCGCTGGTGTCGCTGGATCGGCAGCCACGCCGCGCGCAAGTGTTTGCGCGGCGGCAGGGACTTACGCTGCCCATCTACTTCCCGGCCGCTCCCCTACCCGCCCCGTTCGAGACAGACGCCATACCCGCCACTTTCGTGGTCACACCCGACGGCCGCGTGGATTTCCGCCACGAAGGCATGGCCGATTATGACTCCCCGAAAGTGAAGTCATACTTGGAGGGGCTAGCTCAACCGTAGCGACGTTACAAAAGCCAGCGCTTTGCACGTAGTTGTCGTACACAGGCGGAGTCGTCACACAGGCGGCTGCTAATCGTTGCGCAATGGCTCCCTCTTCTCATCCTACCCTTGTTTACCTGCATTATTGGGCAGGCAGCAGCCACGCCTGGCAGGGCGTAGCCGCTGCGCTCGGCCCCGAGTATCCTTCCCTGGCGCCCGACTTAGGTGGGTTTGGCGGATCACCTGCGCCAGCCGGCGGCTACTCTGTGGATGCCTACGCCGATTCAGTAGCCGCGTATATCAAAGACAAACAATTAACGCGCTACGTACTGGTGGGCCATAGCATGGGCGGCAAAATTGCGCTAGCGCTGGCAGCACGACAGCCCACTGGTCTGGCAGGCGTGGCGTTGTTGTCGCCCTCGCCACCTACCGCCGAGCCCATGACTGAGCAGGACCGCCAGGATAGCCTAAAGGCCTACGGCAAGCCTGCCGAGGCCGAAAAAACCTTTCATACCATCACAGCCCGGCCGCAGTCGCCGACCAACAAGGAGCTGATTATCCAGGACAACCTACGCAGCAGCAAGGGTGCCTGGGATGCCTGGCTGCTACACGGCAGCCGCGAGAATATTGCGGCCCGCATGTGCGACGTGCAGGTACCTTGCGCCATCATCGCCGGCGACCAGGACCAGATTATGTCGCCCTCGGTGCACGGCCTGGAAACCCTACCTCTGCTACCCGACGATACTCCCCTGGAAATCATTGGCGGCGCCGGTCACCTGCTTCCCTACGATGCCCCAGCGGAAGTAGCCGATTTACTGAGTGATTTCGTTTCGCGCCTACCTTTGCGGTAGACAGCACCAGCAGGACGGCCTTTTCCCTACCCTTACCTATCCCTCTTCATGCAGAACTTCACCTCCTTCGCCGATGCGGGCGACTACAAAGCCCTCCTCGCCAAGGCGCTCGAAATCAAGCAGAATCCATACGGCTATCAGCACATCGGTAAGAATAAGACCGTAGGGCTGATTTTCTTCAATCCCAGCCTACGCACCCGCCTGAGCAGCGTAAAAGCCGCCTACAACCTGGGCGCGCAAGCCTGGGTACTAAACGCCGGCGCCGACTCTTGGACGCTGGAAATGGCCGATGGCGCCGTGATGAACGGTGGCACCCAGGAGCATATTAAGGAGGCCATTGCCGTGATGAGTCAGTACTGCGATGTACTGGGCGTGCGCACCTTCCCTACCCTAAAGGACCGCGAGGAAGACTACAACGAGGTGGTGTTCAAGAAGATTATGCAGTATGCTACCGTGCCCGTGGTGAGCCTGGAAAGCGCTACGCTGCACCCCTTGCAGTCGTTTGCCGACCTGATTACCGTAGCCGAGCACAAGCAGAAGGAGCGCGTGAAAGTGGTCCTGACCTGGGCTCCGCACGTGCGCGCCCTACCTCAATGCGTACCCAATTCCTTTGCCGACTGGTTTTCGGAGATTGACTGGGTTGATTTCGTGATTACCCACCCCGAGGGCTACGAACTAGACCCCAAGTTCACAAAAGGCGCCCGTATCGAGTACGACCAACAGAAAGCCCTGGAAGGTGCCGACTTCGTGCAGGCCAAAAACTGGAGCAGCTACCAAAATTACGGTCAGGTCATCAGCAACGACCCCAGTTGGATGCTCACGCCCGAGCACATGGCCGGTACCAACGACGCCAAGTTCTTGCATTGCCTACCCGTGCGCCGCAACGTAGAAGTATCAGACGCTATCCTGGATTCACCCAACTCCTTGGTCATCCAAGAAGCCGGCAACCGCGTCTTCTCCATGCAAACCGTGTTGCACGAGTTATTGAAATAGCGAAGTGGTGAGTTTGTGAAGTTGTGAATGCAAAAATGCCTGTCATCCTGAGCTCCGCTCAGGATGACAGGCATTTTTGCATTCACAACTTCACAAACTCACCACTTCACCACCTACAGCGGATCGGCGGTTACTTTGAAACGAGAGTCAGCGCGGATGGTGATGTCGCGGGTAATGGCTTTGGCAATGGTGGCCTTGGTAGTCAGCGTGTAGCTATCGGCTTTGATGTAGCTGTCGAGCTTGGCTTTGGTTGGTGTGAGGGCGATGCTCTGCACACCCTTGGGCACATTGCTAAGCGAAGCCAGCAGAATTTGGTCGTTGCCATTGCCGGTGCTGATGTAGATTTCGATGCTGCGCAAAAAATCGAAGTTCTCGCTGTTTGGGTCGGCAATCGTAAGCGCAAGCCGGTCCAGGCTGACGTCCTTCACCAGATCAGCGCGGGTGTTATTGTTCTTAAACTTGGAGGACGACTGCGTGGGCACCGCCACCGGTGACAATGGGGCGGCTACCCCTACCGGAAAGCTGGACGCAATCTTGATGTTTTGACTATCATCAAAGTAGAAGGTCAACAGTTTGTCAATCTCCTTGCAGCCAACGACAAACAGACCTAGAAACAGGGTAGCGAGTAACAGGACTTTTTTCATGTAAGTTGAATTTTGTCCGGAACCTACGCAACCACTACGCCAAACAGATTGCCCGTTTCACCCCCGCCCGAAATTATTTTGGGCACTCCTCCCGGGTCAGCTGCTCATTGATGACAATGCCAGCTTTGGAGCCCTCAGCTGCTGCCATAATTGCCTGTTGCTGACCGGGCGTAAGGTCACCGGTAGCGTAAAGACCGGCTACGGATGTCTGCTGTTTTTTATCGACCCACACGGCACCTTTCTTAGTGAAGCGGCATCCCAGCTGCTCGGCAAATGGAGCGCGCTGGTGCTGGGGCGCATGCAGAAAGAGCGCATGGCATTCTAGCGGCTCACCCGTTTCAAATTCTACGCAACGCAGCATACCATCAGGCCTACCCACCAACTGGCGCACGCATTCCTCGCGCACGTCAATACCCTGTTGGCGCAGGCGCCGCCGGGCATTTTCGGTAAGGTGGCCCGGCCCGTCGGTGCACACCGTTATATGGCTCGACCACCGGCTGACCAGCAGCGCTAGCCCCGTAACAGTTTTGCCGCGGCCGTAGATAGCCAGCGGCTGGTTGCGCACTTCCCAGCCGTGGCAGTAAGGGCAGTGCAGCACGCCCCTACCCCAAAACTCGCGCATACCATCCAGAGGGGGCAACTCATCCTCCACACCCGTGGCTAGTATCACCTTGCGCGCCGTTGCCACGGTGGTGCGGTTGGCCTCAGTGTTAGCCTCTACCCGAAAATGGCCGTCTTCTTTCTTGATGGCCGTTACGCGCAGCTCGCGCACCTCCACCGAGTCGTAGGGCGTGAGCTGACTGCGGCCTATGCGCAACAGCTCCGTGGGGGCGGTGCAGTCGCGCGTGAAGAAGCCTTGCACGGCGGGCGAGGTCACGTTGCGCGGGGCGCCGGCATCACATACCAACACGCGGCGCATACTACGCCCCAGTATCAGCGCCGCACTCAGGCCGGCACTACCGGCACCCACAATCACCACATCATAGTCGGTAGAAGTTAGCAGCTGGCGGGCTGGGCGTACGGTGGCAATGGTTGGCTTCATGAAACAAATAAAATAACGCCTTGCTTTCCGGCAGCGCAATGGCGTTGGCATATCCGCAGGAGCGGACAACGCACAAAAAAGCTCTCCCAGCAGGAAGAGCTCTATGTACCGATGTTTCGGTTAATTAGTTTTTGAAGATACACGTAGCGCAGCCACTGCTTATTGGTTCCTATAGTAGCAGACTCGCGCCTAGCTGTTGACCGACAGTCCTACCCACAGCTAAAACAAAAGGCCTCTCCAGTCGGAGAGGCCTTTTGTTTTAGCAGAAGCGTTAGCCCAAGGCTTATTGCTTCACCAGACGCAGCACATGGCGCCCGTTGGTGCCTTGCACCAGTACCACGTACGTGCCTACTGGTAGCTGCTGCACGTCCAGCGACGACTCCAGGCCACCGCTCACCGAGTAGCTGGCTACCGTGCGGCCGGCCATGTCTACTACGCTTACCTGGTAGCTACCAGCTGCCAGACCGCGCAGATCCAGCGTAGTACGCGTGGTGGTGGGGTTCGGGTACAGGGTAGGCGCCTGGGCTACTACCTCGCCCGTGAACACCACCGTGCGTACTGGCGACAGCGACTCCGTACCGTCCTGGTCTACCTGACGCAGGCGGTAGTACACTGTGCCGGTGTGTGGCACTTTGGCATCTACCAGCCCGTACACATGGGCCTGGCTGGTGCTACCCTGTCCGGCCACCCGACCTACTGCCGTGAAAGCCGAGCCATCGAAAGAGCGCTCTACTACGAAGTAGGCGTTGTTCTTCTCCGAGGCTGTGCTCCAGCTCAGCACAGCGTTCTGCTGTACTCGCTGCACTGAGAAGGCCACCAACTCAACCGGCAGCGGATTCACTCCAATGCCGAAGGTTTCTACCACCGTGTTAGTACCACCATTCACATCCGTGGTGGTGATGCTCACGGAGTAGGTGCCGGACCGCAGCTTGGTACGGTCTGCCACGAACAGCTGACCAGTAGCAGGATTCAAACCGATACCCAGGGCATCCAACTGCGCAGCGGTCAGCGACGACGAACCCGCGACAACAGCATTGGTACCCGTCGAAGCCAAACCGTTGCTGGCACCGGCGAGCAGCGCGCCTGTGGTAGCGTTGTATACCAGTGCCGAGCCACCTGTAGCTGGCGTCACGTAGCGCGCGCCGTTGGTGTCGATGATATACGTCAGCACGTCACCGTTCTGGTAGGGGCCACTGCCGCCAATACCTTTGGTTGGCGTAGCCGCGTAGGCCGAGTTGACGTCGGAGCCTACCTGAATCGTGTACTGCGCTACGTTTGAGGTAGCAGGTACCGTGGCATTGTCAACAGCCGTGTAGCTGAAGATGGCATTGCCCACAAACCCGGTAGCGGGTAGGAAGCGCAGCTGGCTGGCCTGAGTAGCAGTCAGAACGGTTGCCGTTGTAACCGGCGTCACACCATCGGCCAGGTACAACGTACCTGTGGCGGCAGCCGGCAGTTCCGTTACCCGGTAGGTCAGCGTAGTATTGCCATCTGCATCAGCAGCTGCCAGCGGTGAGATAAACAGCGCCGAGGTAGCCGTGTTGCCTTCCGGCGACTGCAGACTGTTCACCACGTTGTAGGCCACCGGAGCACGGTTGGCAATTGTTGTCACGCTAGCCGAATTGTTGTTCGGGTTCGTGTCAATGCTCGAGGTCACAGCACCTGCTACTGTTACCGACGTGGCCGTAGCCGGCGTCGTGAACGATACGTAGTTGGTAACGGCATTGACCGATCCGGCAGCCAGCGAAGCAACCGTTGGGAAGGTAATAACGATGTTGCTACCCGACACAGTAGTGGTGCTACCAGCCGGGAACGTCAGGTCCGTTACCGTATTGGGTACCGTTACGGTCTGCACCACGGTGGTGGCAGGCGACGTGCCGAGGTTGGAAGTCGTCACGGCATAGGTCACTTTCGAGCCAGGCGCGGCCGATACCGGACCACTCACACTAGTCGTGGCATTCGCCTGCGACGTCACGTTCACTGTGGCCAGCGCCGTGTTGTTCGCGAGCACTCCATCAGAAGTTGCAGAGGTAACAGATGCCACTGCATTCACCGGACCCGAAGCCGGCGCCGCGAAGCTTACACTGTACGTACCAGGTACAGTAGCACCACTAGCAACAGATGTCACAGCGGGGAACGTTACGATGCCCGTTGTGCCGTTGTAGGTACCTGCACCAGCACTTACGTTGCTCAGACCAGGTATGAGCACAATCTGTGGTACCACATTGGTAGCCGTGCCGGTACCCGCATTGCTGAAGGTAGCCGTCAAAGTGGTGTTTGCA
The DNA here is from genome assembly GCF_022921095.1 of Hymenobacter aerilatus. Classification (NCBI taxonomy): domain Bacteria; kingdom Pseudomonadati; phylum Bacteroidota; class Cytophagia; order Cytophagales; family Hymenobacteraceae; genus Hymenobacter; species Hymenobacter aerilatus. Next base: position 4,004,884 of record NZ_CP095053.1, read on the forward strand.
CCGGCATTCACTGTTGCCGTAGCCGGCGTGAACGATACCACGCGCAGGTCAGCGGTGGTAGCGGTAGCGGCTGCTGGCGTAGTTGCTACGCTGGCGTAGTTGTTATCCAGGTTGGTATCGTAGCTGGTCGTTGTTACACGTGCTACGCCATTCAGCTGGGCCACATCGGGCATCACTACGGCTACCTCATTGGCAATGCTGCTACCGCTGGGCAGCGTGCTCATCGTTGGGAAGGTCACCAGACCTGTAGTGTTATCATATGTGCCCGTACCGGAGCCGGCCGGGAACGTTACGTTAGTTGCACCCAGGCCAGCGGGAAGTTGCAGCGTAGGCACTACACCAGTAGCGGCTGCCGCCCCATTGTTGGTGGTGCTTACTACGTAGAGCACCTGGTTGCCTACCACTGCCGAAGCTGGTGCCGTAGCGCTGACAATTACATCTGCAGCGGGTGTCACCGTAGTGGTTACCGTTGCCGTATTGTTGGCAATGGCCGTTTCGCTGGTGCTCGTGCTTACCGAAGCCACAGCGCTGAAGCTGGCCATGCTGCTTGGGGCCGAGAACGTGATGGTATTCGTCTGGCTGAAGCCCATCGACAGCGCATCAACGTAGCTGATTGTCAGAATACCCGTTGTAGCGTTGTAAACTGTTGAGCTAGCAGTTACATTATTCAGCATCACGTCGGTTAGACCAGCAGGCAACTGCACCCGCTCTACTACGTTGCTGGCTGGAGCCTGACCATTGTTGGCCGTTGTCACGGTATAGGTCAGCAGTTGTCCAGGCAGAGCCGAGGTAGGGCCAGCCAGAGTGGTAGCCACATCGGCAAGAGGCGTTACAGTTACTCTGGTCTGCGCTACGTTGTCGGAAGCTGTCAACTCAGGGCTGGTAGTAGTGACGGTAGCCGTTGCCAGCACTGTCCCTTGCTGCGGCGCGTTGAACGCTACAGTATACGTCTGGCTGGCACCCACTGCCAGGCTGCTTGTCAGCGCCGGGAACGTCAGTACACCTGTATTTGGATTATAGGTACCACCGCCCAGAGTGGTGAAGGTCAAGCCCGTGGGTAAAGACACGGTTTGCTGCACACCCGCCGCAGCGACCGGACCAGCATTGCTAGCTACAATGGTCAGATCGATGTTGCCACCAGGGGCTACGTTCGTGTTGGTAGCCGAAATAGACGTGTACACGTTGGTAGCAGGGCCGGTACCAGCCGTTACAGTCACCGTCGAGCCGGCAGCTGCACCGTTCAGCTGCGCTGTGTTGTTGTTCGTTCCTACCGTTGGCGAGTTCAGGTCGTTGGCATTGTTGCCACTCGGGCCCGAGGTAACAGTAGCTATTGGCGCTGCAAAACTGCTGGTAGGCGCTACGAAGCTAATCGTATTCACTTGCGTCTGACCAGGCATCAGCAAATCAATAACCGGGAAGGTCACCGTGGTGGTGTTGTTAGTTGAGCTGAAACTCACTGTACCACCATTCGAAGCATAGATGCCCGTTATATTACCAGGTAGCGTCACGGTCTGCTCCACGTTGGCCGCTGGCGACACCGAGTTGGGATTAGTGCCCGTAGCTACGTTGCGCGTTACCACGGTATAAGTTACCTCATTGCCGGCCGTTACGCTGGCAGGACCGGTAATAGCGGTCGTAGCATCGTAGCGGGGTACAACGGTCGTTGTCACTAGGGCCGTATTATCCGTCGTAGTCGTTTCCGTACCACCGTTGCCGCTGATGCTTGCCGTTACAGTCAACGGGTTGCTGCCCGGAGCCGGGAAAGCAACGGCTGTTGTCACCGAGCCAGTGTTGGCAGCCAGGTTGCCAATGTTCAGCGTCAGCAGGCCCGTATTTTGGTTGTAAGAGCCCGTCGGGAAGGTGATGACGCCATTGCTGAGCGTACCCGTGCTACCACCTACCGTGAAGCCAGTAGTGGCGAGACCCGCAGGCAATTGTACGGTTTCTGTTACGCCGGTAGCAGCTACCGACCCAGGGTTGCTCGATACTACGCTGTAGGTAGCTGTAGCGCCGGCATTCACCGAAGCTGGGCCCGTAACAGTCGTAGCCAGGTTGAAGGTCGTGCCTTTCACCTCTACCGAAATATACGCCGTGTTTGAGGGCACACCCGAGGTATTGTTCACAGTATACGGTACCGTAGCAATGCCTGTGAAACCAGCAGCAGGCGTAAACCGCACTTGGCCGTTGCTCAGGAACTGGAACGTGCCACCTGTTACCGTTACCGACGTAGTGCTGCCAGCAACTTGGCCGCTCAGGGCTACCGTGGCTGGGTCAATGCTGTTCTGGTCATTGTTCGTCACCGTCAGCGTCACGGCTGTACCAGGCGTGGTGGTAGCGAAGTCATTCACAGCAACCGGAGCGTTGATCAACGGAGCATTGCCCGAGAATTCGGAAGTACCCTGGTTACCATTAACAAGTGCTACTTGGGTAGCCGTAGCTGTCAGTCTAACTCCGTTAGCGGTCAGAGCAGTTTGCTGAGCAGCCGTCAGCGAGGAAAGCGGTACTGAGTAGGAGAAGCGGTTTTGGCCCGTTTCCGCACCCTGGTTGAACCCATTGATGTTGCCGCTATAGTTGTCGGTAGTGGCATCCAGGTCGTTGGTGCCTTCCGTACGAGTGAACAAGTAGGTTTGCCCCTGTCCAAAGTTAGTATTACCTACACCAGTCGATGTACCTACGTTGGCAATAAAGAATTCCAAGGTAGCGCCAGGGCGTGAGAAGCCTGTTAGCAGCAGGTTGCCATTACGGATGGTAGCTGTGGTGATTACCGGCATGTTGGTAAGGCCGTTGCCACCCGTGTCACCGTCGCCGTCGTCGTTCAGCGTCACGTTGGTGGTAGTGCCAGTCAGACCATTGTAGGTATTAGCAGCAGTATTGGCTTCTGTTGTGCTCAGCAAGTCAATGCCCAGGCGGGTATTGCCAGACATGCTATTCTGAGAAATATTCACTTGACGAGCTGTCGACATCACCAGTACCCCCGAGCCATTGTTACCGGTCAGTACGTTTTTGCTGATGGTCGTTGCGTTGTTCGCACCGTACACGCGCAAGCCTGAGCCTTCTGCGCCAGTGCCCTGCGCAACGCCCTGCCCGTTGTTACTAATGGTATTACCGGAAATAGTGTTACCACCAATAGCATTGCCAAATGAGTCGATACCGTGGCCAAGGTTGGCCGTAATCAGGTTGCCTGATACGGTGTTGCCCGTGCTGAGTCCCTGTAGTTCCAGACCATCGAATACCAGACCTTCTGGATCAATTATCACTTCCTGGGCATTCCCACGAATCTCATTGTTGGTAATAGAGTTGTTGTTAGAGCCGTCGTTGTTATTACCCAGTGCCCAAATACCCATACCGCCGTTAAATGCAATCAGGTTATTCCGAATTATACCATTATCGGAGCTATTGAGTGCTACACCTTGCTCTGTGGTACGCGCGTTGCCAGGGTCTGTGAAGCTGGTAGCCGAAGTGCCAATGACGTTCTGTTCGATCAAAACGTTAGCAGCATTAGCAGCAACGCTGATGCCGCTCACAAATCCATAAATACTCAACCCGCGGAAAGCTGCATTGGTTGCTGACGTTGTCAGACCGTTAAAAGCGCGCGTGCCTACCAGCTGTACCTCTGGGCCATTTACCCTATCTAGAGTCAGTCCATCCGTACCTACCGTACCACCGGTTCCAAGCACCGCCGTGTTGGTGTTTCCAACATTTGTAGTTTGTGTCGTACCATCGATGCTGGTATTTGCATCTGTGATAGTAGGCAGCTCTGCGGTAGGCCGTATAACGGCTACACCGTTGGTAAGGCCAGACACCAAGCCTGCACGCAAACCAGTTGTGGCCGAGTTGGTCGGAATCATGAAAATGCTGGTTTCTTTACCGGCTGTCTGCCCGCTCTGTGCCAGGTTGGCATTCGTCAAGGCGTTGGAGTTCAGAATGAACTGCCGCAAAGAGCCCTGCCCTGCATTGTTGGTGTTGGTCACCACATCGAAGTTGAAGCCAAAGTCCACGTTCGACGTGCCCGCATTAGGCACCGTAATGCTGGTGATGGATTGTGGCGTGAGCGTGCCGCTGGTCAGAGCAGCCAGGGTTTGGCTGCCCGTGTTGGCGGCGGCATCCTGCTTCTCGGGTGCCTCACCGCCTACCCGGTCGGTAGCAGCATTAGCAAGTGTCTGCACAGGTAGCAAGCCCGCTACACTGCCCGGACGCGCTGACGTCACGGTGGAGTTGACTACGCGCACCGTATAGGTAGCTGGCGCCACGTTGAATGTGTAAGCACCGGTAGCATTCGTGGTGGTGGTAGCCACCAGGGCACCGCTTGCGTTGTACAATTCAACCGTAGCACCCGGACGACGGATAGCACCACTGGTGAAGCCCGACGCAGTGGCCGAAGTGTTTGCAGCAGCATATGTGCGGCCAGCACCGCCACCATAGTTTACGTCTTCGAAGATTGTACCGCTGATAACTGAGAATACCGGAATGGTATAGGTAACAGTCTGGCTAGTGCGCCCGGCATTATCCGTAGCAGCGTAGGTGAAGGTAGCATTGCCCGTATAGCCACTGGTCGGGGTAAACGTCAATTGATTCAATTGAGCAGGCGAAATGGCCTGACCAGCTACTACCGCTACCCCATTGAGACTTAAGGTCCCACTGGTAGGCAGTGTCACAATGTTGTAGTACGCTAGTGAACCATCCGTATCCGTACCCGATAAGTTGGGTGACAACGCATTGGCCGTTGAGTTGGGTGCTACTGTCGCGTTTGTAACGTTGTTGGCTACGGGGGGCGCGTTGGTAGCAGCAGGACCCGCACACAGCACCGAAGCCGGTACTACCTGACGAGCCAAGCCGGCAGCGGCGCTGGCGTACTCCCACCGTAGGTTATTATCGCCGCCTTGCTCGGCGTATAGAATCAGCACGTCGTGCAACCCTGCGGTTAGCGTTACTGTTGCAGATCGTTCCTGTATGCTGTGTGCTCCACCATTGTTGATGGTTGCATTTGAGGCGTTAGGAACACTAGCCAGCGCGTTGCCATCGAGCCACATGTAAGAGGCATCGTCGGAAGTTAAGTAGAACGTGTAGCTACCCGTTACCGGAATATTGATGCTACCCCGATACCGTGCACTAAAGTTGTCGGGGTTGGTAGTCGTGCCCGCCGCAAACACCGTAACGGGCCAAGAGTCGTTCGTAGTGTAGTTGAGCGTTTGGTCATTGCGACGCTGTGGAGACGTACGCTGAAAGAATGTAATGGCATTCTCGTTGAAGCCAACTTCCTGATAGAAGGTTGTAGGATAATACTCCGCCGTCAGGCCGTTAGAAGCCGTGCTGTTGTCTAGGAACGATGGCTGGCAGCTTGGAGCAGTCTGCACCGTTGTCACGTTGGCGTTGGCGGCTGTGCCGTTGTTGTTGGCAGGCGTGTTGTCCAGTGTATTGGAGGTGCTGGCAACCCTACCTGCTACATTTCCAGAGGCAGGCATTGTGAAGACTACCGTGTTGCTCACGCTTGCACCCGACGCCAAAGAGGCCGTAGCAGCAAACGTCACAACTCCACTGGTAGCATCATAGCTGGCCCCAGCTGGCAACGTAACGTTAGCGGCCGGCAAGCCCGGAGTTAGCGTTAGGGTAGGCACTACGTTTGGGGCTGCTTCAGGGCCATTGTTCGTAGTAGTGGTAGTATAGATAACACGGTTGCCAGCGCTGGCGAGAGCCGGGCCAGTGAGGGCTGTTACGACGTCTGCTGCGGGGGTAAGGGAGGAAACACCTATCAACCACCGTTCACCTATGTGCTGTGTGTCATTACTCGCTCCTGGTTGTGGATGCCAAGTTGTTCCGCCGCCGTCTCCTCGCAGATACACTCGAAATACGAGTGTGGTAACACCAGAAGAAGGCGTAGTGACTAGCACCGAGCCGCTGGCTCCACCAGTACCAGTAGCAGCCGTGATAGTACTAGCGTTGTTTAAGACTTGAGTCGCATTTACTGTTAATGCATCAGAGCCGTTTAATTTAGATAGAGTTACACCAGTACTTATTAAATCAAATTCACCACTGAATCCAAGAGTACCGTATTGCCCCCCTAAACCTGTGAAGTGCAACACTGGGTTCGTTACCGCCCGGTTAAATGTGATTGTTAAATCAGCATATCGGTATCGACCAGAAGTGCTGATATCGAACGGTAGAGCCTGCGCAGAGAAGAGGACGTTAACACTACGGTTTGCGGCTACTGAGATACCACTGTTTACCCCATTAACTGACGAATAATTATTGTCGGCAGAAGAGCCAACATCATTCATTAGAGGGAAGAGGTTCGCAGCCACCGCAGCAATACCAGTGGAGTTAATCCCAGCACCAAAACTCACACCAGTACCCGTACTTATTCGAGTGGTAGGAACAGTCGTAAACTGCTGATTGCTCAGCGAAAACGTAGCCGTGGTAGTAGGCGTGTACGCTGTAGGCACGTTATCATTCGGGTTATTCAGGTTATTCTGAAATGTGATAACCTGGTTGGCCACGGTTGGACCATTCGCTGTGGTCGCGGGGTTGCCGGCCCCAGAGAAAAACTCCAGGGTGGGCGTCTGTGCCTGTACTACAGCGGGAAGTCCTAAAGGCACCAGCCCTAGGACCCACGCTAAAAATCGTAAGGTTGTTTTCATATAATAGAATGTGAGGTGTGACTTTTTGAATGAGTGGTTTAGAGAAGCTATCAAGCAGTTAGCGTTGAGATAGATGGTATAGCAAACCTACTTCCGATACAAAAGTAATTTGGCACATTTTCGATAAAACGGCATTTTCTCTCGGCAAATACTTATTTTCATTTAGGGACACTTTTTCCGTTAATCGGAAAATACATGATCTATGCCAAAAATAGCCCTATTAGCTTTTAAAGAGACGTTTAGCTATACGAATCTGATACCGGTCTGTATTTACACTTTATAAAAAACACAAATTAAAGCCATCCATTCGAGGTAGTTTTTTTTATAAATATATCAATATTATATATGAATTATGAAATGTATTATTTCTAATTTCCTACCTCTTGGCCTATATCCTAATCCTTTCCATGAGCGGGGCCGATTCTACCTATTGTCTTATTCTACACTTCAGCTTTCAGCAGTGCTGTAACTGCTCTATACAACCATTTTTTGTGCATACATAAAGGGCCCCTCTACATCAGAGGGGCCCTTTATGTATGCCAGAATGGGCTATGTTATTCTTTTATGAAGCGCAGTGTATAATGTACTGCTTCACTCCGTACATCCACCATATAGGAGCCCGCTGGCAGTTGTGCCACTGGCAGTGTGGCCAGAGTGCCACCACCTACAGAGAAGGAAGCTACCGCACGACCCGTCATGTCCAGCACGCGCACCTGATAATTACCAGCGGTCAGACCACGTAGATCCAGCGTCGTACTACTAGAGGCAGGGTTCGGGTATAGGGTAGGCGCCACTGTAGCAACTGCCGCAAACTGCACCGTCCGCACGGGCGACAACGACTCTGTGCCGTCTTGGTCTACCTGCCGCAGACGATAGTGCAGTTGCTGAGCCACCTGGGCAGCACCTGCATCCTTCAGGTGATAGTCGTGTGCGGTGGAGGTAGAGCCGTTGCCCTTCACCGTACCAACTGGCACAAACGACAGACCATCTACGGAGCGCTCTACCACGAAGCGGTCATTGTTTTTCTCTGAAGCCGTACGCCAGGTCAGCAGTGCATCTTGCTGTGCGGTTTTCGCTACAAAGCTCACTAGCTCTACCGGTAGCGGCTGTGCGCCAATAGCGAATTTTACTGCCTGTGCTGTGATACCTCCGTTTGCATCTGTGGTGGTGATGTTGGTGGTGTATTCGCCAGCCCGTAGCCTATTCCGGTCCAGTACATAAAGGCGTCCAGTGGTAGGGTCAAGCGCTACTCCTAGTGCCGTGAGCTGGTCGGTGCTGGTTTGATCAGTGGTTACGGCCTGCCGCACGCCATTGTCAACTATGCTTTGCGGCGTGGCCACATTGTACGTACCGCCATTCACATCAAAGGCAGATGCAATCACGTCGTTGTTCTGGTAAGGGTTGCTTCCTCCCTTCACAGCGGCGGGGGTATAACTCGCAGCATTATCACGCCCTACTACCATTTGGTACATGGCCGGCGCCGATACAGCGCTTGCTGCATCTGTGGCAGTATACGTGAAGAATACGTTGCCAACGTAATCAGCAGCCGGGTCGAAGGTGAGCTTTGTTGCATCAGAAGCCAAAATCAGTTGGTTGTTCGCCACCGGATTGCCATTCAGATACAATATTCCTTGCGTAGCCATTGGGCGTGAGGTGATGGTGTAGAAGGCTATTTGACCGTCCGCATCGCGGCCACTCAGCTCCGAAATAGCCAACTGCCCAGCAGTATTGCCAACGGGCGTCCGCGAGCGGTTTACAACCATATTCGCCACGGGCGCCTGGTTGGCCAGCGTAGTGGTTTGCGTTGAGGTATTGTTGCCAGGGTTTACATCCACCGTAGCCGACGATACCGAACCCGCCACGTTGAAGCTCGGCGCAGGTGCCGTGAACGTGATGCTGTTGGTTACCTGACCCGCTACCCCAGCTGCCTGCGAGGCAATGGTAGGGAAGGTTACTACCTCACCGCTCTGAGTGGCACCAATTGGCAACACCACATTGGTAGCATTGGCCGGCAGCGTTACGGTCTGCACTACATTGGCTGCCGCCGATGGACCATTATTCAGTGTTACAATGCTGTAGGTAACTGTGGCGCCGGGCAGCGTTGTAGCCGGACCGCTCACTGTGGTAGCCACATCTGCCCGGGGAGTAATGATTACGCTTGCCGTAGCAAAGTTGTTAGCCGGTGTTGCGTCGGGGTTACCAGTTGATACGCTGGCGCGAGCAACCAGCGGACCAGCCCCAGGTGCATTCACCGTAATGGTGCGGCTGCGGGTGGTACCGGCTGCCTGCGTGCTCAATGTTGCAAACGTCACCACGCCCGACTGCGGATTGTAGGAGCCATCCTCTACCGTTACGTTGGTCAGCCCGGCTGGTAATGCTACTTGTTGCACCACGTTGGAAGCATCTGTTGTAGTGCTGGCATTAGTAGTATTCACCGTGAACACAATGGGCTGACCCGCCGTCTGAATTGTTACATTGGCCGCAATGGTTGTTTGCTCGTCTACTTGCGCCAGTGCGGCAGGAGCTACTGAGGTGCTGCTTACCGATGTATTGTTGCCTAGGCTAGGGTCGTTGGTACCCACTACAGTTGCAGCGTTGGCCGACACCGTTAGCTGCGCCACATCGGGCACCAGGAACGTAAGGGTATTCGTAACGCTACCCGCAGCCCCAACTGCCTGCTCCGTTACCGTTGGGAAGGAGACTATCCCTGTGGTGTTGTCGTACGTGCCACCACCCGTAACGGCTACCGTACCTGCTCCCAAACCAGCGGGCAATTTCACGGTAGTGGTTTGCCCACCCGCAATCGACGACCCATTATTGGTAGTTGTCACGGTATAGGTTATTGGGTTGCCTGCTACAGTGGCAGAAGGCCCCGACAGAAGCACGGCCACATCGGCATTGCGTTGGGTAGCGGTTGTGACGGAGGCCGTGTTGTTGGCTTGCACTGCATCGGGCGTGGCAGCGCTTACGTAGGCAGTGCTGGTAAACGAACGAGTGGCCGGCGCAGTAAAGGTGATGGTATTGGTTATCGTATTGCCGACTACTTGGCTGGCAATTGTTGGAAAAGTAACGATACCCGTTGCAGCATCATAGCTACCCGTACCGGCATTCACCCCTACCAAACCAGCCGGAATCTGCACGAGTTGCGACACGTTGGATGCTACCGCAGCACCGTTGTTGGAGGTGGTTACGGTATATGTCACCGACTGACCGGCTACAGTTGACTGCGGCCCCTGCAGCGTGGTAGCCATGTCGGCCTGTGGGGCCACAACAGCCGCCACGGAAGCAATATTGTTGGCTGGCATGGGATCTAAAGCAGCCGAATTGAGGTTAGCCATAGCTATTACATTACCAGCGGCTGGCGCAGGCAGCGTAATTGTCTGCGAGATAGAAGTACCACTAGCTAAGCTGACGGGCGCAAATGACACCATGCCCAATGTGCGGTCGTAGCTCCCGTTGCCGGTTGCTTGTACGCTGTTTAGCCCAACCGGCAACGCTACCTGTTGCACCACATCGGTAGCCATGGCAGGGCCGGCGTTTCCCGTAGTCAAGGTAAAAACAATGGCATCGCCGGGCGCTACATTTGTTGCGGGCAGTGAGATGGTCGTGTACAAATTGGTCTGCGAACCACTGGCCGGCGTTACGGTAGTAGGTGGCGCGGCCATGCTGTTATTGCCTGGGAATAAGTCGCCAGTGGCAGGAGTTACATTGGCTGTAGCTGTAAAGCCTGTTGCAGGAGTAGTGAAGCTAATGGTATTGTTCACGCTCACCCCGTTGGCCAGCGTTGCCAGCGTCGGGAAGGTTACAATACCGGATGCAGCATCGTAGGCCCCGTTATTCGACACAAATACGTCGCTTAGTCCGGCTGGCAACTGCACGAACTGCGTTACACCGCTAGCGGGCGAAGGACCGGCGTTGGTTGTAAACACCATGAAGGTAGTGAGTGTGCCCGTCATGGCAGAGGCAGGGCCCCACACCATGGTAGACAGATCGAAGGCCGGCGTGATATTGAGTGTGGTAGCCGCTACGTTGTTGGCCGTTTGCCCGGCCTCGTAGGTGGTCGTACCAATAGTGGCCGTGGCCGTTACTGGTCCCGTAGCAGGCGCCGTGAACGTAATAGCCGAAGTAGCTGCAAAACCGCTGGTCAGGGCTGCATTGCTGTTGGGGAAAGTATAGGCCACAAGACCCGTAGTGGGGTTGTAGGTACCGGTCACGCCATTTGTACCCGTCACGCTCACTCCTGTCAGCCCGGCGGGCAGTTGCACCTGGGCTACGGGTGCCGCCGCTGTATTTGTTCCCACGTTAGACAGCGTCACGTTGAACGTACCCGTTTGCCCAGCCGTCACCGGATTGGTGGGCGTGGCCACTGTTATGGCCACATCGGCAGCCATGTTCAGGGTAGCCGTTAGCGTAGCCTGGTTGGCAGCGGCATTGATACCCTCACTTGTTGTCGTCCGCACGTTGCTGGTCAGCACCAAGTCGCCAGTCTGTTTAGGCGCCGTGAAGCTGAATTGATACGTATTGCTGGAGCGGCTACCGAGCGTGTTGCCAGCAGCACTGACAAACGTGATAACACGTGTTACAGGATCATACGTCGCGCCATCGGGCCGCTGCACGCTTGTTACTCCTGCGGGTAGCGTCACGGCTTGCTCCAGGCCGTTGGCGGGAGCCAAGCCCACGTTGGTAAACGTCACGGTATAGCTGCCCGAAGGCTGCCCGGGATTCAGGCGGGTAGGCCCGTCCAGGGTCGTTGTTACGTCGGCGGCACAAGTCGTACCCACTGTGCTGTTTGCAATACTGCTGCTGATTTGGGTGTTGCTCACGCCTGCTGAGCCGGCCGTGGCGCCAAATGCCACGCCGCCTACAGTGGTACCATTTGCGCCGGCCGCCGTCGACACGGCTGCTACTGCGCCGTTTGCCAACGCCACACCGCCGCCGCCGCCGCCGCCTGGGCCGTGGTAGCCGGTGGTACCGCTACCGGTGTTGGTGCCACCGTTACCGCCATTCGCTGCGAGCGTCACTCTGGTGAGGCCAGCCGTATTGACGGCCGTTAGCAGGATAGACCCGCCGCCGCCGCCGCCGCCGCTACCATCATCTCTCACCGCGTTGCTAGCCGAGGCGCCGTTGGCTACCAGTGTGCCTGTGCCGCTTACAGCGCCTGTGCGCACCATGATAATCCCGCCGCCATTGGCGCCACTGCTGGTTGTACCATCCGTGGCGTTGGTATTCCCGTTGGTAGTACCGGCACCGCCGCCACCGCCCAGCAATAGGCGGCTGCTGCTACCCTCTACTACGGCAGCACCCGGCTCGCCTCCAATGGCTTGGTTACCGGCAAAGTTATTACCGCCACGGCCACCAGTTCCACCATTGGCACCACCGCCACCCCCGCTGTTATCTAAATTGTTGTTGCCGCCGCCACCTGCGTTGCCAGGTGCTCCGCGGCTGCTGCTGCCACTGGGGTAGCCATCTACTGTATTGGTTGTTAGCACAGCGCCGTTGAACACATATTGCGGAGTACCGGCAATACCCTCGCCTTTCTGCGCATTGTTGTTGGAAGCGGCCGTAGTAACGTACGATGCATCGTTGGCATTACCAGTAGTTTGCACCCGACCTGCACCACCCCGGAATCCGGCTCCCGTGGCACTCAGCGTGAAGCTGTTCAGGTTCAGCGTGCCCGCTACATCGAGGGCCAGAATACCACCTGTGCTGCCGTTCCAGGGTAGAGCAGAAATCGTAGCCCCCAGCGTCAGATTTCCATACTGCGGCACCCGCACCACCTGGAAGCGCCGCTGACCCGCGGCACTGGTAGCAGCAGCGTTCAGATAGCTATTTTTGAGAGGAGTGGCCAACTGGATAGTACCACCCGCCGTCGTTACGTCGCTTTGCGCCACCACGTACTCGTAGGTACCCGCCGTGAAGCTGGCATTGCGCAGGTATCCGCTTGCTCCACCGCCCACTACACCGTCACCGTATGCATCGGTGTTACTAGCGTCGATATCCGCACCTTGCATCTGAATAATGAGCAGCAAGTCACCAACGGCAATATTGGTTTTGGTATCGCCTGTTGCGGCTCCCACCACAATGGCCGTAGCTCCGCCTTGCAGTCGCTGTTCTAGTTGGCTGGGATAGTACGTATCGGGATTCACGGTTAAGCTGGCCACCGAGCCATCTTTGGCCGGATTGGCGCAGGGCGCCGGGGTACCGCTGGCCCCGGTAGGGATTACCGGAATGGTATAGGTAGCCGGGGTAGGGTCCTGCACATCGGCATCGTCTATGGCGGTGTAGGTGAAGCTCACCGGCCCCGGTGCCGTCACGGCCGGGTCGAAAGTGAGTTGCGTTGCCTGCAAGGGTGTTAGGTTTTGTCCGGCAGTGGCTATTGCACCATTCACGTACAAGGTTCCCTGCGTTGGCAGCGGAACCGATATCAGCTTGTACCCCTTGAGCGTGCCATCTACCGTAGCACTCAAGCCACTAATGGGTAGCGTACTCGCACCATTGGACATAGTAGCCGTGGTGATGTCGTTTGCAACGGGCTCGATGCGGCACCACGAAATACTCGGAATGCTGATGGATTGCGTTTCTGTAAGTGGTAAAAGACCATTTGCTGCGGTGGTATTGCGGTACACGATTGTGAACGACTTTACCGGAACGTTGAATGCCACGTCTACCGAGGCACCATCTACGGTCGCATTACCACCTGGCCCTACCTTAGCCGTAGCTGTGGCTGTAGTAGCCGTATTGCTTAAATTTATATAGGTAGCACTGCTACCAACCAGCGTTAGGGTAGGCCGCACCGTTGTGTTAGCCGCTGTGATACCGGAGATTGTTACCTCATCAGTATAGCCGGAAGTTAGTAGAGCATTTAGTACACCTACATTATATATCGCATCAATGTCCCGTATGCGCATCGACAAGCCCGACACGGCTCGGTTAAATGTATACGTAACGGTGGATGAGTTGTTAGCCAAATAAGTAGCACTCCACACCAAGCCCTTTTGGCCATTGAGAGAGGCTACAGCTAGGATAGTAGCATTGTTATCTGTTGATTCATAACTGGTACCCACCTGCGTGAAGGAAGTGGCGCTAGGTACTGCCTCAGCAGTGCGGTTTTTCCAGCTTTCGTTGTCTGTGCGTGTGGCATAGTTTAGTGAGACGGGGGCAGTTGTACACGTTTGTCCCCAGGCCGGCAGCAGTCCCGAAGAGGCCAAGACTGTTAGTAAGCCCAGTAAGCGTAAGGTTGCTTTCATATAATAAGAAAATCCTGTGAGATGCGAGCAGAAGAGGAGAAATTACCTTATTGAGTATTCTATTAGATTTAATACCCGATATATCAAAATGGGAAGTTTATACCCGGGTGCTATTCGCTGCTGTTCACTAAGGGCGAGACGTGCCAGATGAGTTGTTCGGGCGTATTGCAGGTATCCTTTGAAAACAATTCGATATATATCATCGGAAATAATTAAATACAACATTTCCATTTTTGATTCATGTCATATCATTTTAGGAATGCTGATTTATGGCAAGATGAATAGCTTCTATATTAGTCACTAAAGCTACCCCACTCTTATATAAAATTCTTTGCTTCAGGTCTCTATACTATAATTTCCGTCCTCTAGCTTTGCTAATATTACGCCAATACACCTTTACAAAAGGCATCTAAACCGCTTATCTGGAAGAATCATATTCTAGTACTATTTCTTTACCGCAGCAATGCGTTTAAATATTATTCTAATTAATTTACGTTGTAAGTAGTACTTCAAAAAGTATAATATTATTCACTATATATATTTACTTCAAATTATTATCTACGCTCGAGCTTGATGAGCTATTTTATAATTTTTACAATATGTTCTATACGCAAAAGCCCCGCTCCACATATAGTGGAGCGGGGCTTTTGCGTATAGGGCCAGTAGCTACGCTACAGAGGGCTGCGTTGGTACGCCATTTATAGTAAGGACCGACTGCGTGCAGCCATCAACTCCTGCAATTCGTGGTTGAAATCAGTGGCACGGTTCAGATCTTCCAGACTCAGGTGCAAGCGGTACTTCCAGAAGTGCTGTGGGTTGGCCGGCACGTTGATTTGCTCGTCTTGCGGGTTCTCACGACGCAGTTCAGAGCTAAGGGCCAGCAAATCCTGGAGTGGGAAAATAGCCCACATGGCGGGCGAGTGTAGGTGTTGCGCCACAATTTCGCGGGCTACCCATGGCTCGCAGTAGTACGGCGCCTGCTCGCCCCAATGGCCCAGCGTGTTCTCGAAGAAGTGCTGGGTTTTCTGGCGGTCTTCTTCCCACCAGCCGCGTAACGTACTCATGTCGTGCGAGCCGGGGCTGACCACGGAGAGGTAGGGCGCCGCATCGGGGTGGCCGAACTCCACCTTGGGGTCGGAGGGCATACGCTGGATGTTGAGGCCCAGGATACCGAGCTGCTTCATCACGCCGGGCACTGAGGCGGGCACCATACCCAGGTCTTCGCCGCAAATCAGCATGTTGGTGGCGTAGCGCACGGGTGGCAGCTTGATGAGACCTTGCTCGCGCCAGAACTCCTCGTTGCGGCCGTAGAAGAAGTCGATGTAGATGTCGTCGTACAAGCGACGACGAGCTTCGTCGCCGTCCAGCTCGCGGAAGGAGTAGGTTTTGTTGAGCGTAATGCGCGGGTGGTAGTAATCGTTGCCGGCGGGCAGGAACAGCACCTCGTTCACCAACTGGTACAGCCCCGTGCGCAGCCACTTGTAGTGGTCGGCGCTGTGCGGCTCTCGGGCAATCTTCTCATCAATATACGCCTCTATCTGCCGCTGCGAAGCTACGTGCGGCTTCAGCTGAATGGCGCCATAGCCGGCATCGTCCATGTACTCATCAAACACGCTTTGAGCTTGGTCGTGGAAGATGTCTTGCAGCATGTGCCAGCGGATGTAGGGCATGCACAGGCGGCCGTAGTCAAACCAACCCAGGCGACGCTCAATCTCGTCGCGGTGCAGGGGTAGGGCTGGCGCAAAGTGGCCCAACAAGCCCTCTACGGAGTTGCCGGGCATCTCCCAGATGCGGAAGAAGCCCAGGATGTGGTCGATGCGCAGGGCGTCGAAGTAGCGGGCTAAGTGTCCCATGCGTTGCTTCCACCAAGCGTAGTCGTCCTCGGCCATCCGCTCCCAGTTGTAGGTAGGGAAGCGCCAGTTCTGGCCAGTGGTGGAGAAATCATCTGGTGGGGCACCGGCCTGGCGGTCCATGTGGTACAGCTCAGGCTGGGTCCAGGCATCCACGGAGTGGCGGTAGATGCCGATGGGTAGGTCGCCTTTTAGCACCACGCCCCGCTCGCGGCCGTAGTTCACGGCGTCGAGCAATTGCTTATCGAGGTGAAACTGCGTGAAGAAGTGCACGCCAAACTCGTCGAAGTCGGGCTGGGTTTGGGCCGTGAGGGACTCCAGGTCGTGCGGGGCACGGAACTCCAGAGGCCACTGCTGGAAGTCGGCCGTGCCAAACCGGTCGCGTAGAGCTGAGAAGGCCGCGTACGGCACTAGCCAGCTGTGCTGCTCCTGCAAAAATGCCTTGAAGGCCGGATCGGCCAAAAACCGCTTCTTTTCTTGTTGGTAGAGTTTGCGAATAAACGTCCACTTGGCGTTCATCACCGGCTCGTAGTCCACAAAATCCTTCGCGTTCAGTTCCTCGCGCAGGCGGTCCAGCTCGGCACGGTCGGCGGAGTCTTGCAGCTCGGCCACGGCATCCAGATTCAGGTACTGCGGGTGCAGGGCAAACACCGAAATGGCGGCGTAGGGGTAGCTATCCACCCAGGTATGAGTAGCGGTGGTGTCGTTGATGGGTAGCACCTGCACCAGCTGCAGATTGGTACGCACGGCCCAGTCTACCAGCAGCTTCAGATCGGGGAACTCCCCTACCCCCAGCCCCTGCTGGCTGCGCAGGGCAAACACGGGTAGGGCCACGCCGGCCCCGCGCCAGTGGCCACTGGTGTAGCGAAAGTTTTCGTCAGCGCGCACGCGCAGAGTGTGTTCCTCTTCAGAGGGTGGCAGCACGCGGTCTTCACCGGTTTCCATCTGCACCATGGTTTGGGTGGCCGGGTCCCAGATACCATACTTATATAAAGCAATGCGGTCGGGCTGGGCCAGGGTCACATCGGCGTGCCAGGTAGGGTAGTCGGCATCTGATAGCACCAAGGCCTGCTTGGCATCCCAGGCGCCCAAGGCCGCATCAGAGCCCAGCACGCACACCTGGCACCCCGAGGGTACGCGTGGCGCCGCCAGCTGGAAGCGTACTGCGTTGCTGCTGGTTACACCCGCTGTGGCGGCCTCGGCCGGCGCGGGGGTAGGGCGGCGCATCAGCGCCTCCGTAAAAGCAGCCGTAAACAGCTCATTTTCGGGCTCGGCGGGTGCCCGCCAGAAGTCGTGTAGCAAGATGCGCTGGTACTGCCCCGACTGATAGTCGATGGTGCGGTTGGGCCCCCACTCCCACTGCTGGCTCCCGTCCTGCTGATTCAGCAGCACATACTTATAGGTGACGGTGCCACTGGCGGCATCGGGCAGGGTAATTTCCTGACTCCAAGTGCCCACCGCGGGGTCGAAGTGCAGGCCCAGGGCCTGGTCGAGGTTCCAGTTGCCCAAGCTGGGCTCGGAGCCGCATACCACCAGGCGTTGCCCCCAAGCGGTGAAGTAGGGAATAGAAAAACGGAGAATCATACGCAGCGCGTGAGGTAGAGAAGAATGCGAAGTGTAGTAGGGTGTACGGCCAAACCGGGTGCGAAGCTACGATTGATTACCTGTTCGTTTATCGGCAGTGGCTCTGAGCTTTTCGCCGGGAAGCTGAGCGGCATCAGCTATAGGTCAATTGCCTTTAAGCCAACCTAAGCAGGTAGTTTTGCGTTGGTTATCTCGATTCAATCTCTATTTGCCTATTTCCCTTGCCTACGTTCGCCCGTCGTATCCTTTATGGAATCCTTGGTCTATTGGCTTTTATACTGCTCCTTATTATAGGTGTAGTCGTAGCCTTACAGTTTCCGGGGGTGCAGGATTTTGCTGCCAATAAAGCCGCTTCCTACCTGCAAAATAAGATTGGCACGGAAGTGCGCATCAACAAGTTTCGTACGGACTTCAAGCACGCCATCAGCCTAGATGGGGTGTATCTGGAAGACCAAAAGGGCGACACCCTGGTATCGGTGGGCCATCTGGGCGTCGACCTGGATTTATGGAGCCTCACCAAGTCGCAGATTAATCTTAGCTCATTGGAGCTGAACGACGGCACCGTGCACATCACCCGCACCGAGCCCGACAGCGCGTTCAATTTCGACTACATCACGGCGGCTTTTGCCTCAGGCGATACCGCTACTACTACCCCCGCCGATACCACGGGCGGCTTCACGTACAACATCGGCGATGTTCGCCTCACCAACATCTTCCTGACCTACCAGGACCAGGTAGACGGTATGAATGTGCGCAGTCGGGTAGGCGAGTTGGCCGTGAACATGGACGAGGTAGACGTGGACAACTCCATCTACCGCGTCGACAATGCCAGCCTGAGCCGCGCCAGCTTCAATATTCGCAAGACCAAACTAACACCGGATACGCCCTCCGAGCCGCTTACCCTCACCTTCGACATGAATAAGGTGGCACTGGATGCCGTGAGCCTGGTGTACCAGGACGACCCCGCGGGGCAGTACATCAACACAAAAATTGGGCAGGCTGAAGTAACCGCCGACAACATCGACTTGATTAATAGCCGGGTGGCATTGAACTCGTTGGTGCTCAAGAACAGCAGCTTTGCCTACGCCCAAAACCCGGACGTACCCACCGAGCAACGCACCATCAATCCGGCCGAGGCTGTGCGTGACCTGGACAGCGCTGTGACGCAAGCCACCGGTGACTCGACCAGCTGGGCCGTGACGCTGAAAAAGTCCGACATCAGCGGCCTAGATGTGAAGTTTGACAACTTCAACGAGCCTAAGCTCCGGTCGCGCATGCCGGCCATGGACTACAACCATTTGAGCTTCACGGACCTGGCTCTGAACACCGACAACCTAGTCTACACCGAAAACAGCACCACTGGTCGCATCAACGAGCTGAAAGGCAAGGAGCAAAGTGGTTTTCAGATCAATCATGCTGAGGCTGACGTGATATTCGATTCGGTGCAGACGCGTTTGGACAACCTTGACCTAGTGACGCCTAACACCCGCATCCGGCGTACGCTGGCGATGGGTTACCAGAGCCTAGGCGGCATTGCCGACGACATTGCCAACCTCAAGATTGAGGGCGACCTGCGCGACACCCGCATTGGCTTCCGCGACGTTATCTACCTCTACCCCGACATTGCCAGCACCCCACCCTTCACCACCGGCCCCAACCAGTCGGTGCTGATTAGCGGACAGGTGGATGGCCGCGTGGGTGACCTGCGCATTCGCAACCTGAACTTTGTGGGCTTCCGCAACACGCAGGTGGTTGCTAGCGGCCGCATCCAGGGCTTGCCCGAAACGGACCGCCGCCTGTACACCGATTTTGACGTACAGAAGTTCACGACTACTGATGCCGATATCCGGAGCCTAGTGCCGAAGAGCACTATTCCGGCGGGCTACTCCCTACCCCCCAATATTGCCGTATCGGGCACCTTCAAGGGTAGGCCCACGGCCATGGTGTTTGATACTGATTTAAAGGTACAAACCACCTACGGCAACGCCACAGCTGTGGTGAACATGCAACCCGGTCCGGCCGGGCAGGAGCCAGTTGCGGCCCGCTTCAACGTACAAAACTTCAACGTAGGTAAGGTATTGCGCGACCCCACCATTGGTAGCGTTACGGCAAACGGCCGCTTCAACGGCCGCGGCCTCGACCCTGCCACCATGCGTGGCAAACTGATAGCCAACGTGCAGCGCGCCGGCTACCAGGGCTACGTCTACCAGGATATCAACGCCACCGTCGATATCGACCGCAACAAATACGACATTACGGCCCGCAGTGAGCGGGACGCCAACTTGGCCTTCAACCTGGATGCCGTGGTGAACCTGCGCAATGCCAATGTGCCAGCCTACTCGGTAGATGCCAACATTCAGGGCGCCAACCTGACCAAGCTGGGCTTCTATACTGGCGGCGACCTGCGGGTGCAAGGCAACCTGCGCGCCAACCTTACGGGGGCCGATGCCAACACCATCAATGGTACCTTCTCGGGCAGCAAACTGGCTATCGTGCGCGACAATCAGCCCATTGTGATTGATACATTGAGCGGCAGTCTGGTGCAGCAGCCGGGCCGCACGGAGCTGGCGTTCAACTCTAATCTGGCGTCAGCCAACCTAGCCGGCAACACGCCGCTGGGTGACGTGGCCACGGTGCTCCAGGAGCACATTGACCGGTATTTCGACCTGCCGGGCGTGCGCTATCGGGCAGGTGGCCCCAACCGGGAATTTACGTTTGATGTGAGCCTGCTCGACCCGCGCATTGTGACGGCTATGGTGCCTGATCTGAAGCAGCTTTCACCCTTCAAACTGACGGGCGGGTTCAACAGCGAAACAGCCAACCTGTCGATGAATGCTAGCATTCCGGTGATTGAATACACAGGCTACCGCCTGGACTCGCTGCGCCTGAACGTGTCGTCGGACCCGCAGAAGCTGGACTATGCCGTACGCCTCAACCAAATAGCGCAGGACACTACCTTGCGCCTACCCAACCCTACCCTCAAGGGTAGCATAGCTGACAACAAGGTAGGCACCCACCTGCGCATTGCCGAACGCGACAGTGCCACCAAGCTGGATCTGGCCGGCATCCTACAAGTGCTCGAAGAGGGCGACGCCTACTCCTTTAGTTTCGACCCCAAGCTGGTGCTGAACAATCAGCAGTGGACCGTGGCGCCCAACAACTCCATTGCCTACAATTTGAACAGCGGTGCTATTCGGGCCGAAAATGTGAACCTAAGCCAGGGCAACCAGCTGATTGCCCTGCAAACCCTACCCGGCGCCGACTACCCTCTGCAAGCCCGTCTCCAAAACCTCGACCTGAACATGCTAGCGACGGCCGGCGGCTTGCAGGACTCTTTGGTGGGCGGCCTGCTGAACGGCGAAGCCGTGGTGAAAGCCATCGGTCAGCCCACGATGGCCTTCACGGCAGATGCCAACCTTAGCCAGCTGGCCTACAATAAATCGGTGATTGGGGACGTGTCGCTGAAAGCCACCAACCCTACCGCCGACCGCTACGAAGTGGATGCACGCCTGACGGGTGGTCCCAACAACAACGACGTGCGCGCCACCGGCGCCTACCTCGCCAGCGGCGCGCTGGACATTAACGTGAACGTAAACCGCCTGAACCTAGCTACCGCTGAGCCCTTTGCAGCCGGCGAAATCAGGGATATGAGCGGCTACCTCACAGGCCAAATGAGCATCAAGGGCACTACCGATGCGCCGCAGATTCGGGGTAGCCTGAACACCAACGATGCGGGCTTCCGCATCACCCAGCTTGGCTCGCCCTTCACCCTACCCAACGAAAGCCTGGTGTTTGACGACCGGGGTATTCGTTTCGACAACTTCACCATTCTGGACTCGCTGCGCAACACGGCTGTGGTGAATGGCTACGTGCTCACGCAAAACTACATCGACGACTACCGCTTCCAGCTGCGGGCCGTAACCGACAAGTTTATTGCGGTGCAAAGCAATGCCAAAGACAATGAGCTGTACTACGGCAAGCTGGTAGTAGACTCCGATACGCGCATCACCGGCGACCTGAACCTACCCCGCGTGCGGACGACAGCCACGGTTATCGAACCATCGGCCCTGACGGTGGTAGTGCCCAACGACGAGGCCGACAAAGTAGAAAGCGAAGGCATTGTAGAATTCATCGACAGAAGCGCCCCGCTGGATACCATGCTGGCGCGACAGGTGAAAGTCGATTCGGTGAAGACAGCCTCGGGTTTTGATATTGCCGCTACCATCACCATCACCGACGAAACGCCCTTCACGCTGATTATTGACCCTATTTCGGGCGACAACCTGCGGGTACGGGCCTCGGGCACGCTGAACACGGCCATTGACCCTGCGGGCACCATCACGCTGAGTGGGGGCTTAGCTGTGAAAGAGGGACAATACCACATGTCGCTTTACGACTTGGTGGAGCGCGACTTTGAAATTGCGGAGGGTAGCACCATCACCTGGAGCGGCGACCCGTACAACGCCCAGCTTGGCATTTCGGCCATCTACAACATCCGGGCTGCACCGGCTGAGCTGCTGTCCTCGCAGGGTAGCAACGACGAAAATCTGAAGAATTTGGCTCGCAACACCCTACCCTTCCAAGTGTTCCTGAACGTGAGAGGTGAGATGCTAAAGCCTGCTATCGACTTCAACATTGAGCTGCCAGAGGATGCCCGTGGAGCAGACCAGCTGCGGACGCCCATCGAGAACCGTCTGGCTCAATTGCGTCAACCCAGCAGCACAAGCGAGCTAAACAAGCAGGTGTTCTCGTTGCTGGTGCTAGGTCGCTTTATGGCCGATGACCCGTTCCAATCGTCGGGCGGCAGCATTGTGGAAGATCAGTTGCGCGGTTCGGCTAGCCAGGTACTCACCCAGCAACTCAACAACCTAACGGGCAGCTACCTCTCCAACCTGGGCGTAGAGCTTGGGGTGAACTCGCAGTCGCAGTTCAACGAAAATGGCACCCAAGGCAGCCGCACCGACCTCAACGTGGCCGTGCGTCGCCAGCTGCTCAACAACCGCCTGACGGTGCGCTTGGGTACCGATGTACCGCTGGCGGGTGGCAACCAGGCCTCGCAGGGCCAGCAAAACGTGAGTGCCTTTGCCGGCGACGTGAGCGTGGAATACAACATCCTCGCCAATGGGCGCCTGCGTCTACGCGCCTACCGCAACAACGCCTATGGCGACATTGACGGGCAATATGTGCGCAATGGTGCCTCGCTGATTTTCCAGCGCGACTACCAAAACCTGGCTGACCTGTTTAAGGGCATCGACAAGGATGTGAAAGCCGAAAGCAAGCAGCGCCGCCGTCAGGACAAGGAAAACAAGAAAATGGAGCAGGACTCTACCCGTCGGACCGTGGCGCCCCAGCGCCGCGACTCCACGCGTACCGTGGCGCGCCGCGACTCGGCCGCCCGTGCGCGGTAGCTTGGTGGACAGTTTGCCCCTCCCGTTTAGTAGTATTCACCGCATTTTATTTCTGTGCTTTTGAGTAATCATTCTCCGCGCTCTAGTCGTTTTTGGTGGCCGCTCCGCGGGAGTATGGTGGCTTTCGGACTTTTTGTGGCCAGTTGCAGCGGCACCAAATACATTCCCGAAGGTGCCAAGCTCTACACGGGCAGTACCGTCGAGATGAAGTCGGATAGCAAAATTCCGAACGAAGACGCGCTGCAAACTCAGCTCACCAGCGTTATCACCCCCAAGCCCAACAGCTCTATTCTGGGGATGCGCCCGAAGCTCTACTTCTGGCACATGGGCGAGGGCAAAACCAAGGGCTTGGGCCACTGGTTGGCCAATAAGTACGGCGAGAAACCGGTGCTGCTGACCCAGGTAGACACCCAGCGGGTGCAAGACCTGATGGCAAACCGCTTGAACAACAATGGCTATTTCAAGCCCGTTGTGCACAGCAAGGTGAAGGAGAAAGGGCAGTTGGCTTCGGTAGACTATACTGCTTATGTAGGCAAGCCCTACCTCATCAAGGAGATTCACTTTCCTGAGCGCGAAGACATGCTCGACGCAGCCATTCGGGCCACGGCACCAGGCACGCTGCTGAAGGTAGGCGACCCCTACAACCTGCAAACCTTCATTAATGAGCGTACCCGCATTGATGCCGCGCTGAAGAACAACGGCTACTACTACTTCTCGCCCGACTACATTTTGTTTCAGGTAGACAGCACCTTGGACAACCAGGCCAACGTGTACCTGAAGGTGAAGGACACCACGCCGCCCAACGCCTCAAAGCCCTATGTTCTGAACCGGGTGAGCCTGAATACCGACTTCAACCTGGCGGATACCACGGACCGCAAACCACCCATTATCTACCGGGGCTACCGGTACTACCCCGACGAGGACGTGTTTAAGGCGAAGTCCATTGTCAACACCGTCTTCCTGTACCCCGACAGCGTGTACCGTCGTCGGCGCTCCGACCAGACGCTAAGCCGCCTAATGAGCTTGGGCACGTTCAAGTACGTAGACATCACGTACCGCCCTACCCGCAACGTACCCGACTCGGCGGGCTACGGGCACCTGAACTCGCTGGTACGCATGACGCAGGTAGCGAAGAAGTCGCTGCGCGCGGAGGTGCAGATGAATACGTCCAACATCTTTACCGGGCCGGCTTTCGTGCTGCAATACCGCAACCGTTCGGCACTGCGTGGGGCCGAGCAGCTGCTCATCAATGCCAATGCTTCCTTCGAAACGGGGCAGGGCGCGTTGTCGGGCGTTACTTCCACGCAGTTTGGGGTAGACGCCCAGCTGCTGGTGCCGCGCCTCATCACACCACCGTTTAATATCCGTCTAGTCAACTCTGATTTTCAGCCGCGTACCTTCTTCAACGCGGGCTATAAGCGAGTGATACGCACCAAGTATTTCCAGCAGGACGTCTTTAACCTGGGCTACGGCTACACTTGGAAAACTAAAATTACCAATGAGCAGCAACTGCAACCTATCGACCTGCAATACAACCGCCTGAGCAACACGCAGGATGTATTCCAGCGGCTTTTGGAAGAGCGGCCGTTTCTGGAGCAAAGCTTCCGGCAGCAATTTATCCTGGGTAGCAGCTACCTCTACACGTACAACCAGCAAGTGCTCGAAAAGCGGCGCAATCAGTTTTACTTTAGCGGCGGGATAAACCTCTCGGGCAATCTGGCATCCCTGATTCAGAGTGCCACAGGAGCATCTAAAACCGATCTGCCTGGGGGCCAGCGCGCGTACACCCTGTTCAACCAGCCCTATTCGCAGTACACGCAGGTGAATCTGGAGTTCCGCAACTACTACCGCGTCGCTTCCAGTGCCACCAGCGGCAACAAGCTGGCTACGCGCCTACTCATTGGGGTAGGCATGCCCTATGGCAACTCCAATGTACTCCCCTACCTCAAGCAGTACGGTATTGGTGGCCCCAACAGCGTGCGCGCCTTCAACGCCCGTGGCGTGGGCCCGGGCACTTACCGCACTACTGCTGAAGAAGCTAGTGGCTTCTATGACCAAGTGGGTGATATTAAGCTGGAAGCTAACGTAGAATACCGTCAGGATTTGTTCCCGTACGTGAAGGGCGCTGTGTTCGTGGATGCCGGTAACGTGTGGTTGGTCAATGCCGACCCCAGCCGCCCTACCTATGACAGCAACGGCAACCTGGATGGGCAGAACGGACAGTTTCAGTTCAACTCCTTCCTCAAGCAAATGGCAGTGGGCGCCGGTGTGGGTTTGCGCGTTGATGTCCAGTTTTTTGTAATTCGCCTGGATGCGGCCTACCCTCTGCGCTACCCCTACAGCAACGTGGATATAAAGCTAGATCCTAATGACCCAAACATAGATCCTAATGACCCAGACAGTGCATTTAGGTATCGTAGACAGGAACCGGGTTTCAAAGCCGCTAGGCTGAATATTGCCATTGGGTATCCGTTCTAAGCCTCCTACCCTACACAACAAAGAGGCCCGACCGTGAAAACGGTCGGGCCTCTTTGTGTTTACTAAATTCTATCTACGCCTCTACCGTTTCCGGCTTGGCCTTTTGCGACTTCTGACCCTACCACCCTTACCACCAGGCATTTGAAGGAAGCGTGTCTTGCTTAGTACAGGATTACTTCAGCAGACGATACCCTACATTCAGGCCGTAGATAGAGCTTGGCCCGGCTCTTTCCAGGCTGACGAAGGACACTCTGGGCGCTAGCGTCAGGTGTTTCGTAATGGCGTATTCGTACTCGATGAGCACATTGAAGCCATAGTTGACTTGCTCTTCTGTATGCCATTTCACTTGCAGATTAGAAATACTCCCATCTGAGCCGATGGTGAATCTTCCGCTATCAAGTATTTGATCTTTTCGGTACCATAAGGAGGGACCAACGCCTATTCTGAAAGCGTGACGCAATGTTTTCAGAAAGTCAAAGGACAGCGTTAAGTCGCCCGTCACTCGCTTTCGGCGCTTTCCATCGACGAAATAATCATTCATAGGGAGATTGCGTCGATTCAAAACACTCATGTAGCCTAACCCAGCCTCTACCATGAGTCGGTTTTTGGCTAAATGCCGGGCGTAACGTCCCAAATAGCGGTTACCAATGTCATCAGGAGCGTCCAATCCTACTCGTTCGAAACCAATGCTTACGGAATGTTGGTAGGCAGGAAGTTGGGCGTACGCGTTAATGCTTAACAGCGTTAATAATAAGGATGAAAGATACAGCAACTTCATATATAGCGAATTTCAAGCACGCTAATATAAGCTGTGTTACCTCACGGTAATCTGTCGAAATTCAGTTTTACACTTATTGTATAAAAACAAGAAGCCCGTCCACACGATGCGTGGACGGGCTTCTTATGAGTCATTCTTACGCCTCTACCGCTTCCGGCTTGGCCTTTTGCGTTTGCTTCACCGCTTCAGAGGCTACTACCGTTACCACCACGTACTTGGAGGTAGGCGTGTTGCTAACCTTAGCCACGCTGGCCACGGGTACCAGCGGGTTGGCCTCAGGGAAGTAGGCCGACACGTTGCCACGTGGAATGTTGTATGGAATAGCCAGGAACTTCTCCACCGTGCGGGTGTCACCTTTGTAATGGCTCGTGATGTCGATGAGCTGCTTGGCCTCCAGGCCGCGGTCGGCCATATCCTGCTCGTTCATGAACAGCACGCGCCGCTCGCCGTGGATGCCCCGGTACCGGTCGTTGTAGTCGTAGATAGTGGTATTGAACTGGTCGTGGCTACGCACGGTCATCAGCACCAGCTGGTCGGGCTCCAGGTGGTATTTCTCCAACTCCGTTTTGGTGAAGTTGGCCTTACCATTTTTGGTCGTGAACTTCCGGTCGCGGGGGCCATTGGGGAGGTAGAATCCGCCCGGACGGCGCAGCTTCTCGTTGAAGTTCTCGAAGCCCGGAATCACACGGCTGATATGGTCACGGATAACATCGTAGTTCTCCGTCATGGCCACCCAATCGTCGATGTTGATTTTGCCGCCGAAGGTAGCAATGGCCACACCGCACAAGATGGCTACTTCGCTCATCATCTGACCTGCCAGCGGCACCAGGATACCCTTGTTCTGGCTGACCACACCCATCGAGTTTTCGCAGGAAGTCATCTGGTGACCCGATTTCTGCATGTCGATGTCGACGTGCGCGAAGGTAGGGAGCAGCAGACTGGTCTCGCCAGTGGTGAGGTGGCCGCGGTTGAGCTTGGTACCCACAAACACCGTGAGGCGCTGCTTGCGCATCCCTTCGGCAATAACCTCCGTGTCAGGCCCCGCCGCCAGCAAGTTGCCGCCCAGGCTGAAGAACACCTTGCTTCTACCATGATACATAGCCTTGATGCTGTCCACGGTATCGAGGCCGTGCTCGTAGGGCGGCTGGAAGTTGAACTCCTTCGCCAGCGAATCCTGGAACTCCTTGGTAGGCTGTTCCCATACGCCCATGGTCCGGTCGCCCTGCACGTTGGAGTGGCCGCGCACCGGGCAGGTGCCTGCGCCAGGTTTGCCAATGGCACCTTTCATCAGGAGCAGGTTTACCAGTTCCTGAATGGTTTGCACACCCTGGCGCTGCTGCGTGAGGCCCATGGCCCAGCAAGCAATAATCTTCTTTTTGTGCGCCAACAAGTTGGCAGCTTCCAGCAATTGCTCGCGCGAGCAGCCGCTCAGCTCCTCAATATCCTCCCAGCTGGTGTTCCGGATATTTTCCACCACGGCGTCGTAGCCCTCGGTGTATTTGGCAATGAACTCGTGGTCGACCACCTGGCCCGGATTCAACTCCTCGGCGGCCAGCAGGTGCTTCATCAAGCCGCGTAGTAGGGCCATGTCGCCATCCACACGCACTTGCAGAAACACGTCAGTGATGGGTGTGCCGTTGCCGAGCAACGCCCCCAGCGCCAGCAGCGGATTCATGAAATCCTGCGGGTTCTTGAAGTGGTTGAGGCCCGCTTCCAGCAAGGGGTTTACGCTGATAATCTTGGCACCATTGCGCTTGGCCTCTTGCAACGCCGATAGCATACGCGGGTGGTTGGTACCGGGATTCTGCCCGATAATCATAATTACCTCCGCTTCGTGAATGTCATTCAGCGTAACAGAGCCTTTGCCTAGCCCAACGGTAGTAGACAGAGCCGCGCCGCTGCTCTCGTGGCACATGTTGGAGCAGTCGGGCAGGTTGTTGGTGCCCAGCATTTTGGCAAACAGCTGGAACAAGAATGCTGGCTCGTTCGGAATCTTACCCGACGTATAGAAAATAGCCTCGTCCGGCGACTCCAGCGCGTTTAGCTCCTGGGCTATGATATTGAACACTTCGGGCCACTCAATGGGCTCGTAGTGCGTGCCGCCGGGGCGCTTTATTAACGGGTGCGTGAGGCGGCCGGTGTTGTTCTGGTCGCGGTCGGTCATACGCGAGAGTTCGGCCAGGCTGTGTTTGGCAAAGAACTCAGGGCCGGCAGCTTTGTCGTCGGCGTCGGAGGCGGTGGCTTTGGCGCCGTTCTCGCAAAACTCCGCCACCGAGCGGTGGTGGTCTGGGTCGGGCCAGGCGCAGCTAGAGCAGTCGAAACCGTCTTTCTGATTGAGGCCGAGCAGCGCCTTGGTGCCGCGCCCTACCCCGCCTTCGCTCCAGCTAAACTCCATCGATTTGATAACGGCCGTAACGCCCGCCGCTACCTTCGATGGCGCATCCAGCTTCAGGCCCGTGAGGGCTTCGGGTGGCTGGGCCAGAATAGGATGCTTGAACTTAGCGCCGGCTACATCGGGGGCAGGGATGGGCGTCTGGTCCCGTTCGCCCTGGGGGTCGGGGCGGTAGTGGTCGGGAGCAGGTGCCTCGCCCTGGTCCGGACGCTCGCCACTTTTGGGGGCATTTTCGGCCTTCTGTTGCTCGCTTTTGCCAGCCTTCGCCGGGTTGCTTTTCGGTGATTCTTCCATTACAATCTTGGGTGGTTTAGATTCAGGTAGGTAGGAAAAGCCGCCCGCGCGCTAGTGCCGACAGCCCAAGTCCTTCTCTACTAATATACGCAACTCGACAGCATCGGCTACATGTAGGGTAGCAGAAAGACTGATTTCTTCGGACGCAACCCAATTGCGCGCTATTGTTTCGGGCACCAATACCGTGAGGTGGCCGGGTAAGTAAGCCACACGCAGGGCTTCCGCCGCAGCCGTGGAGTCGTCGGAGGCTCGTTGCAAGGCGTAGGTGAGCGTACCTTCAGGACCGGGTGCCAGCGGCACATGCGATACTAAATGCCCGCTTTCGCCAAAGGCCGCTACCTCTTCCGCCGAAAGGCGCAAACGCAGTGTATTATCTTCAAAACGGAGCTTCATGGGTGGAAAGGGTAAAGTGGTGAGCAGCGAGTGGTAGAGTAGTAAGGTGGTGAAATTGTAAATAGTGTGTTAAAAGCGTCTGTCATCCTGAGCGGAGCGAAGGACCTTCTCACGCTAGAACGAGTTGTCGGTACGATGGTCGTTTTAACGTAAGAAGGTCCTTCGCTCCGCTCAGGATGACAGATGATTTTTCATTCACAACTTCACTACTCATAAGTTCATTTCACTTTTAATCCGCCACGGGTGAGAGTAGATATTATATCGCTGCTGGCGTACGAAGCCCAGTAGCGTCATGCCGAAGTTGTGGGCCGCTTGCACGGCCAGGCTGCTGGGGGCGCCCACGGCAGCCAGCACTGGGATGCCCGCTACGGCGGCTTTCTGAACTAGCTCGAACGAGGCCCGGCCGCTTACTAGCAGCACGGTATCGTGCAGGGGCAGTTGCTCTGCGAGTAGGGCTGCCCCAATAGCTTTATCGAGGGCGTTGTGGCGGCCCACGTCTTCGCGCAGCAGGCGCAACTCGCCAGTGGGCGAAAACAGCGCCGCTGCGTGCAAGCCGCCCGTTTGCTCAAATACTTCCTGCGCCGCCCGCTGCCGCTCGGGCAATTCGTGGATGATGCTGGCCGCCAGGTAGGGACCATCCGTTGGTAGCACGGGGCAGCTACTGGCGTGCACTGCGTCGATGCTGGTTTTGCCGCACACCCCGCAGCTGCTGCTGGTGTAGAAGTGGCGCTCCAGGCGCGGCAGATCCACAGGTACGGAGGTAGCCAGCTCGGCGCGCACCACGTTTTCGCGCTCCTCCTCCTTGGTCACATCGGGGCAGTAAAGCACGCCGTTCAGTTCCTGCCGGCTCCGGATGATGCCCTCGGTGAGCAGGAAACCCGCAGCCAGCTCGAAGTCGTGGCCGGGCGTGCGCATGGTAATGGCCAACGTGCGGTGCTCACGGGCATCCGTCGGCCCATAGCCTACCCTGATTTCCAAGGGCTCTTCGGCGGCCAGCACGTCGGTGGCAGAGGTGATGCCGTGCCCGGCCGTTACCTTCTGCACGGTTGCGTACTCGTAGCTGGTGGGGGGTAGGAAGGCTTGCACGGGGTGAAGGGGTAGGAAATGATGCGTGTAGTATCCTAACCTCTTTTACCGGGCACAAGTTTGCAGATTTTCCGCTGTTCGAACGCTTCCAGTATCGGACCAACGGACAACCTGCGGCGCTAGCTCGTCAGCAACAGTTGCTCGTAGCCGCGCATCACTCCTTCCAGCGACAAGTGCTGCTCGGCGTAGCGGCGGGCGTTTTGGCTGTACTGGGCGGTATCCTGAGCTATAGCCGCGGCAATACCATCGTTCAGGGCTTGTTGATTTTCAGCTTCTATCAGAATGCCCATGTGATGCTCTTGCACCAGACCATGCATGCCTGAGCCGGGGTTGGAGGTGATGACGGCCACGCCTCCCACGGCCAGCACCGTGGTGAGCTTAGAAGGCATCACTAGGTCGCCGGCGTTGGCTTTCTGAATGATGAGGTGCACATCGGCGGCGTTCAGGAACTGGTTGAACGTTTCGATGGGCTGCAAGGGTAGGAAAAACAGGTTGTGCAGCTGCATCTGCTCGGCCAGCGCCTGTAGCTTCGCCTTGTAGGGTCCCGAGCCGCAGATGATGAACTTCAGCCGGGGCTGCGCCCGAAACTCATTGGCTGCTTGCAAGATGGCTTCCAGACCTTGTTTTTCGCCAATGGCGCCCGAGTAGAGCAGCAGCTGGTCGTTGGCAGCAAAGCCCAGGGCCTCGCGCAGGGGGGCCTTGTTGGGTAGGGGGTAGAAGCGGGTGGTATCGGTCCAGTTGAGGAACAGGTGCACGGGCTTGTCGGTCTTCTCCTGCACCTTGCGCACCATGCCTTCACCCACGCTGGTAATCAGGTCGCAGCGCCCGAAGATGTAGCGCTCCACGCCAAACAGCAGGTCAATCACCTTCGGCGACTTGATCATCTGCAGGTCGCGGGCGGCCTCGATCTGCAAGTCCTGAATGTGGTAGGCCATCTTGCCCCCCCGAATTTTCTTGTAGAGCACGCCCAGCAGCCCAAACTGAAAGGAGGGCACCACCGTCACCACGTAGTCAAACTTCTTCCCGAAAAGCAGCTGCACCACCTTGGCGCCGGCCGTCAGTAGGAAAGAAAAATCAAGCAAAATGCGCTTAAGGCCAGTAGGTTTGGCGGGCACATACATGGGGCAGCGGTGCACCGTAAGGCGGCTGCCTTTGTCGGTTGTCTCTTGCTCAGTTTTGTACCAAAATCTGTTTTTCACATACGGCTCCTGCACCTGCCAGTAGGGATAGTAAGGGTAGGCCGTTACCACAGAGCAGTCGTAGCCATTGTCGGCAAACCACGCCATCATCTCCCCACTGTACTTACCGATGCCAGTGGGTTCGGGGGCGTAGTTGTACCCAATCAGGAGAATTCGTTTGTTCATACCAGGCAGATGAAAAAGGCGCCGCTACCCTGCGGTCAACTTTACACCCGCAAAGATGCCTGTATTCAGCATATCTTCTATATAAAATTCTACTTATTCTCTGTTTGCTCCACTTCTAAGGCGTGCAAATCGGGTGAGATGGTGAGGCGTGCCAGATACTCCACGGCTTCGCGGTAATGCGTGCGCAGTTGCACGTAAGCCCGCCACGCCGCGTCCTCATCCGCCACGATGGGTATGCCTACCTCGCGCAGGCGCACCAAGCTTTTGCGGTAGCTTTCCTGATCGGGCGGCGTTACGGGCTGTTCGCCCTTGATCCAGGAAGCCGTATGCGTGTTCGATTGGTCGCGAAAATACCGCATAATCCGATTGAGAGAAAGGCACCCGGCCCGGAAGCACAGATCCTGGTAGCGGCTGGGCTTGCGCTCTACGGCACTCATCATCAAAGCCGCGGCATCCAGAATGATATCGGCGGCCGTGACCCAGGAGCGCCCCGGCTGCGGCGACCGGAAAAACGTGAGCATGGGCAACGAGGTTTGTTGTTCTTCCAACGCCAGAAACCACTGCGCCCACGTGTTCCACTCCGTGTCGTTGTCGCTGGGCTCATCGGCGCGCTCCAGCCAACACACCAAGTCCGTGGCCGACCGGTTGGTGCCCGCCCGCAGTTCCAGTTGCGCTACCACCGATTCGCGCTCTGAAAACGCCTGGTACATGGTAGGAATATAGGAAATCAGCAAGGTGATGAGCAGGAGCCCCAGCGCAGCCTCGGAGTACGAGAGCGTACTGATCAGCAGAGACTTGGGCGGATTGCTGGTACCCAGCGTGAGCAACACGTTGTTGCTCAAACGGAAGCAGGTAGCTACATCGCCCCTACCCAGTGCCCAGTACATGGCGGTGTACCCGGCGGCCACCAGTGCCAAGCACACCAGCGGAATGGTGATGAGGCCCACTGGTGCATACAGCGCCATTACCCGGTCGCGCTGGGCGTACGTTTTGCCGAGGGCAGCTACTGTATCAAACAGGTAGCGCACCAGCGCCAGCGCCCATTTGTTGATGCGCACCGACTCGCTACGCGGCAGCACAAACGAGCGGATGGCCGCCTGTACTGTACTGATTACCACAAACAAACCCAGTAGAAAAACTGGCACTCGATACCATAAATCCGTCATAGGCTGCAGCGGCTAAGCATGAAACAGAGTAGGTGTACTCCTACTTGGGTGCAGAAGTTGGCCGAGCTGCTTGCCGCGCCGCGCCACATCACCATAGCCTTTGCATAAGAAGAAAAGGGCGCCGTTGATTTCGGTTGGTGAACGAGCACTGTGTATCCGGGCAAACGCCGCTATTCCCGTTCGCTCTAAAAACCCGACCGTTCGCTGCAAAAAAGGCGCAAGTCAGCAAAAAGGCGTGCTGGGCGGGCCGGCACGGCTTCATCCTTGCATGAGCCTATGCAGCAGCAGAAAAGCAGCCTAACCCGCTGATTCAGAACGCTGCCGGTCTTCATCTCACCTTGTTTTTCACTCACATTTCAGGTAGCATACTATGGCTTACTCTACGAACACTCCTGCTGGTCAATCGGTACAAAGCATCCTCGACTCGCTACCTGGCCTGATGGCCGTTGCCGTTGTGGATATTCAATCGGGCATGGCCCTGGCGTCGCACTCCAACACGCCCAACCTGAACCCCGAAACGGCTGCTGCCTACAACACCGAAGTGGTAAAGCAAAAGCAGAAGGCCATGACGGCTCTGAAGCTGTCGGGTGAAAAGATTGATGACATCCTCATCAGCCTCACCAACCAGCTGCACCTGCTCAACATCACGGAGGATGGCAAGAAGTTTATCTACTTAGTAGTAAACTCTCGCGACACGAACCTGGCTATTGCCCGCGATGTATGCCGGCAGGCCGCTGAGGTGCTGAAGTAGGCACTGCGTTCTTATACTAACAGAGCCACTCCGCTTGGAGTGGCTCTGTTGTTTTGGGTGCTGATGGATTTTGGGCAGTATTGCCTTCACCCTACCCCCCAATGGTCGACATCGACTCGAAGCTGAGCTGGTGCAGGGGGCGCTGGCTTTCGGCCTCGAAGCCGTTGGCGGCGCGGTAGCGGAAGGCGTTGGTGAGGGCCGCTACGATGTCAGCATCGGAAGAGCCGCCGCGCAGCATAGCCCGGATGTCGAGCACGCCTTGGTCGTAGAGGCAGGTTTTGAGACCGCCTTCGGCCGTGAGGCGGATGCGGTTGCAAGTGCCGCAGAATGTGCGCGAGTAAGCCGCAATGATGCCAATAGTACCCTGATGGCCGGCCACGCTATATTCGCTGGCCGTGGCGCCCACGGGCGTAGGCAGCGGCGTGAACGCGCCAAAATGCTGCTCCAGATGCTCCCGAATGCGGCGGTGGTTCCAGGGAAGGGTAGCGGCGTGGCTGCCGCCATTGAACGGCATTTCCTCAATGAAGCGCATTTCCACGGGTAGGTCGCGGGTCAGCTCGGCCAGTGGCACCAGGTCCTGAATGTTCTGCCCGTCCATCACCACCGCGTTGATTTTCACGCGAATACCCGCGGCCAGCAGCGCGTAGAACGTATCCAATACCTGCGGCAGCTCGTCGCGGCGCGTAATTTGGTGGAAGCGCGCACGGTCCAGCGTGTCCAGGCTTAGGTTGACGGCGCGCACGCCCATACGGGCCAACTCCGGCACGTGCGGTGCCGTAAGCACGCCGTTGGTGGTCAGGCTGATATCGTTGATACCGTGGATGTGCGTGAGCTGCTCGATGAAGCCCATCAAGCCGCGCCGCACAAATGGCTCGCCGCCGGTGAGGCGTACTTTGCGCACGCCCAAGCCGGCCAGCAGCGTTACCAGGCGCGTCATTTCCTCATAGGTCAGCAGCTCCTGGCGGGGCACGTATTGGATGCCTTCTTCGGGCATGCAGTAGAAGCAGCGCAGATTGCAGC
The DNA here is from genome assembly GCF_022921095.1 of Hymenobacter aerilatus. Taxonomy (NCBI): domain Bacteria; kingdom Pseudomonadati; phylum Bacteroidota; class Cytophagia; order Cytophagales; family Hymenobacteraceae; genus Hymenobacter; species Hymenobacter aerilatus. The sequence continues at coordinate 4,039,330 of NZ_CP095053.1, forward strand.
GGTCCGTTACGGCCAGGCGCACGTACTCCAGCGGCCGGCCGTGCGAATCGTAGAGAACAGTAGGAGTAACGGACATGAAGGAATGCGAAAACGCCTCGCCGATGCCGACAAGGACAACTATTGGAACAAAAAGCGGGTAGGCTTCTTTTGCAGGTACTAGTTAAGCAACAAAACAGTTGCTTTGTTCATTCTTTCGCCCAATGAAATTAACCATTGCCCTCTTCGGCATCACCCGCGAGATTGTGGGCCGGCCTACCCTGGAGCTGACCACGCCTGACGGCAAATCGGTGCAAAATTTACTTGCGGAGCTGCGCCAGCAGTACCCCGCGCTGGGCAAGCTCAGCAGCCTGGCCGTGGCCGTGAATAACGACTACGCCACCGACGACACCGCCCTGCACGAGCGCGACGAAATTGCTTTGATTCCACCCGTGAGCGGCGGGTAAGCAATATCTTTATCTGGACACTACCTACACCCAAATGCACATCGACCTCACCGACCAGCCCATTGACATCACTAACGCTCTGCAACTGGCCGAGGACGACGGTGCCGGGGCGGTCAACTCCTTTATTGGCACGGTGCGCAACCAGAGCACCGGCCGCCGCGTGGTGCGCCTCGATTACGAAGCCTACGACAGCATGGCCCTGCACCAGCTGCGCAAAGTAGCCGAGCAGGCCCAGGAAAAATGGCCCATGTTGCGCCAGGTGGTCGTCATCCACCGCAAAGGCACTCTGTACATCGGCGACGTGGCCGTGATTGTAGCCGTGTCTACCCCCCACCGTGCCGAGTCGTTTGCTGCCTGCCAGTACATCATCGACACGTTGAAGCAGGTGGTACCCATCTGGAAGAAAGAATTTTACGAAGATGGCACCACGTGGGTAGCAGCCCACCCGTAGGTAGGGTAGGAGAGTAAGGGGGTAGGAGGGCAAGAAGTGAAAATTCTTGCCCTCCTACCCCTATCTTTCTGAGCACAGCGAAGGACCTTCTCACGGTAGAACGACCATCGTACCAACGACTTGTTCTACTGTGAGAAGGTCCTTCGTCGCCGCTTGATGCGCGGCATGCTCAGGATGACATAGCCATGAGCGCTACCCAGCCGTTTCAATCAGCTGCACGGCTCTTTCCAGCAGTTCGTCCCTACCCTCTTTGATACCTTGGATGGTGGGTTTCACCTCGATATCGGGCACAATGCCAACGCGTTGGGTTTCGCGGCCATCGGGGTAATACACGCCCAGACCGGTAATCCAGGTAGAAATGCCGCCAGGCAGGATGATGGTGGACACGTTGCCGTCGGCGCCAGCCGTAGTGCTGCCGATAACAGTGGCATTGGGGGCCGTGCGCAGGGCCATAGTAGTATACTCGGCCTGACTCTGCGAGATTTCATTGACCAAGACAACCACCTTTCCGGGGTAGAACTGGCCTATTCCCGACCGTACATATTCCGGTTGCGCGATAGGAAAACGCCCCGGATACGTAACATCTGGCCCACTGAAAAACGCAAATGGTGTGGATTTACGGACCAGGTACTGCGACAAAGGCGCCACTACAAACTCAGCCGGGTAATTACGAATATCGATAATGAGACCTTTGGTTTCCTTAGCAGCCCGCATAATTTCCGGCAGCTTACTTTTCTTTATGGTACCCAGCGCGAGGTAACCAATGTTGCCCGGCAGCAGGCGCCAAGCCGAGGCCTCTGTGTCCGGCGTGCCCCAGTCCATCTTCAAATTGAGCTTTGCGCCCTCGTAGCGGGTGATGGTCACCGGAAATTCCTTGCCGTCGCGGCGCACAACTATAGGCACCTTTTCGGTATGCCCGCGCAGCAGTAATTTAGCAATGTCGCGCAGTTGGGCCGACTCGTTGGAAGCTGGGGCAATAGGTTGCCACTTTTTTATTAGTTCTGGCACCGGCACGCCGTCGATTTTCACCACCACGTCGCCCAGTTGCAGACCTGATTCCTTTCCAAGGGCAGCATTGTAGTAGTCAGTCACCACAGCTTGGTTTTCCACGAAGCGAAGACGAACCGGCGCATATAAGTTGCCTTTGTACTCGTTCAACACCTTATCATTTTGGATACCAGCATGCGAATCGTGGATGCGGGCAATGAGTGCCTGTAAGGTGAGGCGATATTGCTCGGCCGTGCTGCTGCTGGTCAGCTTGGGTATGAACTCCGGCAGCACTTGTTGCCAGTCTTCCCCAATGGCATAGCGGTAGGGAAAGAAATAGTCAACCATGTTCCAGAAGCGGTAGAGTGCCAGCAGGCGCAGCCCGGCATCGGGGGTTTCGACGCGCTCATATGCTGTTTCGTGCTGAAATACCGGATTGCCTACGTTCGGAGCCGTATTTATGTAGTAGTGCGCGCCCTGGTTGCGGTTTTGGCGCAGGTAGGCGAGTTGGGTACGCAACTCCTTGCCGAGCTGCTTTTCATCCGTTAGCCACGCCAGATCGGGTTGCAGGCGCACCTTATCGGCGGGCAGCTCCTTGCACGATTTGCACGCGGGCACTGCACCAAACTTGGTTACCCAAGCACTCAGCAACTGGCTACGGGTTTTCTCGTTGGGCGCCACCAATACGGAAGGTAGCACCCGAAACAGCTCGACATCCATGTTGAAGTTGCCGGCCGCCACGGCCGGGTGGTAATACTTCACAAAGCCCCACACCCGGCCCAGTACTGCCAGATTTTCTACCTGCTGTTGCGTGAGCTTGTCGGGAAACGTGATGCCGGAACCACTCAGAAACGCAGTGTCTTGCGCCGCGGGCTTGATAGCCGCAGTTCGTGTGGCAACAGCCGGTAGGGGTTTACCATCAATGGTCAGCTCCAGGTCATCAAACCACGCGGTGCCGGTACCCGCCAGGATACCACCGAACAGGATATATTCGGCTTGTTCGTCCAAGGGCAGCGTGATGCTGAACTGCTTCCAGTCAGAAGTGCCCCGCGTGCGCTGGTCCTGGGTGTTTTTGAAAGCCACGGAGCCGTTTGGGCCATCTTCCCGCAGCCAAATTGCCGCAGAGCCCTGCTCCGACACGCCCTCCGTTTTGATAAAGCCCTTCAGCGTAACCGATTTACCCGCGTATTGCGCCGGGATGCGCAACGTAGCCACGCCGAACTGACCTTCCTTGGCTTGGCTATCCTGCATCCGCAGCGCATACTTGCCTTGGTGGCGCACCGCCGAGTCGAGCGTGACGCGGTAGCCTTTACCGTCGTTGGTGTACCACGTAGCAGGCAACCGCCCGTTGGCATACTCGAAGTCATAGGTGGAGGCTGGCGCCGTTGTTTGCGCCAGAGAAGTGGTAGCGCAGCCTAAGTGCAATGCCAGCGCGAGGTAGGGTAGCTTCATAGAAAGAAATGAATATAGGTATGCTACATAGAGTCAGGAAGATAGTAGAAGGTGACAGATATACTATACTTTTTATAGAGCAGCCTGTCGCCTGCACTGGGTAGAGATACCAAGCAACAGGCCCTGTACTGATGAGACAGCTCACCAGTACAGGGCCTGTTTTAGCAAACTAAATCTTACAACAGTAGACGCCTATAAGGCGCCCCTACCCTAGCTCGCGCTCGGCGGCTTCGCGTTCTTGGGGAGTATTGATGTTGCGCAAATCCTGCGGGGCAGGAGGCATTAGGAGCTGAATTTCGCTGTTGATGAGCGCCTTGCGTGGGCAAGAGTAACCCAGCGCCAAAAACTGCAACAGCACAGCGTAGCTGCGCGGCTCCCAAATGGTGATGAGCGGCTCGGGCCACTCGTTGTGCGGACTTTGGTAGGCCGTGGCCACGCGGCCGGCGTGGCGGTGCGATACTAGGTGGCGCAGGGTTTCAGTGGAGAGAAAAGGCAGGTCGCAGGCCACTACCAGCCAGGCGGCATTGGGGTCGTGGCGGAAGGCGGTGAGGATGCCGCCCATAGGGCCGAGGTCCAGGAACTGATCGGGTAGGGGCGTGAGGCCGGTGGGTAGAGTGTTGGCCTGGTCGGCGCGGCACGACACGAACACGTCCTGGCACACCTCAGCCAGCAGGCCAGCGGCATACTGGCGCTGCTCCTGGCCGTGGTAGCGCAGCTGGCCTTTATCGGTTTGCATGCGCTGACTGTGGCCGCCGGCCAGCACCAAGCCGCGCAGGGGCGGCGCACTGGCCTGCCACCACTGCTGCACCCAATCGGCAATGGCAACGGTGTCGTCGAGGGCCAGAATAGTGGGCTGCCGCTCGCCCAGGTGCGCTTGTAGGTAGGGGGGCAGTTCTGTTTCGCCTTCGCTCAGCAAGAGTAGCTGCACATCGGTGAGGCGGTCGAGCTTCTTTTCCAGCGGCTTTTTCGTGCTGATGATGGCAATCTGCTGCTGTGCGCGGAAATGGTTGCCGTTGACAAACACCAAGCTTTGGGCACCCAGCCAGTGCTGCTGCGCAAACTTGTCCAGACCGCGCTGCGCGTCGAGGCGGCGGAAGTGAATTTTGTCGGTTAGCTCGGCGCTGGCGCCTACTGTTAGCAGCGTGTCGGCGGGGGCAGCTTCGTCGCCGGTGGCGTGGTCGGCATCCACGTAGGCGGCGTGCAGGGTAGGCGACAGGTGGGGCAACAGGCGCGCTACCAAATCTTTAATCACACCACAGGGCGCGCCCAGAATGGCCAGCTCCTGGCGGTTGAACTCGCCGGTGGCGGGGCGGGCCAGGGCGGCGTGCTTGGCGTGCGGGGCGGGTAGGCCCTTGTCAGACGCAGTGTTAGTCGGCATGATGAAAATCCTGTTTGCCGCCCGTCTTTTCCAGCAGGCGCGTTTCCTGAATGATGATGTTGTGCGACAAGGCTTTGCACATGTCGTAGATAGTGAGGGCCGCTACGGAAGCACCGGTTAAGGCTTCCATCTCCACGCCGGTTTTGCCGGTTACGGAGGCCGTGCACTCAATAATAACGGCGTCGGGCTGCTGCACCTCTATGCGCACCTGGCAGTCGTCGAGGCCCAGCGGGTGGCACAGCGGAATCAACTCCGAGGTGCGCTTGGCTCCCATGATGCCGGCCAGAATAGCCGTTTGAAATACGGGACCTTTGCGGGTAGGCAGGTCGCCATCCTGCACCAGTTTCAGGATTTCGGAGCCTACCACCACGATGCTGCGGGCACGGGCCACGCGGCGGGTAGCGGTTTTGCCACCCACATCAACCATAGCCGGCTGACCAGCTGCGTTGAGGTGGGTAAGTTTAGATGAATCGGACATAGCATGGACGCAGCACGTGCTGCCGCGGTTTATAACGAAAGTTGAACAACTAAAAAAGCAGTGCCGGGCCAGGGCTTCGCGCTGCCTGGCAGACCTTGCGGGTAGGAACCAGTATAACCAAACCAAACGCAAATCGTCTGGTTCTACCATTGTGCTTGCTGCACAGGGTCTATCACCTATACGCGAAGTAACGCTTCGCGCTTCATCTCTGCCCCATGACGACTGTTGAAGAAGCTACTCGCCTGGTCCTGTCCACTGTTCGCTCACTGCCAGTGGAGCGGCTGCCTCTTCCCGATGCACTCGGTCGGATACTACGGGAGGCCGTAACCGCTGACCGCGACTTTCCGCCCTTCAACCGGGTGGCAATGGACGGCATTGCGCTCAGCTACGCGGCCGTTGCGCAGGGCCAAACGCAGTTTGAGGTAGTGGGGATGCAGTTTGCCGGTCAGTCCCCTACCCCTCTCACCAACCCCGCTACCACCCTCGAAATCATGACCGGGGCCATGCTGCCGCCCGGCGCCGATACGGTGGTGCGCTACGAGGACGTAGACATAGCCGAGCACACCGACGGCCGCCGTGTGGCTACTGTGCGCGTGCTGCCACCCAAAGCCGGACACAACGTGCACGTCCAGGCGTCCGACCGACACCAGGGCGACGTGCTGCTGCCTGAGGGCACGCTGCTGGGACCAGCCGAGGTGGCCGTGGCCGCCACGGTAGGCGCTACCCATCTAGTGGTGGCGCAACGCCCGCACGTGGCCGTGGTCAGTACTGGCGACGAGCTGGTGGAGCTGGACCAGGCACCCCTACCCTACCAGATCAGGCGCTCCAACTCCTATATGCTGCAAGCGGCCGTATGGCAGGCCGGCGGCCGGGCCGAGCGGTTTCACTTCAATGATGACCCCGAAGCCTTGCGCCAGGGCCTGCCGCCACTGCTGCACCAGTACGACGCGGTGCTGCTAAGCGGCGGCGTATCAATGGGCAAAGCTGATTTTCTACCCGCGGCGCTGGCCGAGGCAGGCGTAGAGCAGCTGTTTCACGGCGTGCAGCAGCGGCCGGGCAAGCCGTTTTGGTTTGGGCAGCACCCACAAGGGGCGGTGGTGTTTGCATTGCCCGGCAACCCGGTTTCTACATTCGTGAACTATTGCCGCTACGCCGCGCCGTGGCTACGGGCTGTGCAGCAGCCTACCCTACCTCAGCTAGAGGCTACCTATGCTGTGCTGGCCGCTGATTTCACGTTCAACCCGCCTGTTACGCATTTTCTGCTCGTGAGTCTGCATAGCACCTCCGATGGCCGGCTACTGGCCACGCCCGAGCGCGCCCACGGCTCCGGCGACTTAGCCAGCCTGCTCCCCAGCAGCGGCTTTTTAGAGCTGCCAGCCGCGCAGAGTGTCTTTCCAGCCGGTACGGTGCTGCCGGTGTGGCGCTTTCGGTAGCTGAGACTATTCGCAAATACTCAAGCCATCTGTCATCCTGAACATTCCGCGCATCAAGCGGCACGAAGGACCTTATCACGCGTGAACGACTACCGTACCAACGACTCGTTCACGCGTGATAAGGTCCTTTACAGCGTTTAGGATGACAGTCGGAATGGCGCTCGAATCGTGTATTAAGAAAACTTAATAAAGCTCTAAACTGCGTGAAAAGGCAATTATTACCTTTTTGATAAAATTTTATACATAACCTATATCAATAAACTATTCAATATTCTATATACTTGCTACACACTTAAGCAAGTCACATTTTTTCCAATTATAATTCAACTGTATGCGCGTTTTTTACTCTCTCCTCCTTTGCCTTCTTATGAGCGTTGGTTCGGCCGTAGCAGCCAAAGGGCCTAATAGAAAACCAGATTCGCACCGTCGCCGCACAGTAAGCGACATGTTTAAGCCCCGCATGAGCCACTTCGGAACCGGCAAGCCTCTGGTGCCTATGCATAAGCGCGTAAAACACGCCAAGGAAAAGTCGTTGACCTTCTAGGGGTAACCGCCTCATTAGAAGAGCCCGCTGCACTCTGTGTAGCGGGCTCTTCTGCGTTATAGTATCCGTAAGCGCTAGGCTGCTTCCAGCACCTCGGCGTCGTTGTGCGCGGGCGAATTCACGCGGGTTGTCACTGTGTACTCTTTCATGCCATCGGTGGGGTAGGGCACCAGTAACTGCTGATGGTCAGCGGGGCTGAGGGTATCGGCCAGCCAGGCCTGCTCGGCTTCCGGGCCAGGTAGCACCACGGGCATGCGCGTGTGCAGGCGGGCCATCAGCTCATTGGGCTCGGTGGTGATGATGGTGAAGGTAGGCAGCACCTCCCCGGTTTGGCGGTCCAGCCACTCGTCCCAGAGGCCGGCAAAGGCAAACGGCTGCTCGTCTTGCAAAAGAATGCGGTGCGGCACCTTGCCCTGGGGCGTCTGCTGCCACTCATAAAACGAATCGGCCAGCACCAGGCAGCGCCGCCGCTGGAGCAACTGCCGAAACGACGGCTTGTCGACCAGGGTCTCGGCCCGGGCGTTGATGGGCTTCACCGCCTTTTTCAGGTCCTGCACCCAGCCTGGTATCAGCCCCCACTGCACCAGCTGAATCTTGTCGGGCGCAGCGTTGGTGATGATGGGCAGGCGCTGTGAGGGAGCCGCGTTATAATTCGGCTCGTTGGGCTCTGTGAGGGTAGCGCCAAAGCGCTTAGCCAGACCTGCGGCGGGCGTGAGGGTAGTATAGCGGCCACACATAAGTGAAGGGGAAAAGAAGGAGAGAATCAGCAAAAGACTACTCTAAAACGCGTCAGCGTCGGGTAGAGTTCTTGATTACCGACACGTTTTACAGCGACTTATTTACGGAGTTGCTCCCGCTCGTTCAGCAGCTTCAGCAGCACCCCATTCGTCCAGCCAAAACCGTCTTGCAACGGATATTCACCACCGCCAGCGGTTTTTTGCATATCCTCCACGTTGTACTTTTCCAGCAGCTTGCCGGTCTGCTGAAACACGCGGTTGTTTAGCGCAATCCAGCGGTTGGCAACCGTATCGGCCAGGGTATGCTGGTGGTAGCGGCGCAGGCCCTGCACGGCCACGTATTGCAGGGGTGCCCAGGCGTTGGGGGCGTCCCACTGCTGCCCGCTCTCATTACTGGTAGTAAGCAAGCCACCGTCGCGCAGAAACTCACTTTCGAGGCGGCGGGCAGCTTTGCGGGCCTGCCCGGCAGTGGCCACCCCGTAGGCCAACGGAAACACGCCCGCTAGGGTATGAATGCTGGCCCGGCGCCGCTCCGGCAAATCGTAATCCACATACCAGCCGGCCTGTTGGTCCCAGAAATAGCGCTGGATGGCCTTTTCCCGGCTTTTTGCTTTCTGCTGATATAGAGCAGCCTGGGCCTTATTGTCTTCCTGCTTATAAGCACGGGCCAGGGTTTGCTCCAGCACCAGCATCAGGCAGTTCAGATCAACAGGCACCAAGTTGGTGGTTTCGATGGTGCCCATGGTGTTGGCCGGGCCAAACCAGCGCGTACTAAAATCCCAGCCCGAGGCGGCAGCAGCGCGCACGTTGCGGTAGAACTCCGGCAGCGGCTGCCGCGTGAGCTTACCCGCCGCTATGTCCTCGGCATAAGATTCTTCGCGGGGCTGGTCGCTGCTGTCCCAGTAGCGGTTCAGCAGCTCGCCCTTGGGCATCCGCACCACGCAGCGGGTAGCGGTGCCGGGTTGCAGCGAGTCGGCGCCGGCCATCCAGTAGGCGTACTCTTTTTCGAGCTGCGGGCGGTATCGGGCCAGGGTAGCGGGTGTGCCTTCGGCCTGGGCCAGCAGCTGCACCATCTGGGCAAAGAAGGGCGGCTGCGAGCGGGTGAGGTAGTAGGTGCGGTTGCCATTCGGAATGAACCCTACCTTGTCGATGAGGTAGGCGAAGTTATCCACCATGTCGCGCACCTGCTGGGTGCGGCCCGCCTCTTGCAGTCCTAGCATCGTAAAGTAAGAGTCCCAATAATATACCTCCCGGAAGCGCCCGCCCGGCACCACGTAGGACTTAGGCAGCGCCACCAGCGACGAGTAGGGTGCCGCAGCAGGCTGGGCCGGGCGGCGCAGCACCGTCCAGAGCGTGTCGAGGTGGGACCGGATGCCGGCAGCCGTGTTGCTGTGGTAGGAGCCCGTATCCTGGGCAGGCAACACAAAGTAACGCCGGCTAAAAGCCTTGAGGTCGAAGCCGGGTTGGTCTTTTTCGCGCTGGTAGGCGGCCAGTATCTCGGCCGGCGGTACGGTAGGCAGCAGGTCTACAAAAGTCTTGTTGTCGGGGTAGATGCGGCCTAATTGCACTGCCTCAAACAACCCAGGGTAGAGCTGCTTGGGCGAGGGCTGGGCGTAGGCAACGCTGGTAGCCAGAAGCAGGCAGCATAGGAAGATTCTTTTCATGGATACAACAGAAAGTACTCTTACAAAAAACGCAGCTGCGCCGGGGAGGTTCGCCTATCGTGCTTCTACACAGATTGCTTGCTGCCGCTGCTTCTTAGTTGAGCCGCTATTCTGTGCACAAACTCCGGTGTTGGTTGGTTGGGCTGTTCTTTCTCTTATTAAAGGCAACCCCACTCCTGGAAAGGACGTTTTCACTCCGATTGACACCTGCTTCGCAACGACCCTTTTCCGGCCTACCTTCTCTGTATATGTCCGCTGATTTGCTGCTGACGGTTGCGCACAGCTTTCGGGTGCCGGGGCTGGGCGTGGTGGCCCTACCCGCCGAAGCAGCCCCACGCCTCCTACCCCTCGATCTGCACACCCCACTGGCCGTAACGGTCGTTTTCCCAGATGGCCGTATGGAAACCGTAACAGCTACCGTGGAGGAGATTGAGCACTTGGGCACTGCCCGGCGCGGGCTTTTGCTGGAATTTACTATCCCTACGCTCCTACCCTCCGGCACGCACGTTGTATCAACGGAAGCTATGCTGGTATCGAATAATTCAATGGGAAAACCGTACCTTTTCTAAACTCAAGTCAGTTTATAGCAGTTATTTCGGGGCACCAAAACCATCCAACCAATACCACTATGGCAGACGAAACCCACAACGGCCAGCACACGCCCGCCGACGGTACCGGCACCGCCGTGAACGGCGTAGGCACTTCGCACGACCAGCGCACCGCTGACGGCGAAAATGCCCAAACCCTGACCACCCGCCAGGGCCACCCGCTGACCAACAACCAGAACCTGCGCACCGTGGGCAACCGCGGTCCGGCTACACTGGAGAACTACCAGTTCATTGAGAAAATCAGCCACTTCGACCGTGAGCGGGTTCCTGAGCGCGTGGTGCACGCCCGCGGCGCCGGCGCCCACGGCGTATTCGAAGCCTACGGTAAGGTAGGCGACGAGCCCATTGAGAAATACACCCGCGCCAAGCTGTTCAACACCAAGGGCAAAGAAACGCCGGTGTTTGTGCGCTTCTCTACGGTAGGCCACGGCGGCCACTCGCCCGAAACTCTGCGCGACCCGCGCGGCTTTGCGGTGAAGTTTTACACCGAAGACGGCAACTGGGACCTGGTAGGCAACAACCTAAAGGTGTTCTTCATCCGCGACGCGATGAAGTTCCCAGACCTGATTCACTCGCAGAAGCCCGACCCCGTGCACAACCGCCAGACCGGCGAGCGGATCTTCGACTTCATCTGCAACACGCCCGAGGCTATGCACATGGTGTCGTTCCTGTTCTCGCCCTGGGGCATTCCGGCCAACTACCGCCAAATGCAAGGCTCGGGTGTGAACACCTATAAGTGGGTGAACAAAGACGGCGACGCCGTGCTGGTGAAATACCACTGGGAGCCCCTGGAAGGCGTGAAAAACCTGACCGCCGGCGAAGCCGAGAAGATTCAGGCCAAGAACTTCAACCACGCTACCCAAGACCTGTACGAGAACATCAAGAAGGGCAACTTCCCCAAGTGGGAGCTGCGCGTGCAGATCATGTCGGACGACGAGCACCTCGAGTTAGACTTCGATCCGCTGGACGACACCAAGATTTGGCCTGAAGACCAGTTCCCGCACCTGCCCGTGGGTATGATGACGCTGAACAAGAACCCCGAGAACTACTTCGCTGAGGTAGAGCAGGCGGCGTTCGGTACCGGCGTACTGGTAGATGGCCTCGATTTCTCGGACGATAAGATGCTGCAAGGCCGCACTTTCTCTTACTCCGACACGCAGCGCTACCGCGTGGGTGCCAACTACTTGCAGCTGCCCATCAACGCACCTAAGAAGCATGTGGCTACCAACCAGCGCGATGGCCAGATGACCTACCACGTGGACTCGGCTCCTGGCCAGAACAACCACGTGAACTACGAGCCATCTTCGCTGAACGGCCTGAAGGAAGCCCCCCGCTCGGCTCCCGACCACATGCCGCAGTACACTGGCCGCCTGGTGCGTCAGACCATCGACCGCGAAAACAACTTCAAGCAAGCCGGTGAGCGGTACCGCCTGCACGAAGATTGGGAGCGCGACGACCTGATCAGCAACATGTCGGGTGCGCTGGCCGATGCCGCCGAGGTGATTCAGAACAAGATGATTGAGCTGTGCACCAACTGCGACCCAGACTGGGGTCAGCGCTTGCGCGAAGGCATTGCCGAGAAGAAAAGCATGATGAAAAAGGAGGAAGAAGCCGTGCAGCAAGCCGAAGAGCTGGCTCACGACGCCAAGCCATACTAATTCATTCGTAGCTTGAATCGAAAAAGGGGGCGCTGACAGTGGTCAGCGCCCCCTTTTTTTGTAACCAACCGCGTCTATCATATATTAATCGTCTGTCATCCTGCGCTTGCGAAGGACCTTTTCGCGCTAGCACGACAAGCGTCACTACGGCTCGTTCTTGCATTCATCGCTTGCACTTGAAAAGGTCCTTCGGCACTGGCTTGATGCGCCACATGCTCAGGATGACAGACGGTTTTACTTTATAACATCACTCCATCGGCTGGATGAACACGTGCTTGATGTGCGGTAACTGTTGCTGCACGGCCGCCTGCACGCGCGCTACTGCCACCGCTACCTCCTGCGCTGACAGTTGAGGCTGAAACCGTACGCGCACCACAATCAGCAGCTCTTCCGGCCCCAAGTAGCTCGAAAGGGGCTCTTCAGCTGCCGCTACGGCTTCGTCGGTACATACTACCGTCGTTACGTGTTGCAGCACATCTACCTCGGCGGGTTCGCCCATCAGCAGACTTTTCGTTTCGCGCAGCAATAGCGTAGCCACCGTCAGTAGAATCAGACCAATACCCAAGGAGGCGACGCCATCAAGGGCAGGCATGTTGAGCGTGTGGCTGAGGTAGACGCCCAGAAAAGCCACCGAGAGGCCCAGCAAGTCGGCAGCGTCTTCGAACAGCACTACAAAGGTGCCGGGGTCTTTGCTGCTGTGGAAGGCTCGCCAGAACCCTACCCCCCGGCGCTGGGCGTTGAAGGTGCGACGGGCCAGCAAGAACGAGCCCCCATCGAGCAGAAACGCAATGCCCAGCACCCAGTAGTTCCAGGTAGGGTCTTGCAAAGGCTCGGGGTGGCGCAGGTGCTCCACGCCCTCGTAGAGCGACACGCCCCCGCCAATCCCGAAAATGCACACTGATACCACAAAGGCCCAGAAATACAGCTCGCGCCCGTAACCGAAAGGCCGGCGGGCATCGGCCGGACGCTGGCTGCGGCTCAAGCCCAGTAGCAGCAGCCACTCGTTGATGGTATCTACCAGGGAGTGAATACCTTCCGACAGCATAGCCGAACTGCCGGTGAAGTAAGAAGCCACAAACTTGACGACAGCAATGGCCAGGTTGGCCGCCAGCGCCCCGAAAATGGCAACTTTGGAAGACGGCTGCTCGGGCGCAGCACTAGGAGGGGTAGCAGATGGCACAGTGTGGAGGGAGAAAGTTGGGAGCTTGTATACGCATAGCTATTCGCAACAGCCACTGCTATTTGCAACAGGAACCCGCGCTTTCCGGTATAGGACTAGTGCATTTGCTTTTGTTTCTGACCCTTTGAGTACCACGATGCAAGATTTAGCGAAACTGGAAGACCTTGGCAAGCCGCGCGTGGTGATTGTAGGAGGTGGATTTGCCGGACTAGAGCTGGCCAAAACCCTGCACGACGCCCCTGTGCAGGTGGTGCTGATTGACAAACAGAACTACCACGCCTTTCAGCCCCTACTCTACCAAGTAGCCACGGCGGGCCTGGGTGCCCCCGATATTGTGTCGCCCTTTCGCAAGATTCTGAACAAGCAGAAGAACTTCTATTTCCGCATGGCCGAGGTGCAGTCGGTGGATGCGGAGGCGCAGATGGTGCACACCTCCATCGGGCTGATTAAGTACGACTACCTGGTGATTGCCACAGGCGCCACCACCAATTACTTCGGCGACGAGCAGATGCAGCACAATGCCACTGCCATCAAATGTCTCGAAGATGCCATTGAACTGCGCAATACAGTGCTGTCGAACTTCGAGAAAGCCCTGCAAACGAACGACAATGAGCAGATCAACAGCCTGCTCGACTTTGTGATTGTAGGCGGCGGCCCTACCGGGGTAGAGGTGGCCGGAGCCCTAAGTGAACTGCGCAAGCACGTGTTTCCGTACGACTACAAGGAAATCGACTTCAAGCAGATGGACATTCACCTTGTGCAAAGTGGCCCGGTGCTGCTGAAGGGCATGTCGGAAGAAGCCTCGGCCAAGTCACTGGAGTATCTGAAAGAATACGGCGTGCAAGTGTGGCTGAACGTGCGCGTAAAATCCTACGACGGCTATACCGTAACGCTGAGCAACGGCCAGACGCTCATCACCCGCACCCTCATCTGGGCAGCCGGCGTCAAAGGGGCACCCATTGCGGGTTTGAAACCCGAAGCTCTCCTGAAGGGCAACCGCTACCAGGTAGATGCTTACAGCCGTGTGACGGGCTACGAAAACATATTTGCCCTCGGCGACATTGCCGCCATGCAGCTACCTGACTACCCCGAGGGTCACCCGATGGTAGCGCAGCCTGCTCTGCAACAAGGGCAGCACCTGGGCAAAAACCTACCCCGCCTGCTAGCCGGACAACCGCTGGAGCCTTTCGACTATAACGACAGAGGTGCCATGGCCACCATCGGCCGCAACCACGCCGTAGCCGACGTGAAGCTGCCCGGTGGCAAGGAATACCGCACGCAGGGCTTTTTTGCCTGGCTGATGTGGACGTATGTTCACGTCGTTTCATTAGTCAGCTTCCGTAACCGTTTCGCAGTATTCCTCAACTGGACCTGGAGCTATTTTTCCTACGATAAAGGCCTACGCTCCATCATCGGCAAAACCAAAGACCCGCTCCGGGTAAAGGTAGATGAGCACTCCAACGAGCCAGAACTAGTAGCTCCGCTGAAGGAGTAGTGAGTCTGTGCGTCTAAAACCATGTGTGTCATCCTGAGCGCAGCGAAGGACCTTCTCACGGTAGAACGAGTCGTTGTTATGACTGTCGTTCAGCCGTGAGAAGGTCCTTCGCTGCGCTCAGGATGACACGCGTTTTATCTTACTCACTCCCTACTCCCCTACCCTCACTATCTCACCATTTCATACTTCCGGCGCGGGTTGTGGCGCGGGGTTGGGGGTACCGTCGGGCAGCACGCGGGGCCAGCCGTTTTCGTAGACTACCCGGCTTAGCAGCATCACGCGCCGGGAGTAACCTTGTTCGTCGTTGATGGCATCGAAGGTAGGCTGGCGCGGATCGATGGCGTGGTAGGCCAGCCAGTCCTGGCCGGCTGCGTCAGTGATGAGGCAGTTGTGGCCCGGTGCGTGCCAGTGCGCGTTTCCTACCAAGATAGTACTATCGGGGCGGCCGGTGGCCTGGGCTAGCGTTTCGAAGAGGCCGGTGGCATGGCGGGCGCGGGCTACCATCACGCCATAGTGCGCATCGGGGCCGCAGCAGTTGTTGCCAGAGTAGAACAGGTAGTACCACTCATTGCGCAGCACCACCCAGCTACCCTCAATTAGGTGCTGGTATTCGTCGGCGCCGCCGTCGGGCTGCACCAGCTGTACTTCTTCGCTATCTGGTGCAAACGACAGCCTATCGGGCGTCAGTTCCCGCACCCGCAGCGGCCCGAAGCCGGAGCCCCAGTACAGCAACCGCTGGCCAGTAACGGGGTCGTCGAACGCCATGGGGTCGATGGCCTCGAAGCCTGCGCCGCAGAGTAGCGGCTCGCCCTTGTCCGCAAATGGTCCGGTGGGATGCTCGGCGGTGGCTACAGCCAGACAAAGCCCACCTCCGCCGTTAGGCTGAGCCGAGTAGTAGAGGTAATAACGGCCGTCGATTTCGCTCACGTGTGGCGCCCAAAGCCGTTGGGTGGCATCGGCCCAGGTGGGCTTGTGGGGTAGGGCTTCGCCCAGCCATTCCCAATGTACCAAGTCCTGCGAGCGGGCTACTTGCAAGTTAATAATCACTCCGTCGCGCTTGGTTTGCGTACCGTAGGCGTAGTACCAGCCATCTACCGCCCGAATAATGGTAGGGTCCGGAAAATCGTCATCAAGGATAGGATTGGTGTAGGTAGGCATAATGGTGAAGTGGTGAGGTGGTGAAGTTGTGAAATAATACGGCTGTCATCCTCTATCTGGCGTCCGCCTGCGAAGGACCTTATGCCCGTAGAACGAGTCGTTGGTACGCTTGTCGTTCTAACGTGATAAGGTCCTTCGCAGGCGGACGCCAGATAGAGGATGACAGCCGTATTATTTCACCATACCTCAATTCACCACTTCATCTTTTCCACCGGGCAGTGGGTATCGAGCCACGTCATGGCTGCTCGCTCTTCCAGAAAACGCCCTATCTGGTAGGGTAGGGTATCGAAGTAGGATAGCGGTAGGAGCGACGTATCAGATTCCAGCGCTTGCAAATGCATAGGTGCCAGCAGAAATGCTAGAAATACCCGCCCCTCCAACCGGCTCGCCAGCTGCGGATAAAAGACTTCTATCATCCACGGAATACCGCTTTGGTTGGCATGGTCGCGGCGGCGGGCGTCGATCAACCAGCGCACGCAGCCATGAGTAGCGGCCGCGTTCAACATCAGATTGTAGCCGTGCTGCATCTCTGCTACGCTGGGGTGGCGCATCCAACGGCTCACTAGCAGATTCAGATCGGCTCGGTACGTTAGGTCTAGATACTCCGGCGACGGTAGCTTCTGCATACGAATAGGGTAGGGAGATAGTGCGATATAACAGTTGGCGGCAGAACACCAAAAATGCGGCCAACCAGCACTATTTCAAGAAGCCTATCGATCTAAAACACCTCCCCCACATTAAACGTCAGCGCCCGCGAGCCATCAAACCCAAAGCCATAGTCGATGGCCAGATTGGTGCGCGAGAGCTTGTTCAGGGCCACGCGTAGCCCTGCCCCCACAGCGGGCACTACCTTATCTAAGTGGTTGGTGCCGGGCTCCGACGCGGTTTGCGCATTGCCGAACGCCACGCCGCCCAGCAGCCGGTTGCGCGTGATGCGAAACCGGTATTCGGCTTCGGCATACAGCATATTTTTGCCCCGAAAACGGCCCTGAATAAAACCACGACCAGTGTTGTTGTACATGTCCCAGCCGGTGCTAGGCAGGTCGAGGTAGGGCGGCGTGCCTTGCAGCGTGATGTTGTTGTACGACCACAGGGCCAATGTATTGTTGGAGCCTTCGCGCAGGCGCAGGTAGCGGCGGGCCTCCAGCAGCAGCGTTTGGTAAGTACTGGTGCTACCCAGCAGCTTCAGGTTGGGGCGGTACAGTAGATTCACATAGGCGCCGCCCGGCTGAGGGTTGATGGCATTGCCGCGCGAGTCGTAGAGCAGGTTCAGGGCCACCCCCGACGACACCGACGAGCCCGTAACGCCCCGCTCGTAGCCCGAAATGTGCGCTACCTCCTGCCCACCGTTGGTGCTCACAATGCCCCAGTGGTAGTCGAGCTGATAGCCCAGGCCGCCGTAGAAATTGGGCAGGATGCGGCGCAGCATGGTTTGGTGGATGCGCAGGTAGTCGAACTCCATGTTCACCACGCCGCGGCGGGTGCTGGTGTGCGTGCCCAGGCCGTAGGTATTCTGAGGGTAGTGCATCAGGCGCCAGTCGCCAAGCCAGTTGATGCGGTTGCCGGGCGTCCAGATGGAGGACGTAGCCGTCAAGATCACCTGCTTGTTCTGCGTCACGGCCAGGGCCGATACCAGCGTGGAGATATTAGCATTGGGTTTCTGATACGCCACATTGCCCGCCACTTGCAGCAGCCCGCGGGTTTGCAGGGTGTAGCTCACCACAGGGATGATGGAGACAAAACGGTGGCCACTTTCCAGCGTGGCGGTGGTGTCGCGGGTGGCGGGGCGCAAGCGAGGGAAGAAGTACGTGAGCACGTCGCCTAGGTCGCGCCGGTCGTCGTCGGAAGCGGCCGAAGAGGGAGTGGCAGGCCGTTGCTGTACGGTATCCGTTTGGGCACGCGCCGGCGTCATAGTCACCAGCAACAACCCACTCAGCACCCACCACCAGCGCAAAAACAACGGCAACCCCATACGTGCAAATCAAACAAAAACTACGCCCTACGCTTCCGCTTCCCCGGCGCTTCGTCCCATCAACCGCGCCGCTACCCGAAAGTTATGTACCACTTGGGGCCGTTACTTTTCAACCCATGCCCGTACACCCTTTCTATACCCTGTCTTCATTTCATCTCCTCCTCTATGTCTATCACCAACGAATTATTGAACACTGTGCTGCGCGAAGCCAGGCGGGAAGTGTCGCGCAAGGAGTTTCTGAACCTGGCCGGCCGGGGCCTGGCCGTGGGCGTAGCGGCCGGCACCCTGGCCAGCTGCCAGGATAAATCGGGTGCGGCCAGCGGTGGCGGCGCGGTGGCAGCTACCGTGCCCACCACGGGCACGCCGGCCTCGCAGGTAGACGCCTCTACCACCTACACTGCTCCTGATGGACAGAAAATCCCGTCGTCGGAAGCCGTGTCGCCGCCCGCCAAGGTACCCACCGATGTGGAAAAGCCCATTGAGCTGGAAGCCTGGAAGTCGGACGTAGACCCGCAATCTGGCCCTACCCCTACCCCCCTACCCCCCGACCGTCGGGTAGGCTACGCGCTGGTGGGCCTGGGCCACCTCACGCTGGAGGAGTTGTTGCCTGCATTTGGGGAATGCAAGAAATCGAAGCCGGTGGCGCTGGTGAGCGGCTCGCCGGAGAAGCTGAAGAAGGTAGCCGCGCAGTACGGCATCAAGCCTGAAAGCTGCTACAGCTACGAGAACTACGAAAAGCTGAAGGACAACCCCGAGGTGAAGGCCATCTACATTGTGCTACCTAACTCCATGCACGCGGAGTACGTGATTCGGGGGGCGCAAACCGGCAAGCACATTCTTTGCGAAAAGCCCATGGCCACTTCGCCCGAGGAGTGCCAGGCCATGATTGACGCCTGCAACAAGAATAAGGTGAAGCTGATGATTGCCTACCGTATTCAGTACGAGCCTTATAACCGCCAAGTGCGCGACATGATACGCGATAAGAAGTTTGGCGAGGTGAAATACATTCAGGCTCAAAACAGCCAGAGCTCGGCCAACCCCGACCACTGGCGCCACAAGAAAGCCCTGGCCGGCGGCGGCGCCCTCCCCGACATTGGCCTGTATTGCCTGAACACAACGCGCTTCTTGCTAGGTACTGAGCCTACTGAGGTATTTGCCTATAGCTACAGCACACCCGGCAACCCGCTGTTTAAGGAAGTAGAGGAGATGATGACTTTCCAGCTGCGCTTCCCCAACGGCATTATTGTCGACAACATCACGCACTACAACACCCACGACTCGCGCTTCTACCGCGTGAATACCGAGAAGGGTTGGCTGCACCTGAACAATGCCTACGCCTACACCGGGCAGCAGCTGCAAACCTCACACGCCGAGGGCAAGGCCAAGATGGAAAACCACATCACCATCCCGGCCAAAAACCAGTTTGCCGCCGAAATGGACCACTTCTCGGAGTGCATTCTGGACAACAAAAAGCCTCACACGCCCGGCGAAGAGGGCTTGCAGGACCACCGCATTATGGCGGCCATCTACCAGTCGGCCCGCGAGGGTAGGCCCGTGAAGCTGGCCCCCGTGCAAGGCACCGACGTATTCCGCGGCCCCGAGCCGAAGGAAGCGTAAAGAAATATTGCGTGCTAATGATGGCGCGGGACTATGCCCCGTGTCTACTACTAGCAGGCTGCTGGCCTCCGTCGTCTGCGCTACCAAGAGGATTGTTCTAGCGGTGCAGGCCAGAGGCCTGCTAGTAGTAGACGCGGGGCATAGTCCCGCGCCATAGCATGCGTACAACTAACGCGCTATTGTTTTCTCATTTACCCTACTACCATGTTTATCCTTGAGCAAACCGGATTAGCCATTGGCGTTTGCCTGCTGGCCATGCTCTGCTGGGGCTCGTGGTCGAACGGGCAGAAAATAGCCGCCCGCGACAAAGTGCCCATCACGCTGTTTTACCGCGACTACGTGCTGGGCATTGTGCTATGGGCAGTGGCGGCAGCTTTCACGCTGGGCAGCCTGGGCGAAGACGGGCGGCCCTTTCTAGAAGATGTACGCAAAGCCGACTGGGCCATGTTGGGTCTGGCGCTGGCGGCGGGGGTAGCCTTCAACCTAGGCAACCAGTTGCTGGTGGCGGGTATTCAGGCGGCAGGACTGGCCATTGGCATGCCCGTGGGTTCTAGTATTGCGCTGGCCTTGGGCTTGGTGGTGAACTATATGGCCGAGCCTGAAGGACACGTGGCCTTGCTGGCCGCCGGTGGGGCCGTGGTGCTGGTATCCATTGCGTGCAGTGCCTTTGCCTACCTCAAGAAAGAAGCAGACAAGCCGGAAGATGATGACGCAAAAAGCGGCAAAACCCGCGGCCTGCTCATTGCTGGCTCAGCTGGCCTCGCCAACGGCTTTTTTTTCTGGATGATTACCACCTCCATGGCTTCTGACTTTGCCTACCCTGAGCGCGGTCAGCTCACGCCCTACACGGCGCTGGTGGTATTTGCGGTCGGCATGGTCATCAGCAACCCGCTGCTTGAGCAGATCCTGCGGCGCTTTGCCGATACGCCCGAAGCTGCCCAGCTCCGCTATCGCGATGTGACCACCCGCCACCACTGGGTAGGCGTGGGCAGCGGCCTGCTTTGGGGCCTGGGCATGACCTCCTTGCTGGTGGCCTCCACCGAGGCCGGCAACGCCATTTCTTTCGGCATCAGCCAGGGTGCTACGGTGGTCGGCGTGCTCTGGGGGTTGTTTGCCTGGAAAGAATTTAAGGGCGCTCCAGGCCCTGCTTACCGCTGGCTGTGGGCCATGGGCGGCACCTACGTGCTAGGCGTCGGGCTGATTGTAGCGGCGCGGCTGGGCGGCTAACCAGAACTCAGAGGGTAGGGGCTGCACGGTGCGGCTCGCCTCTGCGCAGGAAATGCTGTGCAGAAAATCAGCTCATCATTCCACCCTCAGTACGCTTAGTGCAATACCATAGCATAAATATATTCATACTATATATTTTGTAAATACCAGATTATAGGTATTGCCAAGGCCTCTGCAATACCGGAATTTTAACCATTCCACCGTCGGCAACGGCCTATGCTGCTTGCTCGAACTAGCGCCTTGGTTCCTACCTTCCATCCCTAACCAGTCAGATGGTTATGGCTCCTTCCTCTCTTTCCGTTTTGGTGGCGGCTACGCCTTCTTTGCAGCGCCATGGGTTATTGGCTACCCTGCACGAGGCCTGGCCCGACCTTACCACCGACACCACCTCCGATGCCAGCCAGCTGGCGCAGCTGGTGCGACACCACAACTACGCCCTGGCGATTATAGACGGCCTTTTGCCCGGCCTGCGGTTGCCCGAGCATTTGCTGCCGCTGTGGCCCCGGCTGCCAGTGCTGCTGCTTACGGGCAGCCGCTTGCCCGCTGCCGTGCGCCAGCAGTTGTTGCAGGCCGGCACGGTGGCGTTGCTGCCCTACCATACCACGCCTGCCCACATCGTAGAGGCGGTAGAGCGGCTCCTGCGCGACCTGCGCAGCGCGTTGCCCGTTGCCCCCCCGGCTACACGTCGGGCTGCGGCGCCGGCCACGGCCTTCAGCCGCCGCGAGCTTGAAGTGTTGCGGCTGGTAGTGGCCGACTGCTGCAACCAGGAAATTGCCGACCGCCTATACCTGAGCGTGCGCACTGTGGAAAGCCACCGCCGGGCGCTCTTGCAGAAAGCCGGCGCCAAAACGCTGGTAGGCCTGGTGGTACAGGCCGTGCGCGAGGGGTGGGTAGCAGTGGCCTGATGCGCCGCCGCTAGGCTGGGGCAGTTTACGGGGAGCGGGAATGCGAGTAGCGTTTTTGCCGGGCAGCGCCTACCTTCCGGCTTCGCACGCTCGTCTCCTCCCTCCTCAATGCTCCCCGACAACTTGCACGCTACCATTCTGCTTATTCTGGGCCTGCTGCTGGCCATGCTCCTGCTCGTAATGCTGGGGCAGAAGCTGCGCATCTCCTACCCTATCTTTCTGGTACTGGCCGGCTTGGCGCTCAGCTTTGTGCCAGGACTGCCGCGCGTCGTCATCGACCCCGACCTGATCTTCCTGATTTTCCTACCCCCTTTGCTCTACCAGGCCGCCTGGGAAACCTCCTGGAAAGACTTCTGGCGCTGGAAACGACCTATTCTGCTATTGGCGCTCGGGCTGGTCTTTTTCACCTCTACCCTGGTGGCCTACGCCTCGCGCCGTCTGATTCCGGGGTTCACGCTGCCGCTGGGCTTTTTGCTGGGCGGCATCATCTCCCCGCCCGATGCCGTGGCGGCCACCTCCGTGCTACGGGGCGTGCAGGTGCCGCGGCGCATCACCAGCATTCTGGAAGGCGAAAGCCTCATCAACGATGCCAGCAGCCTGATTGTGTTTCGGTTTGCGCTGGCTACAGTGTTGTCGGGCACGTTTGTGTGGCAGGAGGCTATTAGCAGCTTCTTGCTGGTGAGCGGTATGGGCGTGGTGGTGGGTTTGGTGATGGCACATGGCTTCTACCTCATGCACCGCTACCTGCCCACCACGCCCAGCATCAACACGGTGCTCACCTTCATTGCACCCTACGGCATGTACCTGGTGGCCGAGGAGTTCCATTTTTCGGGGGTGCTGGCCGTGGTGAGCGGGGGGCTGCTGATGTCGTTTCGCTCGCACCGGGTGTTTGATGCCGATACGCGCCTGCAGGCCAATAGCGTGTGGGCCAGCGTGGGCTTTGCGCTCAATGGCCTGGTGTTCATCCTGATTGGGCTGGAGCTACCCCAGGTGGTGGAGGGGCTGGGCTCCTACTCCCTACCCCAGGCCATCACCTACGGCCTGCTTATCAGCGCCCTGGTCATATTGATTCGGTTGCTGTGGTTATTTCCGGCAGCGTTTGTGCCGCGTTGGCTGAGTGCCGGTATTCGGCGCCGCGAAACCAGCCCCGGTTGGCAGGGGCCGGTGGTGATAGGCTGGGCCGGTATGCGGGGCGTGGTGTCGCTGGCCTCAGCGCTGTCGGTGCCCCTGCTGCTCGCCGATGGGCAGGCGTTTCCGCAGCGCAACCTGATCTTGTTTATCACCTTCGTGGTGATTTTGGTGACATTGGTATTTCAGGGCCTTACCCTACCCCTGGTCATTCGCCTGAGTGGCGTGGGCCAGCTCGAAGAGCACATACCCGCCGAGGAGCAGGAAGCCGGCATCCGGCTGCGGCTGCGGCGCGTGGCCCTTGCGTATATGGCCGAGCACTACACGGCCGACGTGCAGCACAACGAGCTGATCAGGGCCTTGCAGCAGCGCATGCAAGCCGAGGCCCAGCGCACCGGCAACTTGCTCGAAGCCCTCGACTACGACGAAACCAAGCGCCAGGCCCTGCAACGCTACCACCAAGTACTGCTG
Source organism: Hymenobacter aerilatus (assembly GCF_022921095.1). NCBI lineage: Bacteria > Pseudomonadati > Bacteroidota > Cytophagia > Cytophagales > Hymenobacteraceae > Hymenobacter > Hymenobacter aerilatus. The sequence goes on from NZ_CP095053.1 coordinate 4,062,316, forward strand.
CAAGTGCTGCGCGTGCAGCGCGAGGAGCTGTTTGTGCTGCGCCGCGAGGATGTATTCGACGAGGAGATGCTGCGCCACCAGGAAGCCCAGCTCGACCTGGATGAGGCCAAAATCAGCCACATGCCGCATTAAGCGAGCGGGCAGGCGTTTTGTAGGTGAGATGCAGAAGTTGAGATATAGATAGGTGCAGACGACGAGACGCAAGTAGGCGTCTCGTCGTCTGCGCCGCTAGGAATCGTTTAGGCGCCAGTAGTTCAACGATGAGACGCAAGTATGCGTCTCTACGCCGTGCCAGGAGTAAGGCAGACCGCTTCGCAAGCCTAGGCTATTGCTTTATATACTGAGCGTGTAAAGCAAGGTATTTTCAGATACCTCCTTGATGCTCAACCTACAACAGCAAAAAGACGTTTAGGAATCAACTCATCACTCAGCCTATCTCACGTTGCGGCACACAGCATCACGAAAAGCCGCTTCCCTCAACCAACCTTATGGAGACTATCCTTCAACCCGACTCCGTATTTGAGCCCTCGGCCGTGCTGGGGCAGCAGGCGCTGCTGGGCAACCTTAGCCGGGCAGTGCTGCCCATCACCACCCAGGCCGTGCGGATGAGCCTAAAGTCGGTGTTCATCAACCGGATTCGGGAGTTGGGAAAAGGCGAGATTCAGGTGATTAGCGTGGTGACGGATGGCGTATCGGCGGAGCCCATTCAGCTATGCTCGGAAGTGTACCGAAAGGTGAGGAAGCGCACCGACCTACCCATTGGTCCCGGCGGCATTACGCTCTACCGCACCCAGTCCGCAGACAAGATTCCGCCCTTTTTAGACTACCGCATCCTGGTGATGGAGCTGGACGACGACGCCCGCCAGGCCGGCGACTTGCTGGATCAGGTACGCCAGGACAGTCAGTTTCAGAGCTTCCGGGATTCGCTGTTGCAGGTGACCACCTTCACGGCCCCGCAGATTGCCCTTATCGGCGCCGCCACCGACTTCACCCTCAACATCATCGCCAAGCTCCTCAAAGCCAATAAGGACGACCAGCTGTATCTGCTACGCGGCTCCTTCGACAATGCTTTCGACGACCTGGGCGTGGGCTTTGGCGAAATCACCCAGGGCAATCGTAACGTGACGGTGAAGTATCAGGTGGAGGCCGTGTAGCGCCCCGCCCTACCCTCGCTGTCTCCGCAGGTTCTCCTGCTCCGGCCACCACGCCTGCTCCGAGGGTAGGCGCAGCTGCTGGCCCGCAAACTGCCGGATGCCGTGCTCAACTCCGCTCAGCTCCCCAAAATCGTCGGCTACCTGCACGCGGTAGTCCGCATCCACCCAAAACAGCTTGCGGTCGAAGGCGCGGTGCAGGGTAGGCGTGAGAGCCAAGCCGTTGGGCAGCGTGTCGTTGTGGCTGATGGCCCAGGGCACAATATGGCAGGCATCGAGCAAGGGCGATAGGGCACCACGGGTACTCACCAGCTTCAGCCCCGACACGGCGCAGGTGTGGTCGTAGGCTTCTAGCACCACGCGCTTAAACAAGCCGCTGCGCACGGCAGTGTCCAACTCATCGGCGGGCACCACGCGGCGCTGGTACACAGCGGCGGGCTCCTCCAGCATCTGCCGCCGAATGGCCTGCACGGCCTGGGTGCCGGCCGCCGGCTGGTAGCGAAAACGCGTTTGCGGGAAGTAGCGCACTAGCAGTGCCTGCCGCAACGCTTCGCGGGCGGCGGGGTCTTGCAGCAACGTCCACAGCTCGGCATCCAGGCTGGCGCAGTCCACGGTGTCGCGCAGGCTGCGGAAGCTTTTCACCGAGCGCGAGGCCGTGAGCAGCACTTCTAGGCCCGGCAACGTGCGCAAGTGCCAGAACCCGTCGCCGGTGAGGTGATAGAAGGGTAGGGAGAAATCGTTGGCCCGAAACAGCTCGGAGGTACTCAGGGCGCGGCAGAGGCTGCGGAAGCTGGCCAGCAGCTCCGGCGTGATGTAGATGCGGTTGTCGAGGATAGAGCCGTCGTCGATGCCTTCGAGCACGGCTAGGAGTAGGGCAGGCTTGTAGGGCGCTTCGCCGTGCTGGCGGCTGCGCGCCACGCGCAGGTGGGTGAGGCGTTGGCGGTAGTGGTCGAAGGTCTCCATGAAGGCAAAGCTATGACCGAATTTCAGTGCCAACACTGATTCACTAGACTGCTTTATCGGCCAGTTTTGAGCTGTTTTCTCACTTGGGCTTGTGCTATATGCCCCACTTCTACCATCCACTCTGCTCTTGGCATCATGGGACAACTTAGATTTCTACCATCTACAACCCATGTCCGTGTTTGGGTATTCTTCTTGATTCTACCGACTATATCGGCCAAGGCACAGCGCTTTGTGGGATACAGTAGTCAAGTACAGAAAGCTAATCTGGCGAACACCCAGCAACGGTTACGTGCAGAAAGATGGAATACAGATGCTACTAAGAAAGACAACCCTTTTAAACCCAGTGGCAAAATCACGTGGCAGGCGGCACTATTAGCTGACGGAGATTTTAGCAAGGCACTCAGCGCGGAAGAAGGAGCTACCCCCAAAACAGGTTCACTGGGTGCAAGCTTTACACGCATAAAACAGTGGAAGCGAGAAGTAGGCGGAGACTCTGTAGAATTCCCGAACTTCCAGGGCAACTTTGTAATTTCTCTAGGTTCACAAGGCGATACGCTAAACGTACAACCTAATGTTGCTGGGATTGAACGAGCTGCCAACCAATATAATTTTGGGCAGGCGCTGCTTTTGCCAGGCAGCAATGCCAAAGCAGCGCGCTCTTTAACAGGTAGCGTGCAGTGGTATCCACACGCGCTTACGAAGAGCTCCTTTATGCAGAGCTTAGGTTATAATGCTTTCCTTAATATTACTCAGACACGCTGGGGATACCAGAATAGAATTGAGGATGTTCGCTTGCTATTTATGTCGGCGGGGTTACTGTACACAGTATTTGATATACCGACTAGCGACGATAGCAATTCGCTGAAGCTGGAATTGTTACTCAACTATTCGCTACGCCACATTGCTGGCGACATACGCGAGGAAAAGGAGGTTTTACAGCAGGCTTTAGGCACCACTCGCTACTGGTATAGTGGTATAGAGCCAGGAATGGTTTTTACCGTCAACTCATTACGAGTTTCCGCTTATTTCCCTTTCTATCAAGGCAACATAAAAGGTTTCTCTAATGGGCAGTTTGTAGCAGCATTAGGTTTCAGCACCGCTCTAAATCTGACTAAATAAAAAACCTTACCCAGCTGCGCCCCACGCGCAGCTGGGTGAAGCGGTGGCGGTAGTGGTCGAAATTCACACTCGAAAAATAGTGTGTTGTATAATAAAATGTGAGCCGCCTACCCCGCCACCCTACTATACTTCTCCCGGTACTGCTTCGGCGACAGACCTGTTACTCGCTTAAACGTCAGCCGAAAGGCTTTCGGGTCAGTGTAGCCCACGCGGTACATCACCTCATTCACGTGGTCGGCCGACGATTCCAGGCTGCTTTTGGCCGCTTCCATTTTCACCCGCTGAATGTACTCGGCTACCGAGTTATGGGTGGCGCGCTTGAAGCGCCGCTCCAGGTTGCGGCGGCCGAGGGCTAGCTGGTCGGCCAGTTGGTCCACGGTGATTTTGTCTTGGTAATGCGTTTCGATGTAGGTCTGGGCCCTCTTGATCAACTCGTCGGCGTGGTTTTTCTGGCCATTGAACACCACAAATGCCGATTGGCTCACCCGCGCCATATCAATCTGAAACACCTTGGCGCAAAGCACGGCCACTTCGCGCCCCGCATATTTCTCTACTAAGTAGAGCACCAGGTTGAGGTAGGAAAACGCTCCGCCGCTGGAGTAGATGCCGTGCTCGTCGGTGAGGAGGCGGTCTTCTACCAACTCCACTTCCGGAAACATGCGCCGAAAATCGGCGGCCGCGGCCCAATGTGTGGTGCACTGCCGGCCCGCCAGCAAGCCAGTGGCAGCCAGCAGAAAAGCCCCCAAGCATAGACTCGCTACCTCGGCCCCGCGCTGGTGCTGCTGCACCACCCAGGGTAGGAAAGCCTTGTTCTGTTCCAACACCAGGGCCAGGTCGCCGTCTACGGCCGGAATGATAACTAGGTCGGTGTGCGCTGGCTCGGGTAGGAGGTGGTCGGCCGTTACGGTATAGCGGCCGCCGCATACAGGCGTGGCGGCCTCCAGTCCTACCAGCCGCACGACAAACAATGCCGGGCGCCCCATGCGCTGTAGCAGGGCATTCACCTCCGAAAACACTAGCCGGGGGCCTTCTATGCTCCCCAAAATAGCTCCCTTCGGAACCAGAATCGAAATGTGCTTCATGGTGCGCGCTATAGCGGAGCAACGTCGCAATTGCCCCTGATTTAGTCGGAATTACCCCCGCAAACACGATGGTCGTTTTACTAATTTTGTTGGCAACAACGGCGGAAATATAGCCAAATTTCCACACTTATTAGTAGAACATTCCTCAAAGCTTATATTTTAACCTCTTACTTCACAATACCATGCACCAGCTCCAACTTCACCCTTACCTTGTTTTTGATGGTACTTGCCGAGAAGCCATGAACTTTTATCAGCAATGCCTCGGCGGCGAACTGATGGTACAGCCTTTTACCGGCACACCAGCCGCCGAAGGCCTCGACGCGGCCGTGGCAGCAAACACCGTATTACACGCCAGTCTGAAAAAAGACAACCTGCTGCTGATGGCCTCCGACGCGGGTATGCAACCCGTTGTCCAGGGCAATAGAGTGTCGTTGTCGCTGCAATGCACCAGCGAGGAGGAAATCAACCGGTTGTTTGCTCAGCTCTCGGCCGGCGGCACTGTGACGATGCCGCTGGAGCGGGCATTCTGGGGTGACACCTTCGGCATGTTCACCGACCGGTTTGGTATAGATTGGATGCTGAATTTCAACCACTCGGCTGCTTAGCACCACGGCGTAACCAGTACATAAGCCTGCCCCGGCTTACCCTACTGGCATGTCCCTACCCTCCTACCGTCGCATCCTACGTGCGCCTACCCTTTTCTGGCAAACCAACCAGCCCGGTATGCTCTGCCCCACGCAAGCCCTTCGTGTTATGATAGAAGTTTTCAAAACCAACGTCCGCACCCGACGCCACGCCCAGCAGCTGGTGCACCAGATCCACACCACGTTTGCGCACTACCGCGCCAACTTCGATCTAGATGATTGTGACCGAATCCTGCGAGTGGAATGTGCTAGCGGCTTCGTGCTACCCTCCTGCCTCATTAAGCTGCTGCGCGACGCCGGCTTTCAGGCCGAAGTGCTACCCGAGTAAACAAAAACGCACTACCTAATCAGGCAGTGCGCTTTTGTTTACTGAGTTCACACAGCCTACCCCAGGCTGCGGTAGCGCACGCGCTTGGGCTCTACATCGCCCAGGCGCTTCTTCTTGGCCTCCTCATAGTCCGAGAAGTTGCCCTCGAACCATACCACTTCCGAGTCGCCTTCGAAAGCGAGAATATGCGTAGCGAGGCGGTCCAGGAACCACCGGTCGTGGCTGATGATAACGGCGCAGCCGGCAAAGTTCTCTAGCGCGTCTTCCAGGGCCCGGATGGCGTTTACGTCCAGGTCGTTGGTGGGCTCATCAAGCAGCAGCAGGTTGGCGCCTTGCTTGAGGGTAGTAGCCAGGTGCACGCGGTTCCGCTCGCCGCCCGATAGGCTCCCTACCTTCTTCTCCTGGTCGCCACCGCGGAAGTTGAAGTTACTTACATAGGCGCGGGCATTCACGGGGCGGCCGGCTAGCAGCATGGTTTCCGTACCGCCCGAAATCGACTCGAATACCGATTTGGTGGGGTCCAGCGTGTCGTGCTGCTGGTCTACGTAGGCCGTTTGCACGGTAGGGCCTACCTCGAAAGTGCCCGCGTCGGGTTGCAGCTGGTCGGTGATGAGGCGGAACAGCGTGGTTTTGCCGGCGCCGTTTGGCCCGATGATGCCCACAATGCCGCCCTGGGGTAGGGAGAAGCTTAGATTCTCGAACAACAGCTTGTCGCCGAAGGCCTTGGTCAACCCCTCAGCCTCAATCACCTGAGCACCCAGGCGCGGGCCGTCGGGGATGAACAGCTCCAATTTCTGCTCTTTTTCTTTGGCGTCTTCGCTCACCATTTTGTCGTAGCCGGCGAGGCGGGCCTTGCTCTTAGCCTGGCGGGCCTTGGGGGCCATGCGCACCCATTCCAGCTCACGCTGCAAGGTTTTCTGGCGCTTGCTTTCAGTTTTTTCCTCCTGAGCCAGGCGGTTGGATTTCTGCTCCAGCCACGAGCTGTAGTTGCCCTTCCACGGAATCCCCTCGCCGCGGTCCAACTCCAGAATCCAGCCGGCCACGTTGTCGAGGAAGTACCGGTCGTGGGTTACGGCTATCACGGTCCCTTTGTACTGCTTGAGGTGCTGCTCCAGCCACAGCACGCTTTCGGCGTCGAGGTGGTTGGTGGGCTCGTCCAGCAGAAGCACGTCGGGCTCTTGCAGCAGCAGGCGGCACAGGGCCACGCGGCGCTTCTCGCCGCCCGAGAGGTTGCCTACCACGGCATCGGCCGGGGGCGTGCGCAGAGCGTCCATGGCGCGCTCCAGCTTGCTATCTAGGTTCCAGGCGTCCAGTTGGTCGAGGCGTTCCTGTACTTTTCCCTGCCGTTCGAGCAGTTTATCGAAATCTGCATCCTCGGCACCAAATGCCTCGTTAATTTCGTCGAACTCCTTAAGGAGGGCCACCGTTTCGGCCACGCCCTCTTCCACTACCTCCTTCACCGTTTTGGAGGCATCCAGTTGCGGCTCCTGCTCCAGGTAGCCCACCGTGTAGCCCGGCGACCAGACTACTTCGCCCTGAAACTGCTTATCAACGCCGGCAATGATTTTCAGCAAGCTCGACTTACCGGAGCCATTCAGACCCAGCACGCCAATTTTGGCACCGTAGAAAAAGGAAAGATAGATGTTCTTGAGAACCTGTTTCTGGGGCGGAAACACCTTGCTGACGCCCGCCATCGAAAAGATAATCGTCTGGTCGCTCATGTGACTAAAAAAAGTGGAAATGAAACAAACTACTCGTGGTATCGCAGCGCCGGATTTTCAGCCTAGCCATCGGCCGACAGACACAGCCACAGCTGGGTTTTATCCCTACCGCCGACAGATGTATACTACAGATACCCTATTTTGCGTATGGTTGATTTGAAACAATAACATGATAGGAGGTTTTCTTCCCCCACACTTCACCTTATCTACGGTTCTACAAGTTCTGTTTGGCTGTCCGGTAGTACCTTGCCGGCTCGCTCCCCGGTAGGGCCGGAGCTACCACAAAGGTAGCGGCCTGCATGGCTTTCTGCTCTACATTATACTAAGCACATGGGCATTTTTGCCCAGCATACCGTAAACTTGTGCACTCCGACTGAGTTCACAATCTGCTTGCTCCTCCACTTATTCGCTTCCGCACTATCCTACATTATGGAACAACACGACCACCTCCTCGCTACCGCCCGCCAATATGGCTACGTCGAGGGTGACCAGGTGTGGCTCCGTCCGTTTATGACCCTACCTGCCCGCCGGGTAGGCCAGGTCAAAGACTCCCCCGACACCTCCCTTGTTTACTTCGCCCAGCGCTTCGAGCTATTTCGGACTAAGGTAGAAGACCTACTGGCCAAAATGGCCGACTCTGACAACAAGGGCTCCTTCCTGATGAAGGCGCTGCACCTGAAAGAGCAAATAGCCAGCTACGACGGCCTGGGTGACTTTGAGAGCCTCCACCACCGTCTCACCGAGGCCGAGGAAGGCATCAATGTGACCATTGCGCAGAACCGCGAGAAAAACATGGCCACCAAAATGGGTGTGCTGCAAGAGCTGGAAGCGCTACGCGATACCCTGGACTTTCAGACCGCCACCGAGCGGGTGAAAGCGCTGCGCCAGATCTGGATCAAGACGGGCCCCGTGGAGAAAGAGCAGATAGAGCCGATGGAAGCCCGTTTTCGGGCGGCCGTAGATGCCTTTATGCAGCGCAAGCGCGACTTCCTGGCCGACAAAAAGGCCATGACCAACCGCGTGCAGGACAAGTACATGGCCCTGATCCGGCAGTCGGAAGTGTTGCAAGAGTCCGACGATTTCGAAAACACCACCCGCAAGCTCAAGCAGTTGCAGCAGGAATGGAAGGACATTGACGCTTCCCTACCCCGCAAGCAGGCCAACGACCTATGGACGCGGTTCCGGGCGGCGCACAACCATTTCTTTGAGCGCCTGAAGGTGCACATCAACACCAAGCGCGCCGAAAATCAGCCCGAAGACAACCTGGCTCGCAAGCGCGGCCTGGTAGCCGAGGCCGAGGCCCTGCTGCACCGCCCCATGTCGGAGGCCGTGACCCGCGCCAAGGAGCTACAAGCCGCCTGGAAGAAGGTGGGTCCCGTGCGCGGCGAGGAGTCGGACCGGGTGTGGGAGCAGTTCATTGCTGCCTGCGACAAGGTGTTTGAGCTTAGCTCGCTGGAGCACTACATCCGCAAGCGGCACGGCGGTGCCCCCGAGCCCGGCACCCGCGACGAGCGGGTAGGCACCCGCGTGCAGGCCCTGCGCGAGTTCGTGAAGAGCGACCGGCAGGAGCAGTTGGTACTGGAAGAAAACCTGAGTAAGCTGACTGTGTCTCCCGGCAACGAGGCCTTCCGAACCATGCTACAAGGGAAAATCAGGGCATTTGAGCGGAAAATCCGCACCAAAAATCATTTAATTGATCTTCTGCAAAAAGGTGCGCTTGTATAAGCAACCTTCGGTTGTATTTTACGTTGTCGGCAAAGAGCAACGTTTTGCCGGCCTCCGTGTCTACCTTCACATCGTCGGAGGCCACTGAGCTTGCGACGTGCCACCTTTTGCCAACCTTTTTTTATAGTACACTACTATGTATTGGACGCTGGAACTGGCTTCCTATCTGGAAGATGCCCCCTGGCCTGCCACCAAGGATGAACTCATCGACTACTCTATCCGCTCAGGCGCTCCGATGGAAGTAGTGGAAAACCTGCAGGCCCTGGAAGACGACGGTCAACCCTACGAGAACATCGAGGAAGTATGGCCCGATTATCCGACCAAGGAAGACTTCATGTTCAACGAGGACGAATATTAGGATTGATGGTTAAATGATTAACTAGCTAAATGGCTGAAATTCTACATACACAAACAGAGAATCAGCCATCTAGCCATTCAGTTATTCAGCCATTACTCATCGAGAATCTGGTTGCGGGGTATGAACAGCGCGTTCTACTCCGCAACCTTTTTTTTGCGGTACCGGGGCCGGCTTTCGTGGCCATTGTAGGGCACAACGGCTGCGGAAAAACCACGCTGTTTCGGGCGCTTACGGGGCGTATTCCGTACCAGGGCACCATCCAGGTAGCGGGGCGCGACCTACGCACCGTGGCGCGGCCAGCTGCCGAGGGCCTGCTGGCCTACCTACCCCAGCGCACCACCGTGGGCTTCCCCATTGCCGTGCGCGAGCTAGTGGTAATGGGCCGCTACCGCCACCACCGTTTCCTGGGTGGCTACTCCACCAGCGACTATGCTCTGGCTGACCAGGCCTTGCAGCAGGTAGGCGCCGCCCACCTCGCCATGCAGGATTTTACGCTGCTTTCTGGCGGCGAGCAGCAGCTAGTGTGGCTGGCCCAGCTCTCGTTGCAGGAAGCTGCGCTGTATTTGCTGGATGAGCCTACCCAGCAGTTAGATGTGTACTACCGCCGCCGCGTGTTTGCTCTGCAACAGCAGTGGGTAGCCGAGCAGAGCAAGACCATTCTCTGCATCACCCACGACCTCGACAACCTCACCAGCTTCCCACCCGGCGGCTACCTGCTCAACCTCTCCCGTACTACCCCTACCCTACTCCCCCTCACGCCAGAGGTAGTTTTGGCTGAAAAAGCGTATTTGGAGAGTGAGGAAAGCTTTGTGAGATGGTAAGTGGTGGATGGTGAGATAGTGAGTAAAAAAAGCGTTTGTCATCCTGAGCTTGCGAAGGACCTTCTCACGTGAGAACGACAAGCGTAACAACGACTCGTTCAACTGGCATAAGGTCCTTCGCTCCGCTCAGGATGACAGACGCCTTTTCTTCACCACTTCACCATTTCACCGCTTCCCCGGTCGGCCGCGAAGCACATGCCAGATAGAGCGCAGAAACGGCCACGGCGGTACCGAATTCATAATCTGGAAATTTTCCCACCACGAGGTCCGTTCATCCAGGAACCGAAGCACGCGCTCTAGGGGGTTGTTGGTAAACAGGTCGGAGAAGATGCGACTAGTGGCTTCGCCGCGGCGCTGCATAATGTCGAGCAGCAGGGTATCGAACCAGTGAAACTGCCACCGGTCGCCGGTGGGGTCGTGGGGCGGGGCGCCTGTTTCGGCCAGGGCCGCCACCAACCGGGCCGTGTGCGCCTGAATGCGCTGGAAAGCATAGCCAGTACTGGGCTTGGCCCGCCCCGCGCGCGTACCCAGGTTGATGATGCGTGCACCGGCCCGCGCTGGTAGCGGATGGTCGGTCATTGGAATGGCGCCTATCTCTTCGGCTTCAATCTGGAAGCTCTCTACCCCCAGCGTATCGCGCAGGTAAGCACGCATGGCTTCTTCGTACTCGGCTTTGGGTAGGATTTCGGCAGAAAACAGCGTGTACTCTACTAGCGCTTTGGTAGTACTAAAGGGCAGCACGTAGATGAAGCGCGCCTCTTGGTGTTGCGCTCCCCGAAAATCCATGAACTCCACCGTAGCTGGGTCGAAGACGGCGCGGTCAGTGGTTACTTCCCACCCTACAAAGTGCTGGAACAAGTAACGGTGCTTATCGGGCCGGCGCGTGAGGGTAGGCGGGCGACTATCGAAAGCGTAGCGAGCCGTGAACTCGCCGGCCGTGGTGGTGGCGTGTACGCCGGTGGGCAACTCCGTGAGGGTTTCTACTCGGCCACGCACCTGTGTCACCTGTGAAGCGGCAGCCAAAGCGGTCCGCGTGAACTGGTAGAAATTCAGCCCCCTAATCATCTTGTAGGTATACTCTTTCAGCGGAAACACCCGGTTCAGCCAAGGGCTACGAAAGGCCAATTGCCGCCACTCGTGGGCCACAATCTCATCGAAGGGGGTAGGCGCAGCCGCCCAGAACGACCACGTGCGGTCATTCTGGTCTTTGGCTTCGGGCTCAATCAGCAATACCCGCTTGCCGCGGAGGCGCGGCTCTTGTGTGATGGCATAGGCCAGGCTAAGCCCGGCCGCGCCGCCACCCACCAGCATGTAGTCGTAATCAGAACTTTCCAAACGCAAACGGCGGCCGGAGTAGACCGGCCGCCGTTGCAAGTTAGACTTCCTGACGTAACTACTACGCCATCATGGGGTGCAGCTTGAGGCCACCGGCCAGGTCGCGCACGGCATCGCGCACATCCAGGTCCAGTTCGGAGCTGAAGTGCTGCCGGCCTGATAAGATGCTCACCTGCGACTGGAGGCGCTCCACCCACAGCTGCTCGTTTTCTTTGTAGCCAGAGGTGTAGGGGTCGTCGTCGGAAAGTAATACCATCAGCTTGTCCTCCGGAATCAGGGTGCGGGCAGCCTCATAGTCGACGGGGGCGTGCATCCAGTTCAGAATATCCTGCCAGGGGCTATCTACTGAAAACCAACCGGCTACGCACAGCACGCCACCTATTTTGCGAGGTTTCTCTTCTTCCTTCGCCACGCTGGCCAGGTAGTGCAGAATGGCCAAACAGCCCACGCTGTGTCCTACCAGAATCACGTTTTCGTTGAGTTGAGCGGGGGGTAGCACTTCGCGCAAATAATCTACGGCACGCTCAATGACAGGCAAATCCCAAGCTGGCATGTTTAGCGCCCGCACTTGATAGTTGATGCCATCCTCTTCGGCAGCGGCGGCCAATTGGCTGCCTAACCAAGGATACCAGTCGTTATCGGCAGCGCCCGCCCAGCGCGGAACGATGTAAATGGTCTTCGTAGTGGAAGTAGTAGTGGGCATGGTGGGTAGGATTTGTTTAGAGAATGTATATACTACAAAAGCAGTGTAGCTGGATTCCCGCTTTGCAAAAAAGATTCCATTTTTGAAATGAAGCTTACACTATACACACCCTTTTAAAATACCACCACTCATCTTCGTAACATATCAAAAACACAGTTTTATATGTCTTATAAAGTATTTTATATAATTTTACTCACCATAACCCGCTTTCACCTTCTTGTAAAAACAATAAAACCCACCACTTCCTCAGAAGAGAAAATAGCAGGTTTTATCCTATAACGAGAAAATCGCTTCAGCTTAGAAGTTGGGCGACAGCAAGTACTTGGAGTAGAAGTCGTCGATAATCTTTACCGCCGATTCGGCGTCGTCTACGATCTGCACCAGTTGTAGGTCTTCGGGCGAAATGTTGCTTTCCTCGTGCAGCATCACATCCTCAATCCACTTAAACAAACCGTTCCAGTAGGCCGAGCCGACCAATACGATGGGGAAACGCCCGATTTTCTTGGTCTGAATTAGCGTCATGGCTTCAAACAGCTCGTCGAGGGTGCCGAAGCCGCCGGGCATCCCGATAAAGCCCTGCGAATACTTCACGAACATTACCTTGCGCACGAAGAAGTAATCGAAGTTGATAATCTTATCGGAGTCGATGTAGATGTTGTGGAACTGCTCGAAGGGCAACTCAATATTGAGGCCCACCGACTTACCGCCTTCGGCGCGGGCGCCTTTGTTACCGGCCTCCATAATGCCGGGGCCGCCGCCCGTGATGACGCCGTAGCCGTGGCGCACCAGCTTGGCCGCAATTTCCTCGGCCATCTTGTAATAGGGATTCTCGGGTTTGGTGCGCGCCGAGCCGAAGATGCTTACGCACGGTCCGATTTTGCTCAGCTTCTCGAAGCCCTCCACAAACTCGGCCATTACTTTGAAGATCTGCCAGGAGTCGGCAATCTTGATTTCGTTCCAGTCCTTATCTACAAACGCGCGCCGGATGCGCTGCTCGTCGTCGAGCTGCACGGTACGCTGGCCGTGGGTTTGCTCACGGATGTCGCTGATGGTCTTGGCTTTGTTATCATTGGCGTCGGGACGCACAATGGTTTTGCCGCTGCCCGCATTCAGGGTTTCATCGGCAATCTTGGTTTTGCTGTTCTTGGTAATTTTTGACATAGCCTGTACTGAAAAAACCATCGGATCGGGCTCACTCGACCGGACGGCAAAGGGGTAAAATAAAAACCGCCCGCACTGGGGCGGGCGGCCAAATGTAGGCCCGGCCAAGTTAACAATTTGTTAACAATAGGTAGTGGATTTGTTATGGGTAAGGACACCCGTAGTTGGACGTCATGCTTCAACTCCGCTATGCTCAGCATGACGTTCTTCTACCCTACCCTGCTCTGGGTGCGTACAACGCGCCCCTACTTCGCCCGGATGGCAATAACGGGGTCTAGGTTGGCAGCTAACACGGCGGGAATGATGCCGGCCAGCATGCCAATAACCACCGACACCGTGAGGCCCAACGTGATATTGCCAGCCGATAGGAACAGCGGCATGGCATCCTGCGGAATGGCCGTTATCAGGAACACCAAGAAAATGCCGGCCCCGCCGCCCAATAGGCACAGAAATACGGCTTCAAACAGAAACTGAAACAGGATAAAGTAGTTTTTGGCGCCCAGCGACTTCTGAATACCGATGATGTTGGTGCGCTCCTTCACCGACACAAACATGATGTTGGCAATGCCAAAGCCGCCTACCAGCATGGCAAAACTGCCAATTACCGCTCCCGCTACCCCTATCACCGAAAACAACGACGTAATGGCGTTGGCCAGCATTTCGGGACGGTTCAGAGAGAAGTTGTCTTCCTGCCGGGGCTTGAGGCCGCGGATGGTGCGCATCAGCCCCTGCACTTCCGATTCGAGGTTGAGCAGGCCGGGGTCGGCGTCTACCCCCTTCACGCCGATGGTAGGCGTGACGCCCCCACCGCCGCCACTGGCAATAGCGAATATTTTGGTAAACATGCCAAACGGAATCAGGCAGTTGGCGTCGTTGCTGGGCGTATCGAGCAGCTTCTTGCCTTCCTTCTGCAACACCCCAATCACCGTGAAGGTGAAACCTTTAGCTTTAAACGTTTGCCCCAGGGCCGACCGATTGGGAAACAAGTTTTCGGCAATATCAGCACCGATGATGGCCACGCTCCGAGCCGACTCCACCTCCTGGGGCGTGAAGTAGCGCCCCTCGGCTAGCGGCACGTCCGACACAACGTAAAAATCATAGCTGACGCCCTCCAGGCTACAGCTCGTCATGCTGTTGCTACCCGCCTTAAAGGTGTTGCCGCTGGTGTTGGCAAAGATGGCTACTCCTTTGTTGCTGCTAGGGCTAAGGCTGCGCTGCAAGGCCCGAAACTCGCGCACGGTGGGCACGGGGCGGTTGAAATATTTCCACCACGGGGTGCCCGGCCCAAAAGACCACGGCCACTTATTTACATAAATCACCTTATCGCCCACAAAGCTCATGCTCTGGCGCACGTTGGCCTCCAGCGAATCCACCACCGCAAACACTGAGATAATGGAGAAGATACCTACTGTAACACCCAGCAGCGACAGAACAGTGCGCAGCAAATTCCCCTTCAGGGCATCCCACGCAAAACGGAAACTCTCGAAGGTCAGACGCAGGGCTTTCATGGGATAAAAGTAGAGTAGGAGGCAATAAAAAATAAAGATGGGTCCAAGGAATGAATTTATTGCACAAAGTAGCCCACGTGCGTGTTGATTATAGTGCAGCTCAACTGGCCGCAGCCAGAAAAGCCGAAGCCTTTCTCACTGAGCTACTGCTTATCCGGCGAATTTATGTACTTTTGCCGGCTCAAATTTTCGTTACTTCCCCTACTATTGCCCATACCTGCCCATGAAACTTTCTGAGTTCAAGTTTGATCTGCCCGAAAACCTGGTGGCGCAGCATCCGGCCAAAAACCGCGACGAGTCGCGCCTGATGGTGCTACACCGCGACAGTGGCAAGATTGAGCACCGCGTTTTCAAGGATATTATCGAGTATTTCGACGAGGGCGACGTATTTGTACTCAACGACACCAAAGTATTTCCGGCACGCCTATATGGCAACAAGGAAAAGACGGGTGCCAAAATAGAGGTGTTCCTACTGCGCGAGCTGAACCAGGAAATTCACCTGTGGGACGTGCTGGTGGACCCCGCCCGCAAAATCCGGGTAGGCAACAAGCTGTACTTCGGCGAGTCTGACATGGTGGCCGAGGTGATTGACAACACCACTTCGCGTGGCCGCACCATCAAGTTTCTGTTTGATGGCTCCGATGAGGAATTCTACAAAGCCCTGCACGACCTAGGCGAGACGCCCCTACCCCGCGAAATCATCACGCGCGACGCCGATGCCCAGGACAAGGACCGTTACCAGACCATCTATGCCAAGCACACGGGTGCCGTGGCTGCTCCGTCGGCGGGTTTGCACTTCACCCGCGAGGTGCTGAAGCGTCTGGAAATCAAAGGCATCGACACGGCGGCCGTAACGCTGCACGTGGGCCTGGGCACCTTTCGCCCCGTAGATGTGGAAGACCTGACCAAGCACAAGATGGATTCGGAGAATTTCATCGTGCCGCAGGAGGCTGCTACTATTGTGAACAAGGCGCTGGATGCTAAGAAGCGAGTGTGCTCGGTAGGTACTACCACCATGCGGGCACTGGAGTCGTCGGTGTCGGCGCACGCTCGTCTGAAGGCCAACGAGGGCTGGACCGACCGCTTCATCTTCCCTCCCTACGAGTTTAAGATTGCTACCTCGCTGCTGACCAACTTCCACACGCCGGAAAGCACGCTGATGATGATGGCTTCGGCCTTTGCTGGCCACGAGTTTCTGATTGAGGCCTACCAAACGGCTATCAAAGAGAAATACAAGTTCTTCAGCTACGGCGACGCCATGCTGATTCTGTAAGTGGGTCATCGTAGGTTCAAGATTTCAGACTTATTGTTCTGATTCCTTAACCCGACTTATATTCCGCCTGTCATCTTTCGCTCCGAAAGATGACAGGCGTTTTTTATTTTCGCTACCCTACCTCTTCCATGCCCGACGATAACCAAGACCCCAAGACCCAAAGCAACCAAGACTTACGCGAAACACCCCGATTTGCTATCCTCGTGGCGGGTGGTAGCGGCACGCGCATGGGCGCTGCTAAGCCTAAGCAGTTTCTGGATTTGCTGGGCGAGCCGGTGCTGTTGCACACGTTGCGCCGATTCTCGGAAACACCATTGCGGGTGCAGCAGTGCGTGGTGGTGCTGCCCGCCGAGCAATTCTCTACCTGGCACCAGCTCTGCGCCGAACACCGGGTGCAACTGCCCCACGCCGTAGTGGCGGGCGGCGCTACTCGCTGGGCTTCGGTGCGCAACGGCTTGGCCTACCTCGCCGACCAGAGCAGTGGTACCGTAGCTGTGCATGATGGTGTGCGGCCCTTGGTGCCGGCCTCGGTGATTGAAGAGTGCTTTGCTACAGCCGAGGCGCATGGCACCGCCGTGGCCGCCGTAGTACCCAAAGACTCGGTGCGCAACTTATCGCAGCAGGGCTCTTATGCCTTGGACCGTGCCCGTCTGCGCCTCGTACAAACGCCGCAGTGCTTTGAATTAGAGCTGTTGCGTCGTGCCTACCAGCTTCCCGAGCTGCCTACCTTCACCGACGATGCCAGCGTGGTAGAGGATTTGCACCCCATCCAACTCGTGTCCGGCGACTACCGCAACCTCAAGATTACGACCCCCGAGGACTTACTATTGGCCGAAGCCATTCTGCGCAGCACTACGTAAGTGGAGGCACCATCATTCTATGTCTCGTCGTTGCTGAACTGATGCTGTTTGTCCGAACGGCGCAGACGTAGCGCTCAACGCTGATGCACAAAATGCTGTGCCTCTATGCCGTATACAGTCTCAACCGTTCTCCGCCATGAAAAAGCTGCGCGAAAAACATCCGTTGGCTATCCGCTGGTTTCACTGGATCAACTTTCCGGTGCTGGCCGTGATGATGTGGAGCGGTCTGCTCATTTACTGGGCCAACGACGTATACCGCATTGGTTGGGGTGATACGACCGTATTCAAGTTTTTCCCGCAGTCGTTTTATGAGGCGCTGCACGTGCCATTTCAGCTGGCGAAGGGCATGGCCTGGCACTTTGTGGTGATGTGGTTGTTTGTGCTGAACGGCATTGCCTACGTGCTTTACACGCTGATTTCGGGGGAGTGGCGCTACCTAGTGCCAGGCCGCCATGCCCTGCGCGAGGCGTGGCAAGTGGTGCTGCACGATTTGGGCATCCGCAAGGCACCGCTGCCCGCACGCAAATACAACGCCGCCCAGCAAATTGCCTACTCTGCCGTGGTGCTGATGGGGGTAGGCTCGGCCCTCACAGGCTTTGCTATTTACAAGCCCACTCAACTGGCCGGACTTACTACCCTGCTGGGTGGCTACGAGTGGGCGCGGGCCGAGCACTTTATCCTGACGCTGGGCTACGTATTGTTCTTTGTAGTGCATGTGGCGCAGGTAGTACGGGCCGGCTGGAACAACTTCCGCTCGATGGTAGCTGGCTTTGAATTGGTAGACACACCCGCTTCTTCCTCCAACTCTACCCGCCCATGAGCACTCCTCAACGCCCTACCCCCGACGACGCTGTAGAGCAGGAAGCGTCCCGACGCTCCCGCCGGGCTTTCCTGACGGCGGGCTTAGCCTCACTGGCTGCGCTGGGCGGCTGGCGCTGGCTTGCAACGCGCCCCACCGACGACGGTGCCCTGTGGCCCCTACGCAGCGTGCTGGACGCGAACGGTAAGATTTCCAGAGAGTTTCTGAGCAATGCCGATTTGGCGCCGGTGTTTCCGCGCAGCCGCGCCAAAGCGCCCCGTGTGAATGGCAAGCTAGGGCTGAAAAGTCCGCTGGACGCGGCGGCGTGGCAACTACAGGTGCAGGGCCTGGGCCCCAATGGTCCTACCCCGGTACGCACGTTTTCGCTGGCTGACATCCGGGCCCTACCCCGCGTGGAGATGACCACCGAACTGAAGTGCATTGAGGGCTGGAGCGTGGTGGTGCACTGGGTCGGGGCGCGCTTCTCTGATTTCGTGACGCACTACCAGTTGGCCTCAGCCACCGACTTGGCGCCCTACGTACACCTCGTGACGCCCGACCAACAATACTACGTGGGCCTAGACATGCAGAGCGCGCTGCACCCCCAAACCCTGCTGTGCTACGAGATGAATGGCCAGCCACTAACGTCGGAGCACGGCGCCCCCCTGCGCTTAGTAACGCCGCTAAAGTACGGCATCAAGCACATCAAGCGCATCGGCAGCATTGCTTTTACGGCTCAACGACCAGCCGATTATTGGGCGCAGCGCGGCTACGATTGGTACTCAGGCCTGTAGAAGCCCGACCGTAGCAAACGGCGTCCATTTTACCCGACTAGCTTAAACCAAACTACCACCCCGGAGGGCGCGTATAGCAGGGCATGGCTCTCCCTACCCTCCTCCCAGTCTACCGCCGTTTGCTGCCGCTGCTCATGGCAGGTGGCTGCACGTTGCTGCTGCATGCTTGCTCGCCGGGTGCCAACAGCGACGACCCCGTAGCCGCCGCTCTAGCACAAAACGAAAAGCGCATCGACGACCTCGACATCACTAAAAAGCAAAAACAGGATGCCACGTTTATGGTGAATGCCGCAGCCGATGGCATTCTCAACCAGCAACTAGCCACCGTGGCCCTGCAACGCGCCGCTACCCCCAGCGTGCGCAACCTGGCCCAGAACCTGCTCAATCAGTACATCAAAATGACTGGGGAACTGAAAACGCTGGCCGGTCGGAAGGGCATTACGCTACCCGAAGCATTAGGGGCCGAACGCCAGGAAGTGTACAAGAACCTGTCGGCTCTTACGGGCACGACCTTCGACAAAAAATATAGTGCGGCGATAGTCGATGGCCAAAAGAAAGCCGTAGACTCCTTCAAAGACCTCAGCGAGGACGCCTACGATGGCGACATCCGCGGGTTTGCCGCCAAATATTTACCTGTGTTGCAGCAGCAAGTGGCTCAGGCCCAGCAAGTGCAAGACGAGGTTGAAAAACTGCCTTAACACTACTCTCCCCTCCGCTCTTTTCCACACCATTTCACTTTTCTTTTCTGATGACGTATCGTATTCTGACCGGCCTGACTCTGGCCGCCGCTCTATCCCTCTCGGCTTGCAGCAACGCCGAAAAACGCACTGATGGCACCGCCGGCGAAGCGGTAAGTGACATTGATAAGGCTGCTGAAGAAGGCGGCGTGCAGGCCGATGCTGTAGTAATCGACAATAACGCTGGTCCTACCGTTACACCCTCCGCCGCCGACTCAGCCGCGCTGGATAAGAGCGCTACTACTCAGCCTTAAGCTCCTCTTTCCCCTCCACCCTATCCTTTCTTTCTGATGAAACGCATGCTGTTTGCCCCGCTATGCGCGGTGGCGCTGCTAGCGGCTACAACCAGCTGCACATCCAACGGCGACTCCGTAGATCAGGCCCAGAAAACCAACGAAGCCCGCCACGAAAACGCCACCGCCAACACGGAAATGGGCGACGTAAAGCAGGACAAAAAGGATTTTGACTCCGACTTTATGACCAAAGCTGCCAGTGGTGGCATGCTGGAGGTAGAGCTAGGCCGCTTGGTAGCGCAGCAAGGTGCTACCCCCGAGGGCAAGCAGTTTGGCCAGCACATGGTGGACGACCACAGCAAAGCCAACGAGGAACTGAAAGCCCTAGCTGCCCGCAAGAACATGACGCTGCCTAGTACGCTTGGCGAAGACCACCGCGAAGTGCTAGATGACGTGACGGACGAAAAAGGAGTGGATATGGACAAAAAGTACCTCAAGGAAATGGTGAAAGACCACGAGGAGGACGTGAAAGAATACACCGAAGCCTCGGTCCGTGCCAGCGACCCGGATATCAAAGCCTTTGCGGCCAAGAATGTCCCCATTCTGAAAGAACATTTATCGATGGCACAACGCATGCAAGCGGCCGTCGAGCAGCGCAAGTAACTCTACCCTTTCTCTTTTTATTTTTTGTCTTCTTAATTCCTGTTCTTCCACATGAAAGCTTCTCTTTTAACACTCGTATGCGCTGGCGCTCTAATGGCATCTGCGTGCGGCAACAATGAATCGGCTGCTACCTCCGATTCGGCTATGAACGCCGATAACAGCACCATGGCCGACAACAACACCATGAACGATACCAGCGCAATGGCCGCCGATGCCCCAGCCATGAACATGGCCTCTGATACGGCTACTGCACCCCACGCCACCGACGAAGAGTTTATGAAATCGGCTGCGCACAGCGACCAGAACGAAATTCAACTCAGCAAATTGGTGCTTGAGAAAGGCGTAACAGGCATGGCGAAGGACCACGCCAACCAGATGGTGACCGACCATACTAAGTCGACTACCGATCTGAAAGCTATTGCGCAGAAGAAAAATGTGACCCTACCCACCGACATGGATGCCGCGCATAAGGCTATAGCTACTACTATGGGAAAGCTCTCAGGCAAGGACCTGGAAACGCAGTATATGCAGCAGATGGTGTTAGACCACCAGAAAACGCTGAACACCATGCAGGCCCACGACAAGATGACGCAGGACGCCGACTTGAAAGGGTTCATTTCCAAAACGTCGCCCGTGGTGCAGAGCCACTTGACTATGTTTAAGCAACACGCTGGCGGTGCTATGTAAAGCTGCTTAGCTGATTATTGGAAAAGCCGCTACCCTTCGGGTAGCGGCTTTTCTGTTGTAAGGGTAATATAGTTAGCCAATGCAACCCATCCTATTGCACCATAAATAACTAACGAATAACTATTTATAAGCTACATAGGCAAATCATGTTGCAACATATATTGACCACAATCAGTATAGCACAACAACTAGATGCTACTATGCTGGTAGCATCGCATCATGCTCACTGTCTATGAAATCGACTACAACATATCTTCTTGGAGCCTTACTGGTTGGTTCTTTTTCACTAGCTACCGCGCCACCTGCCCAAGCACAGAAGAAGCCCGTGAAAGAGGCCGAAAAAATCAATAAAAAGCGCAACAAGCTACAAGCCGATTCCTCACCTTACTCCAAAGACCAACTGCAATATGATGCTGAATTTGCCGTAGCGGCCTCTAGTAGCAACATGCTGGAAATAGCACTTGGCAAGTTGGCCCAGCAAAAGGCCATTGCTATGGAAGTGAAAGAGTGGGGTAAACGTATGGAGCAGGAGCACGGCCAGGCTGAGCAGCAACTCCAAGCCATTGCCGAGCGCGCCCACATTGCCCTACCCCAGATGATGGGCAAGGAGGACCGTGACATCTATGATGACATCGACGACCGGAAGTACTTTGGCTTCGATAAGAAATATATGCGCGACCTACAGGAGCTACACAAACGTACCATCGCCCGCTTCGCTGATGCCGCCGCAAAAGCCTCTAACCCAGAGCTGCGCACCTACGCCACCGAGATGCTGCCCAAGCTACGCGAGCACGAGGAAATAACAGCCCAGCTGTTTGAAAGAGCTAGTGATAGGAAGTAGCATATCGTTAGCGATAACCAAATCGGTAGCGCAATCCAAAGGTGAAGCCACCCGCCAGGAAAGAGCCGGACTGTAAATAAGGAGAGTTTGGCTGCAAATCCTCTTGGCTTGTCCGGAAGCCAGTACGCAGATCCTTGTTGAGCATGATTTCAGTGACGGCCTGCACCCGGCGGCGGCGCCCGAAAGCATAGCTAGCATCGAGGCCCAGCGCGGCGTGCACGCCAAATGCCTGGCGCCGAAACCCGAACGTTTCTTGACTCGTGACCTGTCGGTTGACAATAGCGTACTCGCGGAAGGTAACTGACGACCACACGGGTATTATGCCGCCTAGTGCATCGAACTGTAAGCGGCGCAGGAAGTCCGGTGTGAGCGAATAGCGAACTAGCACCGGTAAGGCAAAACCCCGCTCTTTCACCCTTTGGTTGGGCACGCTGATTGTGTCGCTGGGGGTAGCAAAAACAGTTCCCACTGGTTCATCATTAAACGTTTCGCCATACTGAAACCCGAGTTGGACAGCCCAGCGCGGTGCCACGTAGTAGCCGGCATACATATAAGGTATTGGGCCCGCCGATACATATTGTGCATACACGCCATACCCATCGCGGTAAGTAGTGGGGTAGGTAGTGGTTTGGGTTTCGGTAGGCGTCGTTTTGATGACAGTGGTGGGGTAGGGCGTTTTCTTAGAGTAGCGCACGCGGTAGAAGTTGCCGCCTATTTCGGCACCCGCATAGAACCGAGGGCGCAACGTGGCAACTTCGCTGGCTTTTGATCGGGGCTTGCTGTATGAAACTGGCTGTGGTCCTAGCGCGAGACCTATACGCACACTACCGCTTATACCTACCTTAGGTTTATCCACCAACAGCATAGCTACCCCCATGTTGGCATCTACAAAGCCTCGATGGCCCAGGCGACGTTGCAGGCCGTAGAGCAGCGCCACATCAGTAGTTACAAACCGCTGTTCGTCATTGCGGTACAGGAAATAAGGTGTTTCGCGGGCTCCCTTACCCACCCCAGCGCCCACTGCTAGAGCTAAATAATTAGCCGAAAAATTACTGACGTTCTTACCCTGCAATAAGCGACGCTCTAGGTTGTAGTAATAACGCCCGGTTGCTTGCAGGCGAAGATCGAGACGCCGCTGGCTTTCGGCAGTAGCATTGGGGCGGTAGGAACCAAGAGCCGGACTGACCTCGCCCAACACCGACCACGCTGGGTCATGTAGCTTATGCTCGTAGGCTACGTGCAGACCATAGCGGGTGTAGCGTGTGCCTTCCTCAAACACATGGTGGTAGGCCATAAAATTATTCAGGCCTAGTTTCCAAAGACTACGCTGCTCTTTCGGCACTTGCAATGGCGCATTGGCCGGTGGTGGGGTGGCTATTTCCTCGCTGTAGCGCAGACGTGTGGTATCGGGCGCTGGTTGTTGGGCCGCAGCCTCAAACACAGGTCTAACCAGTAGAGCGGCCCAAAGCAGGAGCTGCCACCCACGAAAACAATATAGAGCAGTCATAAGAAGAAAGCTTTAGGCTTAAAATTGAGTGGAAAGCAACTGAGTTTGTAAGATCAGGGAGGAGTAGGAGGTACTTGCCCGCACCAGAGGCTGAGTGCCAGACGCCGGTTTGGTGGTGAGGGAGGCACGGCTGGCAGCTCCTTTTTTGGCAGCAGCGTAGGCAGGCGGCACCACGAGCTGCCCTTGCAATACATTGAGCTGATAGGCAAATAGCGCGGGCTCAGCTGCACTAATGATAACCTTTGTGCGGTCGGCCTCTACTGTAAGCTTGCGTAGCTCCGCCGCAGGCTGCACCTGTATACTGCCGTAGTAATTGCGCACGAAGCAGCTTCCTCCCAGCCCCAGCAGCTGCACCGCCGATTTATTGGCTTCGCAGATGAAATCGGCGTGTACATTGGTGGCCACCAAGTCGGCGTAGCGGATGGTGGCGGAGAGTGAACCGCGCAGGTCACGCAGAGAAATCTGCCCAAAGTTTTGCTCCAACTTTTGTTCCCCATTGAGACCAGCCAAGGTAGTTTGCCCATATGTATTGGCGGCTTGTAGCGGATTACTGGCAGGCATCATCACCGTGTATTCAGCGCGCAGGTCGCTTTGCACAGTGGGCGCCCCAGAGGGTAGGGAAAAGAAGTTGATCAGGTTGATGGCACTCGCATTTTCCTGCAAGCGGTATTGCGCCGCGGCTAAGTCACGCTCGGCTACGGCGCGGTCGGGGTGGCGGGCGCTTAGGCGCAGCACCACTTCCACAGTAGGTTTATCCCAGCCCTGCACGCGTAAAGTGGCCTTCTCAGCCTGAATACGTACCAGCATATTGGGTTTGCCTATCCACCGCTGCTCTAGTGTGCGAGTTACCACTTGCACTTTTTGCTGTGCCTGAGTTCCGAGACAACTCAGTAGCCAGAGCAACATCAGCAGCATACCCGCACGATAGCGGTTTCGTACTATCCTGTTCATGAGATAAGAAGTTGAACCAACTCGCGGGTGAGCGTGGCGCGTAGCGTAGTTAGTTGCACTTGTTGCCGCACTAGGGCCGGTGACGCACCAAAACGCTGCGCATCCTGCCGGAGCTGCCGCTCCTGTTCTTCTACCTCCGATAGTTGCGCCCGTAGCTCCCGAAACTCATCCGACTGACATACGGTAGGCAGCGAGGTACAATGCGCATCAATGAAATCCTTACCCTCCTGCGCTAGTGGATCAGAAGCTGGAGCAACCCACACAGCGGGAAACGGCGCAGCCACCTCTTCTTCGCTAAACGTGACTGTTTCGTGGGGAACTGCTGCTACCCGTTTGGTAGGGGCAATAGGCCGCAGCCACCACACACCAAGTAGCAGCAGGATAACGGCGGCTATACTTGCTACCCGGCGCCACACATTTGTAGGCCACAACGGCCGGAATACCACAGCGGCTGCTGGTGCTTCAGCTTCATCGAGCCGACTGGTAATAGCGTTCCACAACGCATCATCAGGCTCGTGTGCTGGCAATGTGGGTATGGCCTGGGCAATAGCTGCTTCAGCATCTAGTTGCGCCGCAATATGCAGCCAGGTAGCCGCTTCAGGCTCGTGCGAGGGTAGGCCGGCTACTGCCCGGCGCAGATGCTCGCGCCCGGTTTCTTCGGGTGGTATGGGAAAATCACTCATCGGTACAAATGCTGAAGTTTGCGTTGCAGCAACCGCTTAGCATGATATAGCTGCGACTTGCTGGTGCCCTCCGTGATACCGAGCAGTTCGGCGGCCTCGCGATGGGAGTAGCCTTCTACCTCCAGCAGGCAGAAGGTGGCGCGGTAGCCAGCTGGCAACTCGCCGATGGCCTTTTCCAGCGCCTCGCCGGTTAGGCTGTCGTGCCAGGCTACCAGCGGCTCGAGGTGGCTGTCGGGGTCGTAGAGTTCCATGCGCTGCTCGCGCCGGAGCGTAAGCAAAGCTCGCCGCACCACAATGGTGCGAATCCAAGCACCCAGCGTGGACTGTTGCCGGAAGCTGCCCAGTTGCTGAAACACCTGCACGAAAGCGTCCTGCAACGCATCCTGCGCCAAATCCCGACTGTTCAGAATGCGCAGGGCACACGAGAACATGGCGATTTTGTAGCGCTGGTACAGCTGGTACTGCGCCTGCCGGTCGTGCGCCAGGCAGGCAGTGAGCAACTGTTCGTCGGTGAGCGGCAAGGTAGGAGAAGCTAGCACAGAGTGGATAGTTGCCCTAAAGTGCTGCGCCGCCGGGAGAAGGTTGGTTGAGGTAAGAAAATTATTTTAAAACTTGCTTTTTTGAAGCAACATGCGACCAATTCCAGAAGAGTAGTGGACATAAAAAAACCGTCACACACTTCTGCATGACGGTTTCATATGGTTTACTTGTTTTACTCTACTTCCGCATATTTACTTGTTTTCAGCTCCTCTGCCAAAAACTTACCGGTATAGCCCTTCTTCGACTTGGCTACCTGCTCAGGCGTGCCCTGTGCCACGATGGTACCGCCACCGGCGCCACCTTCTGGGCCGATGTCGATGAGGTGGTCGGCTACTTTGATCAGGTCGAGGTTGTGCTCGATGATGAGGACCGTGTTGCCCTTGTCGACCAGCTTTTGCAATACGTCGGAGAGGTGGTTGATGTCCTCGAAGTGCAGGCCAGTGGTTGGCTCGTCGAGGATATAGAAGGTTTGACCAGTGTCTTTCTTGCTGAGCTCAGTGGCCAGTTTTACGCGTTGGGCTTCGCCCCCGCTGAGGGTAGTCGCCTGCTGACCCAGCGTGAGGTAGCCTAGGCCCACGTCATTCAGCGTCTGAATCTTACGCAGAATGCGCGGCTGATACTCGAAGAACTCCACAGCTTTTTCCACCGTCATATCGAGTACGTCGGTGATGCTTTTGCCTTTGAAGCGCACTTCCAGCGTTTCGCGGTTGTATCGGCGGCCTTTGCAGGTTTCGCAGGGCACGTGCACGTCGGGCAGGAAATTCATTTCGATGGTGCGCAGGCCCGCGCCCTCGCAGGTCTCGCAGCGGCCACCCTTCACGTTGAAAGAGAAGCGGCCCGGTCCGTACCCGCGGATTTTCGCCTCCGGCAGCTCGGCAAATAACTGGCGGATTTCGGTCATCACGCCGGTGTAGGTGGCCGGGTTGGAGCGCGGCGTGCGGCCAATTGGCGACTGGTCTACCTCAATCACCTTGTCGATAAAGTCCAGGCCCTCAATGCTGTCGTATTTCAGCGGTTCGCGCTTGGCATTGAAGAAGTGCTGGTTGAGGATAGGGTAGAGCGTGTCGTGGATGAGCGACGACTTGCCCGAGCCCGATACGCCCGTAACGGCAATGAGCTTGCCCAACGGGAACTTGGCCGTCACGTTTTTCAGGTTGTGGCCTTTGGCACCTTTCAGCACCAGTTCTTCGCCGGTGCCTTCGCGCTTTTTCTTGCGCAACTCAATGTGTTTCTGCCCGCTGAGGTATTGCGAGGTGAGGGAGCCAGAGTTGAAAATCTCCGTGGGCGAGCCTTCGGCCACAATGCTACCACCATGAATGCCCGCGCCGGGGCCAATGTCCAGCACATGGTCGGCGTGCATGATCATGTCCTTGTCGTGCTCCACCACAATCACCGAGTTGCCGATGTCGCGCAGATGCTGCAAGGCTTTGATTAGCCGTTCGTTGTCGCGCTGATGCAGACCGATACTGGGCTCGTCCATGATGTACAGCACGCCTACCAGCTGGGTACCAATTTGGGTAGCCAGACGGATGCGTTGAGACTCGCCGCCCGAGAGGGTGCGCACCGAGCGGTGCAGGTCGAGATAATCAAGCCCTACCTCCAGCAGAAAGCCAATGCGCTTGCGGATTTCTTTCAGCAGCTCGCGGGCTATCAGGTTCTGGCGGTCCGAGAGGCGGTCTTCCAGACCTTCAAACCACGCCGATAACTCCTTCACGTCCATCACCGACAGTTCGCCGATGTGCTTATCCGCAATTTTGAAGTGCAGCGACTCCTTTTTTAGACGGTAGCCATGGCACTCGGGGCACTCCTTGGCCTGGGTGTACTGTTGAATCCAGTCCCGAATGTTATCGGAATCAGAATCCATTTGCCGGCGCAAGAAGGGGATGATACCCTCAAACGGCTCTGTGTAGTTGGCCTTCGTGGTATCGGCGTCATCGTCTTCCGGGATGCCGTGAAGCAGGCGTTGCACCAAGTCTTCGGGCAGCTTCTGGATAGGCGTGCTCAGCGAAGCCTTGTGCTTTTTGAGAATGAGCTGGAGCTGCTGGAAAATCCAGATGTCGCGGTACTCGCCCAGCGGCGCAATACCGCCCCGGCTGATGCTCAGCTTCTTGTCCGGCATCACGGTTTCCTCCGTAATTTCCTGTACCTCACCCAGGCCGTTGCAAACAGGGCAGGCGCCGTAGGGCGAGTTGAAGCTAAAGGTGTTCGGCGCGGGGTCGTCGTAGGCGATGCCGGTGGCCGGGTCCATCAGGAAGCGGGAGAAGAACTGGGTGTTGTCCTTCTTCTTATCGGGGTCGAGTACGAGCATGGTGCCTTTGCCCTGGGTAAGGGCGTTCTGCACCGAGCCAGCCAAGCGGTGGCGGTCGTCAGCCTTCACCACCAGCCGGTCAATCACGATTTCGATGTCGTGAATCTTGTAGCGGTCCACCTGCATTTTGGCCGTGATGTCGAGCAGTTCGCCATCCACGCGCACTTTGGTGAAGCCCAGCTTGGCTACTTGCTGGAACAGCTCGCGGTAGTGGCCCTTCCTACCCTTCACCACGGGCGCCAGCACTACCAGCTTCTTGTTGTCGTAGTGCTTGAGGATGTAGTTGATGATCTGGTCGTCGGACTGCCGGATCATTTTCTTGCCCGTCACGTAGCTGAACGCCTCGGCGGTGCGGGCGTAGAACAGACGCAGGAAGTCGTAAATCTCGGTGATGGTGCCGACGGTGGAGCGCGGGTTGCGTGAGGTGGTCTTTTGCTCGATGCTAATCACCGGCGACAAACCCTCAATCTTATCTACATCGGGCCGCTCCAGGCCGCCCATAAAGGAGCGGGCGTAGGCCGAAAACGTCTCCATATAGCGGCGCTGGCCCTCGGCATAAATCGTATCGAACGCCAGCGACGACTTGCCCGAGCCGGAAATGCCGGTGAACACTACTAGCTTGCCCCGCGGAATCTGAATGGAAACGTTTTTCAGGTTGTGCTCCCTCGCGCCGTACACTTCAATGAAGGGCGCTTCGGCGGCAGCCGGGTTGGGATGGTCGTGGCCGTTGGCGGGTAGGGCTACGGCTGCGGCCGTCAGCTCGGCCTCCGCCGTGGCTACTTGTGAAAGAGGAGAAATCGTAGCGGCCGCAACGGCCAGGGCTTTTTTCTTAGCCATGCAAAGCAAGTCAGAATAAGTCTGCAAAGGTACGTAAAACGCAACCGGATGGCTACTCCGAATAGCTTCTTTGCCAGCGGCTTTAGCGCCGAATGGCAAAGAAGCTTTTAGAGCAGATAAGGTGTAACAGCGGAAACCGATGGTTTGTGCCCGCAACCTAGAAGATGCTTTTGCCTCTACCTATCTTTACCCGATATTCTTACCCTTATGCTTCGTCATTTATCCGCTACTGCTTGTGTTTTTTTATTATGCACGGCGCTATTGGCAGGAAATAGCTATGTATGGCTTGTAAATCATGTCCCGAACGGCGACGCAGTTCATTATCTGCTGATGGCCGAAGGGCATTTCGAGCGGGTGAACTCGTTCCACCGCTACCGAGTACTTGTGCCGATGTTGGCCAATGCGCTTGCACAAATTATAGTATGGACGCGCACTATTGGAGGCGGCACATCTACCACTCTCGCTCTCGGTTTTTCTTTTTATGTGCTTAATACGCTATTGCTAGCCAGCGCCAGTACCTTCATCTACCGCACAGCACGAATAGGTGGAGCATCTTTTACCTCTGCATGCTGCGGGGCTCTTGCCGTTATAAGCAGTGGCATGGCCATGTATATAACCGGCTCTGCCCTGATAGATAGCCTAGCCATATGCACTGTCGCTGTTCTTTTCTACGCGCTGACAGCTCGGCATAAATGGTTACTATTCTGTTCTATAGTTATTATGCTGCTCGCAAAGGAGCAATTGGTCGTTCTTCTACCTGTGGCCTTTTACTATGGCCGCTTCGCAAGTTGGATGCAGCGAATAACTGCTATATCCTTATCCTTTCTGCTACTCTTTGTATGTCGTTATCAGCTAGATATCTTATATCCTATAACCCCGCAATCGCCCTCATCGGGTATTGTACAAGTCATGGTATCTCATATACAGGACCACGTGCTATCTACGTGTATATATCTATTCACATGGAAAGGCCTCGGTGATATACTGGTGGCTTTCGGCGGATTTACTCTCCTTATACCGATAGGCTTCACAGGAGGAAAGGCTAGCCGTCGCGCCTGGCTTTCACACATGCCAGCAGTGTCAGGCCCCTTTTTGCTCTGTGTGGTCATCTTCGTACTACTCTCCGGAGATGTTGCCCGTATGACGTTTTATGCAGCGCCATGCTTCGGGGTAGCCATAGCATTGATTTTGCAGTATCATCCCGCCTTCATTGCTCTGAGGCGGCGCCTACTCGCTTCTATTGCATAATCACGCTATTCTATATTTCAAATTTTGCGCGTCTGATAGACAAGTAAGACCTGACAACCGCATACTCGGCACAGATAGGACACCCGCACCGGTTCTGTAATTCGTGCGTTGCTATCTGCTGCCACGTGGTATCGGCGCTGATGCCGGCGGGGCCGGCATTGTATTAGCTGCCAGAAGGGCTTCAATGTAAATCATATCGGCGTCGTGGTTCATGCCAGCGGCAGCTTTCACTTGCCTATCCTGTACGTAGAACGCCAGAAAATCCTGCTTGGCTACATCGCCCACATAGCGGATGTTGTCCCACCTTGCTTAAAAGTTCTTCATGAGTCTGTAGTAGGATTATGCTGTGGTAAACTTGGCCTCGTTCTTGTCAAAGGCTTACAAAATTGATGTATTCTCTCCTACCCCACCGCTCATGAAACGATTCACAGCTTTTGCCTTTTCGGCGCTCCTAGCTTTGGCCTTTACGGGCCCAGCTGCGCAGGCCCAACAGGTTACGGTCAACATCAACCCTCCCTCGTGGGGGCCAGCAGCCCCGGCCGGCACGCAGTACTACTACATCCCGGAGGTAGGCGGCTACTACGATCTGCGCGACCAATATTATGTGGTAGAGCGCAAGGGCAAATGGCAGCGCCTGAAGTCCATCAGCGGCTACACGCCTAGCAGCTTCCACCCTGTGGTGATTGATTACCGCGGCGCGCAACCCTGGGTACAGATTACCCGACACCGTCAGCTCTACCCGGTGGCCCTCCCCCCTGGCCAGGTGAAGCGCTTGCAAAGCGGCAAGGGCCTACCCCCCGGCCAGGCCAAGAAGCTGTATGGCGGCCACGGGCACGGGCACGGCAACGGCAAAGGCAAGCACTAACCCGCGGCGAAAGAAGAAAAGGCCGGCACGAAGCGTATACTTCGTGCCGGCCTTTTTCGATTATTGCGTGGCAAGCTGTTGCCAATTGGTTTCCTCGCTGATAGTGGCAGGGGCCGGCATTGTATTAGCCGCCAGCAGGGCTTCAATGTAGATCATATCGGGGTCGTGGTTCATGCCAGCGGCAGCTTTCACTTGCCCATTCTGTACGTAGAACGCTAGGAAATCCTGCTTGGCTACATCGCCCACATAGCGGATGTCGTCCCACTCGTCGGCGTGACCAGCGTAGCGTAGGCTCTTGCCGTATTGCTGGGTCCAGAAGTAGGGAGCGGCCGTGTAGGGCACCTGTTGGCCCAGCAGGTTGCGGGCGGCCACCCGGCCGTGTTGCTGAGCCACGCGCCAGTGCTCAATGCGCAGCGTATTGCCAGTAGTGGCCGGAAAATGGGCAATGTCGCCGGCGGCGTATACGCCGGGTGCGGCTTGCAGATATTCGTCTACTTGCAGGCCACCGTCTTTTTCCAGCTGGAAAGCTTCTTTCAGGAAATCGGTGGCGGGGCGCACGCCTACCCCCAGCACTACCAAGTCGGCAGGTAGTTCTTTGCCGGATTTCAGCCGCACGCCCGACACGGTACCGTTCTGGCCAGTCAACTCGGTCACCTCGGCTTCGGCCTCAAACTGCACGCCTTTTTCCTGGTGCATGGTGCGGAACATCTTGCCTACTTCCGGCCCCAGCACCTTCTCAAACGGCTCCTTTTCCTGCGCAATTACCGTTACCGTGCGGCCGTCTTGGCCGATGAGGCTGCTGGCCGCTTCCATCCCGATGAAACTGGAACCAACGATGACCACGTATCGGGACTCTTTGGCGGCCTCTACGAGGGCATCGGCATCGGCTTGGGTACGGAGGAGCAGCACGTGTTGTAGGTCGTGGCCGGGTAGCTTGGGGAGAGAGTTGGGCGTGCCGCCGGGAGCCAGCAGCAGTTGGTCGTAGGACAGCGGGGCCGCATCGGCCAGCAGCACCTGTTTTTTCTCCAGGTCCAGGCCGGTGGCGCGGGTGTTGGTTAATAGCTCGATGTGGTGCTTCGCGTAGAAATTCTCTTCGCGCAGGGGTAGGCTTTCGGGCTTAGCCTTACCTGCCAAGTAGGCTTTGCTGAGTTTGGTGCGGTCGTAGGGTATGGCTGCATCGGCCGATAGCAGCACCACACGGCCGGCAAACCCTTCTTCGCGCAGCGTTTGCGCGGCCATCTGCCCTGCCGCGCCTCCGCCTACTACCGCAATAACATGTTGATTTACAACCGCAGACGAAGCAGCGGGCAACGGCGCGCCACCTACCTCGGCGGTGGGTGTTTCATCGGGCTTGTCGGTGCTGGCAGGTGGGTTGTCGGGCACCGACACATACACCCTACCCTCGGCCTCGCGCACCGCAAAGGTGGGTAGGGCATCGAGGGCGGGCGGCTCGCATAAGTTGCCATCGGTGGCGTTGAAGCAGGCATGATGCCAGGGGCACACAATCTGCCCGTGTACTACGCGGCCTTTTTCGAGGGGGGCACCGTAGTGCGGGCAGTGCGCGGCAAAGGCGCGGTACTGTCCCTGGTGCCGCACCAACAGCACCTCGGGGCCATCGTGGGGGGTAGGGAAAGCGCGCAACTCGCCTTCTTGCAGCGCGTCGAGCGGAGCCAGGTTGATTTCCGTGGACATAGTGTGGAGCTTGATCTGCTTTTCACAACGCACGCCAGCACAGCCGGGTTGGCCTTGTGCCACGTATGTATTAGAACAAACTGTTTTTCCACCCTTTTCTATTTCGTATGGCTACGCCTTATATCCCCATCAGCTGCTCGTTTTATGATGAGCTGGAAGCCCTGGCTACCACCCGCCAGTCATGTCAGCTTGTGTACCGCACGCAGCCCGATTCGCCTCCGGTCACGTACCGAGGCATTATTGCCGACCTCTTCATTGAGGATAAAGTAGAGTACCTGCGCCTCACCGACGGCTTCACGCTCCGCCTCGACAACCTTCTGGCCGTAGACCAGAAAGAACGCCGCGACGTGTGCTAGGTGGTGAAATAGTAAGATAGTGAAATGGTGAGTTTGCTGTTCCAACGGCGTTGCTTGCGCGAACTGCACCGCCAGCGCCAGCAGAACGTCAAACTCACCATTTCACCATCTTACTATTTCACCAACTTAAATAAGTGCGGTGTGCTGGTGGGCGCGTAGCGGCCGAAAGTAGTGGGGAGCTTGTAGCGCAGCTCGGGCAGCAGGTTGTGCTCGTCGATGAGGTAGGCCGGGGGCTGACGCATGTTGTGCGCCAGCCGAAAAATGGCGGCGTACTCGTTGAGATGGCCAAAATCATGCTGTGCCAGCCGCCAATCGAGGTAGGGCGTGGCTAAGCGGTTGGTAAGGTAGGGGCGCCGGTCGGTACCCAGCACCAGGAGCGTCTGGTTGTGCACACTGGTATAGGCCGGGTTGGGCTGCACGGCAAAGGATTCCTCGGCAGGAATGGGTAGCAGGTTGCCGAAGGGTAGCACACTCCGGTAGCGGATGCCCACCACGGTGCCAATCAGCACCAGCAACAGTAGCTCCAGCAGCCACGGCCGCGGCGCCCGCTGCCACAAAAATAACCCGAAATACGTGAGCGGCGGCAGCGCCAGCACCAACGTACCGGGTGCCCGCCCATCACCGACAAAGATGACAGCAATAGTAACCACCAGCCATACCAGCATCAGCTGCAGAAACTTCACTTGAAATACCAGTCCCAGCGAGGTAGCAAACGTGCGCAGCAAGGCCGCTGCCAGCAACACGCCCGGCAGAATTAGCAGACGCAACTGCACTAGGCGGGGCATGCCATCGGCGCCGGCCGTGAAGCCCGCCAAGGTAGGGCGCAGGTGAAACTGCGAAAACGCCGGCAACGCATCGGCATACAGCAGCACCGTGCCCACCACCACGTACGGAAAAAAGAAGCCGCACAACAGCAGCAAAAAGCTCCGAAACGAGTTGGCGGCGAAGATGATAACCGCAAACAGCGCCAGCAGCAGAAACAGCGCCAGCGGGAGGTAGAACAGCGCCGCCAACCCCAACAGAAACCCCGCCTGAAACAGGCGCCGGTTGTCGTAGCCCTCGCGGGAGGTAGGCAGTAGCGCACTGAGCGCATATACCACCAGTGTGTGCCCTACCAGCAGCGGCGACAAAATATCCAGGTCGGACGTGACGCTGGCTACCAGCAGGTACGT
Source organism: Hymenobacter aerilatus (assembly GCF_022921095.1). Lineage (NCBI taxonomy): Bacteria > Pseudomonadati > Bacteroidota > Cytophagia > Cytophagales > Hymenobacteraceae > Hymenobacter > Hymenobacter aerilatus. The sequence continues at coordinate 4,095,981 of NZ_CP095053.1, forward strand.
CAAGGCCGCTACGTAGCCGCGCTCGGGGTGCACATCGGCGCGGTTGAGGATGCGGTTGAGGCGCACGGCCTGCATCACCAGCAAGGCCAGGGCCAGCGCCCGGTACAGCCACAGCGGCCGACTGCCTACGGCTTCGAGCAGCCCATAGAGCGTGCTGGCTAGCGGGGCAGTGCTGTCGTACAGGTCGCGGTAGGGCATGGCGCCACTGTGCAACCGTTCGCCTATCAGAAAGGCGTGCAGCTCCACGGCCGACAGTGGCACACCCAGCCACAACAAGGGTAGGCGCACAGCCAGCACCAGCAGCAGTAGCACCACCAAGCGTGAGGAAAGCGGACTTTTGAAAAACTGGAGCAGGATCTTAGGGGCTTAGGGGCTTGGGGGCTTGGGGGCTTGGGGGCTTGGTTGATACTCGGACAATCAACTATACCCTGGTTTGCAAAAGTAGCAGGTACAAGTCCACTGGTTCAACCAACTCAACGCCTAAAGTCGATAGGCCCACGTAGAACGGGGTAGGAATCCGGGTTTTAAAAATAAAATTCAAGCTCCTAAGACCCCAAGCCCCTAAGACCCTAATCACCTATCTTTGCCTGTTCTATGGAAAGCAAACGACAGCAAAAAGTAGCCAGCTTGCTTCAGCAAGAATTGGCCGCCGTATTTCAGCGCGACCTGCCGCACTTATTCCCGGGCCTGGCACCCGGCATTAGCACGGTACGCGTATCGCCCGACCTGGGTATTGCCCGCGTGTATCTGAGCCTGTTGCTGGTAGGCGACGGCCAGGCCATGCTGGAACAAGTGCGCGACAGCAGCAAGGAAATTCGTCTGGCGCTGGCTAAGCGCATCCGCCAACAACTGCGCGTGGTGCCTGCCCTCAGCTTCTTCCTCGACGACAGTGCTGCCTACGCTGCTCACATGGACCAAGTATTTGGTGGCCTCACCATTCCGGCTGCCAGCACCGACGCACCCACCGAGGAGGACGAATCCCCCAAGCCTACCCCTCCCCGCCCCCGCCTCTTTGCCGACGAAGACGAGTAGTGAGGTGGTGAGATGGTGAAATAGTGAGTTTTTCCACTGACTATCGTGCTATCTGACCAATAAACTCACCATTTCACCATTTCACCATTTCACCACTTGCATTACGACCCGATTAAACGCTCCCTGGGCAATGTGTTTAACCGCACCCCGTGGTTGCGGCGTCTGTTCTACCACCTGCTCGACTTGTTGCTACTGCGCACTTGGCACGTGCACCGCGAGCTGCGCCAATGGGCTAAAGGCCGCACCCAGGAACCGCTCACCATCTTAGATGCCGGCGCCGGCTACGGCCAGTATACCTACTGGCTGAGCAGCTTGGGCCCCAAGTGGCAAATCCTGGCCGTGGATGTGAAAGAGGAGCAGGTGGCCGACTCCAACAACTTTTTCCGGCAGATTGGCCGGCCGCAGGTGCAGTTTGCCGTGCAGGATCTGGTGCTGTACCAAGAGCCCAACAGCTTCGATCTGGCGTTGTCGGTAGATGTGATGGAGCATATTCTGGAAGATGTGGAAGTGTTTCGCAACATCCATACCTCGCTCAAGGATGGCGGCATGCTGCTCATCTCTACCCCCAGCGACCAGGGTGGCTCCGACGTGCACGGCGACGGCGAAACCAGCTTCATTGAAGAGCACGTGCGCGACGGCTACAACATTCACGAGATACAACAGAAGCTGCGCACGGCTGGTTTCGAGCGCATTGAGGCCCGTTATAGCTACGGCGAACCGGGTCAGGTTTCTTGGCGCCTGAGCATGAAGTACCCCATTCTGATGCTGGGCAAGTCGCGGCTGTTCTTCCTTCTTTTGCCGTTTTACTACCTCCTGGTGTTCCCCTTCTGCCTGCTGCTGAACTGGTTTGATGCCCGCACCACCCACGAATCCGGCACTGGCTTGATTGTGAAAGCCTGGAAGTAGCGGTTTTGCGTGGGGTAGCGTATCTTGGGATCGATTCTTACGCCGTAAGATGATGGAAGGAGAAAATGATATGGCAACATCCCCAGCCGATATGCACCACTGCTTAGACTACTTGCAAGTGCACTTCAGACAGAACACTGTGTTTGCAGATTCTAAATCCATTCAAAAGAGATAATTCAAGACCACGAAGCGCCTGCGCCGCCCCGAAGGATTTATGCGGCGCGCCAGCTAACTTTACTTTTATCCGCCTCCCGCTTCGCCCTACCCACGCCCGCACGTGAACGTTCCTTTGCTCATTGCCCGGCGCTACTTTTTCTCGAAGAAGAAGCGCAACATCATCAGCATCATCTCCAACATTTCGATGGTAGGGGTGGCTGTGGGCACCATGGCGCTCATCATTGTGCTGTCGGTGTTCAACGGGCTGGAAGACCTTGTACGCGGCCTCTACGGCAAATCGGACCCCGATCTGATGATTTCGGCCGTGCAGGGCAAGTCTTTTCCCGTAGACAGTGCCTTCATCGACCGCATCACGGCCGTGCCAGGCGTGGCGCTTGTTACGCAGGTGATTGAGGATAATGCCCTACTGCAGTACCACGACCGCCAGATGGTGGTGAAAATGAAGGGCATGAGCGAGAACTATTTCGCCCAGAGCAACATCGACTCGGCTATTGTGGAAGGTGACCACCGCCTCGTGCGCGACGGCCAGGACTACGCCTTGCTGGGCGCCGGCGTGCAGCACGAGCTCAGCATTGCCCTCGACAACCGCCTTTCGCCCCTGCGCCTGCTCTACCCCCGCAACACGGGCAAAAAGCTGCTGTCTATGAACCCCGAAACGGCGTTCAACGAGCAGGCTATCCTGGCCGGCGGCGTGTTTTTGATTGAGCAGCGCATCGATGACAGTTACATCTTTGTACCTCTGGAGTTTGCTCGCGACCTGCTGCTCTACGGCAACCGCCGCACCTCGCTGGAAGTACGCGTGGGCGACCAGCACTACGTAGACGACGTGAAGGAGGAGCTGCGCCAGCTGCTCGGCCCCAAGTTCCAAGTGCTCAACTCCGACGAGCAGCACGTGAGCCTGCTGAAAGCCATCAAGGTAGAGAAGATGTTTGTGTTCATCACTTTCGCCTTCATTCTGCTCATCGCCTCGCTCAACATCTTCTTCTCGCTGTCGATGCTGGTGATAGACAAGAAAAAGGACGTGGCCATCCTACGGGCTATGGGTGCCACTACCCAGCTGATTCGCAATATCTTCTTGCTGGAAGGCGCCATTGTGGCCATGGTGGGCGCCATAACAGGGCTGGTGCTGGGGGTAGGAATTTGCTGGCTGCAACAAACCTTCCACCTCGTTTCGATGGGCATGGCCACGGCCGTAGTAGATTCCTACCCCGTACAAATGCAGGCCATGGATATTGTGCTGACGGGCCTCGCTATTATTGTAATTACCGTTTCGGTATCTATCCGGCCGGCGCTGAATGCGGCGCGCTTAGACGTGCGCGACAATTTGTAACCTACTTTTTGCGGCTGTAGTATCGCTACTACTACCTGATTTTGCCACAAGCAGAACAGTAAGGAAATCCTATGGTTTTATATAATTATTCTAATAATAAATTATCAGAATAACCAGATTCTACCATTTGTCCTTACTTTCATCTTTGCATCTCTGCCGCCAATCATGAAAGTCTCTACGTTACAGCCCTTTCAGATCGTTTACTCGCTGCTCGAACACGAATATTTAGGGTACTTATTTGAGTCGTATGTAGTGCAGCGCAACGCGCGCGGCCAGCTCACCTTGCAGCACCAGACGGTATCGGCCAAAAACGCCCCGGAGTTTGCAGATGGCTTAGATGAAACCGATTTTGAACTGGTAGGACTCACAGATCAAATTCAGCAGGATGTAGTGATTAAGGAGTTCTGGCCCAAGAAGAAAACCTCACCCGCCGACTTCTTCCTGAAAATATTTGACGCGGAAAAAGGCGATAAGAACCTACAAAACGCCATTTGCGCCTACGTGCAGGAGCGCATGGCCCAGATTCTGGAGCGGCTGGCAGGTAAGCAGGTGTTTATTATGGGCAAAGACGGCGAGCCTACCTGGCATGAGATTGAGGTAGCCCCGGAGCCAGCCAACGTGCTCTTCCACTTTCGCCGCAACGAGGACAACACCCACTATTTTCCTACCATTCAGTACCAGGGCCAGAAGCTCGACTTTCAGTATAAAAATGCCGTGATTGTGTGCGCGCAACCGGCTTGGCTGCTTCTCAACGACCGGCTCTACTATTTCCGTAGTGAGGTAGATGGCAAGAAATTGCAACCCTTTCTGAATAAGAAGTTTATTGTGGTGCCGCGGCAGGTAGAGGAAAGCTATTACCAGCGCTTTGTGGCCCCCTTGGTAGAATCGTTTGACGTGCACGCCCGTGGCTTCGATATCAAATCGGAGCGCTTCTTGGCGCGGCCCCGCCTCACGTTTTCGGATGTAGCCACCGCTGTAGTTGTAGAGCCGGAACCGCCTACCCGCGGCCCTGGCCGGCGGCCAGCGGCCGTGGCACCCGCCGCACCCGCCGTAGCGGCACCCAGCAGCCATATTCACTTTGATCTTTCCTTCCAGTACGGCGGCCATACCGTGCCCCGCGGCCACGACAAGAAGGTGTGCGTGCGGCTGGAAAAAACGGCCGACAGCTACGTGTTTCACCGCTTGATTCGTAATCTGGAGCGGGAGCAGGAGCTGATTCGGGCGCTGCAAGACCGCGCCTTGGAGATGCGCGACGGCCACGCAGTGCTGGACAAGGCCACGGCCTTCCGCTGGCTGCACCTGCACGCCGACGACCTTGCCCGCCTGGGCTTTACGGTGCAGCAGGGTGACACGTCAAGCAAAGATTATTTTATTGGCGAGGTGACGGTGCAGGTGGGCATCACGGAAACCAACGACTGGTTCGACGTGCATGGCACTGTGCATTTTGGTGAGTTTGAGGTACCGTTTATCAAGCTGCGGCCTTATATTCTAAATAAGCGCCACGAGTACCGCCTACCCAACGGCCAAATTGCCATCATTCCCGAGGAGTGGTTTACGCAGTATCTGGAGCTATTTGCTTTTGCCGAGGAGCACGAACTGGGCCTCTCCCTGCGTAAGCATCATCTGGCTCTGGTAACTGACTTGCAGAGCGGCAACCTGGCTGAGGTGACCATGACCCGCAAGCTGGAAAAGCTGCGCGAGTTTGAGGCCGTAGAAGACAGGCCCATGCCCAATGGCTTTCGGGGCACGCTGAGGCCCTACCAGAAGGCGGGCTACAACTGGTTGCATTTTGTGCAGGACTACCATTTCGGTGGCTGCCTGGCTGATGATATGGGGTTGGGCAAGAGCGTGCAAACGCTAGCTTTGCTGCTTCAGCGCAAGGAAAGTGGGGCGGCCAGTGGCGCGGCCACGCTGCTCGTGATGCCTACCTCCCTGATTTACAACTGGCTCGGCGAAGCACAAAAATTCACGCCAGCTCTGCGCGTGCTCACTTACACGGGCACCTACCGCGACAAAAACGTGGAGCAGTTTCAGGACTACGACCTTGTGCTGACCAGCTACGGCATTGTGCGCCTGGATATTGACTTGCTGCGAACCTACAAGTTCGACTACGTGATTCTAGATGAGTCGCAGGCCATCAAGAACCCCAGCTCCACTACCTCGCAGGCCGTGCGCGGACTACACTCGCGCCACCGTCTTATTCTGACGGGTACGCCGGTAGAAAATAGCACCATGGATTTGTGGTCGCAGATGTCGTTCATCAATCCAGGCTTGCTGGGTACGCAGCACTTCTTCCGCAAGGAGTTTCTCAAGCCCATCGAGAAAGGCAAAGACGAAGGCAAGATGCGGCGCCTACACACGCTTATCAAGCCCTTTATTCTGCGCCGGCATAAGGCGCAGGTAGCCACTGAGTTGCCTGAGAAAATCGAAAACCTCAGCTACTGCCCCATGACCGAGGAGCAGCAGCAGTGCTACGAAGAAACCAAGAGCTACTACCGCAACAAGATTCTGCAAAACATTGAGGAGCATGGCACGGCCAGCACCCAGTTTATGCTGTTGCAGGGCCTCACCAAGCTGCGCCAGATTGCCAACCACCCGCGCATGGCCCACGAGGACTACGAGCACGAGTCGGGCAAGCTGCGTGAGGTTGTACGCATGCTCCGCAACGTAGTAGCCGAGGGGCACAAGGTATTGGTGTTCAGCCAATTTGTGAAACACCTGGAAATTATACGCCATGCGTTGGACGAGAAGAGCCTACGCTACGCCTACCTCGACGGCAACACCCGCGACCGGCACAAGGAGGTAGCCCGTTTTCAGGAAGATGAGAAGCTGCGCATTTTCCTGATTTCGTTGAAAGCGGGCGGCGTCGGCCTCAACCTCACCGCCGCCGACTACGTGTTTATCCTCGACCCGTGGTGGAACCCGGCCGTAGAAGCCCAGGCCGTAGACCGCGCCCACCGCATCGGGCAGGAGCGCACAGTATTCACCTACAAGTTCATCACCAAGAACACAGTAGAGGAGAAAATCCTGGCCCTGCAAAACAAGAAAATTCAGCTCGTCACGGACCTGATTACGACCGACGAGGCCATCATCAAGTCCTTGACCAAGGAGGACATTGAGGAGCTATTGGGGTAGGGAGATGCTCTACCCCAATAGTGCATCAGGACGGCGGTAGGTGCCGGTTGAAATACGTTTTCAGAACGCCCTCTACTTTCTCTTTAGTCAATGGCTTACTGAGAAAACCATCGATGTTCAGTTTTTGCACCCGTTCCATATCCTGTGGGTGCAGAGAGGTAGTAAGCATTACAATGATGATGGCTTGCTTCTGGGGTAAGGGCAATTGCGCGTAGGCTTCCAGAAACTCAAAGCCATTCATCACGGGCATCTTCACGTCCAGCAAAATCAGGGCGGGGCACGAGGGAGAGGCATCCTGGCAATGCTCCTTCACCAGATTCAGCGCCTCCTGCCCATTGAGCGCAATCAGCAGCTTATCTGTTACCTGTAGCCGCTTCAGCAGCAATTGATTGAGGTAATTATTCGTCTGGTCGTCATCCACCAGCAAGGCACAGGTTAGCTTTTGCATATGTATGGCTATATAGGATATGTATTAGCGGCGGAAATAAACCGAAAACGTAGAGCCTACGCCGACCTCACTCTGCGCCTCAATGTATCCACCGGCATTCTCCATGATTTTCTTGACCATATACAGCCCGATTCCGCTACCCTCCACGTGGGTATGAAACCGCTCGAACATCGCAAATAGCTTGTGCTGGTGGGTGGTCAGGTTCAGGCCTAGCCCGTTGTCCTGCACCGCCAGCATCAGAAAATCGTCTGTGGCCTGGCACCATACCCGCACATGCGGCATCCGCTCCGGTGCCCGGTACTTGAGGGCATTGCTCAGCAGGTTATAGACAACGCTGCGCAGGTTCTTTTCCGAAAACAGTATGGGCGGGCAATCGGCTACGGCTACTTCCAGCTGGACACCCAACTCCTGTATCAGTGGAGCTAAGTCCAGGCAGACATCCTGAATAGTAGCCGCTAACGGCAGCAACGAGGTTGGCGCCGCATACTCTTTCTGCAATTTGGTGACTTCCGTGAGGTGGTCGAGCGTGCGCTTGAACCGGTCCACCGAGTCCTGCATCATCGTCAGCAGTACCGCTACCGGCTGCTCGGGTTGGCTGTTGCCGGTGGCGGGTAATTCTTCCAAAAGCGCGTGCAGCAGTCCTTCGATGTTGCTGATGGGTGCTTTCAGGTCGTGGGAGGCGGTATAGATGAAGTTGTCCAGGTCGACGTTAGCGCGTTGGAGCTGGGCGTTGTTTTCCCGCAGCTGCCTTTGGGCCTGGTCGATGCGCGCCTGTGTCAGCTTGTGCTCGTGGATATCCGTGCAGGTGCCAATCCACTGCATCAGCTCGCCCCGCTCGTTGTAAGAGGGTAGGGCGCGGCTGAGCATCCAGCGGTAATTGCCGGCACGGTCGCGCAGACGAAACTCTGCCTCGAACACGTGGCCGCTTTCCAGGCTTTGCTGCCAGCAGTTGGCAGCGGCTTCGCTGTCTTCTGGGTGTTGATAATCACGCCACCACACCTGCTCCAGTTGGGTATGGTCGCGGCCTGTGTAGTCGAACCAGCGGCGGTTGAAATAGGTGGATGTGCCCTGCGGATTGGCGGTCCAGGCAATTTGTGGAATACCTTCCAGCAGGCGGCTCACTTCAGCGGCGGCCTGCTCGATGCGCTGCTGGGCAGCTTCCTGAATCCTTAGTGCCTGCTGCTGCCGGCTGATTTCCGCATTTTGCTCCGCCACCAGCGCCCGAATGGCTTTGATTTCGCGCTGGGCCGATAAGTCGGTCAGAATGCAAGCCAGCACCAGCCCGCCGTTGAACTGTAACACGTTGGCTGATAGCGCCAACGGCAGCAGCTGCCCTTCCGGGGCCCGGAGCGGCAGCTCGCCTTTGCTTTTCCCTGCGTCCCAGCCCTTTGTAAACACTGCCTGCCACAACGCCTGAAAGTCTGTGGGCACGAACGAAGCGAAAGCAGTACCGATGATATCCTGCAGCCCTTGTTGCAGCAGCTCGGCCAGGGCCGCGTTGCCGTACAGAATCACGCCTTCCTGACTTAGCAGCATGGCGCCTTCGTTCATCTGTTCAATCAGGGTGCGGTAGCCCTGGTCGGCGCCTTCCAGCGTAAAGATGCGCGGCCCATCGGCACCCTGGATGGCCAGCGCATCTACGGCACCCGTGCGCACGGCCGAAATAAGGTCTTCTGCTTCCTGCAAGCGCAGGCGCAGCTCCTCATTTTCGCGCGTCAGCGCTGTTACGGTCACCTCATGCTCAGGCATCCACATCGTTGGTTGAGGGTGGGTTGGGTAGGCCCAGCACGGTTAGTACTCCAGCCCGCTCCGACAAATCGCCAATCAGGCGGCGAACCGGCAGCGGCCGTTTGCGCACCAGGGTAGGCGCTGCAATAATCTGCTCTTGTTTTGCTAGCAGCGGCTGCTGGTAAATATCTATTATCTGCAACTCATAGCGCCCTGCCAGATACTGCTCGCAGATGCTCTTGAGGTTGCGCACGGCGCGGGTAGAATTGGGCGTAGCCCCGGTAATAAACAGTTGGAAAACGTACTCAGCCTCGGCAAGCGTCGGCGGTTGGTCGGCCCCCATCCTATTGCTCGGGGCTTTCCAAGGGCCGGATGTCCAGCCCTACCAGCACCCGCTCCTGATTCGACAGGTCGCCGATGATACGACGAATAGGCGAGGGCACTTTGCGCACCAGGGTAGGAATGGCCAGTATCTGGTCGCCCTCCGCCAACTGCGGATTCTTTAGTAAATCAATCACTTCCAACTGATAACGGCCTTTCAAATACCGCTCACAGTATTTATGTAGATTATTTAGGGCGGTTACCGATTTGGCGGTTTGTCCGGCTACGTAGAGGCGCAGCTCCCAGGTTTCCTTCTCCATGCTGAGGGTAGTGGCAACGAGTGCATTTTCCACGGGTAACGGCTTACGGCTGATCGTCGGACGGGGTGGAAATCCGACCAATGGAAAGACTGGCAATGTGCTGCCGACCCTTGTGCAGGGCTTCGCGGCGCGTCGCTTCTTCGTCGTTGATTTGCCGCAGCTCCTCCTCCACCGACTCAAACTCGGTGCGCAGATTGGCTATGGTTGCCTCTAATACGCGACGCTTGCGTTCCAGTTCGCGGTCTTTGCGGTCCAGCTCCTGCTGGCGGCCAATGGCCTGCGCCTGCTCCTGCAATTCCTGGGTGAGGCGCCCGGCACCAGTCACAATGCCACTGGGCCCGATAATCACGTCGAGCAGCTGGATGCCGTTGTCGGTTACCAGAAACTCGCGTACTTGGTTGGAGTGCCCCATGCCGCGCGATTTCAGAATACTCAGGCCCCGGTTTCGCTCCCCTACCCCTTCCAGGTCGCGCACGTTAATCCACGTATCTACCAGCGACGAAACGCCTTCTTCCGTCATTTCGCTTTGCCCGTTGCGGGGGCTGGTCAGGGCCGTAAACAGCGCCGTGATGCCATGTACTTTCAGGTAGTCAATCAAACGTGTGAGCATGCTGCGCACTTCCGAGAGGCTACCTACTGATATTAGGTTGGTGATGGGGTCGATGACCACCGTTTGGGGCTGATGCTTGTTGATGAGCTTATGCACCGTGACCAAGTGGCGCTCTAAGCCGTTGAGGGTAGGCCGCGAGGCCTCAATATACAGTAGGCCCTGATCCAGGAACGGCTGCAAATCCAGGCCAACGGATAGCATATTGCGCACTAGCTGCCTCGGCGACTCCTCGAAGGCAAACAGTAAGCATTTCTCACCGCGGCGGCAGGCTTCAGCAGCGAAGGCCGACGCCAGCGTGGTTTTGGCCGTGCCGGCCGTGCCGGTTATCAGCACGCTGCTGCCGCGGTAGAAACCACCACGGCCAAACATCTCGTCCAACGCTGCTACCCCCGACGACACAATATCGTTGGATACCTCGTGCTGCAGGTTCAGCGAGGTGATGGGTAGCACTGAGAAGCCTTCCTCGGTGATGAGGTAGGGATACTCGTTGGTGCCGTGGGTGCTGCCGCGGTATTTCACGATGCGCAGGCGCCGGGTGGTAATTTGGTCGATAACGCGGTTGTCGAGCAGAATCACGCAGTCCGACACGTATTCTTCCAAGCCCTGGCGCGTGAGCGTGCCCTCGCCGCGCTCGGCAGTGATGATGGTCGTCACGCCTTTGTCCTTCAGCCAGCGAAACAACCGCCGAATCTCAGAGCGCAGCACGGCCTCGTTGGGGAAGCCCGAAAACAGTGCCTCCACCGTGTCCAGCACCACACGCTTGGCCCCAATGGAGTCGATAGCGTAGCCTAGGCGGATAAACAATCCTTCGAGGTCGTACTCGCCGGTTTCCTCAATCTCGGAACGGTCGACGTGCACGTGGTCGAGGCGCAGCATTTTGTTGGCCTGCATCTGGGGCAAGTCGAAGCCCAGCGACGCCACGTTAGACGACAGCTCGGCGGCGGTTTCCTCAAAGGTCATCAGCACGCCTGGTTCATTGTAGTCGAGAATACCGCGCACCAAGAACTCAATGGCCATCAGGGTTTTGCCACAACCGGCGCTACCACACACCAGGGTAGGCCGTCCCTTGGGCAAGCCACCTTCTGTAATTTCATCCAAGCCATCAATACCGGTCAGCGACTTGGGCAGGGTAGGCAATAGTGGCAAAGAAGCTGAATCCTCTTGCATGAACTTGGTTTTCTAACAAAGAAATCTTGCACAAGATACGGTTTGTTTATAGAGAACGGCTTGACTGCTGCTACGATTTATACCATGTAGCGCGGGGATTTTTGGTTCCTAACCAAACCAACGCTGCGTCCGTTTGGCAGATATGCATCTTCTTCTTCGCACCCGGGTAGCGCAGCCGCCAGCCCGCGTACTTGCTGGTTTCGACCGCACGCTGTTTAAAGCCCTGGCACCTCCTTTTCCCAGGCTGCACCTGCTGCGCTTCGACGGTAGCCGCCCCGGCGACCGGGTGGAAATTGAGCTGGCGGTGGGACCCAAGCGCTGGCGTTGGACTAGCCTCATCACAGAAGCTGGCCAGCTGCCCGATGGCAGCCAGTATTTTATAGATGAAGGCCAGGAGTTGCCCGCACCGCTACGCTACTGGCGCCACCGCCACCTGATAGAACCCAATCCGCGCGGGCTGGGCAGCGTGATTGTGGAGGATATCACCTACCGCACCGGCTCACGCATAGTAGATGTGCTGCTCTACCCCGCTATGTGGGCGCAGTTTGCTTACCGTCGGCCAGTGTACCGGCGCTTCTTCGGCAAGCCTTTGAGATAGGCACATGCCTGTCATGCGTGTGGCAACAAAGCGCCATCTTAGTACAGCCGCCGTATACGCCTGAACCACCCGTTTCTTCGCCTCCGTCAATTGCTGATTCTAATGCTGACTGCTACCCTCTGCCGCTTGCGGCTGCTCACTACGTTGCTTGTTCCTATCGCACTGCTTGCTTTGGCGGCAGGTTGCCAGAGCGCCCGGCCCACGCCTATAGTTTACCAAGTGCGGCTGACCGAGCCATCTACGGCGTCTACGTCGCCCAAGCCTACTCTCCCTCCTACCACACTGGTAGGCACGGCGAAGCCTTTGGCCGCCACTGCCCCTGCCCCACCGCAGCCCCACGCCAAGGCACGTATGCCCAGGCCAGCAGCAGCCACAACGCCGAAGGCTACCCGCAATCCTCGGCCACAACAGCTGGCCCGAGTGGCACAACGTATTGCTCCCCGCATGATGGACGCGCACCCTAACACCACCGAAGTAGGCCTGGGCACTACCGTACTGGGCGTGCTAGGGTTGATTGTGGCGCCCATTGCCTTGATTGGTCTGCTCATCTGGGGTGGGGCAGTTTGGGCCGTTCTACTGGGCCTGGCCGCGCTGGCCGTGCTCATTGCCTACCTAGACCCTTTTTGGTAGGCCCGATGCAGGAGCAGCCAGAACAGGTTACCTTTGTGGTCCACTTGTTTGTCTCAGCTCATGCCATCTGCTACCATCACGCTCAAACCCGGAAAAGACCAATCCTTGCGCCGCCGCCACCCGTGGGTGTTTTCGGGCGCCATTGCCCGCTTGCAGGGTGAGGTAGTGGAGGGCGAGGCCGTGATGGTGCTGGCCCACGGCGGCGAAGTGCTGGGGGTAGGGCACTACGCGCCCGGCTCCATTGCCGTACGAATGCTGGATTTTGGCCCCGATGCGCAACTGCCCGAGGCCGCCTTCTGGGAAGACAAGCTCCGCAATGCCTACCAGCTGCGCCAGAGCCTGGGCCTGACCGGGCAAGGCAACACCAACGTTTACCGCTTGGCCCACGCTGAGGGCGATGGACTACCCGGCCTGATTATAGACGTGTATGGCGATGTGGCCGTGGTGCAGGCGCACAGCGCGGGCATGTACCGTGCCCGGCCGCACATTGCGGCGGCTTTGCAGGCGGTGGTGCCCGGTCTGCGGGCTGTGTATGATAAGAGCGCCGAAACGGTACCTGCCAAGGCTGCGCCCGGCGCGCAAAACGGCTATTTGTTTGGCCAAAGCAGCGGGCAGGAGCACATTGTGAACGAAAACGGCCATCGCTTTGCAGTTGACTGGGAAACGGGCCAGAAAACCGGCTTCTTCATCGACCAGCGCGACAACCGTAGCCTGCTGGCCCGCTACGCCCCCGGCCGGCGCGTGCTAAATACGTTCTGCTATACCGGCGGCTTTTCCGTGTATGCCCTCGAAGCCGGCGCCGAGTTGGTGCACTCCGTCGATTCCAGCAAAAAAGCCATTGAGCTGACCGAGCGCAACGCAGAGCTCACCCAGCACGCCAACCGCCACGAGGCCTACGCCCAGGACGTATTTACGTTTCTGAAAGACCGGCACAATCAGTACGACCTCATTGTGCTCGATCCGCCGGCGTTTGCCAAGCACCTCTCAGCCCGCCACAATGCCCTGATGGGCTACAAGCGCCTGAACGTAGCCGGCATTCGGCAGATTGCGCCGGGCGGGTTGTTGTTCACCTTCAGCTGCTCGCAGGTAGTGAGCATGGAGCTGTTTGAGGGCGCCATCATGGCGGCGGCCATTGAGGCCGGGAGGCCGGCGCGCATCCTGCACCGTCTCACCCAGCCCGCCGACCACCCCGTGAGTCTCTTCCACCCAGAAGGCGAGTACTTGAAGGGGCTGGTGCTGGCTGTGGAGTAGGGAGAGACTGAGTAGCAGAGCGAATGGTGTGAAACTTGTGCAATGATACCGCAGTCGACCTGTATTTGGCCGTCGACTGTCTTCATGCGTGCACCCTTCTTCGTGCTGTTTGTTGCCTGCACTCTACTTGCTTGCGAACAACAGCGCCCCACTACCCAACCCGTAGCCACCAGCTTAGCTACTGACAGCACCGCAGCCGCAGCCCGGCCCACGGCCCTACCCTCCCTGCCACCCGATACCACCGACGTTAGCCGTACCCACCTGGGCTACCAGACGGGCCACGACACCACGTTTTCTATTGGGCAGCAGCGCTACCGCCTATTGTTACGCGCTGAATCCGATTCGACAAAACCGCTGGTAGTCGTGTCAGAGGGTACGGTGGGTAATTTGTTTGCCGACGACAGCAGCACCTTTGCCCAAACCCGGCGCGTGCGGGGCTACGAGGGTAGGCAGCTGATTACGCTGCTAGATGCAAATGGGCGGCAGGTATTTCGGCGGCAGCTGCGTAAGCAGAACTTTTTTGGTGTCGCCAATCGGGATATTGTAACGGTAAGTATACCGGAGCGGCCACGCTTCCTCGGCTACCACGCTCCTACCCAAACGCTGGCTTTCGCTCTGCTTATAGCTATTCCGTACAGCGACGTGGCGCAGCAGGTGGTCATCGTGCTGGGCTTTGATGGGCAGGTACGCCGCTTAGTCATCAGCTACTTGTCTAACTGGGAAGCGCCTGACTGCGAGCCACGCCTCCTCCCCGACGGCACGGTGCTGACTTGTCAGGACCTACTACCACCCGGCGGCAAACCCGTGCACCTGCTAAAGCCCAAATCGGAGCTTGTAGCGGCTTTCCCGCTCACCGATTCTACCCTATTTACCGCGTACCGGTACGGCGAGTACCGCCCTGTCGCTTCTGAAGGGAATGATCAGGCCGACGTGAGTGCAGCATTTAATGCCCCCGAATGGGTAGCCGACCCACGCAAGCGCAACGCGCCTAACGCTTTCATTATCAACCGCCAAGGCCTCGTTTTACAGCAGTTTCAATATGCTGGGCACGAAGGCGTTATTGGCTACAAAGTGCCGCGCCGCTACGTGTGGCAAACGCATACTTACTACCTTCTGGACGAGCAGCGCGGCCTGTACCTGCTCGATAAGCACAGCCCGAAAGCTGTTACGGAAGTGGCCTTTCAGCAGATGCAACCGTTCCGGAAGCCGCAGCGTCCGGCTGAAACTCGCTTTATCATTACCACAAAAACGGCAGCTTTCGCATTTTATATTGATCTGAAGCAGCCTACCCAGCTGCGGTATGAGCGTTTGCAGGTAGATGCATGAAACAGTCTTCACTCTCTCGCCAACTCAACCGCTGCACTGAACATACATAAGCCGTCTACCTTACACTTACTACCGTCTGGCAAACGGAAAGTAGCGCAATCCTTCTTCCATCAACCGCTCCGTAATGCCGCCTAACGTTGAGTAGCCCACAAACGTAGTGCCTCTATTATTGTATTTCCAGAGGAGCTGTCCACGCTGGTCATAGAGTGATAAGTCGAGCATCACTTCATTATAGGATGACACAGAGGGCGCAGTGTTGGTAGTAGTAGTAGCTGCTGGGCTCTGCACCGAAATAGTAGAAGCTGCCACTGCCTGTAGCCGTTGGGTGCGGTATAGCCGAGCTACCAAGATCGACTCAACCCCAAATTGCTGAGTTAATGCACTGAATGACAACAGCGAGTCAGTAGGCAGCTGACGACGTTCTACGTTGCGAATAGTCAACTGCTTCGTTCGCCCATGTTGCAATAAGGTAGCGAAGAGCATCTCCTGCAGCATAGATTCTTCCCCAGATGTGGCGGTGCGTGCGTAGTTTCGGTTTCCGGGGATATCGTCTACCACCGAAATCAACTCTAGCGGCACAATGGCAACCGAACGTGGCCGTTGCTGGGTTTGGTGCGCTGCCGGACTAGTATACAGGCGCGCTGGCATACTGCACCCCGTTAAGAACAGAAAACCTAGATACACTGTTACACGATGCCACTGCTGCCTCAAAAGGGTAAACATAACGAAGGTATAAGAGTAGAAAAATGATGTTATATATTCAAAATCTACTATCATGCCATATTACTGGCAGCACCGATTTCTAAGACTTTGCATACTACCTCACACAACGAAAGGCTAGGAGCTTCTGCTCTCATCATCGGCGCCGGCATTGCGGGAATTGCCACGGCTGTGCGGCTGGCGGCGGCTGGGCACCCAGTCACGGTACTAGAGGCCCAAGAGTCATTTGGGGGGAAGATGCATCAGCTGACGCTGCCCGGCGGCTACCGCTTCGATGGTGGGCCGTCGCTATTCACCCTACCCCATTTGGTAGACGAGCTGTTTAGGCTAGCTGGGCGCAACCCGCACGACTACTTCCGCTACGAGCGCCTCGACCCGATTACGCACTACTTCTTCGCCGATGGTGCCTGCGTTACGGCCTGGGCCGATGAGGATAAATTTGCGCAGGAAGTAGAAACCAAGCTAGGCACGCCTGCCGCCGAGGTGCGGCAGTTTCTGGCGCAAAGCGGCAAGTCTTACCGCGCTACGGAGGGCACATTTTTGCATAAGTCGCTGCACAAGGCTGGCACCTACCTCAGTCCCGAGGTGCTGAAGGCCGTGGCAGCCCTACCCCAGCTGGGCCTGCTCAGTACTATGCACCAGCACCACGCCCGCGCTTTCCCGAAAGACCCGCGCCTGGTGCAGCTCTTCGACCGGTTTGCTACCTATAATGGTTCCGACCCCTATCAAGCCCCAGCTACTCTCTCCCTGATTCCGCACCTAGAGCACGGCATTGGCGCTTACTATCCCGAGGGCGGCATCTATGCTATTGCCGAAAGCTTGGTGCGTCTGGCAGAGGAGTTAGGCGTGCAGTTTCGTTACAACGAGCCGGTAGAGGAAATTCTGGTGACGAATGGCCGCGTAACCGGCGTACGTACGGCGCAGAGCCAGTACAGCGCAGAACTGGTGGTCAGCAACATGGATGTAGTGCCTACCTATCGCAAGCTGCTACCCACGCAGCCCGCCCCCGAGCGCACCCTGGGGCAGCCCCGATCATCCTCGGCCCTTATCTTCTACTGGGGGGTAGGCACGGAGTTTCCCGAGCTAGGCGTACACAACATCTTCTTCTCCCAAGACTACAAACAGGAGTTCGACGCCATTTTTCAGCAGAAAACCATCAGCCCCGACCCAACCGTTTACGTCAACATCACTTCCAAAAAAACGCCCACCGACGCACCCGCGGGTCACGAAAACTGGTTTGTGATGGTGAACGTGCCCCACGACCAGGGTCAGGACTGGTCCGCGCTGGTAGATCAAACCCGCGCCGCTGTGTTGGCTAAAGTGAGCCGGGCGCTGGGCCAGGAGGTAGGGCCACTTATCCGCGCCGAACATGTGTGGGACCCGCCGGGCATTGCCCGCCGCACGTCGTCGTTTGGCGGAGCTTTGTACGGTAGCTCCAGCAACAACATGCTGGCAGCCTTTCTGCGGCATCCTAACTTTGCACGGCAGCTGCCAGGGCTGTATTTCTGCGGGGGGTCGGTGCACCCGGGGGGCGGTATTCCGCTGTGCTTGCTCTCGGCCCGTATTGTGGCCGATCTGGTGGCACAAGCCAACTAGACTACGCCACTATGTAATTTTTTCCGGCGTGGCGGCTGGGCAAGCGGCTGCCAGGCTCTATCTTCGGCGACTCAACCTTTGCTGGCTGCCGGCCGTTTGCTTCTGATACTGCCTTAGCTACCCGCTACGGTTACTCCCTCCATCATGCCTCATACCGATCCTACCTACTCGCCGCCCGCTGCACCGGTTGTAGATCCGGCCGCCCGGCGCCGTCGTTTGCGGCTCGCACAGGGCGTACTGCTGCTATTCTATACCACTGGTTTTTTGGGTCTGGCTTTCTCGCAAGACCCCTCCTTTTTTCTCCAGTTTGTACCGCTGAACTTATTGCTGACGGCCGCGCTGCTGTTTGCTTTTCAGCCTAGAAAGGATGGTGTTTTTATTGCTTTCACCATCACGACGGCCATAGTAGGCTTCTTAGTAGAAGTACTAGGCGTGCGCACCGGCCTTCTGTTTGGAGAATATACATATGGCGCAACACTGGGCTGGAAGGTACTGGAAACTCCCCTGATGATTGGCGTTAACTGGTGGATACTCACGTATATGGGCACCGTGCTTAGCCGCTATATACCGGCCCCCGAGTTCATACGGGCCTTGCTGGCCGCCTTGCTGATGGTAGGGCTAGATATATGCATTGAGCCGGTGGCCGTGCGCTTCGACTTCTGGGAGTGGCGCTACAACGTGATTCCTTTTCAAAATTTCAAGGGCTGGTTTGCCGTTGCCCTCATCCTGCAAGTGTATGCCAACCGCACTAGCTTCACAAAGCGCAACGCTCTGGCACCTTTCGTGTACCTGCTGATGCTGCTATTCTTCTTCGGGCTAGGCTTCTTTTTGAAATAGTGAAGCAGTGATATAGTGAAATAGCGAATAAAAAAACGGCTGTCATCCTGCGCAAGTGCAGGATGACAGCCGTTTTTTTATTCGCTATTTCACCATTAATTAATCGACACGCGCACTTTCTTCGTGTATTCGCGCAGGGCGGTTTTGAAGTCGGCGCCATGGTCGCGCATGTGGTTGAGGATAAAGATGGCCGCGAATACGTGGGTGAGCTGTTCCCCTTCGTCTTCGCCTTCTACCTCAAAGTCGGGCTGGCGCTCGTCTAGCAGCGCTTCCTCCGCTTCCACTAAAGTTTGCAGCGTCTGGGTTTCTACCAACTGCTTGATAACGGGCATTTTCATGGCAAGGGTACGCTAGTTGAGGCGGCTAATGAGGCCGGCAACGGCCTCCTCTTTGCTGGCCGATACGGTTTCCAGCAGTTGGCCGTCCTCGAATACGGCGAAAAAGGGCAGCGTGGTTACGTTGGCACGCTTGCGGGCCTCGGGGCTGTGCTCGGCATTCACATCCAGGAACAGAATATCCTGATTCTGCTCGGCTTCCGAGAGCCGCTTAAACTTAGGTGAGAACAAGCGGCAATTGCCGCACCAGTCGGCGTAGTACTTCACTACCACTTTCTTATTTTCTGTCAGCAGCTGCTGAAAATCGGCGTCGGTTGCTTTCGTTACGGGCATTGTGTATCTGGTTAAGGAACCACAAAGGTAGGCACGGATTTGCAGACACGAATTCTGTGGGGTAGCCCCTGAACGAAAAACGCCCTTGTTCCAGGCAGGAACAAGGGCGTTTTAACAGAACCGTTATTTACTCACTAACGCCTTGATTGGCAGCCAGCTCGGCATTCAATTTCTTAGTGGCATCACGGCGCACACGGCGGGCAATGTGAATGCTTAGCTCATAGAGCAGCAGAATAGGAATTGTAACGATGATTTGCGACGTGACTTCTGGCGGCGTGATGACGGCTGCTACGATCAGAATGATCACGATGGCATGCTTCCGGTATACCGTCATAATCTCGGCGGTAATCAAGCCGGCCTTGGCCAGGAAGAACACAATCATGGGCAGTTCAAACACCAACGCGCACGAAAGCGACATGGTCGTGAGCGTACTCATGTAGCTCTGCAAATCAATCTGATTCTCAATACTCGGGTCTACATTGTAGGCCGCCAGAAAGTTAATGCTCAGCGGCGCGGCAATGTAATAGCCGAATAGTAGGCCTGTCATGAACAGAGCAGACACAAAAAATACCGCTCCACGCGAGTTTTCTTGCTCCTGGGGGTAGAGACCTGGCTTAATGAAGCGCCACAGCTCCCAGAACAGATAGGGGAAACCCAGCACCAACCCTACCATAAAGGAAGTGCTGATGTGCATAGCCAACTGCCCGCTCATCTCACGGTTCTGAATATCGAAATTAATTTTATCGATACACAGATCGGGTGCCCCTATTGATTGTCCCAACTCACAGAACTTGCGGTAAGTCCAGAAATCCGGCCGCGATGGGCCCAGAATCAAATCGTGAAAAATAAAATCCTTGGCAAAGAAAGCACCCAATGAAAACACGACCACCGCAATGGCTGCCCGAATAATATGCCAGCGCAGCGCCTCTAAGTGGTCTATGAAGGACATTTCCTCCTCGGCCTGCCCTGATTGAATATAGTGTTGATCCACGAACTAATGAATGAGTGAATGAGTGGATGATGGCGTATGCCGGCTACGGAACCGTGAAAGACAAACGAAAACGGCCGTCGTTAGGATGTTGACGGCCGGTTTTCTCTCATGATTTATCTTTTCAACCCGCACGCATCCCCTAAAATTAGGCAAACAGCGGAAATTGCTGCATCCACTCGTTTATCTCGCCGCGCACTCGTGTCAGGTAGGTATCGTCGGCGTTGTGCATCAGCACAGTGTCGATAAAGTCGACGATGCGGGCCATATCCGGCTCGCGTAAGCCACGAGTAGTCACGGCAGCCGAGCCAATGCGCATGCCGCTGGTCACGAAGGGCGACTTATCATCGAAGGGCACCATGTTTTTGTTGATGGTGATGTCGGCCTTGATGAGGGTGTTTTCGGCCAGCTTACCGGTCAGCCCCTTCGAGCGTAGGTCGATAAGCATTAGGTGGTTGTCGGTGCCTCCCGAAATAATCTGGTAGCCGCGCTCCAGGAAGCCGTTGGCCAACGCCTGAGCGTTGCGCACCACCTGCTGGGTATAGTCAGCGTAGGCATCGGAAAGAGCTTCGCCGAAGGCCACGGCTTTGGCGCCAATCACGTGCTCCAGCGGACCGCCCTGCGTGCCAGGGAATACGGCCGAGTCAAGCAAGGCCGACATCATCCGGATTTCGCCCTTAGGCGTCTTCAGCCCAAATGGATTTTCGAAGTCCTTGCCCAGCATAATCAGGCCGCCACGAGGGCCACGCAGGGTTTTGTGGGTAGTGGTAGTTACGATGTGGCAGTGGTCGAAGGGGTTGTTCAGCAAGCCCTTGGCAATGAGGCCCGAGGGGTGCGAAATGTCGGCCAGCAACAGGGCGCCTACCTCGTCGGCAGCTTCACGCAGGGTTTGGTAGTCCCAGTCGCGGGAGTAGGCCGAGGCTCCACAAATAATCAGCTTGGGCTGCTCGCGGCGGGCGGTTTCCTTCACTTTCTGCCAGTCGATGAGGCCGGTTTCGGGCTCTACCCCGTAGAACGACGGCTGGTAAAGCTTGCCCGAGAAGTTGACCGGCGAGCCGTGCGTGAGGTGGCCACCGTGCGAAAGGTCGAAACCCAAAATTTTGTCGCCGGGGTTGAGTACAGCCAGCATTACGGCGGCGTTGGCTTGTGCGCCGGAGTGCGGCTGCACGTTCACCCACTCCACCCCAAACAGCTGCTTGGCCCGGTCGATGGCCAACTGTTCGATCTGGTCGACTACCTCGCAGCCGCCGTAGTAGCGCTTGCCGGGTAGGCCTTCGGCGTACTTGTTGGTGAGGATAGAACCCTGCGCCCGCATCACCTGCTCCGACACGTAGTTTTCGGAGGCAATGAGCTCGATGCCATGGGTCTGGCGCTCTTTTTCTTGTTGAATCAGGTCGAACACCGTGGTGTCCTGGGCGATGGCGGGGGCTTTCGTTTCCATAGCCCAAAGGTAGGACGAAGCCGGGGAACTAGCAGCACCTTGGCGGGCAGCAATCTGGGTAATGCTGTATCGATGCCAAAAAGCTATTTTTGAACAGCACAGTTTTTGCCTACAGCCGTTTATTATTGGTACGCACTCTGCGTCTACCCTTCGTCCTTCGCTTATGGCTCAACCACTGGCCGACATTCTGCCTCAACTCCGCATCGGGAATCAAGCCGCGCTGGTTGATTTCTACCGGCAGCACCGCGCCCATTTTGCCCGGTGGGCGCAGCAACAGCAGCAGCTCACGCCCGAGCAGGCGCACCAACGCCTACGCAACGCCCTGCTGCTGTTCTACGACCAAGTAGCCGATGGCCGCCTCACCAAAGCTCCAGACGACTTGCGTACCCACCTGTATGCGCTGGCGCTACAAACACCAGCTACAGAGGCCGATACCGCCCCCGAGCTACTACCGGCCGCCGAGGCCGGCCGCCGCCGCCGCCTGGTGCTATTTTTCCGCCAGCTTAGCGCCGATAGTCAGCGCGTGCTGATGTACTTTTATTTCCGGGGCTATAATTTCACGAAGGTAGCCGGCAAGATGGGTTACCCTAATGCAGCTGTAGCGCGTCAGCAGAAGCTCAGCAGCTTGCGTACGCTGGCCGATTTGCACCAGCGTAGCCGCGGCGCTACGCCGGCCTAACTATTCATTCGTCCGCACCTATTCTGCGTACTTTTAGCACCTGCCCCTTTCCTACCCGTTTCGTCTCTCCTGTCTGCTATGCCTTCTTCCATCGACCTGCGCCTGTATCTGGACGACCTGGAACGCTTTTCTGATGGGCAAATGACTGTGGCCGAGCAGGAAGCCTTCGAGGAACGCCTGACGTACGATGCTGATCTGCAACGGGCCTATCAAGCCTACCAGCAACTCACGGCCGATTTGCGCTGGGTAGCGGGCCACGAAACGCTGCGCCTACGTCTGCTCAACCTCGACAAAACCCTCGACGAGCGGGAAGCCGCGCTAGTTCGGATCAAGCAAGACACCCATCGTCGCACGCGCTGGGGCGGCATTGTGGCCGCCGGGCTGGTGCTGGCCGCCGCTGCAGTGGCCTACCTGCTACTACGCCCGGCCCCTACTACCACCTGGGCACGCTACTACGTACCCGACCCTGGTCTCACCGATTCGACACGGCTGTTTGCACGCCGGCCATTGCTGGCCGAGGCCATGTACCAGTACCGCCACCAGCAATACCCCGCAGCCTTGCGGGTGTTACGCCGAATTTCCACTGAGCACTTGGGCCAAGACACCTTGCTGTATTTCAACGGCATTTTTTTACTGCGCCAGGGACAAGCCGCGCAGGCTCGGCCCTACCTTCAGCGCGTGAGCGAGCAGTCGGAATCCAACCTGGCCGGCAAGGCGCTCTACCATCTTGGCATGGCCACCTGGCAAGCCGACCAGCCCATCGAGGCCCGCAAGCTACTCACCCAAGTAGCTGCTGACTCGCTTAACCCTTACCAAGAGGTGGCGCAGCAAATCCTGCGTGCTAAGGTGATAGGTAGGGAGTGAGATGGTGAAGCGGTGAAGTTGTGAGCAAAAATATGTGTGTCATCCTGAGCTTGCGAAGGACCTTCTCACGTGAAAACGACCAACGTATCAACGACCGTTCTACGGGCATAAGGTCCTTCGCTCTGCTCAGGATGACACACGTCTTTTTTGCTCACAACCTCACACCCTTCACCTTATCTCACCGCAATAGGGTAGGGATTCTCCAAATTGGGCTGTAGCGTGAGTTGAAATGACTCCAACTCCAGCACGGCGAGGTGCGCCAACTCGGGGTTGTGGCGGTAGACGCAACCGGTATCCAAGCCAATACTTTCCTGCTGATGGCGCACGTGACGCTCCACCTCGGCGGTGGGCGTGGGCACGTGGCCGTGCAGCAGGCGGCGCCCCTGCATCCGCGACGCATCGAAGGTGAATTGCTTGATGGTCATCATTGTATGATGGTCGGCGCGCATCTTGTCCGGGGGCTGGCGAAAGTCAAAGCCGGCGTGCACGAGGGTGTAGTCGGGGAGGTCGTGCTGAAAGGGTAGGGCGGCCAGCCAACGCAGGTACTCGGCCGGGATGTCGCTGGGCTGCGCCACACCGAAGCTTTGCAGCGTCAGGTGGTAGTCGGGGTCAGAAGCCCACTTTACCTCGCCTTGGCCTGTGGCAGCATCCAGCAAGTCCTGGTCGTGGTTGCCGCGCAGGCACAGCACTTGGTAGCCCTGCTGCGGCAACTGCATCAGATAGTCGAGCACACCCTTGGTGTCGGGCCCTTTGTTCACGTAGTCACCCAATAGATACAACTCGTCGGTAGGGCGCAAGCGCAACACGTTTTCTACCAGATGCCGCAGTGTGGCAGCGCAACCATGAATATCCGTTGTGACAAAGCGAGCCATACTAGTTAGTGTAGCCTATAAGTGTTTATATAAAAAGCACCCGTGGCGGTTGCTACGGGTGCTTTTCATGTTATGCAATGATGCGTTTTGGGCTTAGCTATAGCTGCCTTTGCCCGCGTCGCCTTTGTTGGTATTGCGGTTGGGATTAGACTGTGGCGCATCCTGGGCTTCTTCGGCCAGACGCTTCTCCGTTTGCTCGTCTCGTTCGTTTACGGGCAGATTGCCAGCGCCTTTTTCTTGGCCTCCACCAGCAGGTGAGCCTTGATGCTTAGCCGACTGGGAGCTGATTTCATTTCCTTCTTTAGCCATGATTTCTACGATGTTGAGTTGAGTGATTCGACAAGCTCTTTGTAGACTGCCTTAGCTATACGGCGGCTTATCCAAATCGGGCTTTTCGTAATTGCGGTTAGGATTGTTCACCAAATGGGCGGGTACCTCGTCCAAGCCGTCATTGGTGTACTCGTCGGCTAGGCGTTGCTCCTCGTCTAGGTTTTCTACGGGTAGGTCGCCCGAGCCTTTCCGCTGTTCCGACTGCGAAGGGCTACCGTGGTTTTCCTTCGACTGCTGATTGGTGTTATTGCTATTGTATGCCATCTCAGTTAGTGTTTAGGTGAATAATAGGCTGCGTTTCGTAACAGCTGTTATACTTCCAGGCCAGAGTCCTGGGCGTTGCGGTCCAGCAGGTCGGCGTTGGTTTGGGGGGTAGCCTCGTTGGGAAAGTCGCCACCGCTACTAAGGCCGGGCGCTTTCGGCTCCATCTGGCCCATGCCTACCCGCGAGTCGGGGTCTTCC
The DNA here is from genome assembly GCF_022921095.1 of Hymenobacter aerilatus. Lineage (NCBI taxonomy): Bacteria > Pseudomonadati > Bacteroidota > Cytophagia > Cytophagales > Hymenobacteraceae > Hymenobacter > Hymenobacter aerilatus. Next base: position 4,120,417 of record NZ_CP095053.1, read on the forward strand.
ATCTCGTCGGGGCCTTGGCGCATGTCGTCGGCCTCCAGCTCATCGGCGGGGCCATTGTTCACGCGGCGGTGGTCGGTATCTTTAGGATCAGGCAGGTCTTGGTCGGCGCGGCTCGAGCGACGCTCGTCTTCCGTGAGCATATTGTCGCCGGTGGTGCGCAGCTGGTCTTCGTCCTCATTCATCGAGGTAGCCGTAATGCCGTTCGAGCTGTCGGTACCGTAGCCCTCCTTGCCTTCGCGGTTGCCAAAGCCACCCCGGGCGTCGGCATTCTTGGGTGGATCGGCACCGGGTGTGATGTTGCTGGCCAGCAGTTCTTGCTCGTCAATTTGCTCGTTGGGTTCCTGCCGTACGGGGCGGTCTTTCGGGTCGATAGCCATAGGATGGTTGGTTGCAGGTGATGGGGTGGAATTCTACTGATATGTACTTGCTTTCTGAAAACAGGGTTGTATTCTACCAGCTTCCGATGCATTTCGGCGGCCTGATGCCCACACTCCGTACCTTTGCAGTATGTCTGACGCTGCTGCTACCCCTACCCTACTCTACCTCGTGCCCACGCCCATTGGCAACCTGGAGGATATCACCCTCCGGGCCATTCGGGTGCTGGGCGAAGTAGATACCGTTTTGGCCGAAGACACCCGTACCAGCGGCCGGCTATTGCAGCATTTGGGTCTCAAAAAACCCATGCTCAGCTACCACCTGCACAACGAGCACCAGCAAGTACAGCGCCTCCTCGACCGCTTGGCGGCAGGCGAGCGGATGGCCTTAGTGTCGGATGCTGGCACGCCCGGCATCTCCGACCCCGGCTTTCTGTTGGTGCGCGAGTGCCTGGCGCGGGGCCTGAAGGTAGAGTGCCTGCCCGGCGCCACGGCCTTTGTGCCGGCCCTGCTCAAGTCGGGCTTTGGGGCCGAGCGGTTTACGTTCGAGGGCTTTTTGCCGGTGAAGAAGGGTAGGCAAACGCGCCTCCAGGAATTGGCCCAGGAAACCCGCACCATGATTTTCTACGAGTCGCCGCACCGTATTGTGAAGACGCTGACGCAGCTAGCCGAAACGTTTGGCCCCGACCGCCTGGCCTCCGTGAGCCGGGAGCTGACCAAGCTATTCGAAGAAACCGTGACCAGCACCCTGGCCGAGCTGGCCGCCGACTTCGGCAGCCGCACGGCTATCAAAGGTGAGATTGTGCTGGTGGTGCAAGGCGTCAAGATTGAGAAGCCTAGCAAGTCAGATCGATATGAGGACGAGTGAGTTGCGAGTAGAAAACGCCTGTCATCCTGAGCTTGCGAAGAAGCTCCTCACGTGTGAACAACGGGCGTAACAACGATTCGTCCTCACATGCATAGTTGCAGCGTGAAAAGGTCCTTCGCAAGCTCAGGATGACACCTACTTTTCATCTATAACTTCGCAACTTCACAACCTCACGACTACTCATTAATCACTGATTCCTTACGGTATGCCTACCCAAACTGCTCCTACCACCGCTCCCCTGCGCCAGCCAGCGGCTGTGCCGGCTTGGCAACCCGCTTCGCTGGCGCTGTTGAGTGCTGCTTTGCTGTGGGCTGGCTGGCCTGTGCATGCGGCTCCGTTGGCGCTGCTGCTGCTTGTGGGCTGGGTGCCCTACCTGCGCATGGAGCAGCTACTGGTGCGCAGCGGCAGTAGTGGCTGGCGGGTGTTTCGCTACACCTACCTCACGTTGGTGCTCTGGAATGCCTTCACTACCTGGTGGGTGAGCTACAGCACCCTGGGCGGCGGCATTGCGGCTGTGGTACTCAACGCCTTGCTGATGTGCCTACCCACCATGGCCTTCTACCACACCAAGCGCCTGGCCGGGCCGGTGTTGGGCTATCTATCCTTACCTATCTACTGGATTGCTTTCGAACAGCTGCACCTGCATTGGGACCTCACCTGGCCCTGGCTGACGCTGGGCAATGGCTTCGCCGAGGCCAACCAGTGGGTGCAGTGGTACGAATACACCGGCTTTCTGGGCGGCTCTTTGTGGATTTGGGTGACAAACTTATTGGTATTCCGGGCGTGGTTTGGGGGAGCAAAAACGGTAGCCCCGTGGTCGTCTGGGCCGGAACGCTGGCGATGGACAGCACCCGTATTGGCGGTGGTAGTGCCAATGAGTATTTCATTGAGTATCGGCCGCAACTACCAAGAGAAAGGCAAGGTGGCAGAGGTATTGGTGATTCAGCCCAACGTAGACCCCTACAACGAAAAGTTTTCTGGTAATCCCAACTTCATCCCGTACGACCAGCAGCTTACGCGCCTGCTCACGCTCACCGAGCAAAACCTGACGCCTCAGACTCGCCTAGTGCTGTGGCCCGAAACCTCGCTGGAGGAGCACTACTTTGAGGATGCGTTTGATGCCAATCCTAAGATTCAGCGCCTGCGGCAGTGGCTGGGGCAACACCCCGGCGTGGAGCTGATAACGGGCTACACCGGCGTGCTGCGCTATGCCGGCGAAGCCACCCCCACCGTGCGCTACCGCGACGATATAGGCTGGTACGACGTGTTCAACGCGGCGGTGTTTCTGCCAGGCCCTACCGGTGCGCCTACCTTCTACCACAAGTCGCGGCTGGTGCCAGGCGTGGAGAAAATTCCGCCAGCGCTGACTAAAATTATTTCGCACATCGATTTGGGTGGTACAGTAGGCAGCTACGGCAGCCAGGACGAGCGCACGGTGTTTCGCTCGGCGCAGGATACAGCTTTGCGCGTGGCCCCCCTGATCTGCTACGAATCCATCTACGGCGACTTCACGGCCGAGTATGTGCGCAACGGTGCTACCCTGCTGGGTATCATCACCAACGACGGCTGGTGGTCCGATTCGCCCGGCCACTTGCAGCACATCCAGTATGCTACCCTACGCGCCATTGAAACCCGCCGCGACGTGGCCCGCTCGGCCAACACTGGTATTTCAGGTTTCATCGACCAGAAGGGCCAGCGCGTGAGCAGCACCGACTGGTGGCTGCAAACCGCCCGCCGGTACCCTGTACACCTCAATACCGAAGAAACCTTCTACGTGCGCCACGGCGAGTTGCTCGGCCCGCTCATGCAAATCCTGACGGGGTTGCTATTAGCCTGGACCATCGTGGCTGCCGTACGGCGCAGGGGCGCCTCGCAGGCGCCCATCGTTGACAAAGCAGCTTACTAATTACACCACTGGGCACCTATAAGGCCCTCCTAACTTTACAACCAAAAATGGACGCCTGCGTGGCATCCCTACTACCCTCCTCATGGACTTCAACCACCTTAGCCTACAAGTAGCTGATATTGCCCGTCGGGCCGGTCAGTTTATCCGACAGGAAGCCGCCAACTTCGACCGCGGCCGCGTCGAGAACAAGGGCTTGCACGACATGGTATCGTACGTAGACCAGCAAAGTGAGCGGCAGTTGGTAGCCGAGCTGAGCGCCCTATTGCCCAAAGCTGGTTTTATCACCGAAGAAGGCACTACTACCATTGGCCGGACCGAGGAGTTCAACTGGATTATCGACCCGCTGGACGGCACCACCAACTTCATTCACGGGCAGCCAGCCTACTGCGTGAGCGTGGCTCTCATCCAACGCGATACGCTGGTAGTAGGCGTGGTCTACGAAATCAACCTCGACGAGTGCTTCCGGGCGGCGCGGGGTGCGGGGGCCTTCTGCAACGAAAAGCCTATTCGCGTGTCGTCGGCCGATGATCTCCACGACTCGTTGCTAGCCACGGGCTTTCCCTACTACAAGTTTGATCAGCTCGATAACTACCTGAAAATCCTAGCTTCCTTCATGCAGAACACCCACGGCCTGCGCCGGGTAGGCTCGGCGGCGCTGGATTTGGCCTACGTGGCTGCCGGACGCTTCGATGGGTATTTCGAGTTCAACATCAACTCCTACGACGTAGCCGCGGGCATCCTCCTAGTGTTGGAAGCTGGTGGCCGCGTGACGCAGTTCTTGGAAGACGGCGACCCGATTTTCGGGCGCGAAGTGGTAGCCAGCAATGGCGCCCTGCACCCGGCCATGATGGCGACGGTAAAGGAATATTGGGGAAAGTAAGGCGCTGTAAACCACCTGTCATCCTGAGCTTGCGAAGGACAACAGAAACAGAACAATTAACGACTCATTCCCACGTGAGAATGTCCTTCGCTCCGCTTAGGATGACACGATGAATACAGGGCAACGCTTGCAAACTTTTCCTACCCTGCCTTAGTTACATACTCACTATGCTTCTGACTATCACCTCCGTCGAGATTCAGTATTTCATTATTGCGGCGCTGTTTGTGGCGGCGGCGTTCTATGTGGGGCGTATTTTTTGGCGGGCCTTCTTCACCAAGAGCACAGCCGGCTGTGCCAAGGGCTGCGGCGCGTGCAGCACCATTGATGTGGATGCGCTGCAACGTACCATCGAAAAACGACAGGCAATCAGCCACTAACGCACCAACACACGAGTTTCTGATCGTTTGCAACAACCTGCCCCTGCCTTGGCTGCGTATAGCCGGGGCAGGGGTTCTTTTTCTACCCCTTGTCTACACTCTCTCTACCAGAACTCCTACTCCTATGCAAGACAAAGAAGAAGAACGCTCGTTGACCTCCGTTGAAAGAAAGCTGAATCAGGAAGGCTACACCGCTGATTTTGTGGTAACGGATGGCCGTCTGCACGCCATGAGCGACGATAAAAAGACCTACGCCCCCGAGGACGTGACCATCGTAGACTTCTACCGCTTCGAGGGTGAAAGCAACCCCGACGATATGTCGATTCTGTACGCCATTGAGGCCAAAGACGGCGTGAAGGGCACTATTTCCAGCGCTTTCGGCACCTACGCCGATACCGACGTAGATGAGTTTCTAAAGAAAGTAGAAGACCTGGGCAAAAACCTGGTAAAAGGCACCAAGTAGCCTTCTATAGTGCTTCTCATAGATACAACAAGAGGCCCTCTGAAATAATCAGAGGGCCTCTTGTTGTATCCCTACCCTAGTATGCGCCTTTCACACGCATGGACAGTTTGTAGATTCCTTTAGAAGCTGTGATGAACAGCATTTTGCGGTCTTTGCCGGCAAAGCAGATGTTGCCGGTCCACTCTTCGGGCACGTCGAAGTGAGCGATTTTCTGGCCGGCTGCACTGTACACAGTCACGCCGTGGCCGGTGAGGTACACGTTGCCTTTTTCGTCCAGGGTCATGCCATCGGAGCCCATCTCGGCAAACAGCTGCTTGTCGGTGAGGCGGCCATCGGAGCCGAACTGGTAGCGGTAGGTTTTGTCGCCATCAATGTCGGCTACGTAGAGGTAGCGGCCGTCGGGGGTGCCGATGATGCCGTTAGGCTTGCGCATTTGGTCGTCTACCACTACCGGCTGGCTCTGGCCGGGCGTTAGCAAAAACACCTTCTGTCCTACCATATCGGGGCTGGTGTGCGTCCAGTAGTCGCGCTGGTAGTAGGGATCGGTGAAGTAGATATTGCCGGTTTTGGGGTGCGCCCACACGTCGTTGGGGCCATTCAGGCGCTTGCCGTCGACGTCTTTTACCAGCACTTGCACCTTCTTGTTTTCGGGGTTGATGGACCAGAGCTGGTTATGTTCGTCGGCGCAGGCGAGTAGCTGGCCTTTGGCGTCGAAATACATACCGTTGGCCCGCCCGGCATCGGCCATAAACAACGACAGCTTACCCTGGGTGTCGTATTGCCAGATGGTATTGTTGGGCTGATCGGTGAAAAATACGTTGCCCTGGCGGTCTACGGCTGGTCCTTCCGTGAACTTGAATTGCTGGGCAATAAGCTGGGGCGTGGCAGACTCGGCCACCAACTGCGTGGTTTGGTTGTCGGGTGTATCCATAGGTATAGTATCCGTAGCTAGCGTGCGTTTGGTTACGGCGAAGGCCGACAGCGCCAACGAGACAACCACTACAGCAACCGGCAATAACCTACCGTTTTTTGTCCATTTCATATGCAATATGTCAGGATTTTGTAATTCATTCGGAGACTTCTGAGCGACATTTACCACATCATTCTACACCCAATACGTCCCCAGCTTTTGCTTGGCCGCTTCGCTCAGGCGCACGGCTCAGCGCGCAGAGGGCAAAGAGCAGCACATAGGTGAAAACGCCTTGGAAGTCGGGTAGATGCTATATACCATACCGCAGCAAGTCAGTTGCCTGAACATACAAGAAACCTGCGAAATTGATCAAGTGCGACGTGCCTAGCGCCTACCCTAACCGTTCCGCGTATCTTTAGGGCATGACGACAGCTTCTCCTATCCAAACGGGTTTGCTGGCCTACGGTATGTCGGGCCAGATTTTTCAGGCGCCTTTTGTAGCCGCTCATCCTGGTTTTGTGCTGCGCGCTGTAGTGGAGCGCCACCAGCAGCGTGCCACCCAGGCCTACCCTACCCTCCAGAGCTACCCTAGCGTAGAGGCCATGCTAGCCGACCCGGCGTTAGAACTGGTGATTGTGAACACGCCCAATAATACGCACGTGGACCTAGCTACCCAGGCCTTGCAAGCAGGCAAACACGTGCTGGTAGAAAAGCCAGTGGCCATCACCACCGCCGAGCTGGAAGGGCTCCTGGACCTGGCGCAGCAAAAAAACCGGCATTTTCTGGCCTACCAAAACCGCCGCTGGGACAGCGACTTTCTGGCCGTGCGGGACGTGGTGGAAAGCGGGGAGCTAGGCAAGCTGCACGAGGTACATTTTCGCTACGACCGGTTCAGAACGCCCCTCAATACCAAGACATTCAAGGAAGAGCCTGGTCCTGGCGCCGGCTTGTTTTACGACCTGGGGCCGCACCTGCTCGACCAGGCTATCAGCTTATTTGGAGCGCCGCTTAGCTGCACCAAGACTCTGACTAGCCACCGCCCCCACTCCCGGGTAGACGACTACTTTCACCTGCACCTGCGCTACCCTGAGGGGCTGGAGGTGTTTCTGACCAGCGGCCTGCTCGTTGCGCAACCGGGCCCAGCGTTCGTGTTGCATGGCACGCGCGGCAGCTTCAGCAAGATGCGCGCCGATGCACAGGAGGCCCAGCTCCAAGCCGGTATGGGCCCCACCGAGCCCAGCTTTGGTCATGAAGTACCCGAGCACGCCGGCCGTCTCACGCTGGCCGCTCCCGGCACCGACAAGCTTACGACCACCCCCTACCCCAGCCAGCCAAGCAATTACCTGGGCTTATTTGAAGCCGTTTTTCAGACCATTCGCAACGGTGCTCCCTACCCCGTTCGGCCCGAAGAGTTGCGCACTCAATTGGCCTTGCTAGAGCAGCCGGCCAGCTAAGCAGCAAACAGCTCAGCAAAGCTTCCCCCTCTTCTTTTTTGGAGAGGGGGAAGGGAGTGAGGCACCCCGGTCTTACAATTAAAACAGCAGGCCGTGTAAAACATTTTGCCCAGTATATTTGTAACCTATATTGTTACACACTTTATCATGAACACCCGCTTCGTTGTTGCTACGCATATTTTGGCCTATCTGGCCCGCGCCAATGGGCAGCCGGTCTCCTCGGAGGTAGTGGCGAAGAGCGTGGGCACGCACCCCGTGGTAGTGCGCCGCCTGCTGGGCGATTTGCGCCGGGCTGGCCTGGTGCGCACGCAGCTGGGCACGGGTGGCGGCGCCCTGTTAAACCAGCCATTGGAGCGCATCACGCTGCTGGATGTGCTGCACGCCATGCTAGAGCCCGAAGCTGATCTGTTTGCCGTCAACAACACCAACCCCAACGCTGGCTGCGACGTGGGCCGCGTTATCAGCGACTCGCTTGATGATTTGCTCGGCCCAGCAAAAAAGGCCATGCAAGCGGCCCTGGCGGCTGTACCGCTCACAGAAGTAATCCGTCAGATACGCCTGCGCCTCGCCGATGAAGGCTGCGGCTGCTCGGCAGAGCCCGACAACTGATGACCATTTTCAGTGTTTTAGCCCCTGCGGTAAAGTAAATGCCGCTCCTAAACGTCAGCCTAGTTGTAAGGTGCACATACCCCTTGGTCCTGGCTACTTATTGCCTCTAACTGTAACCGTTATGATTACGGTTATCCTTTTTCCCCACATTATGAAAAAAACTCTGGGGTTCTTCTTTATCCCGCTGGCCGCGATTGGCAGCCTTACCCTACCCCATTGGCTACATCCTCATGCGGCTGTGCCGGCGGCTACAGTCACTGCTACTCCGGCCACTATGCCCCTGGTGGCTACAGGACAAGCCATTGCAGCAGGCGTACGAGGCCGTTTGTGGCAGCTCTACGTGGTACCGGGCCAGCATGTGCGCCGGGGCGAGGTACTCGCCAAGATGGCCTCTACCCTACCCACGCAGGGCTCAGCACCGGCCGCTCTGGGCTTCGAGTACGTGGTAGCACCCACCGATGGCACCATTGCCGCTACCCTAGCCGAAACCGGCACCTACCTCGCCGCCACCGAAACAGTGCTATTGCTGTTACCCACCAACTAACGGAAGCAAACACGTCACTTTTTCAACCGCGACTATACCAAACCAGTACTTTCCGGGCGTTACATACCCGCTATTTGTTTACCCTTTTCTTGCTTTTCTGATGGAACAACTTGTCCGCCAGCAAGTAGAGCGCCTGCTTCGTCGGAAGGGGCGCCGCACTACCCAGCCCTTGCTCCCTACCTCCCGCCTGGCCGAGGATATCGGGCTGGACTCGATTGAAACCGTGGAGCTGGTGATTGATCTGGAGCACCGCTTTCATATCCAGATACCAGACCCCGAGGTGGAAACCCTGCGTACTGTGCAGCACGTGCTGGACTGCGTAGACCACCACCTGAGCAGCCACCACCTAGCCGTAGCCTAACGCCGCGGCAAACTGACCCGCCCGCGGCTACTCCGGGCGGGTCAGTTTGCTTTCGGGGTAGGCAGGGTCCATCTCCGCCAGGGCATCGCGCAGGGTGCGCGCCACCTCGTAGGCGGTATACCATTTTTGATCGGCGGGTAGAATGTGCCACGGACACGTAGGCGGGCTGCACTGGCGAAACACATCCTGATATACGCGACGGTACTCGGGCCACTGCTTGGTCTTTTGGTCGTCGCCGGGCTCGTATTTCCACTGTTTGCTGGGGTTGCTCACGCGGTCCGCCAAGCGCTCCTCCTGTTCCTTTTCGGATACATTCAGGTAAAACTTCAGGACCGTAGTGCCGGCCTGCTGTAATAGCTTCTCGAAGTGGTTGATAGCCTCGAAGCGTTGTTTGGCTGTGGCGTCGTCTATCAAGCCCACTACGCGGGTGATGAGCACGTCCTCGTAGTGCGAGCGGTTGAAAACGTGCACCATGCCATGCCCGGGGGTACGCTGATGGATGCGCCACAGAAAATCGTGGGCCAGCTCTTCTTTAGTGGGCTCCTTGAAAGAGTAGACCCGCACGCCCTGGGGATTGATACCGCTAAACACGCGCCGAATCAGGCCGTCTTTACCGCTGGCATCCATGCCCTGCAAGACTACCAGAATACTGCGCTTATTCTCGGCATATAAGCGCTCTTGCCACTCCACCAGCTCCTCCCTGATTTTGCGCATCTCGCGCTTGGTTTCAGCCTTATGCATGTGCTTGGGGGCGCGGGTAGGCAGCTTGGTCAGGTCGACGTCGGGAAGGGTAGAACTCATGGCGGGGTGCTTGGGTGGAAAACGGGATGGCAATTAAAGGCTTCAGCGCAACGGGGTAGTGCTACCCAGCGCGGCCAGCGTTACGGGTCCTTCCGACACGTATTGCAGCCGCGCTGGTAGGCCGGCTTCGTCCAGGTCGTCGAGCAGCGCCCGCCCATCGGCTTCCAGCTTATACGAGTCGATGGTAGTGGCGATGACCGTGACGGGCCGGGTCGGCAGGGCTTTGAGGGTAGCGCGACGGTCTATTTCGGGCGGAAATACGGCGGCGTACAGAATCAGGCGGTCATAGTGGGTGCGCTGGCCGGCCAGCCAGCGCGCCGCCGCGGCACCGCCGTGCCCGCAGCCCAGCACCGTGATGGTCACATCGGGCGGGCATGCAGCCAGCACCTCCGCCGCCAGCGAGTCGAGGTAGTTGCTCAAGTCGGTCAGGTCGGGCATCAGGTCGCCCACCGCAAACCAGTCGGCCCCAATGCGGCGCGGCCCTTGTCCGTCGGAGGGCAACCCGTAGCGCGACAGGGCCTCGGGCAGCACCAGCAGGCGCTCGGGCGTGTCGAGGGCCACTAGCTGCGCGACCAACTCCGGCACCGGCTGGTTTTCGCCGTGCAAGCAAAACCACACTTGTTGAATAGCAGGGCCTGACTCGCCCAACAGATAATAGCGTGCCGTGCGGGGAGTAGTAAACGTGATAGGCTGCATAGGCAGTGAAAATAGCGCAGTAGAAAGCAGAGCGGTAGTCGATTGGCGTTGGACTTGTATTGCTATTCAAGACCAGCAGATTGCAGGAGCATCAGGGCCAAACCTTGAGGCCTATACGCAAAAATGGCGGTAACTGATAAGCTGAAGCATATAGTTTACCACCTCCAATAACCGCCAATATGGCATTATGAGAAAACAAAAACGGATCCGCAAGCGACATTATGGCTGCTTTATGCAGATTTTACGGATCTTATCCGGCTGGTATACCGTTTGATTATAGAGTATTGAAACTTAGAGAGAGGAAAACACCATGAATCTGATAAACAAAGAATTTATTCATAACATCGCCCCGCAACTCGACCTGCTCAATACAATTGGCGGTGGTATTGCGCAGGCCATGCTGCGGGTAGATAAGCGCGAAAAGGGCGTGGTTATTCGGGTAGCGGCTCCTTCCATCAGCCCCGAAAACTTCCACGTGCTGCTGAACGACCGTAACCTGACCGTTTTCTGTGAATACCGTCATCAGCCCGACGACCAGTTGGCCGCACCGCTGTTCAACCAAACCCTGACCATCCCCACCGGCCTGGACCTGGAGCGCATTGACGCCGTGCACGAAGGCAACGAGCTGCGCATCCGCATCCCATACAATAGGGACAACGCCACCAAGCGGCGCGAAATCGACATTAAAATTCGCTAGTACTCACTCCCTACCCTTACCAAAAGCCACCCCTACGGGTGGCTTTTTTGTTTTAGTCTTACCCAAACAGCGGAATCAGCAACACGAAGCCCATCAGCAGCGACAGATAAAACCAGCCCATCAGCTGGCCCCGGTAGCGGCGTGGCAGCTGATTACTCAGCACCAGCACGGCCACTACCACCAGCAGCAAGTGTAGCAGCAGAAATACCACTGTCTTCACCCAGTTGCTGACAATGGTGTTTTCGGGCTGTAGCTGGTTGCTCTCACCCAGGCCCGACGTGGCAAACCGCAGCAGGTAGTACACTACCACCTCAAATGCCACGAACAGCCCAAGGCCCGCCAGCCACGTCAGAAAGCCGTTTTTTTCGGTTACATCAGCCATGGGATGTGAGTGGTGAGTAATGAAATTGTGAGTAAATATACGTGTGTCATCCTGAGCGCAGCGAAGGACCTTCTGCTCACAGAACGACCATCGTAACAACGACTCGTTCTGTGAGCAGAAGGTCTTTCGCGCTACTCAGGATGACGGACGCTTTGCAATTCACCACCTCACAACTTCACTATTTCTCACCACTCACCTCTTTCGTGCGGGTGCGGATGTAGAGGTCTTCTACCTTGGTGCGGGCCCAGGGGGTGCGGCGCAGAAAGGTGAGGCTGGACTTGATGCTGGGATTGACGGCAAAGCAGTTGATGCGGATGCGCTCATCCAGCCCATCCCAGCCGTAGCGCGCTACCAGGTACTCCAGAATCTGGGCCAGCGTAACGCCGTGCAGTTCCCGGATGAGGTGGCCGTTTTCGTCGCGGGCTTCAGAGGAGGATGACATAGGCATAGCAGTGCATAGGAAAGGCGCACTGACCGAAAGATACGCACCCAAGCAAAAAAACGCATTTTTTACCCGCTGCCGGGTACCACCGCGTCGAAATCCTGCGTTACTTTCGGTGTGGCTACCCTCACCAACAATCGTTCTCGCCGGGCTACTGCCGCGGCTGCCCGCGCCGCCAACATCCGGCGCACGTGGCGGCTGGTGGTGGTATTGCTGCTGCTGGGAGCGTTGGTGCTGTATGTGCGCTACCACCGGCAGCTGCACCGCTACGTGCGCCACACGTATGCTACCCTCACCACTAGTCGCCTCACGGGCCTGGAGGCCACGCCCCTACTGGCCGGCTACTCCGTGCACGGTATCGACGTATCATCTTACCAGGGCAAGATCAACTGGCGACTGGTAGCGGGGCATCAAGTACAATTTGCGTTTATCAAAGCGACGGAGGGTATTACGTTGCGCGACCCACGCTTTCAGGCCAACTGGCGGGGCGCCCGCCGGGCGGGCGTGTACCGGGGTGCCTATCACTTCTTTCAGCCCAACTACGATGGCGCGGCCCAGGCCAACCTGTTTACGCGAACTGTGCCTTTGCAAGCCGGCGACCTACCGCCCGTGCTCGACGTGGAGGCCCCCGATTTTCACGACGTAGCTACCATGCGCCGCAACCTAGCTACCTGGCTGCGGCTGGTAGAGCGACACTATGGGGTGCGGCCCATTCTCTACTCCAACTACGGCTTCTACCGGCGCTACCTAGCTGGGCATTTCGATGAGTATCCGTTGTGGCTGGCGCACTACGAGGTGGACACCCCCCGCCTAGCCGCCGACAAGTGGATTATCTGGCAGCACTCCGACGAATCGTACGTACCCGGTATCCGCGGCACCGTCGATTTCAACGTATTTCAGGGCAGTTTCGAGAAGCTGCGCAGCCTGCGTATTCCGGCTCGGCCGCGCCCTACCCCAAAGGGCCACCATTAGGCAGTTACCGCTTTTCGCCTACTTTCGCGCTATGCCAGTACCTCTTTTTTTCCGGTCTTGCGTACGTTGCGCCGGGTTGTTTTTGAGTAGCACGCTATTGCTTTCGGCCTGCGGTGGTGGGCGCAATGCCTTCACTCAAACCGGCAAAGCTTCTTACTACGCCGACAAATTCAACGGCCGCAAAACGGCCAGTGGTAGTACCTACCGCCCTGGCCGGCGCACGGCGGCGCACAACACCTTACCCTTCGGCACGATAGTGCGCGTCACGAACCCTAGCACCCACCGCTCCGTCAAAGTTACCATCACCGACCGGGGGCCACACGTCAAAGGCCGTGTTATTGATCTGTCGCGTAAGGCGGCTCGTAAGATCGGGCTGCTGGACGCCGGCGTGGCGCCTGTGCAGCTGAAAGTAGTGCGCGCCGTCCGTTAACCCTGTTCCTACCCCTACCTTATGCGTATCCGCAAAAAAGTAAAATGGTCGTTCCCGACGGCCGTTTCCAACCGCTTCACTACCCTAGGTACCTTCGTGAAAGCGGCCGAAGCCCAGCACTGGTCAGAAGCCGAAATCCAGTTTGTCATTGACGAGGTGGTAGAAGCCAAAGACGAGGCCGAGGCACTCGATATTCTGCGCGACTACTCCGAGTAGGATTGATGTGCTGATGTGCTGGCGGGTTGATAGGCTAATGAATGAAAACCGCTCTACAGCTTGCTCAACTCATCAATACATTAGCCTAATTCCGTTTGCTTTTCTTGCCCTTGGTTTTGTCCATGGCCACGCGCATCAGGCTATCCTGAGCAGCCATAGAAGCTGCCGTGGTGAGGCGCCCGGTGGGCGATACCATATCTCCCTCTTGCAGCGTAACGGTACGGCCGTCGGTGGTGGTAAGCGTGCCATTAGCAGCTACTTTGGCGCCGCTGGGTAGGGTCACGTCTTCGCGCAGTGGATTGGTGGCGCCGCTTTGCGTACGCATCACCTGGCCCTCTTTCACGGTGAACCCCTCCTTCATGGTGGCTCCTTTGGGCATCACACGGGGTTTGGGCTGCACAGCTTTGCGAGCGGGCGGCGTGGTTTGGGCCTGAACCATTAGGCTGGCGCTGGCCAACAACAAGGCGGCGAGCAGAGGGGTGGTTTTCATGGGGTACAGATTGAAATAAAGAAGAATCAGACGGGGTGCAGGTAACAGGCACGAGGGCAACTACATGCGCCATCGGTGCATTGGTAACCAGAAGGCACTGCCACTCGTTTTCGGTAAGAAATACGGATGTTTCTCCTCTACGGATCTACTGACCTTCTACTCTCCCACAGCCATGAGCACAGCCTCCAACGACACCGAAAACGACAAAGTATACAAGCAGTTCAAAGACCAGGTAAACATGACCGCTTCTGAGCTGGAGAAGTGGCTGAAAACCGACGAATCGAAGGAAGTAGGCCAAGATAGCGGCGACGGCAAAAGCATTGGGCAGAAGTCGGGTGAGCACATCATCAAGATTCTGCACAAGAAAAAAGCCGACCTCACCGACGACGACTACGCGCACATGCACAAGGTGCACAGCTACATCAGCCGCCACTCGGCCCAGGTCCCCGAGAAGGACAAAGAACATTCGCGCTGGCGCTACTCGCTCATGAACTGGGGCCACGATCCGATGAAATGATTTGTGATTTGTTGGTTTCTGCGTACTGCTTTCTAGTTGAGTATCACATATAGACTTTGCCAAGTCACAACTAGTTATCACCACAATAGAAATCAACACATTAATAATTGACATATCAACTCATCAACTGCTTTGGACTACAAGGATTATTACAAGGCCTTGGGCGTAGACAAGAACGCAACGGCCGACCAGATCAAGAAAGCCTACCGCAAGCTGGCCCGCCAGTACCACCCCGATGTGAACCCCAACGACCCCGAGGCGGAGCGTAAGTTTAAGGAGGTGAATGAGGCCAACGAGGTGCTCAGCGACCCGGCGAAACGCAGCAAATACGACCAGTTGGGCGCCGACTGGCAGCGCTACCAGCAAGCCGGCGCCGGTGGGCCTGGGGGTAGCGGCGGGTTTGACTGGTCGCAGTACGCGCAGGGTGGCGGGTTTGGTGGCGGTGGGGAGGATCCGTTTGGCGGAGCCGATTTCTCCGATTTTTTCGGTAACATTTTCGGTGGGATGGGCGGCGGCCGTACTGGGGGTACCCGCGCCCGCGCCGGTCAGGACTACCAGGCCGAGCTGCTTCTGACACTGGCCGAAGCCTACCAGGGCGGGCCGCGCACCATTACGGTGAATGGCAAAAACCTGCGTCTCAATGTGAAGCCAGGTGTGGAAGATGGCCAAACCATCCGGCTGCGCAACCAGGGCGGGCCGGGGCTCAACGGCGGCCCGGCGGGCTCTCTGTACCTCACGTTCCGCATCGAGCCCGACCCGCGCTACGCCCGCACCGGCCACGACCTAACCCAGGAAGTGCCCGTGAGCGTGTATAAGGCCGTATTGGGCGGCGAGCAGGTAGTGGAAACGCTGTCAGGTAGCGTCAAAATCAAGATAAAGCCCGAGACGCAGAACGATACCCGCCTACGCCTGCGGGGCAAGGGCTTTCCGGTGTACGACCAGCCCGGTCAGTTCGGCGACCTGTATCTGCGCCTTACCCTTAGCCTACCCCAGCAGCTCACTGACCAAGAAAAAGACCTATTCCGGCAGCTGGCCGCTTTGCGCAATGACTAATTGCATTGCCTGTTGCGAGTCTATTTTGGCAACTGGCAATGCACCACCCGCTACTCATCCTTATGGAAACGCACGTCATCACGATTACTTATCACGATTGCGCCGTCACGTATGGCCTGCGCGAACAGGACTTACGCGAGTTTGTGGAGTTAGGGCTGGTGCAGCTTGCACCTGGCGCCCCTGACACCATCCGCGACGAGCCCGAGCATCTGGCCCGCCTGGCGCGCCTGCAACATGAGCTCGGCCTGAGCACCACCGCCATCGACGTGGTATTGGCTATGCGTCGACGCATGCAGCAGCTCCAGCAAGAACTGACACAGCAGCGGGCCCGCGCCTTGCAACTGGAGCAGTTTGTGTACGGCAGCGGCCGTACGCTGGAAGCAGACGACTATCTGTGAACGGGCGCAAAAGTGACCGGATATACGCCGTCCGGTTTCTGCAAAATTCTCTCACTGCGCATATTAACTTCGGGTAGAGACGCTAGGCTTGATGTTGTCTACCCTTTGATACCGCATGCTGCCTAACCACGCAGCAGGCTGCCTACGGTACAACCACAGCTACTACTCTCTTACAGCAGGTCGACGGCCAGGGCCAGCAGCGCCCCAGTTAGTGTGGCAACCAGCTTGCGGATATTCAGGTGATGCTCGGGGCTGGTTTCAAATAGGATAGTGGTGGATACATGCAGAAAATTGCCGGCTACCAAGCCCAGTAGCGCGGCGTACCACCCACTATGTACTAGCTGCTCCAGCACCACATAGTTGCTGAACACAATACCCGCCGGCGCCGCTACTGCAAATAGCAGCAGGTAGGGCAGTGCCCGCCGAAAAGTGCCCAGTTGCAATAGCAGTGTACCCATGAGCGCAAATGCCGCCGGAATATGGTGCAGGATAATGCCGACTAATACCGCATACAGATTACTGCCGACCTCCCCAACTTGCGGCGCTTTCACCAGAATACTACCCTCCAGGAAGGAGTGCAGCACCAAGGCGCCCAGCAGCGCATAAGGCACCCGCCTTGGTTGCCGTTCCTGCTTGTGGGCGTGCACGTGCCCATGCTCTACCCCCTGCGAAAACACTTCCAGCAACAGCTGACCGAAGAAACCCGCCAGCACATAATACCCTACCTGATGAGGCTGCCCAGGGAGAAGCAACAACGCTTCCGGCAGCAAGTGCATTATCGTGAGCGTGAACAGATAAGCGCCTCCAAAGGCCAGCAGTGGCTTCAGCCAGACAGTGTGCAGGGTAGGCACTAGTCGGGTAAGCAGCCCTGCTCCCAGTACCGTCAGAAACAAACTAAAAATGGCAAGCCACATACAACACGCTAAGAAGGAAAAAGGCCTGCTACATTCAGGCCCGAAAAGAAAGGGGGCGCTATCCGCGCCCCCTTTCTTTTCGGGTACTCAACAGACATTTATTTGAAACAAAGTTGCAAATAAAAAGTTTGAGCTTACTCTACTTATCAGCCGGTGTAGCGGCTGGTTGGCTAGCTACCAAGTCCATCTCACATACAGGACATTTGCCTGGCTTGTCGCTCTCACTACCCTGGCAGCCCATAGGGCATACGTAGGCAGCGGTATGCACAGGCGTAGTTGCGCTGGTAGCGGCGGGTGTGGCAGTGGTAGTGGTCGGCTCCGACTGGCAAGCCGCCAGCAGCAGTACAGCAGCCAGTAGCAGCCCCGTTACCGGGCGAAGCACCAAGCGGCCCAATGAAAAACGCCTCATTATTGGTGCGAGTCGTCGTCCTGCACCGAACGGGACCGAGCTTTAGCTTTTTTCTGCGCCGCTTCTCCCTGCTCACGACGTACTTCCGGATCATTGGCCGATACGGTTTCCTGCGCGTTAGGCATGGCGCGCTCGTCGAGGGTTACTTCTGAATTGATGGGGTGCGGAATAGCGGCACCATTGGCTTGGGTTTCCTCGTGGTTGGCTTTCACATCAAACACCTGGGAAGAGCGCGTGCCGGGCGCAACCATATCCAATGATACTTTCTTGTCCGGACGCCAATCCGAAGGCTCGCTGCTGCACGCATTCAGCGCGAGGGTGGCCAAGGCAAGGCCGGAGAGCAGAAGTTGTTTGGTCATATCAATAAGGAAGAAAATGCCGAAGCGAACTACGTAAAAAAAGAAAGCTTACCTGCTTATGCGCGCAAAGGTACGCACAGATGTACCCGCGGCGCCACCGAAATGTTACGCGGCCTTGGTTTCGGCAGGCAGCAGGTTCTTGCGCCGCAAAATAGCTTCAAACAGCTTGATATCGTTGGGCGAGTTGAAGATGCGCGACGGCAGTAGCATAAATACCGGCACATCGAAGGTGCGGGCCACCCAGCGGCGCCAGCTCGCCAGCTCCTGCGGGGCCTCCCCCTGCTTCAGATACAGCATGTAGCCATCGGGGGCCAGGCGGGCACGTCCAATCATTTCCCAGCCAATGTTCATGCCCTGCTTCTCATTGAGGCGGGCAATCAGCTGACGGTTGTCAATTTCGTAGCTCACGCGCTCAAACAGCGGCTTGCTCTGCTCCATCTGCGTCACACCGGTAATCTGCGCCGAGCGCAGCAGCACGTACAAAATAGTAAGCACTACCCCCGAAATCAACCACCACCACGAGGGCCAGATAAGGGCTGGCAGCACGCCCACCGCAAAAGGAATAAGCGCGTACCACCACTCCTTTTTCCAGACCTGCGCCATGGCCAGGCGCGTGTAGGTATTGGTATCGAGCTGTGTTTTTTTCGTGCGAATCGCAAGGGGCGAAGGTTGTTGCGCCTGCCGCATCCCCCGCTGATTAGGTTGTTGCATATTGTTGATGTGCTGATATTTAATGGGTTGGTGCGCTGATTTTCACTGAGTTGCTGTGCTAATTCAGATGTAAAGAAGCTAGCACAGCAACTCAGTGAAAATCAGCGCATCAGAATGCTTTCAGGCTCATGTCCAGCGTACCGGCCGAGTGCGTGAGGGCACCCACCGAGATATATTCTACCCCAGTAGCGGCCACAGCCGCCAGCGTTTCTTCCGTAATGCCACCCGAGGCTTCCAGCTCGTAGCGGCCGGCCACCAGCTCCACGGCCTCGCGCATCTGGTCGGGCGTCATGTTGTCGAGCATGATGCGCGAGATGCCGCCCGTATCCAGGGCTTCCTGCACTTCGGCCAGGTTGCGGGTTTCAATTTCGACGGGTAGCGTGCGGCCGGTGCTGGCTAGGTAGGCGTGCGTGGCCTCAATGGCTGCCCGAATACCGCCCGCATAATCCACGTGGTTGTCCTTCAGCATAATCATGTCGAACAACCCGTAGCGGTGATTCACGCCGCCGCCAATTACCACGGCCCACTTCTCGCAGATACGAAAATTGGGGGTAGTCTTGCGCGTATCGAGCAGGCGGGCTTTGGTGCCGGCCAGCAGCTCGGTGAGACGGGCCGTGAGAGTAGCAATGCCGCTCATGCGCTGCATACAGTTGAGCACCAGCCGCTCAGCCGTGAGAATACTACGAGCGGGCCCCTCTACCACGAAGGCTACGTCGCCGGGCCGGATGCGGCTGCCATCGGGCAAGTCAACGGCTATCTGCAGGGCCGGATCCACTTCCCGAAAAATCAGCTGGGCCAGCTCTACGCCGGCAAGTACGCCTTCGCCTTTCACCAACAAGCGGGCACGCTTGCGGGCTGCAGCCGGAATGGCAGCCAGCGAGGAATGGTCCCCGTCGCCTACGTCTTCGGCCAGCGCCGTGCGGATAAACGTCGTCAGGGCGTCCGGGGTAAGGTAGGGGCTATTTTTCACGGTGCAAAAATAGAAAAACGGGCTGATATAATGGTGTCAGCAGGCCTTTATGCGCAACGCCGCATGCACGTTCCACCACGGCCTGCATGCACGAAGCCCCCGCAGCGCAAGCTGCGGGGGCTTCGGATGCTTTATCTGCACAGAGATGAAACGCTTCTTACCGCCTCATCTACTCTTTGGTAAACTCAATTGTGTCGATTTTGATGGCGCCGTTGAAGGACTTCATCTTTACAAATACCCGGTAAGAGCCGCTTTTGCTGGCATACTTACCAATGGCGTAGGGTACGCCCTCGGGGCTGGCACCTTTGTGAATATATTCGAAGCCGCTACTGGCATTTTTAGCAAAAAAGTCTTTCATCACAAACTCAGCCTGCGTGGCGCTGTAGCTTTGCTTGTCTCCATCGAAGCCCAGTTCGACGGTAGTGGCAAAATATTGGGCCAAGTCGCGCGAGGAACCGTTGCTGATGGCCGCACGGGCAGCCAGTAGGGCGTCGCCTTGGGCGTACGCGGCCAGCGTACTGAGCGTGAGCCACAGGAAGAGGAAAACCCGGGTAAAAGTGCGTTTCATATTGGAAAAAGAATACTTCACCTCCGATTGCTAAAATTATGCCAACAGCTGCCTCCTGGATTGCGTATGGGATGCGGTTTCTTTCCGGAGGGAAGAACACAACAAATTGTGCCTGGTCCGGGCTAGGTACGTTATCTTTGCCGCATGAACAAACAGGTATTGCTGGTCATTTTGGACGGCTGGGGGCTGGCCCAGAACAAGGAAGTATCCGCCATTGACAAGGCGCGTACGCCCTTCCTCGACTCGTTGTTTCAACGCTATCCGCATAGCAAGCTGCAGGCTTCAGGTGAGGCCGTTGGCCTTCCAGAAGGGCAAATGGGCAACTCGGAGGTAGGCCATATGAACATTGGTGCGGGCCGCGTGGTGTACCAGGACCTGGTACGCATCAACAAGGCTATCCGCGACCGGAAGCTGGGCGCCATCCCGGCCCTGGAAAAAGCCTTCGAGTATGCTCGTACCAACCAGAAGCCAGTACACCTGCTGGGCCTACTATCCGATGGCGGCGTACACTCGCACATCGACCACCTGAAAGCCCTCTGCACCCTGGCCCGCGACCAGGAGGTGCACAACGTGTTCATCCACGCTTTCACCGACGGCCGCGACACCGACCCTAAGGGCGGGGTAGGCTACGTGAACGAGCTGGAGCAGCACCTGCAGCGTGGGGCCAGTGGCCGCATTGCCTCCATTGTAGGCCGCTACTATGCCATGGACCGCGACAACCGCTGGGAACGGGTGAAAATTGCCTACGACTTGCTGGTGAACGGCAAAGGCACGCCCTCCCAGAACCTGATTCAGAGCATGCAGGACTCCTATAAGGAGGGAATTACCGATGAGTTCTTGAAGCCGATTGTGAAGGTAGGCGCCGACGGGCAGCCGCTGGCTACCATTCAGGAGGGCGACGTGGTGCTATTCTTCAACTTCCGCACCGACCGCGGCCGGGAGCTGACCGAAGCCCTTACCCAGCAGGACCTGCACGCCTACGAAATGCACCGCCTGAACCTGCATTTCCTGACCATGACCACCTACGACGCCTCGTTTACGGGCGTCACGCCGATTTTTGAAAAGGATAACCTCGAAAATACCCTGGGTGAGGTGCTAGCCACTAACAACAGAAAACAGATTCGTATTGCCGAAACCGAAAAGTACCCCCATGTGACTTTCTTCTTCTCGGGGGGTAGGGAAAACGAGTTTGAGGGTGAAACCCGCATCCTGCGCAACTCGCCCAAGGTAGCCACTTACGACCTGCAACCTGAGATGAGCGCCTACGAGCTGCGCGACGCGCTGGTGCCGGAGCTGCAAGCCAACTCAGCAGATTTTGTGGTTCTCAACTTCGCTAACCCCGACATGGTGGGCCACACCGGCGTATTTGAAGCCGCTGTGAAGGCCGTAGAAACTGCCGACATCTGCGCTCAGGCGGTGGTAGAAGCAGCCCAAGCGGCCGGCTATGCCAGCATCATCATAGCCGACCACGGCAACGCCGACATGATGGTGAACCCCGACGGCACACCCAATACCGCCCACACTACAAACCTAGTGCCCTGCATCTTGGTTGATAACGACTACCAGGGCACCCTGGCCGATGGCAAGCTCGGCGACATTGCACCTACTGTATTGGCACTCATGGGGTTGGCTCAACCCGCCGAGATGTCGGGGCAGTCGTTGCTACGCGCGGCGGGCACTATTCCTACTCATGCGTAACGTTTTTGCTTTTTTATTCGGGGCGGGGCTATGGGCCGGTGCCACGGGCTGCGGCTCGTCGGCAGAGGCCGATAGCCCCGCTTCCGGTACCATGATGCGGCCAGCGTATTTTCCACTTAAGGAATACCTCGATGCGCAAGCTGCCCGCCTCACCCAGCAGCAGCCCGCCGTGGAGAAGCGCGTGACCCTGCGCGACTCCACCCCGGAAACCGCCCGCGTCCCGAAGGTTGATTGGGCGCAGGAATTACAGGTTTTCTACCAGGCCGACATCAACAAGCCCGCCCTGCGCGGCGCCTACGCCGTAGACTCTGCTTCCCTACCCAACGGCACCCAGCGCATCACCTACACTCGCAAGCCCGGCTTCGACAATGCTGTAGTGCGCCTGGCCGTAGTGCGCGACGCGTCCGGCGTACGCACCGTAGATGCTACCCTGCAACAGAACAATCCGCTGTTCTACTCCGAAAAGAAGCTGCAACTGCAAGGCGAAGCCGGTACCCTGGCCGCCTACCAGGTACGCGGCGTGCAGAAGCTGGTACTGTTTGATACGCTGCGCTACGCGACGAATGCGCAGGTGGTGCGGTAGAGCGGCCCAAGCGTAGATCCTGCAGAATCAGCGCTGTGCATAGGCCGCAGTGGTGAGAGACTACATCTATAATCGGATTGCAATCAAACACCGCAGTAAAGCCAACGAACTTGAGCTAGTCTAGCTACGCAGACTACTCTTGGCCAAGCAGATAAGCGGACCCTTCAGAAATTTCTACTTGCCCACTCGCGGGTACATGGGCAGTTGCCGGGGAGCTGCCAGGGAGGGCGTTGGCAGTGGCGCCCGCACGCCCGTAAGCAGGAGGTTATCGAAATACGGGGTGCTCAGCTGTTTTTTGTCGCCTCCCGCTAGCAAGCCGGCCATTCCGTGCGCGTAGAGGGTGTCCACCACCTGTAGCACCGGTTTGTCGTCTACTAGGCCGGTGATGGTGGTGCCCTCAAAGCGCAGCTTTAGCCTGTGCCATTGTTGGGGCCCGATGGCGGACAACTGCACCGTGCCTAGCACCTTCTCGCCGCCTTCGCTGGCATCATTCTGCGCACGAATCAGGGCCTGCTGCTCAGCATCGCCAATCAATGCCTTCTTTTCTTGCTTGCCCCGCACCACCACCAGGCTACAGCGCCCGTCGTCGGCTAGCTGCAGGTAGTAGCCTTTGGGAATGATGCCGTAGCCAGTGCCCACATGGTTTACCCGGCCCATGACGCCACCCGCATCACCTGGGTTTAGGTAGAGCTCGGCGCTTACCTCGTAATCCTGCCAGCTATCCTCCCCCAGGATGGAGTACGGCCGCCAATCCGGTGCCCAGGAGATGGTGGATTCCGGCACTACCTGACGCAAGCAGCGCCCCTTTTTATCGGGCCGGTCGGTGAGTTCGAACGCGTCGATGATATCGGCGGTGTAGCGCGGCAAGTAGCCCCACTGCTGAGGATTCGTGTACTGCTCAAACGTTTCGTAGTACGGCAGCGGGAAGGCAGTAGGCGCAGGAATGGCGGCAAACGTTCCTTTCTGCTGGCCGCGGGTGGTCGAGAGGGAGTACACCGCGTTCGGCTCCAGCGTCAGCGTCACGATGCCATTCACCGGCTTGATGCCCGCCTGCTGCACAAACTGCTCCTGCTCGGTGCTCCGCCACACGCACAGCTCCTTCGTCGATAGGGCACCCTGCAGCTGCAGCCGCAACTGTTGGGGCGCACGGGCCTTCTTCGTTTCGATAATCAGGCTGTAATCCTTGCCGGGCGACTTCAGGGTGACCACGCTGCCCCCGCCCGGCAGGGCTGCGCTGCCGCCGCGTAGATACTGCCAGCCCACAGCCGAAAACTGCCCGTAGTGGGCGTAGCCCCACAGGGCCTCCCGCACTTGGTAGTGCCCGCTCCAGGGCCAGCGCGCCACCACCGCCACCGGGTCTTCGGCGTACGGCTCAATGGGGTAGACGCCGCCTATGTCGTACCAGTTCACGCACTTGGTCGCGCCGTGGTCGATAAAGTTGCGGTTGAAGCATTCCACGATGCTGATGAGGCAGTCGAAGCCCTTCTTGTACACGTGGTCCTCGGTATTCCAGATGGGTTTGCCCCATTCGGTGGCCAGCGCCTGCACCTCGGGCGGGGCCGGGGAGCCATCGTATAGGACGTGGGCACTAATGATGTCGATGGACTGGCGCAATGACTCGTCGGTGCGCATGTCGCGCACGAAGTCGAATTTGGTGTTGTCCCAGTTATCGAAGGCGTGCAGCTTGACGCCGGCAAAACCATTGGTATTTAAGGTCTGCCGCAGTTGCTTGGCAAAGTCATAGCTCTTGCCCTTCTCGTTGCGGCAGCCGATGGCGTCCAGCTCCAGGCGGTACACTGTGCGCAGCCCCTGCAGCCACTTCACGTAGTAGCCCGCCGCATCCTGCGACCAGAAATTGCCACCGCCTACCCAGCCGGGCGCACTCCAGGCCGTGGCATCGAGCGACAAGGCGGGGTTGCGCTTTTTGGCCTCCCGCAGCACCCACCACGTATAGCCGCGGGAATAGTTCAGGTCCTGGCGCGTGTGCATGTGGCTGGGCATGGAGCCTTGCGTAGAATTGCCGTCGCCGGGAATCTCCACCAGCAAGGTACTGACCGAAGCCCCGAATTTGGGCTTGTAGAGCAAGTCGAGAATCTGCTGGCGCTGCGGCTCAGGATAGTCCTTGAGCAGCACCGAGGTGGCTCCCCCGCCATTAACCACGCCAATGCCATCGAAGCGCTTGCCGCCTGCGTCGCCGCGCAACTCGAGGGTGAGGGGAGGTGTCGTGGGCGACGGGTTTGGCTGCGCCAAAGCAATACGGCAAACGCTCAGAAACGAAAGCGACAGAACGATTTTAAGCATTGCTTGCATAAAAGATCCTGGTTTTACAGGTAGTGCGGGCGAAAAGGTGGTAGTAAGGTAAGAAAAGCTATATAAGCAGGTTGGTTCGGGGCCGTCGCTCCATGTACTACCCAGGACGCACCCGGCGCATTATCTACACCCGTAGGCTCGGCTTCAGGAATCCGGTGGTCCGCGATGCGGCGGGCGCCTCGTAGATGCTACCCTGCAACAGAATACCCCCCTATTCTACTCCGAAAAGAAGCTGCACCTGCAAGGAGAAGCCGGTACTCTAGCTGTCTATTAGATACGCGGCGTGTAGAAGCTGGTGCTGTTTGATACGTTGCGCTATGCGACGAGCACACGGATGGTACAGTAATTTATAATTCAGCTACTTGGAGGCAGTGGTAACACAATCGGCCCGCCATGACAGCGGGCCGATTGTGTTACCTACTTAATATTGAAATATCTCCTGCAGCCGGTCGCAAACCGCCTGCGCGGTAGTTTTAGGCAGCACACCCAGGCGGCGTACCAAGCGGGTCTTATCAACTGAGCGGATACGGTCAAGCGCTACCTGCCCCTCCTTTTCCTGGAAAGTACAGTCCACTCTGGAGGGGTAGTCGCGTTGGGTGCTGGTCAAGGCCGCAATAGTTACCGTGCGTAAGTAGCGGTTCATTTCGTCGGGAGAGAGCACTACACAAGGGCGGGGCTTGCTGATTTCGCTGCCTTGGGTAGAGTCAAGGTTGACGAGCCACACCTCGAAGCGCTGCGCAGCTACCACTGCCATTCCGTTTCCTCGAAAGCTTCATCCGAAAATCCCTCTAGCAACTCACCCTCTGGTGCCTGGCCTTGAGCAATGGCCTGCTGGAAACGTTCGTCCCAACCTTGGCGGCGGGGTTTCGCCACTGGTTTGATGAGTAGGCCCTCGGGCGTAGGCTGTAAGTCTACCTCACCGGCGAGTTGGTATTGCTGCAATAACTTCTTTGGCAATACAATCCCCTGGGAATTGCCCACCCGAATCAGGCGCGTGTTCATGAAAGCAAATGTACGTACAATGTAAGTACATTTGCTTGCTGCCGTTGGCTTCATAAGCTGAAAAGCTGCACCTTCAAAACCACTATCTGACCATTAGTATTCTACCTGAGAGAAAGAGGCTGTGTAAATGATGGATTTCCTGCTACAACGCAATGCTAATCCGGAGGAAATACGGTCGGCATTGGCAGCCTTTTACCATGCCAAGAGACGCCTTGATTTGGAATCATGGGTAGAAAATGAGAACTACCATACCATTGCCCTTACCGGAGATGTTGCTCTGCTTCTCTCTGTATATGATAACTCAAATGATGAATTAGCATTGGCGCGCTACTTGGCCCATACCTTACGTATGAAGCTAATTATCAGCGACTATTCGATTAACCCATATACTTGGATACTGATTGATGAAGAAGGTAAGCAGCACCCAATCTATCAGGACACTGCAGAGCAGCCAGAAAACACCTTTGTTGTAGACAGTCGTCATAAACACTTGCTGCAGCTAGAATAAGAAAGCCCCCAAACTTTGTCGTTCCTCCAAGCTAGCTTACTGCTTAGAGAATACGACAAAGTTTGAGGGCTACCTATTCAGCAAACTATCGTTTCCTGCTCTTGCCTACCGCACCGATGAGGTAGACGTTTCCAGTCCCCAATTCCTGCCCTTTTCCACAGCGGGCACGCCGCGCTCCAACCATACGGGGGCGGGGGCGCCTTTCAGGTAGTGGTCGAAGAACTGTAGCTCGCGGACGGAAATATCCTTGCGGTTTTCGCGCTTCACTAGATTATGAGCTTCGCCGTTGTATTGCAGCAACCACACAGGCTTGTTGAGGCGGCGCAAGTCCGTGAACATCTCAATGCCCTGGTACCACGGTACGGCGCCGTCGGCGTCGTTGGCCATGATAACTACTGGCGTCTGTACCTTAGGCAGGAAGAACAAGGGCGAGTTGCGGATGTACAAATCCTGGTTTTCCCACAGGGTAGCGCCCAGGCGGCTCTGCGTGCGCTCGTACTGAAACTGCCGGCTCATGCCCGACTCCCACCGGATGCCACCGTAGGCCGAGGTCATGTTCACGACGGGCGCGCCGGCCCAGGCGGCGGCGTACATGGGTGTCTGGGTGATGAGATAGGCCACCTGGTAGCCGCCCCAGCTCTGCCCCTGAATGCCAATATGGGCACCGTCTACCCAGGTGTTTTTCTTCAGAGCTTCTACCCCCGAGTTCACAAACTCCACTGCCGAGGCACCTGGCTCGCCGATAGTATAGCTGATATCGGGCGTGAATACCAGGTAGCCGTTGCTGGCAAACATGGCAATATCGAGGCGGGAGGGGGTAGGCGCGGGCGCATTGTAGCGGTAGAGGCCGTCGGATACCTTTTCGTAGAAATACGCCACCATGGGGTACTTCTTATTCGGATCGAAGTTCTCGGGCTTGTAGAGCACACCGGTGGCAGCGTAGCCCTTGGGCGTGGTCCAGTGTACCAGCTCGGCCGTAAACCAGTTGTAGTCTTTCTGCTGCGGGTTGATATTGCTGAGCTGGGTTTCCTTACGCAGGTCGCGGCTGACGTAGAGGTCGGTGGGGTTCTGCACACTCGACTTGGTGTACAGGAACACAGGGGCGTTTTTCGCCCGCATCAGTTGGGAGTAGGCTATGGGCGCCACCACCACGCGCTGCGGCGCCTTGGTGCTGTTGATGTTCTTGGTATAGTAGCCCCACTGCTTGGTGGTTTCATCCTGCACTTGCAGCCACAGCTCGTCTTTGGGCTCGATGAAGTCCTGCTTGGCTACCGGTATTTCGTAGCGGAACCGCAGCTTCTGCTGGCGCCCTACCCCGTTGGTGAAGTTGGTGGCCGTGCCGGTTTTGGGGTCTACTTTCCAGATGTCGTACCGGTCGTAGAGCAGTACGGCATCGTCGTTTTTGGTCCAGGCGGCAATGCCGTAGGGCTGGGGCTCGGTAGGCGAGTCGTTCTCCTCATCCGTAAAGTCTACCTTGGCTTTGGCCGTGAGGTTGACGGCCTTGCGCGTGGCGGGCGAGTAGGCAAACCAGGCCTTGGCATCGTAGTCGTACCACACGGCGTACTGCCCGCTGGGCGAGAGCTGAAAACGGCTCTGGCTGGGGCGGGCGTTGATGGGCAGCCGCTCGCCGGTGCGCGTCGAAATCAGGTAGGCGCGCTTAAACGTGCTACCCTGCCACTGCATGGCTACCCGGTTGGCGGTGTCCGTCACGGCCAGCACGTACTCGGCGTTGTTTTTATCGGCCATGTAGGCGTCTTGCAGGTAGGCATCGGCCAGCTGCATAAACTTGCCGCCTTTAGGGTAGACCACCGCCAGGTAGCTGCGCTGCAATTCCCGTTTCAGGTTTTTCAGCTGCATGGGTTGCAGGTAGTCGTCTTTGTAGTGCCAAATGTCGAGTTTGGCGTGCTCAAAGTCTACCAGGGTCGTGTCCTGCGGAATCAAGTCGGGCGCGGTGCCGAAGAACAGCTTCTCGCCGTTTTCACTGAATGCTACCTTCCCAAAGCCGCTGGGCGACCAGCCTTTCTTCAGCCCGTTGGCACCGGGAGCCATCAGCACGCGGGCGCTATCGGCAAAATCCGAATAGTAGAGGCTAAACGGCTTGTTTAGCGCTTTCGTGGGGTATTTTTCGGCGGTAAAAGCTAGCTGCTTGCCAGCATCATCAAACGACAGGTTCTTGTACGTGCCCTTGCCGGCACTGAGCTGGCGCACGTTGCCGCTGGCTACATCGTACACAAACAGGCCCGAGCGCAGGTTTTTACTACCCTTGGGCGCGGCTACCGCAAACGCCACCTTGTTGCCCGACTTGCTCACCTTGTAGTCCGTGACAGCCTCAAACGTGCGCGGCTGCCCTTTGTCGAGATTGAGAATGGTGAGCACGGCCCCGCCCTTCTGCGTTTCCAGCAGCTTGTCGGTGATGCGCTTCACCGTATCGACAGGTGCTTTTTTGAGCGTATCTTTCAGCAAGGGCTTGGTCGCCAGAAAGGCCAGAACGGCGCCCTCCTCGGCTAGCTGAAAGGATTTCACGTCACCGTATTTGGCGAGTTTGCCCGTCGTTAGCGCGTACACGCCCAACGAGTCTTTGGGCATTTGGTCGGGCTTTTTCTTCTTGATGCGGGCCTGCCGCACATCCTGGTAGCGCGGGCTGATCTTGAACACCGCATACTTGGAATCGGCTGAGAACATGGCCGAGTCGCCCCGGCTGATCTGGCGCAGCGTTTGGTTACCAGCAGTTTTGAGGTAGAGGGTGCCATCGCCCTGTTGGGGCCGCACCTGCAACAGCACATACTTGCCGTTGTGGCTAATGCGCTGGCCCGCTACGCTTTGCCACTGGTCATATACCGAGTGGTCGAGGGGCTTTTTGGGCGCTTGCTGCGCTACGGCCGGCACAGACAGCAAGCCGGTAAACAAAAGAAGAGAAGAACGCATGTACACGAAAGAGTAGCAGAAAGACAATAGTTGCGTAGCTCCAAAGGCACAACTAGTGGCTATAAGGTTGCTTCTCTGCAGGTAGGGGGTGGCTCGCAGCCGCTCGCAGAGCAGTTTGGGGGCACCCTGTTACATCACCATTCATCTCCGTCGCTCACTAATTCGGGCGCGTACAACGCGTCCCCTACCCCTAATCCACGTAATACTGCACCTGAACGGCGCTGAGCTGGCCTTTGTGCAGGGTCATGGCCACGGTGTTGAGGCGGTTGGAGTCGCCAATACGGAGGCTGTCGCAGTTGCCGGTCTGGCGGGCGTAGCGAGTGCGGTAGGCGGCCCCTAGCTTTTGTTGCAGTTGCTGCCCATACTGCGGGGCAAAATCTGTCACAGTCACTTCGCGCAACAAATCCTTCTCGGCGGCCCGGTAAAACTCAAACTGATTGCCATGGTGGCGCAAGGTCAGAATGGTATCTACCTGGTTGCGCTCATGGCGGTTGCGGAACGGCTTGCGCGACACAATGGTAGCGCCCGCCTGCTGCAACTCGGCCACCGTAATTTCGGCGCCGAAGGGGTCCTCAGCCACTTCATCATCTACCAGTGAGCAGGCAGTTTTTGCGGTTTTGGGCGGCACCCGGGTGGCTGGTGGTGCCGGGGTAGGGCGCGGCCGGGCAACGGGTGGTGCCGAGGCTACGGGTTTCTTTTCCTGGCAGCCCGTAGCCAGCAGCAAACCACAGCTCAGCGTGAGGGCATGGCTGCCAAAGCGCGAGAAGCAGGTAGCGAGCAGAAGCATAGGCGTGAGGGTTAGCAGAGTTGTTAAGTATACGCAGAAAGCAGTGTCATAGCTCGGCTTCTGCGCTATTTCTCCGCTTTTTTACCCATCAGCGTGGCCACTACCCAGCGGCGGCCGCCGTGGTTGCGGTGCTCGCCTAGGTAGATTCCCTGCCAGGTGCCCAGAGCCAGCTCGCCCCGCATCACGGGCACCGTAACGGAGCTACCCAGCAGCACGGCTTTCAGGTGAGCCGGCATATCGTCGGGGCCTTCCTGGGTGTGCTGAAAGTAAGCTGCGTTTTCGGGTGCTACGCGGTTGAAGTACTCCTCCATATCGCGGCGCACGGTGGGGTCGGCGTTTTCGTTGATGGTGAGGCTGGCCGATGTGTGCTGAATAAAGAAGTGCGCCGTGCCCATCTCCATCTGCTCCAGCTCGGGCAGCTCGGCCGTCAGCAAGTCCGTTATCAGGTGAAAGCCCCGGCGCACAGCCGGCAGGCGCAGTCGTTTCTGAATCCAGAGCATGTAGTGAAATTATGAGTGGTGAGTGACAAAATACGTTTGTCATCCTGAGCTTGCGAAGGACCTTCTCATGCGTGAACGACGGTCGTACCAACGACTCATTCAACTGGCATAAGGTCCTTCGCAAGCTCAGGATGACAAACGTACTTTATATCCTTCTACGGCGCGGCGCGCTCATAGGCGCCCATGTCGGGGGTGCGTGGGTCGCGGGGGGCGTTCAGCAGGTCGTGCGTGAGGGAGGGTAGGGGCGCGGCTTTATTGCTGGCCGGCGACGCGGGACCGAGGCGGTAGTCAAACCGGTTGGGGTAGAGATTGGGCGTGCGCCGGAATTTGGGGTCTTGGTTGAGAACGTTACCGCTGTTGCCGAAGCCCAACCCAGTAGCCGTGCTGGTAGCCGCCTTGTAACGTTCTGTTTGCAACAAGCTATTCTGAATAGCTACCTGTTGGTACTGCGCACCATTTATCAACAGCAACTCATCCCGCAACGAGCCCCATACAATGGAGTTGCGCATGGTCAGGCGCAGGGGGTAGGGCCCTTTAGCTACCGTGCTGGGCGCTTCGTTGCTGAGCGTCAGCGACTCGGTAGAACGGTTGAAATTACCCCGATAGTTGGCGATGGTGCAGTAGTCAAATGTGAAATTGCCGCCGCCTACCCCCAACACTGCATACTCGCCGCAGTTCGTAATCAAGCAGTTGCGCATCTCCACGTCTCCCGATAGGCTCAGCACCCCGGCACCGGTGGGTAGGGTTTGGGCCGCGCTGGCAAAATTGATGCTCTGCCCCGAAATATTGCGGATAACGGTATTCTCTACCCGCACCGCCGGTCGGGGTAGGCGGTTGCGATAGTTGAACACCAGCAAGCCGTAGGCAGCATTCTTGATTTCGGCGTAGCGCACCACGTTGTCGTGGCTGCTGGCCAGAAACTGAATACCTGCCCACTGGCCCGGAATGTTGTCGTAGAAGGGCTCCAGCCGGTCGCCGGCAAAGCGCACAATGTTTTCGTTGTTGGCTTCTATGGAGTCGGTACCCGGTTGGAAATCAGGGTTGACGCGCAACGTGCCAGCCACAATCAGAATAGAACCTGCGTGCGAGTACACGCGCGTGCCCGGCTGCATGGTGAGCGTGCACGTCGAGTCGACCCGCAGTGAATTATAGATGACGTGGGGCTTGTCGTTGGTCCAGGTGGTGTTGCAGGGTAGGGTTTCGCCGTTGTGGAAGTAGGCGTTTTGCCCGTAGGCTACCAGCGATACTTGCTGATCGTTGCCGTTGGTACGAAACCGCAGCTCATCCGTCACGATAAACGGTTTGACGTCGCCAGGCGTTGGGTCGATGGTAGCGCGCACCAGCACCAACAGGCTGTCACGCCCCCTAATTTCCACATTGTTGATGCCGGGACCCGCATCGCCGCCCACCAGCAAGCGGTAGGGCGAGGTGGCGGGGTTGGCCAAGGTAATTTGCTCCACACGCACGGCGCGGGGGTTGCGGTTGTATACCCACAGCCGCCGCGTAGCCGTGCCCGTGCGCACAAACACGGTATCGAACAGCACCGTATCCCGCGAGAACTCCAGCCGCGCACTGCTATCCGTCGTCACGATATCGGCCTTGGGCTCACAGCCGGGTAGCAGAAGCAAGGCGAAGCTCAGCAGGAAAAGCAGGGGCAGGAGGTAGCGCATGAGGCTACAAAGGTAAGGGGTTTTGAGGGTGTGAGGGTATGGGGGTAGGAGGGTAAGAAGTATGTCATCCTACCCCCATACCCTCACACCCTCCTACCCTCAAACACTGTTTACGGCATGTACTGGCGTACTACCTCCACGAAACGGTGTAGCTTCTGGCTATCCAGCTGCCCATCGGAGCGGACGCCGCTGCACACGTCTACCCCAAAAGGGCGCACGGTTTCGATGGCCTCGCGCACGTTCTCGGCGTTCAAGCCGCCGGCCAGAAACACCGGAATATCCAGCGCCTCGCGGATACGGCGGCTGATGTCCCAGTTGTGCACCCGACCGGTGCCACCCAGCTCCTTCACGGGTAGCTTGGGGTTGCCCGAGTCGAGCAGGATGCCATCTACGTGCGGAGCTACGCGCTTGGCTTCGTCAAACGCCTCGGAGCCATTCACGTGAATGACTTGCACCAGACTGATGCCGGGTAGGGCCGTGCGCAGGTCTTTGTAGGTGCCGTCGCTCAGAGCATCCACAATTTGCAGCGTGTCGGCGCCGGTACGGCATTGGTGCGCAATAATGGCCTGCGTAGTGGTTTCGCTGGTGAGCAGAAACGACGCCACTGAGGGCGGCGTGCGGCGGGCCAACTCCCGCACCAGGTCATCGGGGATGATGCCGGGGCCCCTGGGCATGCGGGCCACCAGCCCCAGGGCGTCGACGCCCAATCCCACAGCTATTTCCAGTTCCTGCCGCGTGCTGATGCAGCAGATTTTGATGCGCGGACGCAAAGTAGGCTTCATACCCTGAGTTAGCGTAACTATTCGGGATTAGAAAGGATTACGCTGATTTTTTGTAGAAAAGGCTGCACGGTCCCATCCGGCTGTCGTCCTCTCTCCCATCCGTCATCCTGAGCGCAGCGAAGGACCTTATCACGGCAGAACGACAAGCGTAACAACGACTTGTTCTAAAGTAAAAAGGTCCTTCGCTCCGCTCAGGATGACGGATGGGAGAGAGGATGCAAGAAAAAATCCAAGAAGTTCTCCTAAAACCGCCGCTTAAATATCTTTCGGGTTTTCATGGTGTAGAACTCTGCGATGCCCTGGCGGGTGAACTGCGCGCTCCATGTTCCCATGGCCTCGCCTACCCGGTAGCCTAGCGGCACGCGGGGGTAGCGCTGCCGAATCAGGGCCAGATCGGTCGGCGCCACATCCGTTTCGGTGCCGTGGCAGCGCAGGCAAGCAGCATCTGTAACCAGCAACGCCCGTTCGTAGGTGAGCACTTCGCCTGAAGTTCGCTTCACTGTTCGGCTGGTATCGGCAGCCTGGCTGGGGCTGGTACCGGGGGTGCGGCGTGTATGGCTGAGCGTACCCTGAAGCACCCGCGCCACCGAATCGGTAGCGGCAAAGGCAGCACCGTGGCCGGCGGGTAGAGCCTGGGCCACGGGGCCAGCTTGCAGCAAAGCGGCCACCTGCTGGCGTAGGGCACGGTCGGCAGTGCGCGTGAGCGAATCGCCGGCCCAGCGGGTAGCGCGCAGCAGGTCGGCGGGCAAAATGCGCTTCACCTGGTGATTTTCGGCCTCCACGGCCAATTCTTTCGTGTTCGAGAGGTGCTCTACCTGGTCGGGACGACAGGCTGACAGCAGGAGCATCCCTACCCCACCCCACATTCGCAAACGCATACGCACAAGGCTATAAGAATCTACTGCAAGATACGAAGCTGCTCCGGGTCCCCTACCCTATCGGTTCAGCAAAAACTCCCGTAGCGCTGTGTATTCTGCCGGCAGTGGCACCCGCTCGATGGGGCGCTGCATGAGCGGCTCCAGGGCTGCCGGGAGCGGCACGGCCTCACCCAGCAAGGGCTCCACTACCTCCCGGAACTTCACCGGGTGTGCCGTTTCGAGCAAAAAGCCGCCTTGGGGCGTGGGGTGCGCTGCCAGATGGCGTTGTAGCGCGTTATACGCTACGGCCCCGTGCGGGTCCAGCAGGTAGCCGGTTTCGGTGTGTACTTGCTGGATGGTTTGCTCCGTTTCGGCATCTGTGATGGAGTAGCCCGTCATCAGCCCAGTGATGCGCGTGTGCTCTGCCTCGAACAGCGCCAGAATACGGCCGAAGTTGCTGGGGTTGCCCACGTCCATGGCATTAGAAATAGTGGCCACGGCTGGCTTGGCCGCGTACTCGCCGCTGAGCAGGTAGGCAGGCACCGCGTCGTTGGCGTTGCAGGCTGCCACGAAGTGCGCCACCGGCAGCCCCGACACGTGCGCCAGCAGCCCGGCGCACAGGTTGCCGAAGTTGCCGCTGGGCACTGCCACTACCGGCGGTAGTTGCGGTTGCCACTGTTGCCAGGCCAGGCAGTAGTAAATCTGTTGGGGCAGCCAGCGCGCCACGTTGATGGAGTTGGCCGACGTGAGGCGCTGCTGTTGCATTAGGTCCACATCGGCAAAGGCCTGCTTCACAAGGCGCTGGCAGTCGTCGAAGTTGCCCTGAATTTCGAGGGCCGTGATGTTCTGGCCCAGCGTAGTAAGCTGGCGCTCCTGCAAGGGGCTCACTTTACCAGCGGGGTAGAGAATGACCACTTCTACCCCTTCCACGCCCAAAAAGCCATCGGCCACTGCTCCGCCTGTATCACCAGAAGTGGCTACCAGCACTGTTACGGGCGCCGTTTCCTGCCGCGAGAAGTAGCCTAGGCATCGGCTCATAAAGCGTGCCCCCACATCTTTGAAAGCCAGGGTAGGCCCATGAAACAGCTCCAGCGCCGCAATCTGCTCCGTGATGGGTGCCAGCGGAAACGGGAAATTGACCGTTTCGGCGCAGATGCGGCGCAGCTCCTCTTCCGGAATGGCGTCGCCCACGTAGGGCGCCATCACCTGGTAGGCTACTTCGGCGGCGGGTAGGGTTTTCAGCGTCAGCAGAAAATCAGCCGAGAAGCGCGGAATGGTTTCTGGGAAGTATAAGCCGCCGTCGGGCGCCTGACCCTGGATGGTTGCCGTGCGGAAATCAACGGCCGGCGACTGGTGGTTGAGACTATGGTAGTGCATATTCAATTCAACGTTCAAAATAGTGGGATTTCAACCTGCTCGGTGGACCTCACCACCCGCACGCCCTCAGTGTTCATGCGCGTGACGTAGGTGAACTGCGCGATGCTCAGCCGGTCGTACACGGCTTGCATGGCGGCGGCCACGGCGCGGGCAGTGGCTTCTTCCTGGCTCAGCATGAAGATAGATGGACCCGAGCCCGAGATGCCGCCGCCTAAGGCCCCAGCTTCGCGGCTGGCGGCTTTCACCTCGGCAAAACCCGGAATCAGAATGCTGCGCACGGGCTCCACGATAAAGTCTTCCAGGGCGCGACCTATTAAATTGTAGTCTTGCAGGCAGAGGCCGGCCACCAGCCCGCCCACGTTGCCCCATTGCCGGATGGCGGTGGGTAGGGGCACCTGCCGCTTCAGAATGGCGCGGGCATCGGCGGTTTTCACTTCAATCTGCGGGTGCACCACCGTTACCCACAACGGGGGGGTAGGCAGCGGCACAATATCGAGCGGGGCGGTGCTGCGGATGAGCGTGACGCCCCCGTACAGGCACGGCGCAATGTTGTCGGCGTGCTGCACGCCCGAGGCCACTTCTTCCCCAAACATGGCAAATCGCACCAGGTCTTCCTTGCTGAACCGATTGTTTAGCAGCGCGTTGGCCCCTACCACTGCACCCGCCGCACTGGCCGCGCTGGACCCGATACCGCTGCCCGGCCGAATGGCCTTGTTGATGCGTACCTCTATCCCTACCCCCGGTGCTTCGCGCAGCAAGGCCAGCAGCGCCCCGCCCGCCACGTTGCGTGTGGGCTCGGTGGGCAGGTCGAAATCGTCTTCGTTGATAATGGTAACGCCAGGTGTGTCGGTCAGGCGCAGGTGCATAGTGTCGGCGGGCTCGGCCAGGGCAAAGCCCAGCACATCAAACCCGCAGACCATATTGGCCACGGTGGCCGGAGCCAAAACGGTAACAGACATTTCTTGAAGGGTTGAAGGTTGAGTTGGGAGGGTTGGGGTGAATTATGCAGAACGCCCTGCTGAGCTTGCCAAAGCAGCTCTACCGTGAGTAATCCCTGTCGATTTAGAAGTATCGCCACGGTAGAGATGCTTCTACTTCGCTACGCTCAGCAGGACGTTCTAAACTCAGTCCTTACTACTGTCGCGTGGCGCGCATGATGTCGGCGAAGACTCCAGAGGCGGTTACGTCGGCGCCGGCGCCTGCTCCCTTCACCACCAGCGGCTGCTCGGGGTAGCGGGCGGTGTAGAATAACACGGCGTTGTCTTTGCCTTGCAGGGAGTAAAAATCGTGGTCGGGGCCGACGGCTTGCAGGCCCACGGCGGCGGCGCCATCAGTATAGCGAGCCACGAAGCGGAGCTGCTTGCCGGCGGCGGCGGCCTCGCGGTAGAGACGCTGGAAGTGCGGCTCCTGGTGGGCCATTTCCTGGTAGAAATCCTCTACGCTACCTTCCATACACGAGGCAGGCAGGAACGCTTCGTTTTCGATGTCGCTCATTTCCAGCTCCTGCCCGGCTTCGCGGGCTAGAATCAGAATTTTGCGGGCCACGTCTACCCCGCTTAGGTCGAGGCGCGGGTCGGGCTCAGTGTAGCCCTCGTCCTGGGCCTGGCGCACCACGTCGGCAAAGGGCCTCGACGCATCATAGTGGTTGAACACGAAGTTGAGCGTACCCGACAGCACAGCCTCAATGCGTTGCACTTCGTCGCCGCTGCGCGTGAGGTCGTTGAGTGTACCAATGATGGGTAGGCCCGCGCCCACGTTCGTTTCAAACAGAAACGACGCCCCAAACTCCCTCGACAACCGTTTGAGCTGCTGGTAGTAGCTCAGCTCGGCCGAGCCGGCAATTTTGTTGCACGCTACCACAGCCGCGCCCCGGCTCAGCAGCTCAGGATAGCAGCGGGCCACCTCACCGCTGGCTGTCACGTCCACAAAAATGGTGTTGCGCAGGTTGCGGTTTTTGATGACTTGCAGGAAGTCGGCCAGCTTGCCTTCTTCGCCCTGAGCCAGGGTGTCACGCCAGCTACTGAGCTCCAGGCCTTGCTCGGCAAAGGCAAACCGGCGGCTGTTGGCCACGCCCACTACCCGCACTTGCAGACGCAGGTGGCGCAGCAGGTAGGCCCGCTGCCGCGAGAGTTGCTCCAGCAGTTTGCCGCCCACGTTGCCGGTGCCCACCACAAACAGGTTTACCTGCTTGGTCTGCACCTCAAAGAATGACTCGTGCAGCACGTTGATGGCCTTGCGCACGTCCTGCGTCCGCACCACCACCGAAATGTTCTTCTCCGACGAGCCCTGCGCAATGGCCCGAATATTCACCCCATTGTTACCCAGCGCGTTAAACAGGCGCCCGCTCACGTTGGGGTGGTCCTTCATCTTCTCGCCCACCAGCGCTACGATAGCCAAGTCGGCCTCTACGACCAGCGGCTCTACCTTGCCGGAGCCTATTTCAAAGGCAAACTCGTCGTCGGTGGCGGCTTTGGCGCTCACGGCATCGGCGGTGCGCACGGCCACGCAAATGCTATACTCCGAGGAGCTTTGGGTGATGAGAATGACGTTGACTTTCTCCCGTGCCAGGGCCGCAAACAACCGCATCGAAAAGCCCGGAATGCCTACCATGCCGCCGCCCTCCAGCCGCAGCAGTGTGATTTGCCCAATGCTGGAAAGGCCGCGTACCACCTCGCCAGTAGCGGGTGGCGCCACCTCTACGCGGGTGCCTTCGTCGGCGGGTGCAAAGGTGTTTTTGATGAGCAGCGGAATACCGCGCTGCCGCACCGGCTGGATGGTAGGCGGATACAGCACCTTGGCCCCGAAGTGCGACAGCTCCATGGCTTCCTGGTAGCTGATGCGCGGAATGGGTCGAGCCTGGCGCACCAGGCGTGGGTCAGCCGTCATCATGCCGCTCACGTCGGTCCAGATTTCCAGCACTTCGGCTTCCAACGCGCCGGCCAGGATGGCAGCCGTATAATCGGAGCCACCGCGACCCAGGGTGGTGGTAGCGCCTTGCGCATCCGAAGCAATAAAGCCCGGCAGCACATACACCGCGTGCGGGTGGTTGCGCACGTAGGTCTGGACTTGCCGGTTGGTGGTCTGAAAATCTACCAGCGCATTGCCGAAGTTGCTATTCGTGCGGATCAGCTCGCGGCTGTCGTGGCAAACGTGGTCAATACCGCGCACCTGCAAATTGGCCGCCACCAGCCGCGCCGACAGCAGCTCCCCGAAGCTCATGAGGCGGTCCAGCGTCCGCACCGACAACTCACCCAGCGCAAACACGCTGTCGCAGAGCGTTTCCAGGTCGTTGCATTCCTGCTTCACCCGGCTCAGCAGACTGCTCTGGCTGGTGACGGGCGCCAGCTCCTTAGCCGCCTCCAAATGGCGCTGCTCAATGGTTTGCAGCAGCTGCCGGTAGCTTTCATGCCCAGACGCCGCTTGCTGGCCGGCCATAATCAGCGCATCGGTGGTGCCACCCAGCGCCGATACTACTACCACGGTAGGACCGCGTTGCGCGGCCTGCGCTACCAGCTCGCCTACTTGTTGGATGGTCGCCGCCGTGGCTACTGAAGAACCACCAAATTTCAGAATCTGCATGTTGGGTAAGGGTCTTGGGACTTGGAATCTTAGGGTCTTGGTTTGCTAAGACGGTCGGAATGGATGAGTATACATGCGAAAAAGCAGCGCTTCGGGAGGGTGGCAACCTCTTGTCAGGAGGGTGGCACCGGCGAAGGGCTGCTCAGGAAATGTAGAAAGTGAGAGGTAGAGCAGCCCCGCTAACCGGTAATAATACCGGTAGTGGCTGTCGGTGTCATGGTAATGACCGTCAGGGTAGGAAAAAGCGGACCGATGGCGGCAGAAGGACGCATGCGTGCTCTAAGGTTCGGGCCAAAGCTAGAAAAGATTTGTTACCAACCAAATTCACGATTCGTCGTCCCTACATTTTCCAACAAACCACGAAGGGAACAACCCCGCTGGTTCCGCGTGTTAGTTTATGTACCTTTGCGTATATAAATATAATTCTCTGACAGGCAGATGCTAGATAAACTGGAGGCCATCCAACAGCGCTTCAACGACGTGAGCGAGCAACTCACGCAACCTGAAGCCATGAGCGATATGAAACGCTTCAAGGCCCTCAATAAAGAATACAAGGACCTGGGCAAAATCGTGACGGAGTACAAAGCCTACCAGCAGGTACTCAGCAACATCGATAATGCCAAGGAGGTAATTGCCACCGAAAAGGACCAGGACTTCCGCGAGATGGCCAAGGCCGAGATGGACGAGCTGCTGCCCGAGCAGGAGCGCCTGGAAGCTGTTATCAAGGAGCTGCTGATTCCGAAGGACCCCAACGACTCCAAGGATGTGATTATGGAAATCCGGGCCGGGGCCGGGGGCGACGAGGCGGCCATCTTTGCCGGCGACTTGCAGCGCATGTACATGCGCTTCGCCGAAAAGCAGGGCCTGCGCATGGACCTCATCGACGCTACCGAGGGCACCTCAGGCGGCTACAAGGAAATTGTGCTTTCGCTGAAAGGCGAAGACGTGTACGGCAAGCTGAAGTTTGAGTCGGGTGTGCACCGCGTGCAGCGCGTGCCGGCCACCGAAACCCAGGGCCGCATCCACACTTCGGTAGCTTCTATTGTAGTGATGCCGGAAGCAGAGGAGCTAGATATTGAGCTGGATATGAACGACATCCGCAAGGACTTGTTCATGTCGTCGGGCCCCGGCGGGCAGTCGGTAAACACTACCTACTCGGCCGTGCGCCTCACCCACTTGCCTACTGGCATTGTGGCGCAGTGCCAGGACCAGAAGTCGCAGCTCAAGAACTTCGACAAGGCTATGCAGGTACTCCGCTCGCGCATCTACGAGATTGAGCTGGCCAAGAAAAACGAAGCCGAAGGCGCGGCCCGCAAGAGCATGATTGGCGGCGGCGACCGTTCCGACAAAATCCGCACGTATAACTACCCTCAGGGCCGCGTAACTGACCACCGCATCGGCTATACCGTGTACAACCTACCCTCGGTGATGGACGGCAACATCGATGATTTTGTGGAGCAGCTGCGCCTGGCCGAAAGCGCCGAGCGTCTGAAAGAAGGCGTAGCGTAATATAACACTTAGCTGTTGGCTACTAGCTGTTAGCAGGTAGCTTGGTTTTGCTCCCTGAACTGGGCTAAAAGCAAGCTACCTGCTAACAGCCAGTAGCCAACAGCTATTTTATGCCAACCTTACGGCCTCTTTTGGAGTTTGCCGGGGTATGGCTACTTCCTCTGCATCCCTACCTGTTATTATTATTGGCGCTGGTATGGCTGGGCTCACCTGCGCCAACTACCTGTACCGAGCCGGCAAACCCGTATTAGTGCTGGAGGCCGCTGACGCTGTAGGCGGCCGCGTACGCACCGACATCACGCCCGAAGGCTTTCGCCTTGACCGTGGCTTTCAGATCCTGCTCACGCGCTACCCCGAGGTGCAGCGCCTCATGGACTACGGCGCTCTGGACCTACGGGCTTTCCAGTCGGGCGCCGTTATTCAGTTGCACAATGGCCGGGAAACCACATTGATAAACCCGCTGCGGAAGCCGTTAGCAGCGTTTGAAGCCTTGACTTCGCCCATTGGCTCCCTCGCCGATAAGCTCCGCATTGCAAACATGGTGCGGCACGTGAGCAAGTATACCGCCGGCCAGCTTCTTAGCCGCAATTCTTCCAACCAGGAAGACACTCTAGCCTACCTGTGTCGCAACGGCTTTAGCGAACGAATCATTGATACTTTCTTCCGCCCATTTTTCGGCGGGGTATTCCTGGACCGGCAACTGCGCACAGCTGCCAACTTCTTTGAGTTTGTCTTTCAGCAATTTGTGGTAGGCGATGCTGCTGTACCTAACCTTGGTATACAGGTCATTCCGGAGCAGCTGGCGGCCCGCCTACCCACCGGTAGCGTGCGTCTCAACTCGCCCGTATCGGCTGTTGAGGGTACCCACGTACGCCTCTGGACAGACGAGGTACTAGAAGCCTCTGCCGTGGTAATCGCCACCGATGGCGCAGCGGCGCAGCAACTCCTACCTACCTCAAGTCCTAGTACGCCTACCTCTGAGTGGCGCAAAACTACTTGCACGTACTTTGCTGCGCCCTACTCCCCCGGCCACGGCGATAAACTTTTGCGACTCAATGCCATGCCGGGCGCACTGGCACACAACGTGGTGTTCCCCAGCGATGCAGCGCCCGGCTATGCTCCTACCGGTCAAACACTGATTTCGGTGAACACCCACGGCGCACACGGCCTCACAGAAGAAGAGCTACTGAATAGGCTGCGGGCCGAGTTGGCTGCTTGGTTTGGGCCAGCCACGGCCCAGTGGCAGCACCTGCGCACCTACGAAATTGTGCATGCCCTTCCCGCCTACCCGGCCGGGCAGCCCTACCGCCAGAGCCTCCGCCTAGCCGATAACCTCTACCAGTGCGGCGACTACACCGCGTATCCGTCGTTGAATGCTGCCATGGCCACCGGCCGCGAGGTGGCGGAGATGTTGTTGGTATAGGCTACCCTACCCTCACAAACTACCCGTACGGCCGCCATCCACCGCCAGGTTGGTACCCGTGACGTAGCCGGCGGCCGGCGAGGCGAAGAATACGGCCGCGGCGGCTATTTCTTCAGCCTCACCAAAGCGCCGGGCGGGAATTTGCTGTTTGGCGGCAGTTTCTACCTCAGCCACTGACTTGGTAGCTGCGGCAGCTTGCTTTTCTAGTAGGTTTTCCAGGCGCTGGGTTTGCGTCATACCGGGCAGCACATTGTTGACCGTGATACCATCGGAAGCCAACTCATTAGCCAGCGTTTTGGCCCAGTTGGCCACCGCTGCCCGGATGGTATTGGACACACCCAGCCCTGGGAGCGGCACCTTCACGGAAGTGCTGATGATATTGATAATGCGCCCGTACTGCCGCGCCCGCATAGCCGGCACCACGGTTTGCACCAGCAAGTGGTTGCACACTACGTGCTGCTCAAATGCCGCCCGAAAGGCATCGACGGACGCCTCAATGATAGGACCACCGGCTGGGCCGCCGGTATTGTTAATGAGCACGTGAAAACCAGCCGGATGCGCCTGTAGGTATTCCGCCACCCGTGTGGCTACTTGGTCGGGCTGGGTGAAATCGGCTACAATGTAGTCGTGCTGCTGGTTAGTGGGCGTAGGTAGAGTGGCAGCCGTTTCGCGCAGCGCGGTTTCGTTGCGGGCTAGCAACGTAACGGTGGCACCTTGCCGGGCTAGCTCTTCCGCAATGGCTCGGCCAATACCCTGCGTGCTGCCGCTCACTAAGGCCTTTTGATGGGAGAAGGGTGCAGTGAAACTCATAGTAGTAGAAACCGGTACAGAAGCCGATGTTTTGAGATATTTGTTGAAATCCAGTGCAGGCTTGTTACTGAGCCACGTAATTACACGTCCTTTCCCTTACCTCCCTCTTCAAAACCGCACCACATGAATCGACCAATCAACCTGCAGAAATGGGTGGATGAGCACCGCCACTTGCTAAAGCCACCCGTGGGCAATCAGCAGGTATTCAAAGACAACAAAGATTTTATTGTGATGGTGGTAGGTGGCCCCAACTCCCGCAAAGACTACCACGTGGACGAGGGCGAGGAGCTGTTTTGGCAGCTGGAGGGCGACATTGTGGTGAAAATAATAGAGAATGGCCAGCCGGTAGACATCGAGATTAAAGCTGGCGAAATGTACCTGCTACCTGCCGGCGTGCCCCACTCGCCGCGGCGGCCGGCCCATACCATTGGCTTGGTGGTGGAGCGCTACCGCACGGCCGGCGAGCTAGACGGCTTTCAGTGGTACTGCGAAAACTGCGGCCACAAGCTCTACGAGGAATTTGCCGAAATTACCGACATCGTGGCGCAGTTGCCACCCATCATGAACCGCTTCTGGCAAGATGAGCACAAGCGCACGTGCCGCGTGTGCGGCACCGTGATGGCCCCACCCGCCCCGGCCCCGGCTTCGTAAGTACCTGCTGGCGGCCCTCGCCTCCGCCCCCTACCTTTGCCTGCATGACCTTTGACCCCACCCCCGCGTTTGCCGCTCACCTCGATGCCCAGGACCCGCTGCGCGACTTCCGTAGTCGCTTCCTGATTCCGCCCGCGCCGGGTGGTGGCGAGAGCCTCTATCTGTGCGGCAACTCGCTGGGCCTGCAACCCCGCGCCGTGCGCGCCGCCTTGGACCAGGAACTGAACACCTGGGC
Organism: Hymenobacter aerilatus; assembly: GCF_022921095.1. NCBI lineage: Bacteria > Pseudomonadati > Bacteroidota > Cytophagia > Cytophagales > Hymenobacteraceae > Hymenobacter > Hymenobacter aerilatus. The sequence goes on from NZ_CP095053.1 coordinate 4,163,394, forward strand.
CGAGCTGGCCGTGGATGGGCACTTCGATGGCCCCTCGCCGTGGATGCACTACCACGAGACCCTGGCCGAAACCGCGGCGCTGGTAGTAGGCGCCAAGCCCATAGAGGTGGTAGTGATGAACAACCTGACCACCAACCTGCACCTACTGCTTACCACCTTCTACCGCCCTACCCCTACCCGCTATAAGGTACTGATGGAAGGCGGCGCGTTTCCCTCGGACCAATACGCGTTGGAAACACAGGTGAAGCTGCATGGCCTGGAGCTCGATGATGCCATTGTGGAGCTGGTACCCCGGCCCGGCGAGCACACCTTGCGCACGGAGGACATTGAGGCGAAAATTGCCGAGCTGGGCGATTCGCTGGCGACCATCCTGATGGGTGGCATCAACTACTACACCGGGCAAGTGTTTGATATGGCAACTATTACGCAGGCCGGACATGCTGTAGGCGCTACCGTGGGCTTCGACCTAGCCCATGCGGCTGGCAACGTGGAACTACACCTGCACGACTGGGATGTAGATTTTGCCTGCTGGTGCACCTATAAATACATGAACTCGGGGCCGGGTAGCGTGGGCGGCGCCTTTGTGCACGAGCGGTTTGCCCACCGCCCCGATTTGCTGCGCCTGGCCGGCTGGTGGGGCCACGATGCTGATGAGCGGTTCAAGATGCAGAAGGGCTTTAAGCCTATGGCAGGAGCCGCCGGCTGGCAGTTGGCCAACGGCAACATCCTGACTCTAGCGGCGCACCGGGCGGCGCTGGCACTGTTTGCCGAGGTAGGGGGCATGGGGCCGCTTCGCCGCAAAAGCGAGCAGCTGACGGCCTACCTAGAGTTTCTCATCCACCGCCTGGAGCTACCCGCATCTCGGCTGGAAATCATTACGCCCACCGATCCGGCCGCCCGTGGCTGCCAGCTTTCGTTGCTGGTGCACCAAGGCGGACGCGAGTTGTTCGACCACCTCACGCAGGCCGGTGTGGTAGGCGACTGGCGCGAGCCCAACGTGATTCGGCTGGCCCCGGTACCCTTCTACAACTCGTTTGCCGACGTGCAACGGGTAGGCGAAGTACTGGCCGCCTGGGCCGCCCAGTAGCATGAGCGCAAGAAAATTCAGGCATTTGTTACCAATTCAGCCCAACTTGCGTTCAGTGTATTAGCAACTTAGCCGTTGCTTTTTGGCGTGAAACAGCTGTAAAAGCCACTGCACGCCGAGTTGAGTTTATCCTTTTTACTTACCCGTTTTCACTACCCCAATGGCTGAAGACTACGCGGCCAAGATGGGCCGCAAAACCGACGCCGAACTGCGCCAGTACGTCGACCATTACTCTGATTACCAGGAGGAAGCCGTATTGGCCGCTCTCGACGAGCTGGAACGACGCGGCCAGGAAGTGGCCGCCGCCGGCGCCATTCGCACGGACGTACAGCCTGTAGTGGCGCAGCGCGCCGCCGAGGCAGCTACCATTCGAGCGGCCGAGGTAGCCGCCGTGGCAGAGCCAGAACAAGTGGCGGGCCCCGAGCTGTATTCACCGGCTACTATTGCCATCTTCTCCGTCATGTTTTCTTTTCTGGCGGGCGGAATACTGCTGGCCATCAACTTGTTTAAGCTGGACAAGCAGAGCAAGGCGTTGCGTCTGCTGTTGTTTGTTGTGCTGTACCTGCTGGGCAGCTCCTATTTGCTGCAGTGGGCGGTGTTGCAATTTGGCGAGAGTGCCAAGTGGATCAGTGCCGCCGTTAATCTGGGTGCGGTAGTAGCGTACCTATGGTTTTTTTGGCCCCGCTACGTGGGGCAGCGCTCCTACCTTAGCCGGGGCTGGCTACCGGCACTGGTGGTGTGCTTGCTGGTTTTTGGGGCCCTGTATTGGCTGATGCTACCGCTGATGGGGCAAATGAGTGGCGCTACGCTACCATAGCAGTTCCAACGAGCCGCTTTATGCCCCTTACCCTGCTTCCTTTGCCGCACGCCGAAATCTGGCTCGACGAGCATTTCCTACCCCCTGCTACCGCCGATGCCTTGTTGCACGAGTTGGAGCACACCATTGAGTGGCGTCAGGAAGCTATCCGGCTTTATGGCCGCGAGGTGCTCCAGCCGCGCCTCACGGCCTGGTACGGCGACTCTGCTGCTACCTACTGCTACTCGGGCTTGCAGCTTACCCCCCAGCCCTGGACGCCGGTGTTGCAACAGGTGCGCGTGCAGCTGGAAGCTGCTACCAACTCTACCTTTAATAGTGTGCTGCTCAACCTCTATCGGTATGGCCAAGACAGTATGGGCTGGCACGCCGACGACGAGCCAGAATTGGGCCAGATGCCCGTTATTGCCTCTCTGAGTCTGGGCGCTACCCGCCGTTTTCGGCTGCGCCCCCGCGATGCTCGCATTACACCCCACGCTCCACTTTCGCTTGATTTGCCCTCGGGCAGCCTACTGGTGATGCGCGGCCCTACCCAACAATACTGGCTGCACGCCGTGCCGAAAACTGCCCGGCCCGCAGGTGCCCGCCTTAACTTAACCTTTCGGCTGATTGTGCCTTCTACAATGCCTTTGCGCTAGTACCGTATTTCGGGGTGCCCAAAAAGGTTTATGTCCACATCCTGGCCAATGCTATACGCACCTATTTGTAGTTGCTTATCCATCGTTTGCGGGTGTATAGTTGGCACCACTGCCGCAGTCGATGCTTGCTCTTCCATCAGCAACGCTGTCCAGATAATAGCCGACCACGTGAGGTAGGTGGCAGCAGCCAACGATGAATATGCCTGCGGTACAGACTGATGCGGGAAGGAGGCAACTGGCTGAGTAGAAACTGACATAGGAACAGGATTACAGGTTCAATCTATACCGTAACCGTACGACATACCCCAGCTACCCGGATTTCACTTATGCCCAAATAAATTGTACTACTCGGTGAGTACCATTTCTTACCCGACAAACGACGCTATTTCATAACCTTTTACCTTCACCGCTCCATTCCATTTTTTCACTGCCTGTATGTCCGCTCCTGCTTTTGCTGCTTCCTCCGAACCACTTACTATTATTGGCGGCGGCTTGGTCGGCTCTTTACTTGCCCTCTACCTGGCGCGGCGTGGCCATCAGGTAGCCATCTACGAGCGGCGGCCCGATCCGCGCTATCAGGAAGCTGCAGAGGGACGCTCCATTAACCTGGCCCTCTCCGACCGGGGCTGGCGGGCATTGGAAGGCATTGGCGTGCAGGATGATGTTCGCCGGGTGGCCCTACCCCTCTACAAGCGCGCCATGCACAGCATAGATGGGCAGCTCACCTATCAGGCGTATGGGCGGGAAAACCAAGCCATCTACTCCGTCTCGCGCGATGGGCTCAACCGCACCCTGCTCGACCTGGCCGAGGCGCATCCCAACATCACGCTGCATTTCAACCAGCGGTGCCTGGAGGTAGACCTGCACCAGCGCCAACTAACGATGCGCGACACCACCACCCAGCAAACGCACGTGCTTACCTACCACCGGCTGTTTGGTACCGATGGTGCTTTCTCGGCGGTGCGCGGGGCCATGCAGAAAACCGAGCGCTTCAACTACTCCCAGAGCTATCTGGAGTATGGCTACAAGGAATTGCAGATTGTGGCCGGTACCGCTGGTAAGTGGCAGCTCGACAAGGAGGCCCTGCACATCTGGCCGCGCGGGCAGTACATGATGATTGCCCTACCCAATCTCGACGGCTCTTTCAACTGCACCCTGTTTTTCCCCTACGAAGGCGAAACCTCCTTTGCGGCCCTGCAAACCCCGGCACAGGTGCAGGCCTTTTTTGAGCGCGTGTTTCCCGATGCGGTACCGCTCATGCCCAATCTGCTACCCGAGTTTGCTCAGCACCCCACCAGCTCACTCGTCACGGTGCGGTGCTACCCCTGGTCGTACCAGGGCGAGGTAGTACTGATTGGGGATGCCTCGCACGCCATTGTGCCCTTCTACGGTCAGGGTATGAATGCGGGCTTCGAGGACTGCACTGTACTCGACCAGCTCCTGACGGAGTTTGCCGGCGATTGGGACACGGTTTTTGCCGAGTTTCAGCGCCGCCGCAAGCCCGATGCCGACGCCATGGCCGACCTGGCCGTGTACAACTTCCAGGAGATGCGCGACCGGGTGGCCGACCCGCGCTTTTTGCTGCAAAAGAAAATCGAGAGTAAAATTTCGGCGCAATACCCCGACCAGTGGCTGCCGCTGTACTCGCAGGTCACGTTTTCGCACACCCCCTACGCGGAAGCGCTGGCCAATGGCACCCGCCAAGAGCAAATTATGCAGCGCCTGATGCCGCTCATTCACACCGAGGCCGACTACGACACACCCGCCGTGCAGGCGCTGGTGCAGCAGGAAATGGCACAGCTGGCCTAGCAAATCAGCTTGGTCTTTCTCTTCTGCAGACATAGCTACGGTTGCCGTTTTTAGCCGTAGAAATACGCTATTGCATATAATTCTGGCCGGTTAATTGCAACTACACGCTGTGAATAACGATGGGTTTCTCGGCGAAATAATATTTTCTATAGGCGAATTGTACCTTTACCTAGTCAAACGTTAGCCGGCTCGTTAGGCCGTCCATAGTTTTTTGTGTATGCCTACTACTCCTACCCTTTCCTGTCTTATTGTAGATGATGACCCCGTCAACCGTCTGACGCTAGAGCATTACATTTCTCTCACAGACTCACTCTCGCTTACGGCTTCGCTTACTGACGGGCTGGAAGGCCTCACCTTTTTTCGCACTGGAAATCAAGTAGATATATTATTTCTAGACGTGCAGATGCCTCAGCTTAATGGCCTAGAGCTGTTGCGAGTGCTGCCCGACCCACCGCTGGTTATTCTGACTACGGCGCACGAGGATTTTGCCGTCGATGCTTTCAACCTGCAGGTGACGGACTACCTAGTGAAGCCGTTCGATTACGCCCGTTTCAGCCGGGCCGTGCAGCGTGCGCAGCAGCAGGCCGGCACTCTTGCTCAAGCGCCTACTACCCAAGCTTCGGCTCTGCCTGATTCCGACCTATTTGTGAAGGTCAACAACAAGATGGTCCGCATCAATTTTGATGATGTGCTCTATGTAGAGGCACTTTCCGACTACGTTATCATCGTGACGGACAAGCAGAAGCACATTGTCTATACCACGCTCAAGGCCTTTGTAGAGCGCCTACCCTTCGACCACTTTGTGCGCGTGCACCGTTCCTACATCCTGAACCTACGACGGGTAGAGGCCATTGAAAACAACATGGCGCTGATGCCCGGCGGTCAGGAAGTGCCCATCAGCAAATCGTATCAGGACATCGTTTTCCGGAAAATCAACCGCATCTAGCAAACCGGATTCTACCCAAGCAAAGGCCCGTTTCATCGCAATGAAACGGGCCTTCTGCTTAAACGAAGCTGTATATACTTAATAACCAGCGGCCAGCAACTCCGCTACAACCGTCGCAGTAGTATCGAGAAGCGTGGCAGTTGCCGCTTGCAGAGTTGCTTCCGCAGGACGGTCGGCGGGGGAGGCATGGGGGTAAGACTCCAGCAAGCGTACCGATTCCTCGGTGGTGGTCACGGCCAGCAGTTTCAGCGTGGGTTTTAGGCGATGCGCTATTTCGGCGGCCGTGGTCCAGTCGGATACGGTGGCAGCGGCCTCCAGCTGCTCCAGGGCCGGCGGGGTATGCTGCAGGAAAGTGGCCAGGATTTTCCGCACGAAGTTTTCGCTGCCGTGGGCTGCTTCCTGCAGCTGTCCCAGATGGTAGAGCGGCGCGGTGGGTGCGCTGCGTACGGCGGCCATCTCGGCTGCCGCTTCCACGGTGCGCCCCAGTTGGGCCGCAATCTTCAGGAACAAGTCGCGCTCTTCAAAGGGCTTGAGCAGGTAGTCGTTGATGCCGGCTTTGTGGTATACCTCGTGGTCGGAGCGCATGGCGTTGGCCGTGAGGGCAATAACGGGCAGCACGGCCTTTAGCGGGTCGGCGTGCTGCCGAATCAGGCGGGTAGCATCCAGGCCGCTCATGCCGGGCATCTGAATGTCCATCAGCACCACGTCGTACATGTGCTGGTCCAGGAGGGCCAGCGCTTCCGGGCCGCTGTCGGCGGCGTCTACCTCAAAGCCCCAACCCTGCAGAATCAACAGGGCCAGCTGCTGGTTCACGGGGTGGTCTTCCACCAAAAGCACCCGTGTGCCGTGCAGGGTAGCATAGTCAGGTAGGGCGGGCTCGGCGACCAGGGCCAGTTGCTGGGCTTTGGGCAGCGTGAGCACCAGGAAAAACGTGCTGCCACGGCCGGGCGTGCTTTCCACCCACAGCCGCCCGCCCAGTTGCTCTGCCAGGCGCCGGCTGATGGTGAGGCCTAGGCCCGTACCTCCGAAACGGCGGGTGGTATCGGTGTAGGCCTGCCGGAAGCTCTCGAAAATAGCTTCCTGCTTTTCGGCCGGAATGCCAATACCGGTATCCGTCACCTGAAACTCGATGCTGAGCTTCTCGGGCGTGTCGTGCAGCACGCGGCCAGTCAACTCCACAAAGCCCCGGTCCGTGAATTTGATGGCGTTGCTGAGTAGATTCAGCAAGATCTGATTCAGGCGGAATGGGTCGCCTACTACCACGGGCTCGGGCAGGGTAGGCGGCTCTACAAAGAAGCGGATGCGCTTCTCCTCGGCTTTATACGCCAGTGTTTGAGCCGCCCCACGAATCGATTCGATGATATCGAAGGGGATTTCTTCCAGATGCAGTTGGCCCGACTCAATCTTAGCAATATCCAGCACATCGTTGATAACCGCCAGCAAGTGCCGCCCCGAGCTTTGAATAATATTGAGGTGGTCGCGCTGCGTTGTTTGCAATTCTGTTTTGGCCAGCAGCCCGGCCATACCCAAAATTCCGTTGATGGGCGTGCGGATCTCGTGGCTCATGTTGGCCAGGAAGTTTTCCTTGGCTCGCGCCGATTCCTCTGCCTCTTCTTTGGCCCGCTTCAGCTCCTTTTCTATCAGGATGCGGTCTGTTACGTCTTGCCCATACACAATCACGTAGGGCTCGTGGCCGGCTTCGTCTACCCGGGAGTTGCTGTAGAGCATAAAGCGCCGCTCGCCCGTTTGCCCCATCAGCGTCATCACGCCGCGCTGCTCGCGCTGCTGCGTCATGACGGCCAGGTAGGCGTCCATCTCGGCGTGCAGCTCCAGCGGCGACACCAGGTGCAGGCGCTTGCCCACCAGCTCGTCGGCGGGGTAGCCGGTCATGAGCGCGGCCGTGGGGTTAAGCGTCAGGATGCGGCCTTGCAGGTCGTGCGTGCAGATGAGTGCCTGGCTGAATTGCATCAGGTCGCGGTACTGCTTTTCGCTGCGAATCAGCGTTTCGCGGGCCAGGCGTGCTTCCGTGATGTCCGTACTCACGCCCAGCACGCTAACCGTACCATCGGCCCGGCGCAGGGGGCGCTTCACGGACCGCAGCCAGCGAGTTTCACCGTTCCGCAGCGTTACGGACACTTCCACGGTTTGCTCTTCCTCCGTCTCGATAATCCGCAAATCGTCCTGCGCTACGCGCCGCAGCTCGCGCCAAATTATCAGGTCTTCTGGCGCCACTTCCGCTTCTGTAAGGCCCACCAACTCGATGTGTTTGGTGGTTTGCAGGAAATCCTTCATCGATTGGTTCATGAAGGAAAGATGGGTGTTGATGTCGCGCACGAAAATGTAATCGGGCACCGTATCTACCACCTGTTGCACAAAGGCCTGCTGCTCTTGCAAGCGGGCTTCGCTTTCCCGCAGACGGTTTTCGGCCAGGTAGCGCTCCGTAATGTCGAGGCCGTAGCCCAGTAGCAGGCGCAGGGAGCCGTCGGGATTATAGGCGGGCAATACGTTGCGTAGCGCCCGTCGCTGGCCCCGGCTACCTTCCACCGATTCTTCCCACTGCACAATCTGCCCCGTAGTGAGGGCCTGCTCGAAACGTGCCTGGCGCTCTTCGGCCAAAGCCATGGGGCGCTGTCGATATTGGCAGAGCTCGAAGTCGTTGCGGCCAATCACCCACTCGCGCACTTCCTTGCTGGCAATGGCCGCAGGGTTCACAAACAGGTAGCGACGCTCTGGGTCGAACACGGCTATATCTACCGGCAGCAGATTCAGGATGGTTTCGTAAAACTCGCGCTGCTGCTGCATCTGCCGCTCGGCATCTTTGCCTTGAGTGATGTCGGTGAGGTAGGCATCAGCATACTGCTCGTTGCAGGAGGGCACCACAAACAATAGGTAGTGATGAGCGTCCAACACAATTTCCTGCTGCACTACCTTATCGCTGGCCAGGGCCTGCGCTACGGCTTGCTGCATTAACTCTTCCAGCTGCGGCAGGCAGCCGGCTTCCTCCGCCCGCTGTCGTAGGGTTTTGGCAGCGCGGTTCAGGAAGAGCGTTTCGGCGGCGGCGCTGCGGCGCCACACCGGATTGGGGTTGAGTTGGGGAAGCTGCCCCAGGTCGAGGGCAGAGGGAGCGGTAGCGCAGAGTTGCTCCAGCTCAGCTACGCGTTGTTCGGCACGTTGGCGGGCAGTGCGCTCCTGCTCCAATTGTGCCAGTAGCTCGGCCGTAGTAAGGTCAGAAGTAGACGAAGAAGCCATAGGCAAACGGTAGACAAATACCGCGCCCGGAGGCAAGTCCAGACGCAGGTTTCAGGGATTATAACCTATCGGAGGGTAGGCGAAGCCACATATACCTACAGCACATCTACCCTTGTCTAAAGCTACGGTCTTGGTAGCATTTTCTGCTTTCCAGAGCCGCATTTACAAGTGGCAATGCCCTTTTTCCTACCCTTTGGGCCACGCCACCCCCACGCCTACCCCTACCACTAAGCTTATGCCCAGTGCCAGCCCCGCCCATACCTGAGCGGGCGTATGAGACTGGAGCTGCAGCCGGGCGCTAAGCACGGCGCCAGCTAGCAGGATGCTACCCAACAGCCACCAGAGAGCTTCCTGATCGGCAAGGCCGCTGAGTTGCAACAGGGCCAGCAGGCCTACAGCGCCCCCCACCCCCACCGCGTGGGCGCTAATTTTCCAGCGCAAAGAAATCAGTAGCGTCAGTAGCACGGCCATAGCCATGCCAGCCATCATATAGCGCAGCAACGCATCTACAGCGAAGCCAGTGCGCAAAAACAGCCAGGCCGCTACCCCAAAGCAGACAGCAGCCGCCAGAAAGGGCAGCGTGCGCTGCCGCCTGTCATACAGTTCCAGCGAGTCGATAACGCCTGCCCAGTACAAACCGCTTGTGCAGAGGGTAGGCAGCAGAAACGTAAATCCGAAAGCAACCCCTACTACCAACCATCGGTCGGGCAGTAGTGGGTAGAGTACTACGCCTGGCAACTGGTAGCAAACAATATAGTATAGATATGATGGCACCAATAGCGGGTGAAAAATCACCGATAACGCCAAAGCCAGGAAATTCTTCACGGAAGCCGGATTAAAGCCGAACACGAATGTACAGCTCAAATCCTAAAAAAACAGGATAAAGTACATTAGACAAAATAGTGAGGTGGTGAAATGGTGAGTTGGTCGTTTTGATTGCGCAATCAAAACGACCAACTCACCATTTCACTATTTCACCATCTTACAACTCTTTCCGTAGGCGGGCTACCGGGATGTTGAGTTGCTCGCGGTATTTGGCTACCGTGCGGCGGGCAATATTGTAGCCGCGGGCGTTCAACATTTTTTCCAGCTTATCGTCGGAAAGGGGGCGTCCTTTGCTCTCGCCGTCGATAATTTCCTTGAGAATGTGCTTTACCTCGCGTGAGCTGGCATCCTCGCCCGAGTCAGTAGCAATGCCTTCTGAGAAGAAGTACTTGAGGGGGTAGATACCAAACTCCGTCTGCACGGCCTTCGAGTTTACTACCCGGCTCACAGTGGAAATATCCATCCCGATTTCTTGGGCAATGTCCTTTAGGATCATGGGGCGCAGGCGACCTTCGTCGCCCTCGGCAAAGAAGTCCTGCTGGTAGCGCACAATGGCATCCATAGTGCGCAGCAGGGTTTGCTGGCGCTGCCGGATGGCATCAATAAACCACTTGGCCGAGTCGAGCTTCTGCTTCACGAAGGTGACGGCCTCCTTCATCTTTTTGTCCTTCTTAGAAGCCTTGTCGTAGGCTTGGAACATCTCCGTGTAGGCCGGCGACACGCGCAAATCCGGCGCGTTGCGAGCATTCAAGGAAAGGTGAAACTGACCGTTGTCGTTGGTCAGAATGAAGTCGGGGATGATGTATTGCACCTTGCCCATGCCTACCGGGCCGGAGCCGCCGGGCTTGGGGTTCAACTTCAGAATCAAAGCAATAGCATCCCGGATTTCCTCATCTTCCAGGTCCAGCTTCTGCTGAATACGGGCGTAGTGCTTCTTAGTGAACTCCTCGTAGGTTTCGGCCAAGATGCGCTCGGCGTTTTCCACGTCGGGGTCGGCGGGGCGGCGCTCCAGCTGCAACAGCAGACACTCCTGCAAGTCGCGGGCGCCAATGCCGGGCGGGTCAAACGACTGAATCAGGCGCAGCACGGTTTCAATCTCCTCGGTGCTAGCCTCCATGTTTTGGGAGAAAGCCAGATCGTTGGCAATGGCCGAGAGGTCGCGCCGGATGTAGCCGTCGCTGTCAATGGAGCCAATGAGTTGAGTACCGATAATGCGCTGCTTGTCCGAAACGGCTACAAAGCCCAGCTGGTCCAGCAGGCTATCCACCAGCGACGCCCCGTTATCGGCCAGGGGCATTTCACGGTCCTCGTCGGCGTCACCGGGGCCGTCGCCCTGCATTTTGTAGCCAGCTATTTCGTCGTCGTTGAGGTAGTCGCCCAGATCCACGTCGTCGCTGGTATCTTTTTCGGCCGTGGATTCTTCTATCTGAGGGAGCTCCAGCTCAGGCTGCTCCTCGGCCCGGTCGAAGTCCTCGTCAAGGGTGTTATCGTCGTTGTCGAACTCGGCGTCGGGGTCGTCGAAATCATCGTCGGCGTCGTCCTCGTCCCGGTCCTGCTCCTCGAAGTCGTCATCGGCATCGTCGCCCTCTTCCAGCGCCGGGTTCACCTCCAGCTCTTCTTTGATGCGGGCTTCCAGCTCGGCAGTCGGGATCTGCAGTAGCTTAATAAACTGTATCTGTTGGGGGGACAGCTTCTGCGAAAGAAGCTGTTTCATATCCAGTCGTTGCATACTCTTTCAGAAGCTTTCTTATCCTCGGCACAATGCTTGTGGCAGCTGTCAAATATATGCCTTTCTGTACTTTGGCATAGCCAAAAAAGTTGTGTTGGCTACCGCTATAGGATCATTCGGATTCTGCTCAGGACTTTGAGTAGAAAGCCCGCCGATAAGCCAAAATTTTACACAACGGCAGCGAATATGCTGCCTCGTACTGCTACCGCTGCTAAAACTTCTACCTTTGCGGCTCAGAACTTTAACCTGAATCTGAGTCCCGATGACTGTAAGAAGAACGAGCGTACAGACGCTGCTCGGCAGCCAGGAGCTGGAGCGCGAAGTAGTAGTGAATGGCTGGGTGCGCACGCGCCGCGGCAATAAATACGTGCAGTTCATCGCCGTGAATGACGGCTCTTCCATCCACAATATCCAAGTAGTAGCCGACGCCGAGAAATTTCCGGAGGAGTCGCTGAAAGACGTGACCACGGGTTCGTGCGTGGCCGTGCGCGGCCAGCTGGTAGCCTCGCAGGGCAAAGGGCAGGCCGTTGAAATTCAGGCCGCCGATATAACGGTGCTCGGGAAAGCCGATGCCGAAACCTACCCCTTGCAGAAGAAAGGCCACACGCTGGAATTTCTGCGCGAAATTGCGCATCTGCGCCCCCGCACCAACACCTTTGGAGCGGTGCTGCGCGTGCGCCACGCGCTGGCTTTTGCCGTGCACCAGTACTTCAACGACCACGGCTTCTACTACATCCACACGCCCATCATCACAGGTTCCGATGCTGAGGGTGCGGGCCAAATGTTCCGCGTGACCACTCTACCCGACCAAAACCCGCCTCTCACGGAGGATAAAACCGGCGTAGATTACAAGCAGGATTTCTTCGGTAAGCAAACAAACCTCACCGTATCGGGGCAGTTGGAAGGCGAAGTGGCCGCTATGGCGTTGGGGAAAGTATACACCTTCGGGCCTACTTTCCGGGCTGAGAACTCCAACACGGCCCGCCACCTGGCCGAGTTTTGGATGATAGAGCCGGAGATGGCGTTCTATGATTTGCAGGACAACATGGAGCTGGCCGAGGACTTCTTAAAGTACCTCGTGCGCTACGCCTTGGAGAAGTGCTCCGATGACTTGCAATTCCTCAATGACCAGTACGACAAGGAGTTGCTGGAGCGTTTGCGCTTCGTAGTAGACAATGATTTCCAGCGCCTCACCTACACAGAGGCGGTAGAAATTCTGAAGTCGGCCAAGAAGAAGTTTGAATTCCCGGTAGACTGGGGTACCGATTTGCAGTCGGAGCACGAGCGGTACTTGGTAGAAAAGCACTTCAAGAAGCCCGTTATCCTCACCGACTACCCAAAGGATATCAAGGCGTTCTACATGAAGCTGAACGACGACGACAAGACCGTGCGGGCGATGGACGTGCTGTTTCCCGGCATCGGTGAAATTATCGGCGGCTCGCAGCGTGAGGAGGACCTAGAGAAATTACGCGCCCGCATGGCGGCCATGCACGTGCCCGAAGACGAGCTGTGGTGGTACCTGGAGCTGCGCAAGTTTGGTACGGCGCCGCACGCCGGGTTTGGGCTGGGCTTCGAGCGTCTTATCCTATTCGTGACGGGCATGGCCAACATCCGCGACGTAATTCCTTTCCCGCGCTTCCCTAAAAACGCGGAGTTTTAGGTCACGTATTATCTTGATTTACAGCGTATTTCACGAATTTTGCAGACGATTATTAGCAGGCGGCTTCCTTCCGGGGGCCGCCTGTTTTATAATAACTCTACGAGGCTACTTTCTGGCTACTATCGCGCGCCAATATTTATTGATGTACCGACATAGGATGGCACCAATCCGGGTCGTACGCTTGTTTATTAGCTATGCAGAACATCATCTTTTTCGGCGACAGCCTCACGGCGGGCTACCAGCTGCCCGGTAGTGCTGCCTTCCCTTCTTTGATTCAACAGCGCCTCGACGCGCTTTCCCTACCCTATAAAACCTTTAACTACGGCGTAAGTGGTGAAACCTCTGCTGGTGGCCGACAACGCATTGGGAGTGTGCTGGCGCGGCAGCCCGTGGATGTATTTGTGCTGGCGCTGGGCGCCAACGACGGCCTGCGCGGTATTCCGCCCCGCGACACCATGCAGAATCTGCAGTTTATCCTGGATGAGGTGCACCGCCGCTATCCGCAGGCGCGGCGGGTGCTAGCGGGTCTGGAGTTTCCATTTGATCTGGGGCCCCTGGGTGGACACCAACTGGGCGCGTACGCTACGGAGTTTAAGGCGCTGTTCCGCACCCTGGCCGAGCGCAACCAGCTGGCCTTTGTGCCCTTCCTGCTGCGGGGTGTGCTGGGCCACCGCAACCTGAACCTCCCCGACGGCGTGCATCCGAATGCCCAGGGCCATAAAATCCTGGCCGATAACGTGTGGGAAGTGCTGGAGGAAGTGGTGAAATAGTAAGATGGTGAAGTAAAAAGCGCGTGTCATCCTGAGCTTGCGAAGGACCTTTTCACATCAGAACGATAATCGTTGTTACGACTCGTTCTCACTTGATAAGGTCCTTCGCTCTGCTCAGGATGACAAACGCTTTTTATTGCCTTACAACTTCACTATTTCACCTTATACAGCTTCTCGTAATACTCAGCAGCCATACGGTTTGACCCGAAGGCGGGCTCTACCTCGCGCATGGCGGTTTTCACGATTTGCAGGAATTTCTTCGGCTCTTGGTAGTACGTGGGTAGGGCTTCCTGCTCCAGCACATCAAGCAGGGAAGCAGCTTCGGAGTCGTCTTTCACCTTCTCCTCATTCTGCATATCCGCATGGGGAATCACAAAGCCGTTTTCGCCGTGGCGGATGAACTCTGGAATCCAACCGTCGGCGATGCTCAGGTTCACCGAGCCGTTCATGGCGGCCGTCATGCCGCTGGTGCCGCTGGCCTCGCGGGGGTAGCGCGGGGTGTTCAGCCACAGGTCCGAGCCCTTTTTCAGCGCCGCCGACAAGCCTAGCTCGTAGCCCGTGAGCACCGCACAGTTCTTGAACTGTCGGGTGGTTTTGATGATGTTGTTGAAGATGCCGATGGCCCCGAAATCTTTAGGGTATGGCTTGCCGGCCCAAATCACCTGAATGGGCTTCTCGGTATTCTCAATGATAACGCGGAACCGCTCAAAATCGCGCAGAATCAGGTCGGCGCGCTTGTAACCGGCGAAGCGGCGGGCCCACACCAGCGTCAGCACCTCGGGGTCAAAGAGGTTACCGGTCTGGTCGGCTACAATCTTGAATAGCTCCTGCTTTAGCTCTTTTTTGCGGGCTAGTAGGGCCTCGTCGTTGTCGGCTTCCAGGGCCGCGTGCAGGGCCTTATCGCGCCAGTAGGTGCCATTTTGGGCGTTGGTGATGGAGGTGATGGGGCAAATGCCCTCGTAGTGCCCCCACATTTCGTTGGCCACGTCGCCGTGCACTTTCGACACGCCGTTGGCAATGCGCGAGAAGCGTAAGGCCGTGAGCGTATAGTTGAGCTGCCCGTTTTCGACGCCCGCTACGCGCACCACCTCCTCGGTGGGCACGGGGCCAAAGAAACTCATTTTGGAAAGCAACGCTACAGGGTGCTCCTCGTTTCCAGCCAACTCGGGCGTGTGCGTGGTGAACACCAGGCGCTTTTGCACTTCCTCCAGGTTGCGACCAAACTTTTCGTAGAGGTAGAACGCCAGCGGCAGGCCGTGGCCCTCGTTGAGATGATACACATCCACCTTACGCTCAATGATATCCAGCAGCTTGCCGCCGCCTACCCCCAGCAGAATGCTTTGGGCCACGCGGGCGGCCGTGTCGGGGTCGTAGAGGTGGTGGGAGATGGTGCGCGAGAGGTAGTCGTTTTCCTCAATATCGGTAGTGAGGAAGAACATGGGCGCCGTACCAAACGTGTCGGGGGCCAGGTAGTAGGCCTTCACGTGCACGTCGGCATCGTGGATGGTGATGGGGAATACGATGCCCGTATCCTGCAAAAAGGAGTAGTACTTGTGCCGGAACTCAGCCTGCATCAGCTGGTTTTGGTCGCGGGTCTGGTCGTAGTAGCCATCGGTCCACAAGATGGCAATGCCTACCAGGTTCTGCTTCAGCTCATACACCGAGCGCATGTGCGAGCCGGCCAGGAAGCCCAGGCCGCCGGAGTAGGTTTTTAGCGCCTGATCGAGCGCAAATTCCATGGAAAAATACGCCGCCGAAGTTTCAAACTCGGGGTTAACAGGGTACATGTTCAGGTCAAAAGCCATGAAGAGAAAGTCAGGTGAAAGGGAACAGCCGTTTACCAACTGGTATAATCGGCGCGGCTAATATCTACAGATTCTGTTCAATAAAAAGCGGAAGTCAATCGATAGAATTGACTTCCGCTCACAACGGGAGAATAACCCGTAGGGTTTACGGGTGGCTTTGGCCACCCATGCTTTTGAGCTTATTATAGGTTTGTTGCGAAGCTTGGTACTGACGCTCTACGGCTTGCTGTACCGGTTGGGGTAGGTCGCCGCTGTCGAGCGCTTCTTTGTAGGCTTTCAAGGCCCATTCTTCGCCGTACACGTTGGAATCGAGGATGGCCTTTTCGTCTTTGCCCGTCACTGCCGACTTCACGTCCATCCAGCCACGAAAGAACTTGCCTTTGGTGGTGGTGCTGTCCTCGGCGTCGCCACCGTAGCTGCGGGCAAAGCCATTCAGCTCGTCGGCAAACTGCTGGCTCTGGCCTGCCAGCTGCTGGTAGTACGACTTGTGCTGCGAGTCTTTGGTGTCTTCGGCGGCAGTTTTGTATCCTTCGATGCGGTCGTTGACAAATTCGGTCAGCTCGTTGAGCGTGCTGGAAATATTGGAAGTCATAAGAACCAAAAGGTTAGCGGTGAGAAATTTAGAATACACCCTACCCTGCAAACTGCTGGTATTACGGGTAGGTTGAGACAACCCACAATCTTGTATTTAGCACAACAGTAGCCGATTGGCTTCCTTGGCTGCGATACCGAAACAACAGGTGCTGCCCATGGAACTACGTGCGCCTCTATGGGAAGCAGTATCTTGCATTGTAATTTCCCACACTGCATGAAAATTTCCCACCTACTCCTCGCTGCCCTGCTCTGTAGTAGCGCTGCCCCAGTGGCCTCCGCCGCTACTGTTACTGTGGAAGCAGCCAAGAAGGCCGCTCCCATTTCCCGCATCGACCCTACCTTTTGGTGGGTAGGGATGAAAAATCCCAAGCTGCAACTGCTGGTGCACGGCCCCGGCATTGCCGATAGCAAAGTAGCCCTGGCCGCCTACCCCGGTGTGACGATGGACGGCTTTCAGCGCTTGGAAAGCCCAAACTATTTGCTCATCAACCTCACCATCAGCCCCGAGGCCAAGCCTGGCAAGCTGAAGCTGAGCTTTGATGGCAAAAACAAAACGAAATACGAATACGAGCTGCGCGCCCGCGAAACCGATAAAGGCCGCGTACAGGGCGTAAATAGCTCCGACTTTATTTATTTCCTGATGCCGGACCGCTTCGCCAACGGCGATACGAAGAACGACGTCATCAAAACGGCCCGCGCCCGCACCATTGCCCGCGACTCAATGTATGCCCGCCACGGCGGCGACCTAAAAGGCATTGAGCAGCATTTCGACTACCTGAAGTCACTGGGTGTGACGGCCATCTGGCCTACTCCGGTGGTGGAAAATGACATGCCCAAGGCCAGCTACCACGGTTACGCCATGACGGACTATTACCAGGTAGACCCGCGTTACGGCACCAACGAGGAGTACGTACAGTTTGTGCGCAACGCGCACAAGAACGGCCTGAAGGTGATTCACGACGTGGTGCTCAACCACGTGGGCAGCCACAATTACCTGTTCCTCGATCAGCCGGCCAAAGACTGGTTCAACCGCTGGCCTAGCTTCACGCGCAGCAACTACAACTCGCAGGCCCTCAACGACCCCTACGGCTCGAAGCGCGACCTAGACCTGTATAACCGCGGCTGGTTTGACACCACCATGCCTGACGTGAACCAGAGCAACCCGCTGGTAGCCACCTACATCATTCAAAATTTCTTGTGGTGGCTGGAGTATACGGGCCTCGACAGCTACCGTATCGACACCTACCCCTACTCCGACCCGCAGTTCTTGATGGCCTGGAACAAGGCGCTGCTGGACGAGTACCCCCAGCTAGGTATGTTCGGCGAGGCGTGGGTAGGCAGCACGGCGCAGCAGGCATTTTTTGCTCAGAATATCTTCGAGCCGGTGGATGGGTTTAAGTCCAACCTGCCGGGCGTGCTGGATTTTCAATCACAAGGCGCTATCTGGGATGCGCTGAAGGAGAAAGGCAATGTAACCAAGCTATATGATGCCTTGCAGGGCGACTGGATGTACCAGGATGCCACCCGCAACGTGGTGTTCATGGATAACCACGACATGAGCCGCGTCTACTCTGTCATCGGCGAAAGCCTACCCCGCCTGAAGATGGGCTTTGCCTGGCTGCTGACTACCCGCGGCATTCCGCAACTCTACTACGGCACCGAGATTCTGATGAAGAACTTCTCGAACCCCGACGGTTTGGTGCGCTCCGACTTCCCCGGCGGCTGGAAGGAAGACAAGCGCAACGCTTTCACGCAAGCTGGCCGCACGCCCCAGGAAAACGAGGCCTACGAGTACGTGCGTACGTTGGGCACCTACCGTAAAACGCACCCCGTGCTGCAAACAGGTAAGCTGATGCAGTTTATACCACAGGACAACATCTACACCTACTTCCGCTACGACGACCAGGGCAACACTGTGATGGTGATGCTGAACGGCAACGACAGCGAAAAATCTGTGGACCTGACCCGCTTCGCGGAGCGCCTAAACGGGTATTCTGCTGCCTCGGATATCATGACGAAGGCCACTGTTTCAGATTTGAAATCGGTGAAAATTCCGGGATATACGGCGCTGGTGTGGGAGTTGAAGAAGTAAGCTTTAACCTGATTTTTTTAACCCGCAGAGGGCGCAGAGGGAAACGCAGAAGACGCTGTGATGCACGAAAATGATATTTCGTTTGAAATTCGGAAGGCAGCTTTTGCCATTCATACTGCATTGGGGCCAGGGCTATTGGAGTCGGTGTACGAAACGCTGATGCACCACGAGTTACGCAAGGTTGGGTTGGACGTAAAAACGCAAGTAGCACTACCTGTGCTCTACGATGGCCTGAAGTTAGAAAACGGTTTTCGGATGGATCTATTGGTAGAAAACAAAGTAGTGGTAGAGCTAAAGTCAGTGGAGACGCTTTTGGAAGTTCATCATATGCAGCTGCTCACCTACCTGAAACTGTCTGGACACAAGCTAGGCTTACTCATCAACTTCAACGTACCCTTCATCAAAGCCGGTATCTTCCGCAAAGTGAACGGCCTGTAAGCACACTGCGTCCTCTGCGTTTCCCTCTGCGCCCTCTGCGGGCTAAAAGTTGTTAGAACAATTGCCTTGCAAATACACTCCTCATGAAAACCCTTCTGCCAGCTCTGATCCTTACGCTCAGCCTGGCCGCCTGTTCCGCCTCTCAATCGCCTCAAGTTACCGAGCCTGTGTCTACAACTATCGACTCCAACACCACTGAAGAAACGCCCCAGGATCATAAGCTCATCATTTACCAAGTGATGACGCGCCTGTTCGGCAACAAGAACACCACCAATAAATTCTATGGCTCGGTGGAGGAAAATGGGGTAGGCAAGTTCAACGACATCACCACCCCAGCCCTACAAGCTATCAAGCAACTAGGCGTAACGCACGTGTGGTATACCGGCGTGCTAGAGCATGCCACCATGACCGACTACACCCACTACGGCATCCCCTTGGACGATGCCGATGTGGTGAAGGGTAGGGCCGGCTCACCCTACGCCATCCGCGACTACTACGACGTGGCCCCCGACCTAGCCGTGAATGTACCCCGGCGCATGCAGGAGTTTGAAGCCTTGGTGCAGCGCACCCACCAAAACGGCCTCAAAGTCCTCATCGACTTCATTCCCAACCACGTAGCGCGCAGCTATAAGTCGGATGTGCGGCCGGCGGGGGTAGTAGACTTGGGCGAGCACGACGACAAAACGCAGGCATTTAGCCCCAGCAACAACTTCTACTACATCCCGGGCCAGGCGTTTCGGGTGCCGGCAGGTTACAATCCGCTGGGTGAGTTGAAAGGCCCCGGCGAGGATAAGAAGTATCAGGAAGTACCCGCTAAAGCCACTGGCAATGACGTATTTTCGGCCACGCCTACCATCGACGACTGGTTTGAAACCATCAAGCTGAACTATGGCGTCGACTACGCCAACAACCGTCAGACGCACTTCGAGCCCATACCCGACACGTGGCTGAAGATGCGCGATATCCTGCTGTATTGGGCCAAAAAGGATGTGGACGGCTTCCGCTGCGACATGGCCGAGATGGTACCGGTGGAGTTCTGGGGCTGGGTGATTCCGGAGGTAAAAAAGGTGAAGCCTAGCATCATCTTCGCCGCCGAGATCTACAATCCGAAGCAATATCAGCACTACATCGAAGCCGGCAAGTTCGACTACCTCTACGACAAGGTAGGACTCTACGACGGCCTACGTCGCCTGATGTCCGGCCAGGGCACCACCAACGACATTACGCACGTGTGGCGGGAGGAAAGCCGTGGCTTTGCTGGTCACATGCTGCGCTTTTTGGAAAACCACGACGAGCAACGCATTGCCGCTAAGGAGTTTGCCGGCAACCCTCGCGCCGCCATCCCGGCCATGACCGTGACGGCTACCCTCGCCAACGGCCCCGTGATGCTCTACATGGGCCAGGAGGTAGGCGAGCCGGGCCGCGGCGCCAGCGGCTTCAGCTCCGACGACGGCCGCACCACCATCTTCGACTACTGGGGCGTGCCCGAGCACCAGAAATGGATGAACGGCGGCAAGTTCGACGGGGGCCAGCTCAGCGAAAGCCAGCGCCAGCTGCGCAGCTTCTACCAGCGCCTGCTCACGCTCACCAACCAGAGCGACGCCATCCGGCGGGGCCGCTTCTACGAGTTGCAGCAGGCCAACCAGAGCAGCCCCGGCTACAACCCGCAGCAGCTCTACGCCTACCTACGCTACACGGATAAGCAAAAGCTCTTGATTGTGGTCAACTTCAGCTCCAGCCAGAGCGCTCAAACGCAGGTGCAGATTTCGGCGGCGGCTATGCAGGCCATGGGCCTGGATACCAGCAAGTCTTACACCTACACCGACCTGCTCAATCAAGCGCCTTCCCTCGACAACCTAACGCTGACGCTGGCTCCGCAAAGCGCCCGCGTACTCGAAATAAAGGCGAAATAGCAATTTGCTATGCTCATATACTGTATGCCGGCTTTCTGCCTTCGAAGCAGAAAGCCGGCATTTTTGCGTAAAGTGTGTACCTTCAAAGTTGTGTTTGCAAACGATTTCGCGCAGCTTTTCACCCCCTTCAATTTTTATGGCTGGTAGCACCGCGGCGGCCCCTTCCGCTACCCACAACAAACCCCGACTCTCCTTCTGGCAGATCTGGAACATGAGCTTCGGCTTTCTGGGCATTCAATGTGGCTTTGCGCTGCAGAACGCCAACATGAGCCGGATTTTTGAAACAATGGGCGCCAATCCCGATGACCTGGCTTTTCTGTGGCTGGCGGCGCCCATCACGGGGTTACTGGTGCAACCCGTGATTGGTTACCTCTCCGACCGCACTTGGAGCCCGCGCTGGGGTAGGCGCCGGCCTTTTTTCCTGATTGGGGCCGTGCTGGCCTCGCTTTCCCTGCTGGTGATGCCCAACGTGTCGGCGCTGTGGATGGCCGCGGGCATGCTGTGGATTATGGATTCCAGCATGAACATTTCCATGGAGCCGTTCCGGGCACTGGTGGGCGACTTGCTACCCTCGGAGCAGCGCACGGCCGGGTTTGCGTTTCAAACCTTTCTGATTGGTATTGGGGCCATTATCGGCTCTTCCCTACCCTGGGTGATGACGCATTGGTTCAACGTATCGAACGAGCCGGTGCCGGGACACATTGCGCCGTCCTTGAAATACGCCTTCTACATCGGCGGCGCCATCTTCCTGCTGGCCGTGCTCTGGACGGTGTTCAACACCAAAGAATATCCGCCGGAAAACCTGGCCGAGTTTGAGGAAGAAAAGCGCCGCACTGCCGGATTTGCCAACGGCTTCCGCGAGTCGTTTATGGGCATCTTTCACATGCCCCACACCATGAAACAACTGGCCCTGGTGCAGTTCTTTACGTGGTTTGGGCTCTACGCCATGTGGATCTACACCACCCCAGCCGTCACCAGCCACATCTACCACACCACCGATACCAGCTCCAAGCTCTACAACGAAGGCGCTGACTGGGTAGGCATTTGTTTTTCGGTATACAGCGGCGTTTCGGCCATTTTTGCGCTGCTGCTGCCCGTGGTGGCGCGGTCTACCAGTCGCCGCTTCACGCACATGGTTTGCCTGCTGGCTGGTGGCGCTGGCTTGATTTCCATCTTCTTCATTCAGAACCCTACCCTCCTCATTCTGTCGATGATAGGGGTAGGCATTGGCTGGGCCAGCATCCTGTCGATGCCCTACGCCATGCTGGCCGGGGCCCTACCCGCCAACCGCATGGGGTATTACATGGGTGTCTTCAACTTCTTTATTGTGATTCCGCAGAGCATTGCCGGTCTTGTGCTGGGGCCACTTACCAAGCACCTGTTTCACGGCGAAACGGTGTATACGCTGGCACTGGGCGGTGCCTCGTTGCTGCTGGCTGGTTTGCTGTCGTTACGCGTGGATGATGCCGATGACATGCGTACCGTCGACGCAGAGCCCGTAACCCTACCCGCCACTGCGTACGAAGCGCCGGTAGAACTTGACCCGCGCACGTAATTCGCTAGTTTTACAGCTATTAAGTATACCAAAGAGCCCGACCTTTCACTTACTGAAAGGCCGGGCTCTTTGGTATACAGTTGCGCTTGCAGCCCTACGGGGTAGGATGTGTCTGTTTACCTTGTATCTTCCGACTGACTTTTAGAACATTCATTCCTTATTCTCTCCTGCATGATTCGCAAACAGCTTTGGCTACTGGGCCTGGGCGCTACGCTGGCCATCCAGCCGGCCGTGGCCCAGAAAAAGACACCCGTCACGACCCCCAAACCGCCTACCGTGAAAGCACCTGCCAAGGCTACTGCTGGCGGCGCCAAGCTGGTAGAGAAAGTGACCCGCAAAGGTTCCGAGCTGGTGATTCCCTACGAGAAGTACGTGCTGCCCAACGGCCTGACGGTGGTAGTGGCCGAAGACCATTCCGACCCACTGGTGCACGTGGATGTGACCTACCACGTGGGCTCGGCCAGGGAGCAGATTGGCAAGTCGGGCTTTGCGCACTTCTTTGAGCACATGATGTTTCAGGGTTCCGACCACGTGGGCGACCAGCAGCACTTCAAGCTGGTAACGGCTGCCGGCGGTACCCTCAACGGCTCCACCAACCGCGACCGGACCAACTACTACGAAACCGTGCCCAGCAACCAGCTCGAAACCGCGCTGTGGCTGGAGGCCGACCGCATGGGCTTCCTGCTGGATGCGGTGTCGCAAAAGAAGTTTGAGATTCAACGCGCTACCGTGAAAAACGAGCGTGGCCAGAACTACGACAACCGCCCCTACGGCTTGGCCCAAGAATACATTGCCAAGACGCTCTACCCCTACGGTCACCCCTACTCCTGGCTCACCATCGGCTACCTCGAAGACCTGGACCGCTCCGACGTAAATGACCTGAAGAACTTTTTCCTGCGCTGGTACGGCCCCAATAACGCTACCCTGACGGTAGGCGGCGACGTGAAAGCGGCTGAGGTAGTAAAGCTAGCCGAGAAATACTTTGGCCCCATCAAGCGCGGCCCCGAGGTGCAAAACCAGAAGCAGCCCGCTCCCGTGCTCACCCAGGACCGCTACGTGAGCTACGAGGACAACGTGCGCTTCCCGATGCTGCAAATGGTATTTCCTGCCGTACCCCAGAATCACCCCGACGAGATTCCACTAGATGCGTTGGCCGAAATTATTGGGCAAGGTAAGACCTCGTTGCTCTATAAAAATTTGGTGAAAGCCCAGAAATCTGTACAGGCGCAGGCCTATAATAGCACCTCAGAGCTGGGCGGCGAGTTTGTGATGATGGCCATCAGCTACCCTGGCAAAGGCCTGGACAGCACGCAAGCTATCTTGCGCAAAACGCTAACTGAGTTCGAGAAAACCGGCGTAACCGACGAGCAAATAGCCCGCTTCAAAGCCAGCAGCGAGGCCCAGGCCATCAACGGTCTGAGCAGCGTGGCTGGCAAGGTAAGCCAGCTGGCCGCCTATCAGACCTACGAAGGCAACCCCAACCAGCTGCCCGAGCAACTGCGCCGCCTACGTGCCCTCACCAAGGCCGATGTACTACGTGTGTACAACAAGTACATCCGCAGCAAAAATGCCGTGATTCTGAGCGTATTGCCTAAAGGGCAGATGGCTCTAGCCGCCGCAAAAGACAACTACACTGTATCGCAAGCTGGCTACAAAGCGCCCAACTACGGGTATGAGGGCCTAAAATATGTGAAGGCTACCGACACGTTTGACCGCAGCAAACAGCCTGGCGCCGGCGCCAACCCTGTGGTGAAGGTACCCGCTATCTGGCAGGATCAGTTTGACAATGGCCTGCGTTTGATCGGCACCAAGAATACGGAAATTCCAACCGTGACCATGCTGATGACCATTCGTGGCGGACATCGTCTGGAGCAGCAGAACCGCAATAAGGCTGGGGTAGCAGCCCTCACGGCCCAAATGCTGAACGAAGGCTCGGAGAAGTATACCAGCGAGGAATTCTCAGCTGCCCTCGACCGCCTGGGGAGCACCGTGAGCGTAAATTCTGGTGACGACAACACCACGGTGTACGTGCAGTCGCTCACCAAAAACCTGCCCGCTACCATGGCTCTGTTGGAGCAGCGCCTGCTGCACCCGCGCTTCGACCAAGCCGATTTTGACCGCCTGAAAAAGCAGACGCTGGAAGGCATTGCCAACCAGACCACCCAGCCCGTAGTCATTGCCAACAATGCTTACGCCCGCCTACTCTATAGCCCCGGCGACATTATGTCGGTGCCGGTGAGCGGCACCACAGCTACTGTTTCAGAGCTGACGCTGGACGACGTGAAGCAGTTTTACCAGCAGAACTATGCGCCCAACGTGAGCTATGTGACAGCAGTAGGCGACGTGGATCGGGCAGCGGTAGAAAAGTCGTTGGCTTTCCTGAAAACCTGGCCGCGCAAAGGTGTCACAATTCCGGCCGGCGAAAGAAACCAGCAGCCCGATAAAACCCGCATCTACTTCATCAATAAAGATGGCGCGGCACAGTCGGAAATCCGGGTGGGCTACCTCACGCCCCTCACCTACGACGCTACCGGCGACTACTACCGCGCCTACCTAGCCAACTACCTGCTGGGCGGTGCTTTCAACTCGCGCATTAACCTGAATCTGCGTGAAGACAAAGGCTACACCTACGGCGCCCGATCGGGCTTCTCGGGCACCCGCTACATTGGCCCCTACACAGCCTCGGCCGGTGTGCGCGCCGATGCTACGGCAGCCTCAGTAAAGGAGTTTATGAAGGAAATCACCAACTACCGCAACGGCATTACCGATGAGGAACTGGCGTTCCTGCAATCCTCGGTAGGCCAGAGCGATGCCCTGCGCTACGAAACCGGTCAGCAGAAAGCCGGCTTCCTGTCGCGCCTGGTGGAGTACGACCTGGCGCCCGACTACGTGACCAAGCAGAGTGAAATCCTGAAAAACCTGACCAAAGAAGACGTGCAGGCCTCGGCCCAAAAGTACCTGCCTGCCGACAAGATGTACATTGTGGTGGTAGGCGACCGGACCAAGGCTTTCCCTGGTCTGGCTGAGCTAGGCTACGATGTGGTGGAGTTGGATGCCAACGGCCAGCGCGTGACGCCTGCTGCTACTCCTGCCCCTACCGCCGAGGCTCCTACCGCTGCACCAACGGCCGCTCCTACGGATATAACCGTGAAAGACGGCCGCCGCAAGGCCAAAGCCAAGGATGACAAAGGCCGCAAAGTGAAAGTGAAGCACAAAGCCGGCGACGAGAAAACGGATACTGGGCAGTAAGTAGCTCGGCCAACAGTATGACCGCATAACACAAGCGCCCGGTTCCTCAGGAACCGGGCGCTTGTGTTATATACTAAAGCCTGCCCAACGGTCACTTTCTCAAATCAGGTTCTGTTGCCTTCCACTGCTACAGCTGGCGGTGTGGTACCAGCAACCAGCAACACCAAAAACAACGACGTGAATATACCAACTGAGGCCAGGTAGCTGTACGGAACCTGAATAAACGCATAAAACGTAATCAAATACAGCTTTAACACTAAGATAGCATACACTCGGTAGTCAGTACGAGGTGCACGCTGGCGCCAATACAGCCAACCGGCTCCCAACGTAATACATACAACTAGCACGAGATGCACCTTCTTGAGCAATCGTATGCGGTCAACTAGCTCGCCAGTACCAAAACGGTAGAAAAAGTTACCCAGGCCTACTCCATTATACAGATGGTAGGGCTTCCCCTGATTATTTAGATGAAGCCATTCGCCCACTGCCACATCCGTGTAAGCAGCCTGTACCCGCATAAACAGCCCCCAATCGTGCGACATAAAAGGCACTACATAGAACACGAGTATGCCAGCCGCTACTGTGCCCAACAGCAGTAGCGCACGTTGCCGGGACTCTTGAAAAAAGAGCAGGAAAAAGTAAAGCGGCCCCCAGACAACCAGCGAGAAGCGTGATAAAAGGCATAGTATAAGGGCGACGGCTTGCAAAGGCCATGAACGTAGTAGAATGCCCGTTAACAACAGAAAATAGTAGCCAATAATCATGCACTCTACCGTGAAGCCGAAAATGGAGGCCTCGGTACGTATGGTGGCGTAGGTGAGCACGAAGGGCAATGAAGCCAGTATGGCCGTGTTGTAGGCCGACTCGCGCAGCCGCGCTACTACTACCAGGTAGCCCGCTATGCCTACTGCGAGCAGGGCGCTACTCATCCAACGGTAGTCAAACCGCAGCCACTCAGGTAGCAGGTAAGGAAACCATGTTGCGGGCAAGTAGGTAGGCAAGGCAAAATAGCCCAGTTCCTGTGTAAAGGGTGTGTACACCTCCTCGTGCTGTAGAAAGCGCTTGGTATAGATACTGAGCGCCGGAATAATATCAGACGACGAAATCTGAATGAGATAATTATGAATTGCCTCCTGAACTTTGGTAGCGCAAAGCCACATGCCCAGACCAGCCACTATGGCTATTACCAGCCAGGAAGAGCGACCAGAAACGCTCGTCTGAGGCAACGACAGATTCCAGGGGCGGTGCCGCGTGTAATAATAGGTTGCCGCACAGGCCACTACGCCTGTTGCATACAGCAGCACTG
The DNA here is from genome assembly GCF_022921095.1 of Hymenobacter aerilatus. Classification (NCBI taxonomy): domain Bacteria; kingdom Pseudomonadati; phylum Bacteroidota; class Cytophagia; order Cytophagales; family Hymenobacteraceae; genus Hymenobacter; species Hymenobacter aerilatus. The sequence continues at coordinate 4,189,873 of NZ_CP095053.1, forward strand.
GACTCAGGTAATAGCCAAATTCACTGCGCATCACAGTGAACAAGGACAGCTCAGCGGCCAGCAGCCAGTAAATCAGACGCCTCAGATTGGCAGGGTATTGTACTATCGAAAGCATAGGCACAGGAAAAGCAGAGTGAAGTAGGCGGCCTGCCTTGCATGATGCCGCCAGGGATGCACGCGCAACTGGGTAGTTTCTTTTGCCTCAGTAAGTAGTGCAAATGTTTTATCCGAAAACCGTCGGTTGTCAGTATGTATCTGGGCACCCATACCCCATCCCAGTGCGGTTGCTACCCATTAGGATGACGTATCCATAGTATGGTACGCACTCGCCAGTACGCAGCCCCAAGCCGATACCTGCGAAGATTGCGCGGCTCTGGCTAAAAGCACAGACTACTCAGCGCACGGCTGTTAGCTCCAAATCATCTAGGTAGGCCAAGTGGAATTTGCGCGCCACATATAAAAGAGCAGCTGGTTATCTGAAGTGATGTCTGCTGGCAGCGTTACCTCTTTAGACACTTTTACCCATTGATTGGGGCTGGTTACTAGTTCAGCCAAGTCAATCTGCTCAAAAAACAAGACGGTATCATCCTCCGCCGAGCGCACCACTTTAAGGCTCAGGGTCACGTTGCTGAGCTGCGTCAGGTACACCCAGCCCGAGAGCCGGACTTTAGAGAAACGACCGGCCGACAAAGTCTCCAATGTATTAGTATATGTTAGACTGTACTCATTCTGCTGATCAGTTTTTATCGACCACTGGCCGGAATGGGCTCTTTCTTTGGTCAGGCTGGAGGTAGCCGGCAGCCACCCCGACAACGCCTCAAAATCATTGAAAATAAGCTGATTTCTATCCTGCTTATCAGTATCAGACACACAAGCAGTAAATAGTCCTGCCAAAGAAACCATCAGTAGCAAACAGCGCATACTTCCCAACATAAAAAACACAGGATAGTCAGAAATGCAAATATAGAGGAGAAACCCACGCCGGTCCGTTTCGGAGCCAATGGGCTGAATAGCGTAATTTTGACGAATCTATCCATTCCTACCATCAACAGCTGCGCTACCTAGCCAGCTGTCTATTCAGATAGCTGTACTTTTTCTGCATGAATAACTTTGGTTATAGCGCACGCTGGCGCGACCTACTTAGCGTAGGCTTTCTGTCCTTTCTGCTCATCGCGGCGCTTTTTCCGTTCGTTCTAGCCCACCCCAATGACTACTTTTTCCTGACGGGTGGTGATGCACTTCAAAGTCATTATGCCACGGCGTTCTACGCGCTACATGATCATGGCGTACGGTTTACGGGCATGAATTATCCGTACGGCGAGCATTTCAATTACCCCAACCTGCAGCCGCTGATTGCGCTAGTGATGAACTGGCTACAGCAAGCAGGCATTCCGGCGGCGCGGCATACGGTAGCCATTACCAATCTAGTGGCGTTGCTTGGGGTAATGGTAACTCCCGTAGTCCTCTTCTCTATTCTGCGGCGGTTGTCGCTCCCGGTGGGGTATGCCATGCTAATGGCTTTATTGATAGGTTACCTATCCCCGCAAATTGATAGGCTGGGTGGGCATATGTCACTGAGCTATACCTGCTTTGTGCCCATGCTTTGGTACTGCATCATCCGAATGCAGGAAAACCCCTACCAGTGGCGCTGGTATATACTCTTCGGGATAGGTAGTATACTGATGGGATTAGTGATGCTGTATTTTCTGGCGTGCGGCAGCTTTTTCCTACTCGGTCATATAGCAGTGCTCTACTGGCGCCAGCCACGTGCTTGGGTGCTGCTGCGCCGTATGCTGCTGGCAGCCTTACTACCCTTGCTGCTGTTCAGAGGGTGGTTGTGGCTTACGGATACTGTTGCCGACCGCCCCCCCAATCCGTATGGTCTCTTCACTTATGTAGCCACGCCATTAAGCGTATTTTCACCCATTTTACCCCCCTGCGCAACTGGTGGCAGGCCATTTTTCATACGTCAGATCCGCATTTTGAGGGGTGGGGCTATGTGGGTCTTGTAGCCACGGGCGTCTTTCTGGTCTGGTTGCTACAAGTGCTGTTGCGGGTCATTCGTCGACGGCCCATGACTTTCGCTACTTCTACAACGCCGCTTTTCCTGCAAAATGGCTTGTGGGCAGCCAGCTTGCTTTTACTGTTATCGTTTGGGCTGCCATTCATCCTGCCAGGTTTTAGATGGCTGGTAGACTACTCTGGACCATTCAAGCAGTTCCGCTCGTTAGGTAGGTTTGTCTGGCCGTTCTACTATGTGTTCACTACATATACTGCTTATTATATATATCAGCTGTATAGCAGGCAGAAACAGCGCCAGCCGCTGCTAGCAACCGCGTGGTTGGCAGCCCTGCTGCTGGTTTGGGCCGGTGAAGCCTGGATAAACATCAACACCAAAGCCGAGTCCGTAGCGCAGGGTTCTGGGGCCTTCACTTTTCTGGACCCTAGCACTAGTATCACGCAGGGCCTAAGCTGGGCACACCGCCAGCCGTCAGACTTTCAGGCTATCCTGCCCCTACCCTACTTCAACATGGGAAGCGACAAGATTGATCTTAGTGGCTCCCCCACCTCCATTTTTCAGGCCGATAAAATTTCGTACGCAACGGGCCTACCCCAGCTCTCCAGCTATGTTTCGCGGGCCTCGGTGGGCCAGGTGCTCGAGCACACGCAACTATTCAGCTCTCCCCTTATTCCAAAAGCCCTGCTGAAAAAGTTTCCTTCTCAAAAACCTATTCTATTGGTAGTTACCGCCACCGATCTGCCTCCAGCACAAAGACGCTTGTTGAACGTAGCAACACCACTGGTGAATGTGAAGGAAGGAATGCTTTTTGAGCTTCCCCTGGAGGTGCTGGGTGCCACCACGTACGAGCAGGAGTATCAAAAAGCGCTAAAGCTCTGGCCAACACTACGCACTCGCCCCGATGGGTTGCGCACTACCACTGGCCGCGCTGTACTCTATCAGCCCTTTGCCAATGGCACGTCCCAGCAGGGGCGCCTGGCAGCTGGTGCCTTTTGGGAGCCGCTCGATAAGTTTTCTGTGCTGTATGATGGTCCTTTTCCGAGCCCAACCGATACGGGCAGGTATGAAATCAGCGTTTGGGTGAATGGTAAAATGGAGTATGGCCTCGGGAATATGCAGGTCAAACAGTTTGGAGCTGCTAATGAAGTGCTCGATCATCAGGTTGCAGACGGACGGGTATGCACCGAAATAGATGGCGACTGGCTACGTATGGCAATTCCTGTGCAACGGCAGCCGGGAACACAGCGCTTGGAGGTGCTTTACCAGAGCCGCGATTTGCTGGCCGATGACCTACTCATCCGTCCCATGGATACAGATGTATACTGGCGCGACCCCAGCGGCAAGCTGATTATGAACGGGTATCGGCTGCAGCGCTAACACGATACTCCTGAAGCCATGAACCATCTGTCTGACGTGGTGCTGGCGTGCGTTTACTTACTGTTATTTGCCTGAGCACCCGTATTTTTCCTTCTGCTGTGGACCTCTCGATTATCATCCCTATTTACAATGAGGAGGACAACATTCAAATGTTGTACAACCGGCTGAGTGGGGTGCTGGCTCTGCTTGAGCGTTCCTACGAGCTGATTTTTGTGAATGACGGCTCCCGCGACCAGTCGCTGCGCCTGGTTAAAGATCTTTCGGAGCGCGATGCCCGCGTGCGCTTCATTGATTTCAGCCGCAACTTCGGGCACCAGATTGCCGTCACGGCTGGGCTGGATTTAGCGCAAGGCGAAGCGGTAGTGATTATTGATGCCGATTTGCAGGATCCGCCCGAGCTGATTCCGCAACTCTACCAAAAACTGCACGAAGGCTATGAGGTAGTATATGCCCGTCGCCGCTCACGCCAGGGCGAAAGCATTGCTAAGAAGTTCACCGCCAAGCTTTTTTATCGTATTCTGGCCAGCATCACCAGTATATCCATTCCCGTAGATACCGGCGACTTTCGCATTATATCCCGCAAGGTGGTAGATGCCCTCAAGCAAATGCCGGAACAAAACAAGTTTATTCGCGGGCAGATTTCCTGGATTGGCTACCGCCAAACCTACCTCGAGTATGATCGAGCCGAGCGGGCCGGCGGTGCTACCGGCTACACCTATAGCAAAATGATTCGGCTGGCACTAGACGGCATCACCGGTTTTTCTAATGCCCCCCTGAAGTTTGCCACTATCAGCGGGTTCGTAGTATCGGGTATTGCCTTTATAGTAATGCTTTACACACTCTACGAGCGGTTTGTAGCGCACGACTACCAGCCAGGCTGGGCTTCGCTGATGGTGAGCATTCTGTTTCTGGGTGGGGTGCAGTTGATTGCGGTGGGTATTATCGGAGAATACTTGTCGCGGCTGTCGGCCAACGTGCGCCAACGCCCACTCTACATTATTTCTGATACCAACATCCCAGCTACCAGTATCGCGCCTGCGGCTAACCCTGCCACGCACCCCGGTCCCGTATTTCCATCGTAGCGAGTGGCCGGCTATTCGTTCATTCCAGTTCCTGTACCAGCTTTTCCAACTCGGCCAGCGTAGTTTCGCGGAAGCTGAGCGGCTCATTGCTGTGGCGCCCCGTCGTGATTTCCCGTACTGCCACATAGGGTGTACCGCTCATGTAGCGAATTCCCAGAAGGGCGGCTTTTTTGTTGGCGGGCACGTCTACAAACTCATAGCCTGTCTCAGTGGGTTGCCCCAGCACAATGGTTGCCGCATCGTGTAGCACCAGCCGTACACTGGTATGCGTGTCGGGCTCCACAGTGGCCGTGAGGGTAGTCACGGATTCGGCTGCGGGACGCGGCCGTGCAGCTGCTACCCATCCCAGCTGCCCTACCCGAAAGGCCTGCCGATCAGTGGCTGGTATTTCGGCGTCGGCTTCTGGGGTCGTTGGCGCGGGCGCACTAGTGGAGTCGGCGCTGGCCAGCAAATCGGGTGCGTCGGGTAGGGTAAAGCGGATGGGCACCAGCATTTTCACCTTCACAAAGCGGCCCTCCCGCTGACCGGGCGTCCAGCGGCCCGAGCTTTGCCGCAGCACCCGCAGGGCTTCTACATCGAAGGCGCTACCCAGACCACGCAATACTTTGGGCGTCAGTACCCGCCCGGCCTCGTCAATCACTGCCGATACATAGACGGTGCCCTGCGTGTGGCTGTCGGCCGCAGCAGTAGGGTAGCGTACTAGCTTGTTCAGGGCCGCCGGGCCGCTCTCATACATAGGCATGGGTTGGGCTTCGGAATAAATCTGATTGTCCACTACCGACTCCGGGCCGGCGGCCACCCACCGGATAGGCTGACGACGCCCGCCGCGCCCATGATACAGTTGCGCAGTTGCTCTGGTTGCCGCGGGCAACTCCACTTGCACAGTGTGCCCCTCGGCCAGGTGTAGTGGTTGGCCACTACCCGTAACATGCACCAAGACTGCCCCACCCGGTATCATCAGCTGGTCATCGGTGGTTTCGGATACGATGTTGGAGAGCAGCCTATCGGCCAACCCGTAGCACTCCTTTAGCTCCACGAACACAGGCCCACGGGCAGGCTCCCCACGCGAGTTGACCAGTGCACCCGCCGGAATACGCACTACGGTACCTTCCCTACCCCGCACTTCGGCTAGCTGGGTAGGGTCTATCTTATGATATTCGCTAGCCTTAAGGGTAAGGTCGTAGAGGCGTGCTTCGGCAGGGGGCGGAGCAGCCGTATCGCGGGGAGCCACGGTGCGGCGCCCGGCACCAGGCCGTATGAGCGGCGCATTGGCTTGCGTGGGGTGCTCTACCCGGTGCCAAGTCAGCGCATCAGAGCGGCGGGGCGTAGAAGCAGGCAGCGTATCAACGGGCGCTGAAGTTTCGGTGCTGTCTGCCTCTGTGTGGGACGATGTATCGGATTGACAGCTAGGCAACAGCAAAGAAGCGAAGCAGCCAAGTAGCAATAAATGACGAAGGGTAGGCATCGGGCAAAATAACGGCTTCTGTAGCTATTCTAATATAAACGCAGCAAACATGTTGGCCCAAGCAGGTACAGCGCCCGGCAGACTACCCGGCCGTTTTGTGCGTTAAGGGTCGGCAGGCTAGCTCCTTGCGCCACGGTAGCGTAAGTCTGCGCGCTGCTGCCGACCTTTATACCCGTTATGCTTCTACGCTTTTCTTCATGGCTGATGCTGGGCACGCTGCTCACCGCCTGCCAGCCCGATCTGGAGTCGGGACCATTGCTCGATTTTGTGGGTGGCTCTCGCTACACGGCCTACACGCGCGTCATCAATACGCCAGCCGATACGCTCACCTTTAAAATCTTCGCGGCTACTACCAAGGCGCAGGGCAATGATACCACGAAGGCGCCTAAGCTTACGAACATGAAAATTTTGGTGACGTACAGCCCACGCATTACGCCCATTGACTATCAGAACCTGACAGCGCCTAACCTCCAGTATCCGTATGGTGACCCTACTACCCTCACCGTATTCGATCAGAAGATAGAACGCCGCACATTTGCGTTTCAAAACACGTTCAGCACGCGCTCTACCCCTGGTCGCGAAACCTGGAGGTTTGATAGTACAGATGATGAAGGACATACAAGCACTACCAGCTTCCAGATTACGGTGCGGCCATCTACCAGCGACTCTACCCTCACTTACCACCGCTACACGGTAGGATTGCAGGCGCCGCGTACATTCACCAGTCGTTCCTACCTGGCTTTACTGCCGGGCCTCACGTTTCCGCGCTATATCGGCTCTGGTACCGATTCTCCTGGGACTGCTTATTCGGATATATACAGGCTGATTGATTTAGTCTACCTTCCCGGAGCCGATAACTCCATTGTATTGGCTTCGCCCTCGGCAGTGCCTACTCAACTCAGTCCGTTGTGGCCAACGGATAGCACAACTCGCCGCACCACGCGTCTGCGCAATACGAACCTAAACGCCAGCACCTTTGCTGCAGCTGCCTCGCCCGCCGACCTCACAGCCGCTTACACTGCGGGCACTTCTCCTGCCGCCACCCGTACCGAGAATTTAGTGAAAGGGCGCGTGTATGCCTTCCGAACCCAAGGCGGCCAGTTTGGACTGATTTATGTGGAAAATATAATCACCACGCCTATCCCGGCAGCTAGGCTACAGGTACACATCACGAAATAACAAAAAGGCCGCTGCGAATATCGCAGCGGCCTTTTTAATACTCTTGTAGCCCCACCCTTAGAAGGTCGTTCCGATGGTGAGGGAGGTAGTGAACCGGTTGGAATCAATGCTTACGACAGGCTGGTCGCCGGCATTGAGCACGTAGGGCGAGTAGTAGGTATTGGCCGATTTATACACGCCGGCTACATCCAGAAAGAAGTTTTGCTGCCGCAGTCCTAAACCTACCGTGTAGTAGTTCTGCGTACGGTCGAAGTCGTTGGCGCGGTATGGGTCGCCGTAGCGGGCATAGCCTAGGCGGAACCGGAATGCTTCGTAACGCGCCTCACCCCCAAACCGCAGGTTGACGGTGGAGCGGTACAAGTCACTGATGTATTGGTTGGTACCCGAGTAGTCGTAGCCAGCTACGGTACCGTTGGCAGTGGCATTATCGCGGAAACGAGGTTGGGAGTAATCGACATACTCTATATCACCCGTCAGGAAGCCGTACTTACCTAGTAGAACTGCTACCCCACCATTTGCCCGGAAAGGCGTCGTCAGGTTATAGGAGAACTGCTGACTACCCGTTTGCGCATCGCCCCGAGAAATGGTTCGCACTACGTTTCCGTTGTTATCCAACTCAGACAGTGGCGGATTAAACTGCGCACTTAGCTGTGTGCTGTACGTGTCTGTCAGTCGGTACCAGGTAGGCGTTTGCACCGATGCCCCGATGCGCACTCTATCCGTAGCACGATAGATAGCTCCAATGCGAGCATTGAAACCGGTACCGCGTGTTTGTATAAAGTCGCGCAGATCGACATTTACGTCACTGGTCGTTTCGTAGAAGTTGCGCGTCATGTCGTAGCGCGTACTCACCACCCCAATTGCGCCACCAATGTATAGTTTGTCACGGTAGCTGGCTCCGTAAGCAAAATCATACTGCGACTGCGAACCGGTGGTCTGCGTAGTTTCCCGCTGCACAATCGGACCAGTACGGTTGACGGTAGACACACCATCATTATTCTCCAGGTTCGTTAGATAAGCCCCATACGCCAACCCATCCAAGTCGACGTAGGCATTATCGACGAACTGATCATCTATTTCCTGATTGGAAATGCGTGATTCCCGCAACCGTTGAAACAGTGACTGTTGGTCACCGATAGTGCCGGAATAGACAGAGTTCTGGTTGAAGTCGTTGATGCGGGTAACGCCTATACCAAAAGAGCCTGCCCGCCAATCTGAGGTATTGTCGCTATCAGGACGTCGGTTTGTAAAAATCAGTCCTACGTTTCCAATGTGCAGGCTATTACGGGAATCGGTGAGGCTGCCGCTACCCTGCAATGCGCTGCTGGTGTTGCCAACCCCAAATCCGGGCGTGAAGCTTACTTCTGAACGCTGGAATAAGCCCAGACCGGCCGGGTTGCTGCTCAGGTTACCAATATCTGCTCCCAATGCTACGTTGGCACCACCGATTCCGAGCGTACGGGCGCCGCCGCCAAATTGCAACTGAGAATACCGCAAAGCGTCAATTTCGCTTTGGGCAAAAGCGTGGCTGGCCCAGCCCATAAAAGCCAAGCCTAACCAATATTTCGCGTTTTTCATTCAGGAAAGAAAGGAAAATGAGATACCTACACGCGTAGGCTCGGATATACTAGCGGACGCGTCCGCGGCTGCCGCCGCCACCACCGCCACCAAACGAACCGCCCCCGCTGGAAGACCCTCCAAAGGAGCTACGGGAAGGCGACGGTTGGCTGAACGAGCGGGAAGGCTGCTCGTACGAGCGAGCCGGCTGGCTGTATACCTGACGTTGGGCTGCTTGCCCATCGCCATTAAACATACGGTTGCGACGGGGTTGCGCTACGTTTCCTTGATTGTTGTATACGGCTTGGCTACCACCATCGGCGCTGCGCCACCGCCGGCCCGAACGACCATCCAGGTTTGGTTGGTCGGCGGGTACATTCACCACGTTCTGTTGACCAGTGCCTGCGGCACCGCTGTTCATAACACGGCCACGGCTCCAGCCGCCATTGTTACCGTTTACTACCGTGCCACCAGCTCCATTAGACAGGACTGCGTTGCCACCCGAGCGACCTGTGCGGATAGCACCACCGTTCGGAGCCGACGACAGCGCCGCGGCACTCCGCTCACGCCGTGGCTGGTAATTGACACGGCTGCGCGTGTCGCTATAACCGCCACCGTAGACAGGGTAGCCATAGCCCCAACCGCCGTAACCCAACCCATAGCCCAGACGTGGTCCATAACCGAATCCGCCGTAGCCCAAACCACCATAGAAGGGGTCATACAACCCGCCATAGCCTAAACCACCGTATCCCAGCCCATATGGCCGATAGAAGGAGCCAAAGCCCAGGCCCAGCCCAATACTCATGCCCGAACCGTAGAAGGGAGAGTAGAAAGGGCTGTACATTGAGCCAAAGCCGTAGGGGCTATAGCCACCATACCAAAAGGGGTCGGTGTAAGCAAGGCTGGAATAGCCCAAGCCACTGTAGGTGGAGTTGTTGAAGCGGCGCAGCCGGGAAGCGTAGCCGTAGTCATCGTCGTAGTACTCCGTGGCACCTACTGCATCTTGTTCGGTACCATCACCAGCATATTCCGGATTCACATCACCCGCTACGGCGTAGCCACCGTTGGTCTGCTCCTGCCCGTAGCGGGCATCCAGTGCCTCCTGGGCGGCAGGAGTTAGTGTAGTTTTGTCCTTCGAAGTATAGTACACTCCGTCGTTTTCGGTAGAGCTAGTAAGGGCCGATGTGCCCGCGCACCCGCCGAGCGCCAGCGCGCTCAAAGCAGATAGAATGAAGGTGGAATATCTTTTCATGATTATGTAGAGAAAGGAGCTATGGAAATGAGAATCAGGCGAAGTTAGGGGGCATCTGCTACCCGCTTCACCTGCCGGGCGGGATGCTTCGTTTTAATAACGTAATTTGAGGCCGAAACGGTGCCCTAGTGGCGGACAAATGTTATACCACTATTTCGGACTTTTTTTGCACTTCTACTTCCAAAGATACTCCAAAACATGAGCAAAAGTTTGCCGAAGCGTAGCGAAGATTACTCTTTATGGTACAATGAGTTAGTGAAGCGCGCGGGCCTAGCTGAAAATGCCGCCGTACGGGGCTGCATGGTCATCAAGCCGTATGGCTACGCTATCTGGGAAAAAATGCAGCAGACGCTGGACGGGATGTTTAAGCGCACCGGCCACCAGAATGCTTATTTTCCGCTATTCGTCCCCAAAAGCCTATTCGAGGCGGAGGAGAAGAATGCAGAAGGCTTTGCCAAGGAGTGCGCCGTGGTAACACACTACCGACTCCAAACAGACCCCGAAAAGCCCGGCAAGTTGCGCGTGGACCCCAACGCTAGGTTGGAAGAAGAACTGGTGGTGCGCCCTACCTCCGAAGCCATCATCTGGAGCACCTATAAAAACTGGATTCAAAGCTACCGCGACCTGCCGCTGCTCATCAACCAATGGGCCAACGTAGTGCGCTGGGAAATGCGCACGCGCTTGTTCCTGCGCACGGCGGAGTTTTTGTGGCAGGAAGGCCATACCGCCCACGCCACCGCCGAAGAAGCCTTGGCCGAAACCCGCCAGATGCTGGACGTATACGCCGAGTTTGCCGAGGAGTGGATGGCCCTACCCGTGGTGAAAGGCGTGAAATCGGAGAACGAACGGTTTGCCGGTGCCATCGAAACGTATTGCATTGAGGCCTTGATGCAGGATGGCAAGGCGCTACAGGCTGGCACCTCGCACTTTCTGGGGCAGAACTTCGCCAAAGCATTTGATGTGCAGTTCCAAAGTAAAGAAGGCACGCTGGAGCACGTATGGGGCACCAGCTGGGGAGTGAGCACCCGCCTGATGGGCGCCCTGGTGATGGCGCATTCCGATGATGAGGGCTTGGTTCTACCCCCCAAACTGGCACCTATCCAGGTAGTGATTGTGCCTATTTATAAAACCGGCCAGCTCGACGAGCTGCTGGAGCGCATCCGGCCCATGCAGCAAGGCCTGCTGGAGCGCGGCATCTCCGTAAAAGTAGATGACCGCGACACCGAGCGCCCCGGCTTTAAGTTTGCCGAGTGGGAGATGAAAGGTGTGCCGGTACGCCTTGCCGTGGGCATGCGCGACCTGGACGCTGGCACTGTGGAGGTAGCCCGCCGCGACACGAAGGAGAAAATGAACCTGCCGCTGGCTGACATCGTGCAAAGCGTAGACCAGCTACTCCAGGATATCCAGACCAACATCTACAGCAAGGCCCTGCGCTACCGCGAGCAGCACACCACCCGCGTAACCACTTACGAGGAGTTCAAGCAAGTGCTTGATACCACCGCGGGCTTCGTGCTGGCCCCTTGGGACGGCACCCCCGAAACGGAGGAACGCATCAAGGAAGAAACCAAAGCAACCATCCGCTGCCTGGCCCTGAACGAGCCCGACGAGGACGGGGTAGACATGCTGACGGGCAAGCCCTCGGCACGCTACGCTTATTTTGCGCGGGCGTATTAATCCCGCATTGTATCGAACGAACACAGAGGGCGACTATATAGTCGCCCTCTGTGTTTCTCATTATTAAGGAGTACCGAAGGCTAGCTACCTTATCTTCTTTCTCCCGACTTTCTACGTATCTTTCTTTACCACCCTTCTAGCTTTCTACTTATGGACTGGCTCACGATTGCTACCCTTCTGCTATTTGGCTTGCTGTTCGTAGCGGCCGAAGTGATTTTTATTCCGGGCACCACGTTTGTAGGCTTTGTGGGCTTTGTGCTGCTAGCCGTAGGCATCTGGTTCAGCTACCGCGACCTGGGCACGCCTACTAGCCACTTCATCCTGGGTGGCGCGGCCGTGCTCACGGCAACGCTGGTATATATCGGGTTGCGCCCCAAAAACCTGAACAAGTTTGCTCTTACGGAGGTACACAACAACTACGTGCACGATGCCCGCCGCCCCGACGTACAGCCCGGCACTGCTGGTCGTACTATCTCGGCTCTGCGGCCGGCCGGCACAGTGTTGTTTGACAACGACCGGCGCGAGGCTACTACCCGCGGCGAGTTTATTGCGGCTGGCACGCCGGTGCGGGTGCTACGCATCGAGCAAAACCGCATAGTGGTAGAGCAAGCCTAAGTGGCCGGATCAGTTTTTAGTTGTTAGTTACACGGTCTTTCGCCATCATCTCTCTGCCTACCCTATGGATTTTCCGATTCTACCTATTGCTGTGGCAGCCATCGTGCTGCTGGTGTTACTGTATTTTTTTCCGATCAATCTGTGGATAACGGCCATATTCTCCGGCGTACGTATCAGCCTGTTGCAGTTGGTATTCATGCGCGTCCGCAAGGTGCCACCGTCGTTGATTGTCAACTCGTTGATTACGTCTTCCAAGGCTGGGCTGCAAATCACAGCCAATGAGCTGGAAACGCACTACTTGGCCGGCGGCAATGTACCCAGCGTCATCAAAGCGCTGATTTCGGCTGATAAGGCAAACATTCCGTTGGATTTCAAGCAGGCCACTGCCATCGACCTTGCGGGCCGCGACGTATTCGAGGCCGTTACAACGTCCGTTAATCCCAAAGTCATCAACACGCCCAACGTGGCCGCTGTAGCGCAGGATGGTATTCAACTCATTGCCAAGGCCCGCGTAACCGTTCGCGCCAACATCACCCAATTAGTAGGCGGGGCCGGCGAGGAAACCATTCTGGCCAGGGTAGGCGAAGGTATTGTCACGAGCATTGGCTCATCGCTCTCGCACAAAGAAGTACTCGAAAACCCCGACAAAATCTCGAAGCTGGTACTGCAAAAAGGGCTGGACGCGGGCACAGCGTTTGAAATCCTGAGCATCGATATTGCGGACGTCGATATCGGCGAGAATATTGGTGCCAAGCTGCAAACCGACCAAGCATCTGCCGACTTGAAAGTGGCCGAGGCCCGCGCTGAGGAGCGCCGCGCCATGGCTGTGGCCATGGAACAGGAATACCGCGCCAAAACCCAGGAAGCCAAAGCCCGCGTGGTAGATGCCGAAGCCGAAATTCCGAAGGCTATGGCCGAGGCCTTCCGCTCCGGCAACTTAGGTATTATGGACTATTATAAAATGCGCAACATCCAGTCCGACACTGACATGCGCGACTCCATTGCCAACCCCGACGGTCCAAAGCCGAGTTAGTGACCGAGTAGTAAAGCTGTAAAAACAAGCGCGTGCCCTCCTGAGCTCAGGAGGGCACGCGCTTGTTTTTACAGCTTTACTATTTCTTCGTAACCCGGAATTCTACGCGGCGGTTGAGCTTGCGGGTCTCTTCGTCGTCATTGCTGGCAATGGGCTTGGTGTCGCCGTAGCCTTCGGTGGTGATGCGGGCACCAGCAATACCCTTCGATACCAAGTACTTCTTCACCTCGTTCACGCGGTCCTGGCTTAGCTTCAGGTTCAGGGCCGGGTCGCCTTGGTTGTCGGTGTGGCCTTCTACCTTAATCTCTACCTCTGGGTAGTCCTTCAGGATACGCACCAACCGAAGCAACTCAGGGTAGGAGTTTTCGCGCAGGTAGTACTTGCTCTGGGCAAAGAAGATGTTGTTGAGCTTGATGGTAGACCCTACCGCAAAAGGCACCAAGAACAAGTCCTGCGTCACCTCGGAGTAGTTCTGCCGGTCGGTCACGTCCAGGTTGTCGCTCTCGGCCAGGTAGTTGGTCGCCTCGGCGCGGTAGCCATACTGCACGCCAGAGGGTAGCACAATGGTGTAAGAGCCATCCTGCGGATTCACCTCCGCCACGCCCAGTTCTTCGCCCGTCAGCAGGTTTTCGTAGTGAATGACAGCGGCAATGGGCTTCTTGGTCACAGCATCCAGCACCTGCCCCCGAACAAGGGTCACGGTTTCGGGCTTGAAACGAGGGGTGAGAGCAATACGAAAGATATCTTTGGAACCACCTATTCCATTGCGGGCCGATACTAGGTAGGCGTCTTCACCGGCCGCCGACACAGTATAGTAGGCATCGAAATCGGGGGAGTTGACGTTTGGGCCTAAGTTGCGGGGCGGGCTCCATTTGGTCCAGCTTTCATCCAGGCGCTTGCTGTAAAAGATGTCGCTCTTGCCATAGCCGCCGTGGCCCTCGGAGGCAAAGTAGAGTGTCTTGCCATCGGCGGCCAAGAAGGGCGCGAACTCTGCTTTCTTCGTGTTTACCGTCGGCCCTAGGTTACGCGGGCGGCTCCAGGTCTTACCATCTTCATTCAGAAAGCTGACGTAGATATCCTGGCTACCCTGGCCGTCTTTGCGCTGCACGGCCATCAGCATTACTTTACCCGACGTACCCAGGCAGTAATCCACGTTTTCGGGGTCGTCGTTGTAGTAGTCTTCAATCACCACTGGCACGGGCTTGCTCCAGCCCGTTACGGTGCGGCGCGAGGTGCTGGGCCCTTTGGGCTCCAGCGTCCCGTCGGGACGATATACGCCAATAACAAGCAGTTGCTGCCCGTTGGCCGACACCGCTGCTACCCCATTGGGGTCCTTGGGCGTGTTGATAGGCCCACCCAGATTTTTGGCGGGGTTCCAGGCTTTGGTGTTCGCATTGTTGAGGGTAGCATACCACACGTCCTGCGCATCGCTGGCGCCGCCTGTATTCTGCGGGCTCTCTTGCCGGGCAAAGTACAGCGTGCGGCCATCGGGCGAGATGATGGGGTGCGTATCAACGTACTTGGAATTGACGTTCGGCCCCAGATTCACCATGGTAGAGTCGAACTTAGCCGCGTTGGGGTCTGCTTTGAATTGCTGCTTCACCATGGTCTCGGCCACGTCGGCAATACCGATGGCGTCAATCTGGTTCACCCCGTTCACTTCCTTGGTGTTCATGGTCACCACTACCCCAATGGTACGGTAGGTACCTGGTGAGAAGGTTACCTGTAAGGAGCGGAATGCCTCGCCCAGTGTACCAGGCTTATTGTTTTCATATACCTGGTGCTTACCACCGCGTGTGTCGACCAGCTCAATTTTTGTAACCGAGCCCGGATTGAAATTCTCAACCACCGTCACTTGCTTGGCTACCAGCGACTTGCTGAACCGCACTTCGATAAATTCGTCTTTTCCTTCTTTTTTCGGAATCCAGGCTTCGTTGCTAATCTGTCCCAGTGGCAGCGCATTGGGCTCACCCAATACCTTTTCTGGCGAGAAAGCCTCTTTGCCACTCGATCTTTGCGACGACACAGCAACCACTTTAGCAGCCCACACGGCGTGCTGTGCCTGTGTTGCGCTACCCATTCCTATCAGCAACCCCAAGGAAAGAAAGAGTTTCCTCATCATTCTTGTACTAAATCTGCGAATAAATGATGTGTCGACCTGCCGACGTATCAACCCAGTGCTCCACCGACCCCAACAGGTACCCATACGGGCTGGGTAGTAGCTCCGGCGCTCCGCGAAAGCCGCGCCAAATTACTACCAAACACATAGTTGGCTGGTTATTTTTTGAATAAAACCCAGAACGGTATGGCAGGTAGTAACACCCTTCACCAGTTCAGGATAAATGGCAAAAGCCCGGTCGCACTGGTTGCAGCCGGGCTTTTGCCATGTAGTATCGCACAGTTAGGGTTGCAGCGTGAACGTGCGCGTAACTGAATTATACGGACCTGGTATTAAATTTCCGTTGTTGTCGACCAGCTCCAGCTTCACAGTATTTTGTCCCATTGGTAGACCTTCTATTGTGTATGGCAGCCACTGGCTCAGCATGAACTCGGAGCCGTTGATGGTAGCACGCACTTTATTGCCTTCTGGCGAGAGGGTGGTATTCACCAAGTAAAAATCCAGCATCACCTTCTTGGCATCGTTGCCAGAATAGGCATCCTTTGGGCGGCTATAGAACATATGCGGCGCCGACAAATCAACGTTCAGGGCCTGTGCGGGGGCCGTTCCTACGTTGAGAACACGCAAGTCGTAGGCCCCGCGGTGTTTCAGGCTTTCGTGGTAGGAGCGCGATAGGAAAGACAGCACCACGTGCTGACCATCTGCTATATTTTTGGTAAACTCCGTGGTGTAGTGCGCCGTGTAAGGCTGGTTGTCCACGATGTTGTGAATGTGCTGACCTTTCTCTGAAACGGCCATTTCATTGCCAGTCATACCGCTGCTCATCTTCGTGAGCACAAAGTTGGTCAGATCGTAATCGAATGCCACGGCGCCCGAGGCTACAGTTGCTCCCGAAGGAGGCGTTTTCAGGCGCAATTGTGCTTCGGGGTATTTTGGCGAGTCGTCGAACGGAGTCAGGCGAATGCCGTTTTTCTCCATTGCCGCCATGGTAGGGGAAGTAACCGTTTCGGCCGTGCTCTGCGAAGTGCCCTCCGATTGCTGGCGAGTCGTGTCGCAGGCGCCCAATGCGAGTAACAGAGAACCGCCTAGTAGAAAAGCAGTTGCTTTCATAGGTGAAATGGTGATAATATTAGAAACTGCCGGACCGTATATCCGGCTGCGCCCCACCCCGGGACGACGTGCCATTTTTTTAAGTACTTTGCGCAAGTACGTAACGATTGCTCAAAAGTATATTAATTTTCCGCTATGGACCCAACATTGCTGGAAGAAATTCCATCGCTCGACCTGGCTGATTTTCGTTCTGGCGACCCAGAACGCAAAGCCCGCTTCGTGCAGCAGCTCGGTGAAGCCTACCAAAACATCGGCTTCGTTGCGCTCAAAAACCATGGCCTGACCGACGAGCAGACCACCAAGCTGTACGACGATGTACAGGCTTTCTTTTCCCTACCCGACGAGGTAAAGCAGCGCTACGAAAAGCCGGAACTGGCCGGGCAGCGGGGCTACATTGGCAAAGGAAAAGAACACGCCAAAGGCCGCAACACCGGCGACCTGAAGGAGTTTTTTCACGTAGGCCAGGAAGTAGACGACCCCACCGACCCGGTAGCTCAGGAGTACCCCGACAACATCTGGCCCGCCGAAGTTCCCGGCTTTGCCCAGCACACCACCGCTGCCTACAAAACGCTGGAAGCGGCTGGCAAAGACGTACTGCGCGCTATTGCGCTCTACCTGGAGCTACCCGAGACGTACTTTGATGACAAGGTGAAGAACGGCAACAGCATCCTGCGCCAGATTCACTATTTCCCCATCGAAAACCCAGATGCGGTGCCCGCTGATGCGGTGCGGGCCGCCGAACACGGCGACATCAATCTGATTACGCTGCTGATGGGGGCCTCGGCCGACGGCTTGCAGGTGCTGCGCCGCGATGGTAAGTGGATTCCCATCACAGCCCTACCCGACCAGATTGTGGTGAACGTGGGCGACATGCTGCAGCGCCTCACCAACGGCGTGCTCAAGAGCACCATCCACCGCGTGGTGAACCCGCCCCGTGAGAAGATGAACTCTTCGCGCTACTCGGTGCCTTTCTTTATGCATCCGCGCTCTGAGATGAGCCTGGCCGCGCTGGAAAGCTGCGTGACGCCCGACAACCCAAAGCAGCAACCCGACGTGACTGCTGGCGAATTTCTGAATGAGCGCCTGATTGAACTCGGCCTCAAGAAGAAATAAGCGTCTGGGCTACCTAGTGCAGTTGCCAGTGAGCAGAGGATTACCAATCTACTCACTGGCAACTGTTTTTTAGCCCAAATAACTTTCCCCGCTTTTCATTCGAATAAGGCACCACGTGTAACGCATAATCCGGCACTGCATTGGAAGAGGTTCAGCTGGCACCACCCCCGCGCCGCGGCCAACGCACCCGGCGCGTACGGGGCCTTATTTTTTTGAAAGACGTAGCCGCCCTCAGCTTATCGTCGTTTGGTGGACCACAGGCGCACATTGCCATGATGATGCGCCTGCTGGTGGAGAAACGCCGCTACCTCACCACCGCCGAGTTGCTGGAAATCTCGGCGCTGTGCCAGATTCTGCCGGGTCCGGCGTCTACCCAGACCATTACGGCTATTGGCTTTCGGCTGGGTGGTCCCAACCTGGCCTACCTGACTACCCTCATCTGGATTCTGCCCTCCGTAGTGATTATGACTATGGCAGGCCTCAGCATCAGCTACTTAGATAAAGATCTGGTAACTAGATTGATGCAATACATACAGCCGGTAGCGGTGGGCTTTGTGTTTTACTCAGCCTATAAGATTGGGCGCAAGGTAGTGCAGACCAAAACCTCCACAGCGTTGATTGTAGCGTCGGCGCTGATAGCCTACTTCTTTCAGCTGCCGTGGGTGCTTCCTCTACTGCTGCTGGCAGGCGGACTGATTACCACTTTTCGTTACCGCAAGCTGCCGCAACAAGAAAAAAAGCCTCTGCACATCAAGTGGGCTAATGGCATTCTATGGCTGGCAGTCTTATTGGTAGCAGCTCTTGTGGGCTCGTATACCAAACTACTGCCTGTGCGCCTGTTCGAGAACTTTTACCGCAACAGCAGCCTGGTTTTTGGTGGCGGTCAAGTACTGGCCCCGCTTTTCTACGCCGAGTTTGTGGAGTTTAAGCATTACCTGAGTGGCCCTGAGTTTCTGTCGGGCTATGGCCTGACCCAGGCGCTGCCCGGCCCCAATTTCTCGCTGGCTGCCTACATTGGCGCGCTGGCCATGCGCACCGGGGGCTATGGCCTGAGCGGGCAGTTGTTGGGCGCAGCCGTGGGCACAGTAGGCATATTCCTACCCGGTACACTTCTGATTTTCTTCGCTATCCGCTTCTGGGACCACCTCAAACAGTATCGTGTGGTGCAGGCTTCGCTGGAAGGTATCAATGCAGTAGCAGCAGGGCTGGTGTGGGCAGCCGCTCTCCTCCTCTACCACCCCCTACCCGATACTACCGTCAACATCGTACTGGTAGCTGTCACCTTTCTGGTGCTGCTATGGGAGAAAATACCCTCTTATGTCCTAATCGGGGTAGCCTTAGTAGCTGGGGTTCTTATTTGAGCTTACTCAGAATAAAATCCAGCTTTTCATTGGTGCTGATCTGACCGGCTTTCAGTCCGGCAACATCTACCCTCATTTCGGCAACGTCCGTTTTCAGACCAGCAACGTCCGCTTTTAGCTCTGCAATAGCTATCTTCATTACTATCTGCTCACGCAGGATGAAGCTGATATTGCTGCTTTGCACAGTAACTATTTCCGTCAGTTGACCTACCGCAGCGCTGAGCTGTTTGAGCTGAGCCGTGTGACGGTCCAGGATGGTCATAGCCTCGGCTATCATGGGCTCAAGCTACTCTAGGCGCTGGTCAGGTGTCATAGCGAATTAACAGGGTAGAACTTACAACAAAGCGTAAACACAATTCCCTCAGCCGAAAATACACAACTTTCGGCTGAGGGAAAAGGACTGAGGTTGGCGTATACCGAACTACAGCAGCTCGGGCAGATTCAGCAGGTAATCGCCGTAGCCGCTCTTACGGAGTGGGGTGGCAATAGCGCGCAGCTGCTCGGCATCAATAAAGCCTTGACGGTAAGCTACCTCCTCAATGGCGCCTACCTTCAGCCCCTGGCGCTGCTCAATAACACGCACAAACTCGCCGGCCTGCATCAGGCTTTCAAACGTACCCGTATCGAGCCAGGCTGTGCCGCGCCCCAGGATGCCTACCTTCAGCTTACCGCGCCGCAGATACTCCTGGTTGACGTCGGTAATTTCATACTCGCCGCGTGGGCTGGGCTCTAGGTTTTTGGCAATCTCTACCACGTCGTTGTCGTAGAAGTAGAGGCCGGGCACGGCGTAATTGCTCTTAGGATTGGTCGGCTTTTCCTCAATGCTAAGCGCTTTTTTGCTTTCATCGAACTCCACCACACCGTAGCGCTCAGGGTCGTGCACGTGGTAGGCATACACCACGCCGCCATCGGGGTTGTTGTTCGACTTCAGCAGTTCCTCCATACCCTCACCGTAGAAGATATTATCGCCGAGCACCAGGGCCACTTTATCCTGCCCGATAAAATCGGCACCCAGCACAAATGCCTGCGCCAAGCCATTGGGCACCTCCTGCACCACGTACTCGAAACGACAGCCAATGCTTTGCCCGTCGCCAAGCAGCTTCTTGAACTGTGCCTGGTCGTGCGGCGTGGTAATAATCAGGATTTCCCGTATTCCTGCCATCATCAGCACCGACAGGGGGTAGTAAATCATGGGCTTATCATACACGGGCATCAGTTGCTTGGATACGGCCAGTGTGAGCGGGTGCAGACGGGTGCCGGAGCCCCCGGCGAGAATAATACCTTTCATCGGGTGAATGGTTGCTTGTTTTGCGCTGGAGCGGCTAGCCCTCCGGCTATTTAACAATTAGTTTCTTTCTGCTATAAACTCTTGGTGCGTTCTAAACCACGCCAATGTCTGTTGCAATCCTTCCCGAATACGAACCTGCGGATCATACCCAAGTAAGGTTTGGGCTTTGCCGATATCAGCCAGAGAGTCGCGGATGTCGCCGGCACGGTCGGGACCATACTCGGGCGTGATGTCGGAGCCCGCTTCTTCTTTCAGGATGTTGAACAAGTCGTTGAGCGAAGTGCGGTCGGCTACGGCAATGTTGTAGACCTGATTCACGGCTGCCGGATTCTGCACCAGCGCGGCCTTGATGTTAGCCTGCACGCAGTTTTCCACAAAGGTAAAGTCGCGCGTCTGGCCACCATCGCCATTCATGCGAGGCGGGCGGCCTTCCAATACAGCATCAATAAACAGCGGAATCACAGCGGCGTATGCCCCGTTGGGGTCCTGGCGCGGGCCGAAGATATTGAAGTAGCGCAGGCCGATGAGCTCCATGCCGTACGTCTTGCCGAAGACGTCGGCATACAGCTCGTTCACGTACTTGGTTACGGCGTAGGGCGAGAGGGGCTTACCAATACGATCTTCTACCTTGGGTAGGGCTTTATGGTCGCCGTAGGTGGAGCTGCTGGCGGCATACACAAACCGTTTCACGTTGGCCTCTTTGGCAGCTACCAGCATATTCACAAAGCCCCCCACGTTCACATCGTTGCTGGTGATGGGGTCGTTGATGGAGCGCGGCACTGAGCCCAGCGCCGCCTGGTGCAGCACAATATCAATTCCTTTGCAAGCATCGCGGCACGTCTCCGGGTCGCGAATGTCCCCCTCAATGACGCGCAGGGTAGGGTTGTCCTGAAACAGCGCTACGTTTTTGCGGAAGCCGTTGGAGAAGTTATCCAGCACGCGCACCTCTTTGGCGCCGTATTTCAAGAGGTATTCTACCAGGTTGGAGCCGATAAACCCGGCACCGCCTGTTACCAGAAAGGCAAGAGTATCAAGCGGCTGTTCGTGGAAAGGATGATCGTACACGTTGTTGATGTGCTGATGGTGGATAAATTGATGTGCCGATTGATGAAACGTACAGGTGCTAAGACCAGCACGTGCACTCATCAATCATCAGCACATTAGCGTGCTGCGTACTGCGTGCGGTAGTAATCCTGATACGCGCCGCTGGTCACATTGTCCAGCCACCCCTGGTTTTCGAGGTACCAATCTACAGTCTGGCTCAGGCCCTGCTCAAAGGTCACGGAGGGCTTCCAGCCCAGCTCGTTCATTATTTTGGAGCTATCGATGGCGTAGCGCAGGTCGTGGCCAGCGCGGTCGGTTACGAAAGTGATGAGCTGGCGCGACGTGCCTTGTGGCTTGCCGGTTTTTTCGTCCAGCGTGTCGCAGAGCAGATGAATCAGCTCGATGTTCTGCCACTCGTTCACACCACCAATGTTGTACGTCTCCCCTACCTGGCCTTTGTGGAAAACCGCGTCGATGGCCGTGGCATGGTCTTTCACAAACAGCCAGTCGCGCACGTTTTCGCCCTTGCCGTACACGGGCACCGGCTGCCCCGTCCGGATGCGGTGGATAGCCAGCGGAATCAGCTTCTCGGGGAAGTGATTAGGCCCGTAGTTGTTCGAGCAGTTGCTCAGTTTCACAGGCATATGGTAGGTGTGGTGCCAGGCCCGCACAAAATGATCCGACGACGCTTTGCTGGCCGAGTAGGGCGAGCGGGGGTCGTAGCTGGTATCTTCCGTAAACATCTCCGGTCCCATTTCCAGCGAGCCATATACTTCATCGGTGCTCACGTGGTAGAACACGTTGCCCTCATATCCTTTGGGCTTCCAAAGGTTTTTGGCGGCGTTTAGCAGGTGTACCGTACCCAGCACATTGGTTTTCACGAAAGCCAGCGGGTCGGTGATGCTGCGGTCTACGTGCGACTCAGCCGCGAGGTGAATGACAGCGTCGGGTTCCTCCGTAGCAAACAACTGGTCAACAAATGCCTGGTCAGTGATGTCACCTTTTACCAAGCGGTAGTTGGGCGCGTTTTCAATGTCGCGCAGGTTTTCCAGGTTGCCGGCGTAGGTCAAGGCGTCCAGATTCAGGATCTGGTACTCCGGGTATTTGGTCACAAACAGCCGTACTACGTGCGACCCAATAAAGCCGGCCCCGCCGGTGATGATGATTTTCATAGTTTCAATAAGGGAATGGATGCATGAGCGAATAAGTGAATGATGATGCGTGAACGGTATAACAGAATTACCATTCCTTCACCCATTCACTTATTTACCCATCGATAATTGCCACTTCCAGGCACTAGCCAGTGCTTCTGCCAAGGTAGCTGTGGTTTGAAAACCCAGTTCGGTGGTGGCTTTGGTTACGTCGGCGTAGATGGCGGGCACGTCGCCGGCACGGGCCGGACCGATGCTATAGTTGAGCTCCACGCCGGTAGCCTCTTCAAACGTTTTTACTACCTCCAGCACCGAGTTGCCACGCCCGGTACCCACGTTGAAGACCTCTACATTGTCACCAACACCATCCAGCAGGCGCTGCACGGCCACTACGTGGGCCTTGGCCAGGTCTACCACGTGCACATAGTCGCGGATGTTGGTGCCATCGGGCGTGTCGTACGTGTCACCAAAAATTGTGAGCTTCTCGCGGATGCCGGCGGCAGTCTGGGTGATGAAGGGCACCAAGTTGTTGGGTACCCCCAGCGGCAGCTCGCCAATCTTGGCCGACTCGTGCGCGCCAATTGGGTTGAAGTAGCGCAGTAGAATGGTGCGCAGCGTGCTACCCGGCGCGGCGGCCGTATCGGTCAGGATATCTTCGCAGATCTTTTTGGTATTGCCGTAGGGCGAGTTAGCATCCTTACGAGGGGTTTGCTCCGTTACAGGTAGCTGATCAGGAATGCCATACACCGTGCACGACGACGAGAACACCAAATTACTCAGTCCGAATTCCGCCATCACCTGCAACAGCGTCACCAGGGAGCCCACGTTGTTGTGGTAGTAGGCCAACGGCTTCTGCACCGACTCGCCCACGGCTTTGAACGCCGCAAAGTGAATCACTCCCTGCACGTCTTTCTCCCGGTTGAATATGTCGCGCAAGGCGTCGGCATCGCCGCAGTCGATGCGGTAGCTGGGAATGGCTACCCCCAGAATCGACTGAATACCATCCAGCACCGACTCCTGCGAGTTACTGAAATCATCAGCGATAATCGGCTGATAGCCGGCATTATACAGCTCTACTACCGCGTGCGAGCCAATGTAGCCCGCGCCGCCCGTTACGAGTATTTTGGCGCGCATATGGTGAAAATGGTGAAGTGGTGAGCAGTGAAGTTGTGAATAAGTAGTTGTAAACACACTGTTTTGATTATATAATCGAAGCAAGCTGATTCACAATTTCACTACTCACAACTTCACCTTAAAGGCTCCAGTAAGTCAGGTCCTGAATTTTATTGCGGTAGAGGCCTTTGAGGTCAACCAGTACGGCGTTGTCGGCGGTAATGGACTGGAAGTAGGCCTCATCTTTGGAGAGGTAGGGCTTGTGGCTGACGGCCACAATTACGCCATCGTAGTCCTGGCGCACGTCGGCTTCGGGGGTAAGGCGGAAGCCATATTCGTGGTTTAGCTCCTCGGAGCTGGCGTGTGGGTCCACGATGTCCACGTTCACCGAGAAGTTTTTCAGCTCATGGATGACATCCGCTACTTTGGAATTGCGGATATCCTCCACGTTTTCCTTGAAGGTAGCGCCCATCACCAGCACCCGGCTCTTCGATACATCTTTGCCCTGCCGAATCATCATCTGCACCGTTTTGCGAGCAATGTAGGCCCCCATGGTATCATTGGTGGTACGGCCACTCAGAATCACCTTGGCGTCGTAGCCCAGCTCTTTGGCCTTGTAGGTCAGGTAGTATGGGTCTACGCCGATGCAATGGCCGCCTACCAGGCCGGGGAAGAACTTCAGGAAGTTCCACTTGGTGCCGGCCGCCTCCAGTACCTCATAGGTATTGATGTTCATGCGGTCAAAAATCATCGACAGCTCATTCATCAACGCAATATTCACGTCGCGCTGAGTGTTCTCGATGATTTTGGCGGCCTCGGCTACCTTGATGCTGCTGGCGCGGTGCACGCCGGCCGTTACCACCAGCTCGTAGAGTTTGGCAATTGTGTCCAGCGACTCGTCATCACAGCCCGATACCACTTTCACGATGCGGGCCAGGGTGTGCTCCTTGTCGCCGGGGTTGATGCGCTCGGGCGAGTAGCCCACCTTGAAATCCTGCGGGAACGACAAGCCTGACAGCTTTTCCATCACTGGAATGCAGTCTTCCTCGGTGCAGCCGGGGTACACGGTGCTTTCAAACACCACATAGTCGCCTTTCTTCAAGACTTTGCCTACCGAGGTAGAAGCGCCTAGCAGCGGCTTCAGATCGGGCTGGGCGTGCTCGTCGATGGGGGTAGGCACGGCCACGATAAAGAAGCGCGCCTCGCGCAGCACATCCAGCGAGTCGGTGAAGGTGATGTCGCAGCCTTCAAAGTCGTTCGCTTCCAACTCCCCGCTGGGGTCGATGCCGTTGCGCATCATTTCCACCCGACCAGCGTTGATATCAAAACCAATTACGCTGAGCTTGCGGGCAAATTCCAGCGCGATAGGCAACCCTACGTAGCCAAGGCCAATAACAGCCAGCTTAGCTTCTTTACGGAGTAGTTCGTCGTACACTCTTGGGAAATATTAAGTAGTGAATTAGTCGGAATAGTCTTCGGCCCAAACTTCCGTTTTCGCCTGATTTAACTCGTAGCCCTGAAAAGACTCGGGGCACCGGGCAAAGCCGCTTTGATCGAAATGCAACCGGTGGCCGTGGGCACTTATCCAGCCATGCTGCCGGGCCGGGTTGCCATATACCAGAGCAAACGCGGGCACGTTGCGGGTGATAACGCTACCCGCACCCACAAACGCATAGCGGCCCAGCCGCACGCCGCACACCAAGGTACTGTTGGCCCCTACCGTTGCGCCGCGCTCCAGCACAGTAGGCAGGTAGTGGGCCTCGCCGCGGCGAGGAACCGCGCTCCGTGGATTCCTGATATTAGTAAACACCACTGACGGCCCCAGAAATACATCATCCTCGCAGTGCACGCCGGTGTAGAGGCTCACGTTGTTCTGCACTTTCACGTTGCGGCCCAGCGTCACGCCGTCGGCCACAAACACGTTTTGGCCCAAGCTACACGCCTCGCCCAGCACGGCCCCCGCCGATACATGCGTGAAGTGCCAGATGCGGCAGCCGGCACCCACGCGGCAGCCCTCGTCGAGGACGGCAGTCGGATGGGCGTAGTAGGCAAGCTGATCGGTCATGCCGGAAGGAAAGGGAAGCGCGGGGTAGCAGGCGGCAAAGGTAGCGGTTTTCGCGGGGCGCTCAGCACAAACCGGGCCACGCGGCTGGTGCTATGGCACTCACAAACCGGTCTTTGCCGAACAAATCGGGGTGTACGCAGGCTTGCTGGTAACCTGCGGCGGCCAGGGCGGCAGCTACAGCGTGCATATATTGCTCGTTGCCTTCTAGGTAGAGCGTACCGCCGGGTAGGAGGAATTGGCGCCCTACCTCGGCCAGGCGGTGGTAGAATAGCAACGGGTCGTGGTCGGGAACAAACAAGGCCGTAGCGGGCTCGTGGGCCAGCACGTTGAGGCGCATCAAAGCCTTTTCTTTTTCAAGTACATAGGGTGGATTGCTGACCAACACATGCAGAGAATGAGGTTCCATCTGCGGCAGCTCGCACAGAATATCCACTTGCTGAAAATCAATAGCAGCCCCGTACGCCCCTGCATTCCGATGGGCTACGGCCAGGGCCTCTGCTGAAATATCCACCGCTGTGAACTGGGCACCGGACAGGTGCTGACTAAGTGCTATGGGAATGCAGCCGCTCCCTGTGCCCACGTCCAGAATCCGCAGGCCGGGCTGCCCGTGGTGCGCCCGAATAATAAGTTGCACCAGCTCCTCCGTTTCGGGGCGCGGAATGAGGGTAGCGGGCGTCACGGCCAGTGTCAGATCGTAGAAGTGCGCCTGGCCTAGTACGTACTGCACGGGCTCGTGGCGGAGCAAGCGCGCCAGCAGGGTAGGCACCTGCTCGGCCACGGCGGCCGGCACTTCTGCGGCAGCCTGCATCCGGCGCTGCAACGGGCTCAAGCCGAGCAGGCTTTCTATGACCAGCGCAGCTATAGCTTCAGCTTCCGGCGCCGGGTAAAGGACCGAAAGTTGGGCTGCGAGGTCGAGGGTGAGTTGGCGAAGGGTAGGGACAGACACGGAAATAACAAACAGCTAGATAAGCGCAAATATCTACAATCTGATTGGGAGCCGCCCAAGCTCAACGGTAGCATCTCCGGTTGGATCTGCCTACCTTGCTCCTGCTCTCCCCGCCCTGCTTGCCACTACCCACCCTGTTTCGCATGACCACTCAGGCTTTGTCTACCACTCCTTCCTCTTTCTCAGCATTTGACCACTTGATGATGCGCCGGGCGCTGGACCTGGCGCGCCTGGGCACTGGTTACACGCGCCCCAATCCGCTGGTAGGCTGCGTTATCACCCACAACGGCCGCATTATTGGGGAGGGCTGGCACCGGCAGTATGGTGGGCCGCACGCCGAGGTGAATGCGGTGGCCTCCGTTACGGAGCCGCACTTGCTACCCCAGAGCCGCGCTTACGTCACGCTGGAGCCCTGCTCGCACTTCGGCAAGACGCCGCCCTGCGCCGACTTGCTGATTGCCAGAGGCATTCCTGAGGTGGTGGTCTGCAACCTCGACCCCAACCCGTTGGTGGCGGGCCAGGGCGTGGCCAAGCTGGAGGCGGCCGGCATTCGCGTCAGCGTGGGCTTGCTGGCCGAGCAGGGCCGCTGGCTGAACCGGCGCTTTTTCACGTTGCAGGAGCAAAAGCGGCCCTATGTGGTGCTGAAATGGGCCGAAACGGCCGATGGTTTCCTGGCCGGGCGCTTTCACCAGCCGGTGCAGATCAGTGGGGAGCTGGCAAGCTTAGCTGTGCACCAGTGGCGGGCCGAGGAGCAGGCTATTTTGGTTGGCACCCGCACGGCCCTGCACGACAACCCCCAGCTGAGCGTGCGGCACTGGCCCGGTCAGAACCCGCTGCGCATCGTTATCGACAAAAACCTGAGCCTCCCCCCTACCCATCATCTGCTTAACTGCCAGCAGTCTACCCTGGTATACACTTACCGCCACCGCGATACGCGCGGCAACTTGGGCTACGTGACGCTCTCCGAGGCCGACGACCTGTTTCCGCAGATTATGCAGAACCTGTACCAGCGCAACGTGCAGTCGGTACTGGTGGAAGGCGGGCCCACGGTACTGGAGTCGTTGATGCAGGACGGCCTGTGGGACGAAATCCGGGTGATACGCAGCCCGAAGCGGCTGGGGGCCGGCGTGGCAGCCCCGCGCCTGGGTTTTGTGGGACTGCACGAGCAGTTTCGGCTGGGCGAAGATGAAGTGTTCGTTTATTTGCGGCAGCCGAAAGCCTAGTATTGCTTCTCGCAGAGGTTTGCGGAGGTAGGCGCTGAGGTTCGCAGCATAGGCTCTACCCTATTTACATTTCAACACTCAACACTTTCAACCGTGGCCGAAGAACTTCACCTTGATACGACGCTTAGCAAAGCCGAGCAGTACCGCCAGCTCCTACCCCAGATTGAAGCCCTGACCGCTGGCGAGCCCGACCTGACCGCCAACTTGGCCAACACTGCCGCCGCCCTGCGCCAGGCCTTCGGGTTCTTTTGGGTAGGGTTTTACCTGGTAAAAGGCGACGAGCTGGTCCTGGGTCCATTTCAAGGGCCGATTGCCTGCACCCGCATCCGGCGTGGCAAGGGCGTATGCGGTAGTAGCTGGGCTGAGGCCCGCACCTTGCTGGTGCCCGACGTAGAGCAGTTTCCCGGCCACATCGCGTGCAGCTCCGATTCGAAATCGGAAATCGTGGTGCCCGTGCTGAAAAATGGCGAGGTAGTAGCCGTGCTCGATGTGGACAGCGACCAACTCAACGACTTCGACCACGACGACCAAATGGCGCTAGAGAAGTTGATGCAGCTGGCAGCCAGATGGTTTTAAGTTAAATAGACCTGTTGGTCTTTTCCTGATGCGCAAAGTCATTTTCTACATTGCCACCAGCCTCGATGGCTATATTGCTTCCTCTGATGGCTCTGTGGAATGGTTGCCTGCGCCGCCTCCAGGGGAAGATTATGGTTACGCCAGCTTTCTTTCGACAGTAGATACCACGCTGATGGGTCGTACCACCTACGAGCAGGTGCTTACTTTCGGCGAATGGCCGTACGCAACACTTTCTAATTACGTGTTCACCCACACGCCTCCCGAAGCGAAACCGGCTTCTGTGCAGTTCGTGTCGGATGATGTAGTAGGGTTTGTGACGCAGCTCCGCCAAGCATCTGGGCAAACCATCTGGCTCATTGGAGGTAGCACGCTGGCAGCGCCTTTGTTGGCAGCCAATTTAGTCGATGAGTTGATGCTGTTTGTAGTTCCTAGGCTTCTAGGATCGGGTATTTCTTTGTGGCATGGGCAGGATGCTGCTGGTCCCTTAACTCTCTTACGAACACAAACATGGCCCGATGGCATGGCGCTTCTGCACTATCGAATTAAAAGGAGTATATAGGTTATTGTGAACTCCTATTTATAGTATAAGGCTATAATATGTTACGCTATAAGTATAGATACATATCGAAGATTTATAGCCTTTTACCTTTTATATCACTGCTTGCACCTTGTGCTGGTTATGCTCAAGCATCTGTAGTTGTCGGCACTGTGCAGGATGTAGGCACAAAGGCGGCCGTACCATTCGCTGTTGTCGAAATTCCTACCTATCATCTTGGTGTGCAGGCCGATCAGCAGGGTCATTTTTCGCTTTCTCTACCCTCCAACCTCGCCCCAACCGATTCGCTGACTGTGTCGGCGCTGGGCTATCAGCGGCGGCGTGTGGCCTTAGCAGCAGCTTCACACATTACGTTGCAGCCCCTACCTATTGCATTGCGCGAGGTAGTCGTACACGGTACTAAATCGGCGCCGGTAGTACTGGGTCCACAAAAAAAGGCTGGGTGGAGCAGTGGCTTTGGTGAAAGCGGCCTGACAGCCGATAAGCGCGCTGGCTGGCAGGTAGCGTACTTTTTTGCACAGCCCCCTACCGGACAGCTAACAGCTGTACGTTTTTATGTGAAGCGTGGGAATCAACGTCGCTGTGCCGCGCAATTGCTTCAGGCACCGTTTCGGGTACGCGTATACGCCGCCGACGGCCCATCTGGTGCACCAGGCACCGATCTACTCACCGAAACCGTCCTAGCTGCTGCCTCGAAGCCAGGCTGGCTAACCGTGAGCCTTACCTCCTTCAATCTTCCGACTTCGGCTGCCGGCTTTTTCGTGGCTATGGAATGGCTGTATACAGATGCGCGCTACCTCTGCCAAACGACAAGCGTAAATCACACTACCAAAGAGCGCAAAGCAATTACTCACTACGGGCAACAGTTAGGTGGCTATCATCAGGAACAGGATCAAAAAGCAGCGTGGTATCTGAGTGCCGGTTACCCGTGGCAGCAAATGCCTTCTTTTACAGCGGCCGGTAAACTTCCTTTATTCAGTGAGCCAGCTATTCAAGCCATCATTCAGCCCTAAATCAAAAAGCGCCACAGCCTCCCGAAGAAGCTGCGGCGCTTGTGCTAACAAGCCTGTTCTATCTAGCTGAACAAACCCGGCTGCGCTACTTTCAACTGCGCAATAACGGTTTCGCCGCCTTTCACTTTCTCCCCTAGCCCTACCTTCAGTTCGGTGTCCAATGGTACGAAGATATCGACGCGGGAGCCGAACTTGATGAAGCCGAACTCCTCACCCTGGTTCACTTCGTCGCCTTCGTTCACGTACCACACAATGCGGCGAGCCATGGCGCCGGCAATCTGCCGGAACAGCACAAACGGACCTGCATCCGACTCCACTACCACCGTGGTGCGCTCGTTTTTGGTGCTGCTCTTGGGGTGCCACGCCACCAGGTAGTTGCCGGGGTGGTAGCGGAAGTAGCGCACAATGCCCGAAATAGGATTGCGGGTGATGTGCACGTTGATGGGCGACATGAAAATGCTGATTTGCTTGCGCATGTCGTCGAAATACTCACCCTCGTGCACATCCTCAATTACCACTACTTTGCCGTCGGCGGGGGCAATAAGCAGGTCTTCGTGGGTGAGCAGGTTGCGGTAGGGGCTGCGGAAGAATTGCAGCAGCAACAGAAACACAATGACAGAGATGCCCGCAAAAATCTGGTTGAACAGCAGGTGTCGCTCGTTCACGCGGAAGAGCAACAGGTTGATGGCCAGCAGGGCCAGCAGGGTAAAGAACAGAATACGTCTTCCTTCTTTGTGAATCTTCATATCAGCGCAGATTGTGCGGCTTGGCCTACTGTTGCCGTACTGGCGGTGGCAGGCCAACGGAGGGGGCAGCGGGTGTTTGGGGGGTAGAAAATGAGAGAGCGGAGCAAAATAGATTAAATCCTTTACAAAGATAGCCCGGCCGAAGCGGTCCGGGCTATCTTACACACAAATATAATGGTGTCGCTATAGGGACGGAGGCACAGCACCGAAGGTTGCGTCTCTTCTGAAGACTATCCGAGCAAACAGACCTAACAGCAGAACGTCATTCCGAGACAAGCTCGGAATGACGTTGGATTCTGACACGCTTAATACGCGCCGCGGAACTTGTACGTTTGAGCTACCTTATCGATGGCCACTACGTAGGCCGCAATGCGCATGGGTACTTCATACTTCTGCGCCACGGCGTATACTTTCTCGAAGGCATCGTTCATGATGCGGCCGGCGCGCTCAATCACCATCTGCTCGCTCCACTTATAGCCTTGGCGGTTCTGAATCCACTCGAAGTAGGAAACCGTGACGCCGCCGGAGTTGGCCAGGATATCGGGCACCACCAAGATGCCTTTCTCATTGATGATAGGGTCGGCGGAGGCCGAGGTAGGGCCATTGGCGCCTTCTACAATTAGCTTGGCCTTGATGTCGTGGGCGTTGTGCTCGGTGATGACGTCCTCTACAGCGGCGGGCACCAGCATATCCACGTCCGAAATCAGCAGGTCATCGGGGTCCATGGGGGTAGCGCCCGTGAAGCCTTCCAGGCGGCCCTTGTGCGCATTTTTGTAGGCAATGGCCTCGTCGATGTCAATGCCGTCTTCGTTCCAATAGGCGCCGCTAATGTCGCTTACGCCTTTGATTTTCACCCCTTTCTCGTTGAGCAGCTTCGCGGCCCACGAGCCCACGTTGCCGAAACCCTGCACCACAGCAGTGGTGTTTTCGGGCTTCATGCCCAGCTTGCCCAGCGCCGCAATAGCCGATACCATCACGCCGCGGCCAGTTGCTTCTACGCGGCCCAGCGAGCCACCCAGTACCAAAGGCTTTCCCGTGACAACAGCCGGCGAGGTCTTGCCGGAAGTTTTGGAGTATTCGTCCATCAGCCACGCCATTTCGCGGGGGCCAGTGCCCATGTCGGGGGCCGGAATGTCTTTATCGGGGCCGAACACGTCTTTCAACGCCAGCGTGTAGCCGCGGGTCAGGCGCTCGATTTCGCCGGCGCTCATGGTGGTAGGGTCGCAGATGATACCACCTTTGGCACCGCCGTACGGAATGTCTACCACGGCGCATTTCCAGGTCATCCAGGCGGCCAGGGCTTTTACCTCATCGAGGTGCACGTGGGTGTCGTAGCGGATGCCTCCTTTGCTGGGCCCCAGGATGGTGTTGTGCACCACGCGGTAGCCTTCAAATACGCGCACCTGCCCGTTGTCCATCGTCACGGGAATGCTGACAATCACCTGCTTGTCAGGCGCTTTCAGTACGTTATAAGTTTGTTCGTCGAGCCCGAGGATGTTGGCCGCTACGTTGAAGCGCGACATCATGGACTCTAGGGGATTTTCGCGGTCCACAATCGGGGCCGGCTCTTTGTACACCGTGGTCAGAACTGCCATGGAAGTAAGAAAAAAAGGGTGGGTGGGTAGGAAAACGGGACGCCTCGTTGCTGGGGGCTGAGACGACACGGGGCAACAATAAGGCCGCAAAGGTAACGGAATGATGAAGCCGTAAAAGACATACGAAAAGCGCCGGGCGGGGGGATTATACAACTCCTCCGCCCGGCGCTTTTACAGTCAAGTAGTTACCCGAATAGGAGCTGCACCACCACCAATACCGGCACCACAAATAAGAAGGCATCGAACCTATCCAGCAGGCCGCCGTGGCCGGGCATGATACGGCCGGAGTCCTTCACATCCACACTGCGCTTGAGCATGGACTCGGCCAAATCGCCCAGCGGCCCGAATACGGCTACGATGGCGGCGGCCACAAGGCGGGTAGTCAGCGGCATTTCGGGTAGCAGGAAAACCAGCGCCCAGCCCATAACTAGCGTCAGCAGAAAACCGCCCGCAGCACCCTCCCAGGTTTTGCCGGGCGAAATCTTGAGTGCCAGCTTGTGCTTGCCGAAGGTTTTGCCGGCGGCATAGGCGCCAATATCGGAACACCACACCAACAGCAGTAAGCCAAAGATGCGGCGGTAATCGTAGCCGTTGTCACTGAACGCCAATACGTTCAGCAAACTCATGGGTAGACTCACGTAGAGCAAACCGAGTAGAGCCACCCCTACGTTGGCGAAGGGCGCTAATTTATTCTCACGCGGCCACGAATACATCTCACGCAGAATGAGGATAGTAGGCAAAAGAATGGCTAAGCTTAATAAAACGTTTTGCGCAATCTTCCCTATCCGAAAAGCCTGAAACCTTGCTCTAAACTGCTCTATTGTCTCAACTGCTTCCGTATTAATATGAGACGCAGTATAGTGATGTGCGTCCGCTACTAAATATATAGCGCCAAAAAGCATCAGGCTAATACCTCCACCTAGCAACGCCGCCGGCTTATACCCCGCTTTGCGCATCATGCGGTAAAACTCCCACAGCATCCGCATCTGCACCAGTCCGAAAAACACGGCAAACGTCCAGGCGCTATACCAGATGCAGAACAGCAGCACAACGGCGCCCAACACTCCGTA
This sequence comes from Hymenobacter aerilatus, assembly GCF_022921095.1. Lineage (NCBI taxonomy): Bacteria > Pseudomonadati > Bacteroidota > Cytophagia > Cytophagales > Hymenobacteraceae > Hymenobacter > Hymenobacter aerilatus. The sequence continues at coordinate 4,223,216 of NZ_CP095053.1, forward strand.
GAGGATGCGTTGCGTGAGGTTGGACATCGGTTTTTTGCCGATGGGAGCGGTAGGAGAAGGGGTAGCGTCGGCCAAGGGTAGGGAGAGGTAAGGAGAGGAGTAGCCGTCGGCTAAGCAAGAATGGTGCGCGAGAATGGCTCGCAGCGAATATGTCCTAGTCGCGGTAGCGGCCCACGTCTACGCCGTCGCGGCCCAGGGTACGGGCGGCAGCAGGCGGCAGTGGAGCTTCGGGTAGGCTAGCCGCTACCCCCTTGCCCCCCAGCGTGCGCAGCTGGGTAGGACCGGTTTCGGTGTCATCGGTCAGGTGCTCGTGCAGCCAGTACAGCAAGCCAGCCGTGACGAGCAGCGAGGATAGCACCCAGGGCCAGGGCATGGCCTCGTTGGCGTCGGGGTCCAGCTCGGGGCTCACCCACTGGCGCTGCTGCCAGTAGAGCAGAAGCAATTGAGTGAAATTTTGGGTGAAGTGCGCCGCCATGGGCACCAGAATATTGCCGCTCCACTCATATAAGTATCCCAATAGCAGACCCAATACGAAGCGCGGCACGAAGCCAAAGAACTGCACGTGAATGGCGCTGAAAATAAAAGCTGCCACCCACACGCCCACGTGGCGCGACGTGAAGCCCTGCACCAAATTGCGCTGCACTACCCCCCGGAACACCAACTCCTCGCTGATGGCCGGCACCACAGCAATAACCAGCACGCCTACCCAAAAGCGAAGCGGCGAGTTGAAGTCGGTGAGTGCTTTGGTGAGCGCCTGGGCCTGATCTTCCTTTTCCCTGGCCCATTCCTCTACACCGCGCAACGCATCGGGTAAATGCAGTTGGGCATTCCAGGCAATGAGGGTCGTCATGAGGGGTAGGCTGGCAATGATGAGCAACGCCGCCATCAGCAGCCACAAGCCGGGCACCGGGCGACGCGGAGCAAAGTAGTCGGCAGCACGGTATCCGGTGAACTTCACCAGGGCCAGCGCGCCCCCCGCAAAGCCCACAAACAGGAGCACCCCCTGTGAGAGCATAGACAGTGCCCATCCCTGCGGGTGTTGCGTTGGGTGCTGCGTCACGTTGCCGATTTCCTGCAACCCTACCCCAAAAAACAGATTGCCCAGCATAGAGATAAAAAAGCCCGCTACACAGAAAGCGGCTAGCAGCGACACTAGCAGCAAGATCAGAGTAACCAGCGGATGCAAGCGGTTAGAAACGAAACCTTTCATAGCAATTGAGGGTCTGGAAATCGTAGAGACGCCTGGCAGGCGCCCGTCGTTACATGTTTTTTGTTGAATGACACTGATTACTCCGCGTCCGTCGGGCAACGATGGGCACCTGCCAGGCGCCCCTACAACCCTAATAGTCGTAAATTTGCGTAAAATCCTGCTATAGCTACCGTGGTACACATTCGCGACCTTGCCCTCCCTGATTTCCCGTTGCTGCTCGCCCCAATGGAGGACGTATCGGACCCGCCGTTTCGGGCCGTGTGCAAGGCCAACGGGGCTGATTTGATGTATACGGAGTTTATCTCGTCGGAGGGGTTGATTCGGGATGCCGCCAAGAGCCGGCAGAAGCTCGACGTGTTTGACTACGAGCGGCCCATTGGTATTCAGCTGTTTGGCTCCGATGTGGATACGATGGGCGAGTGCGCCCGCATCAGCACCCACGCCGGCCCCGACCTCATCGACATCAACTACGGCTGCCCCGTGAAGCAGGTGGCCTGCCGCGGCGCTGGCGCCGCCCTGCTGCGCGACATCCCCAAAATGGTGGAAATGACGGCCGCGGTTGTTAAAAACACGCCCCTACCCGTGACGGTGAAAACCCGCCTGGGCTGGGACGACACCACCAAGAATGTGGAGGACGTGGCCGAGCGCCTGCAGGATATTGGTATCGAAGCCCTTACCATCCACGGCCGCACCCGCGTGCAGATGTACAAAGGCGAGGCCGACTGGGAGTTGATTGGCAAAATCAAGAACAATCCGCGCATCAAAATTCCCATCTTCGGCAACGGTGACATCGACTCGCCCCAGAAAGCCGTGGAGTACAAAAACCGCTACGGCGTAGACGGCGTAATGATTGGCCGCGCTAGCATCGGCTACCCCTGGATTTTCCGTGAAATCAAGCACTATATCGCCACCGGCGAACTGATGGCTCCGCCCACCGTGGAGGAGCGCGTGGCCATGTGCCGCATGCACTTCGAGAAAAGCCTAGAGTGGAAAGGGCAACGGGCCGGCATCTTCGAGATGCGCCGCCACTACGCCCAGTATTTCCGCGGCCTGGAGGGTGCCAAGCAGTGGCGCACCCGCCTGGTAGATACCAACGAGCCCGACGAAGTGCGCGCCATCATGGACGAAATCATTGCCGCCGAGCCGGTTTTGGTAGGGTAGCGTTTCATCATTTGTCATCCTGAGCGCAACGCAGTGGAGCGAAGGACCTTGTCACGTTGAATAGCTTGCAGCAGATAACATCTACCGCCTGATTGTTCTACCGTCATAAGGTCCTTCGCTCCACTACGTTGCGCTCAGGATGACACTTTTTCTCTACTCATGCCCTCCCCTACCCCGCCCGCTACTATAGCCGCCCCGGCTCCACCCGCCACCTCAGCGCCGGAGCCGCCTATTTCGCTGTCGGCGTGGGGGTTGTTGCTCGTGTTGGCTGTTATCTGGGGTACGTCGTTCATTCTGATGAAGAAGGGGCTGGCGGTGTTTTCGCCGCTGGAGCTGGGCGCTACGCGCGTGACGGTGGCGGCCTTGCTGCTCCTACCCTTCGCGCTGCGGCACGTGGGCCAGGTGGAGAAGTCGCGCTTTAAGTGGCTGCTGCTAAGCGGCGTAGTTGGCACCTTACTTCCGGCCTTCTTGTTCGCCTACGCCGAAACCAAGCTGGCCTCGGGGTTGGCGGGCGTACTCAATGCCCTCACGGCGGTGTTCACGCTGGTAGTAGGTGCGCTGTTCTTTGGGCAGCGCCTTACGGGGCTGCGGGTGTTGGGCATCGGGCTGGGGCTGGCTGGCACGGTGGTGCTGATGCTGCTAGGCGGCAGCGGCGGCGCGGCTACCCCGGCGGGCGTCGGCAACGCGTGGTATGGGCTGTACATTGTGCTGGCCACCGTTGGCTACGGTGTGAGCGTCAACGTAATCAAGCACTACTTGCAGGGTATTCCCCTGGTGGCCGTTACGGGCCTGTTGCTGTTGTTTATTGGCGGGCCGGCTGTGGTATTTCTACTGTTAGGCACCGATTTTCTGCATAAGCTAGCCACAGTATCGGGCGCCTGGACTGCCTTTGGTTACATTGCTCTACTGGCGACTATGAGCACGGCCGTGGCCATGGTACTGTTCAATAAACTCATTCACCAGTCTACGGCCCTGTTTGCTTCCTCCAATACCTACCTCATACCTGTCGTAGCGCTGGGCTGGGGCGTGCTCGATGGTGAGTCGTTCAACCTGTGGCATGTGCTGGGCATGGTGATTATTCTGGTGAGCGTGGCCATTATTCACCGGGCAAGGTAGGTGGGTGAGGAGGTAAGGGGATAATAGGTTGATAACTGACAGTGCTGTTTCCTGCCTGTCATCTCCTTATCCAATTTATTTTAACTCCTTCCAAACACATACGGCCAGTCGTGGAACCGCTCGGGTAGTTGCAGGCGCCGCGGGTGCGCCAGCAGATACGTCTGCACACGGGCCAGCTCCTGCTCGTCCCGTATCGGCAGCTCGTGGAAGCCGGTTTGCCAGAAGTCGGCCTCGGATGGGAGATGCCCGCGTAGCAGGCGGCGGGCCTGGGCGGCGGTGCGTTGGTGCAGCAGGTCTATGGCTTTGTAAAGCGAGAGGCCGGAACCCACCGGCAGGCGCAGTACCGCGTGCAGGTGGTTGGGCAGCAGCACCAAACAAGGCACTTGCAGCCCCTGCTCCTCCAGCATCAGCAGCTCGCCGGCTATGGTTTCGGCTAGCTTCTCTTTTTCCAGATAGTCCGGCCCCACAGTACGCGCGTCCAGCAGGGCATCGAAGGCGGCGAACCATTGCTTCTCGGCGCGGCGGTGAGCTTCGGGCGAGTCGGCGGCTTGCTGAGCGGCTACGCGTCGGGCGTGCAACTCATGGCCGGCCCGCGCCGGAATGGAGCCGGCCAGGCGCAGGGTGAGCAGAATGGTTTCGCCTTCGGGTGGCAGCATATAGATTTAGCCCGCAGAGCTATTTTGTCAGGCAGCCGGTTTCAAAATACCGTTCATTTCCGCCAGCTCACCCCGCTCCAACAGGCCTGCCACAACCACCTCCAGTTGCTGGCGCATATCGTCTGATAAGCGGGCGAAGCCGAGCAGGCGAACGGTAGGTAGAAATACAGCTTCGCGAGGTAGGGCGAAGCTTTGCTCCACCACCGTGCGCAGGGCCAGCGCCATCTCCTCGGGGGCCACGAAGCCCAGCTTGCGCGACACGGCCGGCAGCTGACTTCGGTCGCGGAGCGGAGGCTGCTGCATGGCATTGTCCCAGAGGAAGTCGCCTACCCGGCGCAGGTGCCGCAGGTTCTGGGCCAGCAGCGCCGCATCTTGCCCGACCTTGCGGATGCGGGCCCCTACCTGCGTGGCCCCGCTGGCCTGTGCCAGTCGCCGGGTGGCCTCCTCAATATGCACCGGGCTTTCGACGCGGACGATTTGCGTGAGCCAGTTGGCCAGCTGGCCCAGGCTATGCTGGTGCAGCTCGCGGTGCCCGACGGCGGCCGGCAGTTGCGCTACCTGGTAGGGCTCAGATAAGGAAATGGGCATAGTGGACGCTTCTTCCCGCGCAATGCCGGAGGGAGCGTCCGTACCTAAAGCAGGGGCCTCTTCTTCCGGCTCGTCGGCTTCGTCGAGGGCAGCGAGGTGGCGGGCGGCTTCAATGGCCTGCACGGCACGCTCGGTTTCGGCGGCGGGGTCCCGGAACCAGTCGGTGCTCCAGATGCGGTGCAGGCGCCAGCCCACATTTTCCAGTACCTCCTGCCGCAGCCGGTCCCGGTCGCGGGCCGAGCGGGCGCTGTGGTACATGGCCCCGTCGCACTCGATGCCCAGCACGTAGCGGCCTGGCTGGTCGGGGTCGACCACGGCCAAATCGATGTAGAAGCCCTGCGAGCCAATCTGGGGGCGCACTACGTAGCCACGGGCCGTGAGGGCGCGGTGCACGGCCTCTTCAAACGGCGACTCCATGGCCCGACCGGTTTCCACGTTCTGATTCAGGCGGCCGTGCTGCGCGAAACCCAGAAACGTTTTGAGCGCCGCCACGCCCCGGGCACGGGTGCGGCTTAAATCCAGGTCGTCGGCCGTGAGGTTGGTGAAGACTTCGCAGCGCTGCTTGGCTCTGGTGATGAGCACATTGAGGCGCCGCTCCCCGCCTTCGCCGTTCAGCGGCCCGAAGCTCATGCTCAGGTAACCTTCCCGGGTGCGGCCGTAGCCAATGCTGATCAGAATAACGTCTCGCTCATCACCCTGCACGTTTTCCAGGTTTTTCACGAAGAACGGCTCGTGCGGATGGCGGTTGAAAAACTCTTCGGTTTCGGGGTGCTGGCGGCGCAGCTTTTCCAACGCATCCTGAATGGCCTGGCGCTGCGCCGTGCTGAAGGCCACCACCCCCAGCGTGAGGCGCGGCGTGGTGCGGGCGTGGTGCAACACGGCCTCGGCCACAGCTTGCGCCTCCTGCGGGTTGGTGCGCGTAGTGCCCCGCTCGTAGTGCGTGCCGGGCAAATGATGGTAGACCAGGCCCAACTGCCCCTGCCCGCCCGGGCTCGGAAAAATCACCAGCTTGTCGTCGTAGAACAGGTGGTTGGAAGCCGCAATCAGGCTTTGGTGCAGGCTGCGGTAGTGCCAGCGCAGCATCCGCTCGGGCATCTGGCGGGCCTTGCACAGCTCCAGAATACTCTGGATGTCGGCCGTCACATTTTCCTCGTCGGCGTCTTCGCCGGCTCCGGTCAGGGAGTCGAAGAACGAGGTAGGCGGCAGCTGCTTGGAGTCGCCGACTACTACCAGCTGCCGGCCGCGGGCAATGGCCCCCAAGGCTTCCACCGGCTTCACCTGGCTGGCCTCATCAAAAACCACCAAATCGAACTCCACGGCGCCTGGCGGCAGGTAGCTGGCCACCGACAGCGGCGACATCATAAACACCGGCTTGATGGCCTGCACCGCCCGCCCGGCCTGCTGCATGAGCTTGCGCAGGGGCAGATGGCGGGTTTTCTTGGCGAATTCGTTGCGCAGCAGCAGCATCTGGCCGCCGGCCTGCTGGTGGGGCAGCTGCCCGAAATGCTGTTGCATGGCCCGTACCCGGTTGTGGTAGAGCGAGTCCCGGTCGGCCTGGCGGAAGCGGGCGGCTACTTCCTCGTGCCCGGCCCGCTCGAACTGCCGCAGGGCCGGATGCTGCTCGTAGGCCAGCTTCTGCAAATACTCCAGCCAAGTCTGCCGCACGGCCGCTACCAGGTGGTGGGCGGCCGGCTCCCAACGCTCGGCCAGCAACAGCAGCTCTGGCAAGCCTTCAGTCTGTGCGGTGGCGGCCACGTTATTCCATTCGGTGGTAAGGCGCAGGGCCGGCAGGTCGGCGGCCCAGGCGGAGAGAATAGCCAGCTGCGCGGCAAAGGGCTGAAACTGCAGGCGGCCATCGGGACCGAACTGGCGAGCTTCGTTGAGCTGCAGGGCATCGGCGGTGGCTTGCAGCGCGGTGCGGTGCCGGGTCAGGGCTGCTTCGAGAGCAGCCAGCAGCGGGGCCAGCGTTTCGGGGGCCGGCTGCCGGGCCAGGTAGTCGAGCAGCGCCGTGGGCAGTTCCTGGCGGCTGATGCGTTGGTGGGTGAGCGTCAGATAGTCGCGCGTTTTCGTCAGCATCGGCCACTCCGAGCGCACGTCCTGCCATGCCGCCCCGAACAAGCCACTCATCAAACTATGGGCTCCGGTGAGTTGCTGCTCGTGGCGGGCCGTTTCGTGGATGGCATCAATGGCCCTGATGACGGAAGCAGTTTCGGCGGGCAACGGGCCGCGCCAGAGGCTTTGCAGGCGCTTTTTGGCGTTGCGGTAGTCGCCATTCAGGAATTTCCACCACTTGTCGCCATAGCTCATAAAGGCGCCGCGCTCCGGCAGTAACTGCTGGCCCCAGGCTTCCGGTAGCAGCGTGGCCTCGTGCTGCTGACGCAGGGCCGTATGGGCAGTGCCAGCCGTCAGGGTTTCGCTGATTCGGCCAGCTTGCTCCAGCCAGGCTCTATCTGCTACGGCTGCTCCAGACAGCCTAGGAGCTAGCAGCGCGTGGCGGGCAGCCGGCAGCAGGGCCTCGACAGCGGCGCGATCTGTGGGGAGGGGCTGGAGACCAAGATGCCCGGCTAGGGCTTCGGCAGCAGCCTGCAGCGCCTCCACAGCTTCTTGGGCTTCGCGCAGGTACTGTGTCAGCTGCTGTTGCGCAGCAGGCAGCAGTACGGTCAGCTCGCTGCCCCAGAACAGCAGGTCTTTCGGCCGCCCGACTTTCTGCAAGGTAGCCTGCAGGCGGGCCGCCAGGGTTTCGGCGTGGGCAGCATCGGTGTCGTTCCACTCAGCAAGGTGGGAAATAGCAAGCCGGGGCAGCTCTACCGCGCCGCGCGCCTCCTGCAGGCGGGCCAGCTCGCCAACCACCTGCTGGGCGGTGCGGCGGCTACGGCCCAGTGGGGTATTTACGGCCAGGGCGTAGTCGTTGAGGGCGGCGCGGTAGCGGGGCAGCTGGGCCATCTGGTCTTCTACCAGCGCCGCGGTGGCCGGCCGGCCGAGGCTCAGCGTCTGCTTCAGCTCGTCGTGCAGGGCTTTCTTGTTGGCTTTGTTGCTGTGCAGTTCTAAGCAGGCCACGCCCAGCCCTAGGTTGTCGAGGCGGCGCTTTACCACTTCCAGTGCGGCCATTTTTTCAGCTACGAACAGCACCTTCTTGCCCGCCCCAATGGCTTCAGCCAGCAGGTTGGCAATGGTTTGCGACTTACCGGTGCCGGGCGGTCCCTGAATCACGAGGTTGCGACCTTCCTGCACGGCCAGCAGCGCCAGCAGCTGCGAGGAGTCGGCGTCGAGCACCTGGTGCAACTCGGCGGCCGGACTTTCGGTGTCGAGGAAGGCCGTGTCGCCAACGGTGGGGGCGGCATCCCGGAAGCCGGTATCGGTGCCCAACAGTGCCGCAATAGCTGGATGGTTGAGCAACGGGGTTTCAGAGGGCCAAAGCGCGGGGTCCAGGTCGCGGTAGAGCATAAACTTCCCGAACGAAAAGAAGCCCAGCGCAATGCTGTCGGGCTGCACCTGCCAGCGCGGCAGGCCGGCTATGGCTTCGGCCACGGCCGCGAGGTAGGCGGCCACTCCGGTTTCTTCGTCCCACTCCGGCAAACTCAGCCCAAAGCTGGCCTTTAACTTAGCCTGTAAGGAGAGGTTACTTTCGATTTCGGCGCCGGTGTGGCGCAGCCGGAACCGCTCGGCGGCGGTACCGCGCTCCAGCAGAACCGGCAACAGCAGCAACGGGGCGTAGCGGGTCTCCTGGCTGCTTTCGGCCTCAAACCAAGTCAACTGCCCCAGTGCCAGATACAGGATGTTGACGCCGGTTTCTTCCAGGCTGGTGCGGGCCGTATAATAAGTGTTGAGCAGCCGGCTTTCGAGCTTATCTGCCGGGTCGTCGGTTTGCAGCTTGTTGTCGGTGAGCAGGGCAGCCCGCTCCGCTTCCGGAAGGTCGGCCGGCATAGGCACCGGCTCCTGGGCGGCCTTATAATATTCGTCGCGCCGAGCCTGGGCTTCGGTGGCACTGAGTTCGGAAGCGGCAGCTTCCAAGTGCGTGAAGCCGCTCATGAGCTGCACTGAATCCGGGGATTTTATGGCCTTGCGCGAGCCGGGCGCACCCTGGAAATACATGGTTTTGCCTTGCCGCACCAGCACTTCATATATGGCCGCCGACTGCTCGCGCACCACTGTTACGCCCCGCGCCGACGAGGGCCGGAAGTTGAGCAGTGGGTTGCGCAACCCCAGGTCCAGCAATTCCTGGCGGGAGGCTTCGAGGCGGGCGGTAAGTGTTGCAGAAGTAACTAATGAATCAGTAAAAGATTCCATAACAGATATGAATAAGCAGGTATAGTACTCAGCATATCAAGCATATAGATTAGCTGTCTCGCATGCAAGAAGGTCCAGCCCAACGACGGGATTCCCACTGATGATGGGCCGGTTAGAAACGCTTGCTCTATTGTTTATATCCTACCCTGGTGTTCAGCTTGCTGTGCTTGTTGCTGTAGCCGAAGTAGATAGCCAACCCGATAATCAGCCAGCCGAAGAACAGCATCCAGTTGCTGATGCCCAGTTGAGTCATTAAGTAGAGGTTGGTGAGCAGGCCCAGCACCGGCAGCAGCGACAGGCGCTTGGTGAACGACACCACTGTCAGCCCCACGCAAAACAGTAGGAACACGAGCATCGGAATCTGGTGGCGAAACTGCTCGTAGTCGCCGCTGCTCACGGCCTGCCAGAACTCGCTGATGGCCGAACGGTTATACTGCCACAGCGCCACGGCAGCCGCTAATAGGATCAGGCCCACGGCGTAGCGGCCGCTGAGGTAGGGCACCTTGAAACGGGCGTCGGACTGCCCGTGGGGGTCGATGATGAGGATGCCGCCGCACACCAGTGCAAACGCGAACAGGGTGCCGATGCTGGTGAGGTCAATCACCAAATCCATATTGAGCAGCAAGGCCGGCACGCCCACAAACAGGCCCGTGACGATGGTACTGAACGAGGGCGTGTGAAACTTGGGGTGCACCTTGGCAAACACCGGCGGCAACAGCCCGTCGCGGCTCATCGTCAGCCAGATACGTGGCTGTCCAATCTGGAACACCAGCAGCACCGAGGTCATGGCAAATACCGCCGACACGGCCACCACGCCTGCCAGCCAGTCTACGCCTACCTGCTTGAATACGAAGGACAGCGGGTCGCCTACCCCTAGCTCGGTATAGCTCACCATGCCGGTGAGTACCAGCGTAATTATCACATACAGAATGGTGCAAATCACCAAGGCATAAATCATGGCGCGGGGCAGGTCACGCTGGGGGTTCTTGCACTCCTCAGCCGTGGTACTGATGGCGTCGAAACCGATATAGGCAAAAAACACCGCTGATACGCCTTTTAGTACGCCACCAATGCCGTTGGGTGCGAAGGGTGTCCAGTTGGCGGTTTTTACATAAAACGCTCCTACCACAATTACTACCCCTACTACGGCTAGCTTCAACAAAACCAGCAGGTTAGAAGCCGTTTTCGATTCTTTGATACCGATGTATACCAGCGCCGTAACGAGCACCGTGATGATGAAGGCGGGCAGGTCGCAGACCAGCTTGAAGTCGCCGAACAGGGTAGGCGCCGCGCTCCAGATGCGGTAGGCTTCTTGCTGAGCAGCAGTGGCCTCTGAGAGTGGTCGGCCAGCCAGCATCAAGTCCAGCACGGCGTGGTAGCCGGCATAGGCGCTTTGGGTTCCAAGGGTTAGATAATCAGGAATATGCAACCCTACGCCATCCAGCAAACCGGTAAAATAATCTGACCACGAAATGGCTACCACAATGTTGCCCACGGCATATTCCATAATCAGCGCCCAGCCGATAATCCAGGCGGCCAGCTCGCCAAACGAGGCGTAGGCGTAGGTGTAGGCTGAACCCGACACCGGGATGGTAGCCGCAAACTGCGCGTAGCACAGCGCTGAGAAAGCGCAAGCAATGGCCGTGAAGACAAACAACAGCGACACGGCCGGGCCGCCGTCGTGCGAGGCGTTGCCGATGGTGCTGAAAATGCCGGCTCCAATCACAGCCGCAATGCCCAGGGCCGTGAGGTCGCGCACGGAGAGGTGGCGGGCCAAGTGGCCGTCTTGCTCGCCGCCTACCCCGGCGTGGGCATCGGCGGGCGGGTTCGACTGAAGTTGGGCTATACTTTTGCGCCGGAACAAGCCGGCCGTGCGCGTAGGAGGTAGCGGAGTAGGCAATGCGGTAGAATCGGTTTTGGAGGGCAAAAGATACTGAATAAATGCGGCGGACGCGGCGCATTCTCGCTGATGCGGCTGATGGTCAACGGGAAAAGTATTTTTTGTAACGGCGTGTGGAATGTGACAACCAGTGGCATCTACCTAGCAACAGCCGTTTTCAACTTCTCTGCCTATGCTTGCCCCTACCCTATCCGTCCCTACCCCCTGCCACGAGAACTGGCAACAGATGACACCTGCTACAAACGGTCGCCACTGCGCCGCCTGCCAAACCGTGGTAGTCGATTTCACCCACTTCACCGATGCCGAACTGCTGGCCTACCTCGGGCAGCACGCAGGCCAATCTACTTGCGGACGGTTCCGGGCCGAGCAGTTGGGTCGACCGTTGCAACCCACCACTGCGGCTACTGTGGGAACTGCACGGTGGCGAACATGGCTAGCAGCGGCCGTGGCAGTGTGGGGGCTACGGGAAGTAGCCGCGCCGGCCGTGCGGGCACAAGTGCCGTTGGAACAGCGGGAACCAACTCCTACGCTTGCGCCCATCACACTGGGCTTAGTAGCCCCACCGCCGGTGACGGTACACGGTGTCGTTACGGATGCAGATGGGCCGTTGCCGGGCGTTACCGTCTTACTACCGGGTACACAACTTGGTGCAGTGTCTGACACAAATGGCAGGTTTGAATTGACCGTACCGCCTGCAGCTGTAGCAATGCACCTACAGCTTACCGTTTCTTATATCGGCTATCAGCCGCAGCACGTAGCGATACCTACCTCCCCAAATCAAACGCTACACGTAGTGTTGACGCCTGATGTAAAAGGCATGTTGAGCGGTGAAGTAGTTGTTGTAGACGGTTATTCTTCCTCTCCTTGGTACACGCCCCGCGGCTTGTGGCAGCGGGTGAAGCGGCCGTTTCAGCGGTGGTAAAGTAGTGCTTGCACCAAACCTTTTCCCCCGAAAAATCCTTTATCTGGGGATGAAGAACTTGCTGCTCGCTACCCTACTCTTATTCGGCACATTGTCTGGCTGTGCCGTGAAGCCGACCAATAAACACGACGTTTTCACCGAAACCGCCCAACTGCCTCAGGAAGAAGCGCCGCACGAGCGCAATTCTTTGGAATGGTGGTATTTCACTGGCCACCTGCGCGACAAGAATACTGGCGAGGAGTTCGGCACGGAGTACGTATTCTTCCACTTCAACCTGAACGGCAAGCAAGACTGGCAGATGGTCAACTTTTCCGTGACCGACCCTAAGGCCCAGCAGTTTCGCTACGACTATAAGGTGCGCAAGCTGCCGGAGCTGCTCACTGCTACCCTACCCCTCAACCTGAATATGCAGAAGCAGGCCCAGCAGTGGCAGCTTACGGGCCAGGAGGGCCGCTACCACTTGCAGGCGCGCATGGCCCGCCACGCTGGCACGGCTATCAACCTGACCACCACGCCCGCCAAACCCGTGCTGCTGCACAGCGGCACCGGCTACGAAAACTACGGTGGCAAGGCCACGGCCGGCTATTACAGCTACCCGCGCCTGATGGCCAGCGGCACTATGGAAGTGAATGGCCAGCGGCACGAGGTAGAAGGTGAGCTGTGGTACGACCGCCAATGGAACTGCAACTCCGTGATGGCTAAGGACGCCGGCTGGGACTGGTTCAGCGTTCAGCTGGACGAGCCGAAAGAGGACTTGATGCTGTATCAGCTATTCAACCGTGCCACCGGGGAATACGTGGGCGGCGGCTCGCACTACTCGGCTACTGCGCAGAGCACTCACCTCGGCGAAGACGACTTCCAGCTCGAAACCCTGGCCGAGTGGACCAGCCCGCACTCCCGCAAAACCTACCCCAATAAGTGGCGCGTGCGCATCCCCAGCCAGGGCTACGATTTGGTGATAGAGCCGGTTATGCAGGATCAGGAGTTGAGCATCAAGCTGCTACCCGGCATCAAGATGAGCTATTGGGAAGGTATGTGCCGTGTATCCGGCACGCACTACGGCAAACCTGTGACCGGCCGCAGCTACGTCGAAATCACCAACCGCAAGGAAAAGCAAAAGGTGAAAGAAGCCGTAACGGCGAGGAAATGATGAGTTGACAAATAGAAAAAGTGCGTGTCATCCTGAGCTGCGCTCAGGATGACACGCACTTTTTCTACCTAGCAGCGCCTTAACTCACTACTCCCCATTCAGCACGATGCGGAAGGTGGTACCCTTCCCTACCTCAGACCACTTCACGAAGAGCTTGCCTTTGTGATAGTTCTCGATAATGCGCTTGGCCAGCGCCAGCCCCAGACCCCACCCGCGCTTCTTGGTAGTGTAACCGGGTAGGAATACCGACTCCATCTTATTCTTCGAGATGCCCTTGCCCGTGTCCGTGATGTCGATGGCAATCTGGTTTTTGCTGCGCACCGGCCGGCGCAAGTGAATATGGATGCTGCCCCGACCATCCATGGCATCCACGGCGTTTTTGCAGATGTTTTCTACCACCCAATCAAACAGCGGCACGTTTACCTGCGCGGGCATATCGGTGGGTAGGGAGGTGGTGATGGTGAAGATAACCTTGCGCGACACCCGGCTTTGTAGGTAGGCAATGGCGTTTTGGGTCACCATCAGAATATTCTCGTCCTTAAGCACCGGCACCGAGCCGATGTTGCTGAAACGCTCTGTAATAATTTCCAGCCGCCGGATGTCCTTGCCCAGCTCCTCCACAATCGGCTCGTCCTTAAAGCGTTCCGACTCCCGCAAATACGCCTGCCAGCCCACCAGGCTGCTCAGTGGCGTGCCCAGCTGGTGGGCCGTTTCCTTGGCCAGCCCTACCCACACGCGGTTTTGCTCGGCCCGCCGCGACGAGCTGAATGAGAAATAGGCAATAACAGCTAGGCAGCTTACCACCGCCAGCTGCACCAGCGGGTAGGTTTGCAGTCGATCGAGCAGTTCAGAGTTTTTATAATACAGATAGTTACGCAGGCCAGCACCCAACTCAATCACAATGGGTGGGTGCTTTTCTTTCATTTCGAGCACCTGCTTTTTCAAGAACACCTGACGCTGCTCGTCGTTCAGGCCTTTAGGTACATCTACGTACTTGTAATCCACTACGTCGCCGTCGCTGTTTACCAGCAAAATCGGGATGGTCTTGTTTAGCTGAATAATTTCGTCGAACACGAAGGTGGTGTTGGCATCCTCCACCTCCGTATTAATCAGGAAGCGCATGGCCTTAGCGTAGAGGTCTATCTGCTGCTGTTCGCGCTCGGCCAAGTGGCGCACCAAGATATTGGTATACAACACAGTGGCCACCGCAATCAGCAAAGCACTGGCCAGCACTACCAGCTTGCCACGGGATTTTTGGTCGTAGATCGGAATCAAGGAAAAGCGATGGAGCCAAGCTCCGGGTAGGTGAGACAACGAAGGTAGGAACTCGGCGCGGGTCGTGCGCAAGGAAGCCACGGGCCATGCCGGCCTACCCCTGTGGCGCTATCCAACCAAAACCTGACAAAAATCATCCACCAACCGCCCTAGAAAAGCACCGTCACCGGCTCCTTCTGCTCTAAAAAGCCGTTATACAGCTGTTTTATGGCAGGTAAACTGTTTAGAATAAAATAAATATGCCCTGTAAGCAGGCTTATATATTTCCGAAAAAGGCCGTTTTGCGGGGTTATACCCCCATCTTTCACAGAACTTCCTTTCTCCCGAACCTCTCCTACCTACTCGCTGTTTTCAATCTATCGAATTGCGCCGTAATTTTGCGCCCTACGCTCCGCGTTAGTACCTGCTATGCTCCACCCGTTTAAAGCTGTCAGCCTCTCCTATAAAAAAGCGCCGCTGGAAATCCGCGAGCTTATTGCCCTGGACGAGGCTGCTTGCCGCCGCTTCCTGCACACGCTCCACCACGACCTGCACTTGCAGGACCTGCTGGTGCTGAGCACCTGCAACCGTACCGAAGTCTACTACGCCGCCGACCGCGACCAGAGCCCGGCCATTATCGAGGCCCTGGCGCAGCTCAAGCAGCTCCCCGATGCGACGGCCTACTACGCGTACTTCGATATTCTGGACACCTACGAGGATGCCGTGCAGCACCTGTTTGAGGTGAGCATGGGCCTCGCCGCTCAGGTGGTAGGTGACCTGCAGATCAGCAACCAGGTGAAGATGGCCTACCAGTACTCGGCCGATGCGGATGCCGCCGGGCCGTTTCTGCACCGGTTGCTGCATACTATCTTCTTCACCAACAAGCGGGTGCAGCAGGAAACTGCCTTTCGCGATGGGGCAGCCTCTACCTCCTATGCTGCCCTGGAGCTGGTAGAGGAGTTGACCACCGATATAGCCAACCCGCGTGTGCTGGTGGTCGGGCTGGGTGAAATTGGCGCCGACGTGTGCCGCCACCTCGGCGACAGCCGCCAGTTCTCCGACGTGACCATCTGCAACCGCACCCGCCACAAGGCTGAGCAGCTCGCCGCCGAGTGTGGCGTGAAAGTACTTGACTTCGAAAACCTGACCCAGGGCCTGCGTGAAGCCGACGTGGTGATTTCCTCCATCGCCCGCGACACGCCCTTTTTCACCCGCGAGCTGGTGGCACACATGGATGTGCTGAGCTACAAGTTCTTCATCGACTTGTCGGTGCCGCGCAGCATTGAGGCGGAGGTAGAGACGGTGCCCGGCGTGCTGGTATATAATATCGACGCTATTCACAGCAAGACTTCGGCGGCGCTGGAGCAGCGCTTAGCAGCCGTGCCACAGGTACGCGCCATCATTGCCGAGAGCATTGCCAGCCTGGGCGACTGGGCCAAAGAGATGATGGTGTCGCCCATCATTCAGAAAATCAAAGGAGCCTTAGAAACGCTGCGGCAGGAAGAGCTGGAGCGCCACCTCAAAAAGGCTACCCCCGAGGAAGCGAAGCGCCTTGAAGACGTAACCCGTTCCTTAATGAACAAAGTGCTGAAACAGCACGTGCTCCAGTTGAAAGCCGCCTGCAAGCGTGACAACGCCGACCAGTTGGTGGACGCCCTCACAGAACTGTTCGACTTAGAGAATCAGCCAGCTACGGCGTGAGGTAGTAAAACGGTGACTCCTCACTTTCCTTAAAACACGAAAAGACTGCCCTCGAGCAGTCTTTTTTCTTGTCCCTCCATGCAGGAGGCCTCAAATTGCGTCGCAGCAGTCTTCCAGCGAGTCTATTACGTCCAGCAGTTTGGGGATGGAGAGCGAGTAGTAAATCTTGGTTCCTACTTTGAAAGACGACAGGATGCCCCGGTCTTTCAGGGTGATAAGGTGCTGAGAGGCAATAGCCTGAGGCAGATCGAGCGAGCGGTAAATTTCCGTTACAGTCATCTTGTCCTCTTTGCCCAGCAAGTCAACGATGGCGAGGCGCTTGGGGTGAGCCAGCACTTTCAGCATCGCAGCGGCCTTATCTACTTTCTTGGATTCGACGCGCGAGAGCAAAGGTTTCATAGTATGGAGTAGAACGTGGATCGGGCAGTTCATCACAAGGTCGTTGCCCGGAATATGCGTAATACGCTATTTCCCCCTTGCAAAGTTCCTCAGAAAGCAGTACGTGACGGAAATTTGTACATCGGTGGCACCCAGTGGCCGGAGTAGCCTTTTTTATTTTGCTCTCGGCTCCCAAACTGGTCTACATATTCGGTACAGATGATTCGGCTGAAGTAGCTATTTCTTTTGTTTTGCGTAACGCATTAGCAGGTTGCGTTTTTCTATAGGATACAGTTGCGTAACGGCGCTTGTGTCTGCCAGTACTTTTTGCCTATGACTCTTTCTGAAATTTTGCAGTACCGTTTTCTGGGCAACAGTGTCCAGACGTATCTTATAGCGCTGGGAATCTTGCTGTTTGGCTTGCTTTTCAAGAACTTGATGTCCAAGCTATTAACCAAGCTATTATACCGCTTTGTGCGGGGTAAGTCGGAGGGCGTTACGGAGGGGCAGTTTCACGATTTGCTGATTCAGCCCGTCTCGCTGGTCATCTTTCTTACCAGTCTCTATTTAGCTTTTCAGGTTCTGAATATCCCGGTGCGCAGCGCCGAGCTGGCTCGCTCCGACCCATGGTATGAGGTGGCCATTTTTCGGTTGTATCAGATCTGTATCATCTCCAGCATCGCCTGGATTATCACCCGCTTCATCGACTTCTTCGTGCTGGTGTTTCTGCGACGGGCGGAGGCTTCGCCGCGTGTGGCCAACCAGTTGGTGCCCTTTGCCCGCGACCTGCTCAAATTTCTGGTAGGCGCAGTGGCTTTCCTGATTGTACTAGGCAAAACATTTGGGGTAGACGTTACGGCCCTTATCGGTGGTTTGGGCATTGGTGGTCTGGCCGTAGCTTTTGCTGCCAAGGAAAGCCTGGAAAACCTGCTGGCTTCGTTCACCATCTTCCTCGACCGCCCCTTCATCGTGGGCGATTTGGTGAGCGTGGGCGACATCACCGGCACTATTGAACAGATTGGCTTCCGTAGCACCCGCCTGCGCACCGTAGAAAAAAGCTACGTGACGGTGCCTAACAAGTCGATGATTGATAAGCCACTGGATAATCTTTCGCTGCGCACAGCCCGCCGGGTGTTCTTCATGATGTCGCTACAGCAAAGCACCTCTAATGAGCAACTGCACAATGTTGTCAATCAAGCATTTGAGGCCATCAACTCCCACCCGCTTATTCAGCCCGATGCGCAGGTGAAATTCACATCGCTGACCTCCAACTCCAAGGATATCCGCATTCAGTACTACATAACCACCGACAGCTACGACGAGTATTTGAATGTGATGGAAGAAATTAACTTCAAGCTGGTAGATATTGTAGAGCGCAACGCAAGCGCCTTTGTGGATACCACCCGGCTTACTACTACCTCTTCGGGCGCCAGCTCGCAAGCCCTACCCCGCAGCCTACAGCCCAATCCTGATGGTTCGTCGGTAGCTAGTTCGTAAGCATCAATTATAAGAGCAGATAGCCGGGGATTATAAGGTGTTTGGCTTTGAAAACCAATACCTTATAATCCCCGGCTATCTGCTTTTATAACTGGTGCTAGTCTATCGGTTGCCGTTCAACAGGCCGCCTAGTACGCTACCCATTTTGCCACCGAGCAGGCTACCTAGCCCGCCGCCGCCCGCGCTCCGGGGTGCCGAGTTCGGTTGTTGACCCAAGCCGCCCAGAATAGAAATCAGAGAGCCCAGGCCGCCGTTGCCAGCGTGTGAGCCTTGGCGGGGTAGGGAGCTAGTATCGTAAGGACGGGTCACGTCGCTCATAGAGCCTCCCAGCACGTTGCCCAGCAGCGAGCCTCCCATCAGGCCCCCCAGGATATCGCCAAAGCTGCTACCTGCTGTGTTGCTGTTCATTAGGTCGCCTACCGTACCCGAGGAGCCAGCGGCAGCACCCGACGAACTACGGCTCATTACCTTCGACAGAATCATGGGGGCCACTACCCCTAGTAGGCCCGACAGCAGCGCCCCCTTCGGAATACCGACATTGGATAGCTTATCGGAAAGGCCGCCCAGGAAGCTCTGTTTGGTTGGGTCACCGGCGTCGTGTGGCACGCGTTCGGCCTGGTCTACTACCTGCTCCAGTACTTGCTGCTGACCGGCATTCACTTGCAGGTAGGAGGCGATTTTGTTGATCATAATCTCCTCATCATCAGTATACGACCCATCGGAACGGGCGAAGCTGATGAGGTCGGTGATGAGCGAGAAGCGCAGGTCGCTGCCGCGCAAGGCATCTAGGTTTTGCTGCACGCTCTGGTTGGTAGCGTCTTTGGCCGACGCCAATACCTGTTGGGTACTTGCCTCACTCAGGCCAGCGGCTTTGGTAAGCTGTTGCAGAAAATCCTGCTCAGTGGCGGATGCCTCGCGGTCGGCCGAAGATAAACTGGCAATAATAGCCAGATAAGCTGTTTTTTCCGGCTCAGAATAGTTTTGCAGAAGTTGAGAGTTGCTCATGAGAAGACAGGGAGAAGATAAATAGCAGAGAAAATCCTTGCTATCCTCAAACGGGAATAATTAGATGCGAGTTATACGAAACCAGCTGGACGCTGCTGGCGGCATCTGCTCTCCCAAGCAGCCCAAAATCCCGTTGCCTGATGAATGCAGAACCGGTCCGTTCCTCTGGGGAGCAGCACGAAAGAACTTCACTCTGCCTTCCTACCCCCCTCAAAACTCGAAATACTCGCCGGGCTGGGGCTGAGTGGCAGGTTTGGGTGCAGGCTTCCTGGGTGCTGGAGCGGGACGAGTATTGACCGTTCCTTCGCTAGAGCGCACTGGGGGCGACAGAATGCGGCCCAGAATGCCCGGACGCGTGGCGGCAGGTGGGCGCGTGGCTGGAGCCGCCGATGGGCTACCCGTCTCGGGTCGGGCACCGGTAACCAGCTGCGCGCGGGCCCGGTCGTAGCGCACCGTAAAATCCTGCTCGTTGCCGCGCACGGCCAACAAGAGGCGTGGGCCAGTGGGAGTGCCCCCGGCCGCATCGGGGCGGCGTAGCAAGCCCGGCAACAGCGGAATGCTGAGATGGTAGTCCATCTGCTGATCGAAGGTATGCGTGCCCGTTACCTGTATCAGCGAGGCCGTGCGCACGTTGGACCGGATATCCATCTCCGGAATATAGACCGTGCGGCTCTGCACGTAGAGGCTGTTTTTCAGTTCCGCAAAGCGCAGGTGACGTAGCTGTTCCCGATTAGCCACCATCGAGAGTTTTTGCAGGGGCGCAAAGTTGTTTAGCTCACCGTTGCGGACAGTGGCCTTCACCTCGGCCTCCAGCCGGTCGGTGAGAGGGTAGAGCGCTCCATCGAGGTACACATCGGACTCGATCTGGGCCGTGAGCTGCCCCCGCAGGTGCCGCGCCGTGATAAAGCGCTGCCCGAAGTCCTCGAACACATAGAACAGGCTATCGAGTGGTACCTGCGTGCAAGTGGCGGTGGTACTCACCTTCACCAGATTGGGCCGGCGCACATCAACAGTACCGCGGATACTGGCCCGCCCACCCGCCGCCCGCACCGACAGCGCCGGCGAAGACACAATCTGATTACGCAGCCGCACCGTACCGCGCAGCTCGCGCCCGCGCAGCCGACGGAAGCGTAGGTGGCGCACGTTGGTTTGCACATCCAGGGCCAAGGTAGCGGGCAGCTCCAGGGCGTACTCGCCACCGGCGCGGCCACCTCGCCGGGCAGGGGTAGGCATGGCCGTGGGTAGGCGCAGCAGCTCATCAAAATCCCACAAATTAGAATTCATCTGCGCTTGAATCAGCAGCGTTTGCCGCGGGGTGAGCAGCCAGCTCACAGCGTTTTTCAGCGTTCCATTCACTCGGAAATCAGAACGCCCCAGGTAGCCCTTCAGGGACTGCATGGTGATATTATTACCGCGCAGCTCCAGGCGGCCATTCAAGCGGCGCAGGGGCTGCGAGTAGGCCCGCAGCTGCACGGCTACATCACGCAAGGTTAGCTCACCGCGGGCATTTGCGGCACGGCCAGCCCGCAGGTGCGCCACGGGTCCGGCCACCTGTAACGAAAGCTGCGCCGTGCCCGTGGCCCCACGCACAGCGGCCACCGGAAAAAACCGCGTGGCCCGCGCCATGTCCAAATCGGCAGCTAGTTGCAGCTGCACGGTGGGCTCCTGAAAATCGGTATAGCGCAGGCTACCGCTAAAAGGCCGCCCACCCAGCTGGCCGCGCACGTTGCGCAGGTCGAGCATAGCCGTCCGGACTGAGTGGGCGGTGCCATTGGTGAAGGTGCCAGTCAGGAATACGTGCTCTATCTCCTGTTGGTACTGAGGGTGATAGAACGCCGCATCGCGGCAGCCAAACTGAACATCCAGCCGGGGGTTGACTTTCGTAGAAAACTCACCGCGCACTGTGCCCCGGAAATACACATCGCCGCGGCTTCGGTAGCCGGCCAGCCGGTGGTTGAGGCGGGGCGGCAGCAGCGCCAGCAACGACTGCACATCGGTTTGCCTACCCTCCAATCGCAAATCCAGCAACGTAGCCGGGTGGTAGCCAATGGTACCGGCCACCCCATAAATAGCCGGCCCAATCCGGATTTCCGAAGGCAGCACGGCAATCTGCTGGGTCTGGCGGTTGATGCGCAGGTGAGTGGTCAGCAGCAGGTCTTTTTCCTGAAAATACGCATCATCCATCACGCGCAGGGCCTGCACGTGTGTTTCGCCTTTGGCCCGTACAGTTACTTCGTCGCCCTTTACGCTTAGGGTAGCCTGCATCTGGGGGATGTGGCCCGCAAACTGTTGGTGCCGGCTGGCATCTGCGTACGTCACCCCCATGCGGCCCAGCTGAATGCCCTCCAGGTCGAAGGCAAAAGGTTCGTCGGTTGCGGCGGCGGCAGTATCCATCCGTAGTACGTCGTAATTGGGCTGCCCTTGCGCATCGAGGCGCACGGCCACCTGCCCATCGGTGAGGGTTACGGCCCGCACGCGGTAGCGCCGGATCAGCAGGTCCCAAGCATCGAAGGCGAAGTACAGGCGGCGGGCACGAGCCAGCGCGGTAGTATCATGGGGTAGGGAGCCAGTCACCACCACTCGGTGCATCGTGATAGCCACCCGCGGAAACTGGTCGAACAACGACAACTCTATCTTTCCTACCTGCACGGGGGTGCGCAGGTAGTGATTTGCCTGCTGCACAAACAATCCAATGATGCGTTCTTGTCCCCACCACAGAGCCGCCGCAACGCTTCCCAACACCAGAAAACAGCTTACGAACAAAAAAATGAAAAATTTTTTCAGGCGAACCGACACCACAAATTTTCTGACAATGAATCGTTTGAGTGTTTTTCTAACTCAAAACCTAAAAAAATCTTACCCGAAGTTCGGAAAATATGTTGTGTAATCGAAAACGACCCGCCATATTTGCAGCACCAAACGGCACAACGCCACAAGGGAGATTAGCTCAGCTGGTTCAGAGCATCTGCCTTACAAGCAGAGGGTCACTGGTTCGAACCCAGTATCTCCCACTAAAAAGGACAGTCAGAAATGACTGTCCTTTTTTATTTTCAGCAGTACTCACGTCCGGGCTACACGGTGCCTACTGGCACTAGCGCGCGCCGTTTGCAGCCGGTGCCATACTATCAGCGGAAAAAGCAGCAGCGCTGGCTCCGCAAAAAAGCGCCACCGGAACCCGGGAAAAAATACCAGGCTTAATACCCACGCAGTAACCAAGGGGGTGAGCAACAGGGCATCATGGCGTTCGAAGCGTAAGCCTTTATAATGCACCATTGTAAGCAACAGGGCTCCAAAAAATGCGAGGTGCACAAGGGCTGTGAAAGGACTCCAGGATGTCCACAAAGCATCTGCAACGAAATTTTCGGGAGAAAAGAAGATTGCCGTTTTGCGTAGTATCAGCCGCATTTCGGCACTAGGATGCTGCCACGCCCATTGTCTTGCTACCTGCGCGCGGGCCTGACTTTCCTGGTACTGATTCAATGAATCTAGCTGCGGGATGTGGGCGCGCACGAATTGGTTGAACGGATTATCCCTGTTGTCCCAGCCAAACATAAAACGACCTACCGTTACTGGGTTGTGTCCTTGCAATAGCTCAAAGCCTGCTTGATTGCTGAGCACATAAGCCCCAAACATGCTATGATTTTTAACTAGAATTGGTACGTGTGCCACTCCCGTCGTTAGCAAGAGCCCAGCACTCAGCAGCCAGGCTTGCCAGCGCCTGCGGGCAGGCAACGCACGCCTGATTGATATGAGTGTCAGGAAAACTCCGAATAGTATACCGTAGATGGCCAATAGATAGCCTCGTAGCAAACAGGATAGGACTACTGCCCCTATAATTATCAATGCATCCAGCCAGTGCAGCGCGCGGCCGCTATACAGCCGCAACAATTTGTATAGTACTACAATAAGCAAAGGCAGCGTCAGGTTTTCAAACCACCAGAAGGCACCAATGTAGTACACTACGCCTGGCGACACAGCCCATAGGCAGGCGCCGAGCCAACTCGCACCAGGGGCTAGCCCAAAATAGCGCAACGTACGCTGTACATATAAAGCACCCAGCAGGTAGCAACCGGCGGCGGCGGCGTATACCAGCAAGGTGAAATAGTGCTTGGGCAATCCTAGCCGACTCCACCCCACATACACAAATACGGGAAAGCTTGCATGAAAAGCGTCGGGGAGTAACTGCTCGTGCTCGGGCAACACATTTACGTAGCCTCGTCCTGCTAAATAGTTATCTGCAATGCGGCCGTTGCGGCGTTCATCGTAGTTCCACTCTAACCCCGGATTTAAGTGCAGATTCAGAAACAGGCGCAGGACCAATAATAGCCCAGCGACGGGCCATATGAAGCGAGGAATAGTACGCCACATGCTGAAAGGAGCAAAATATTATCACTGAATTATCGAATTTAGCCTGATTAACTTGATTATATCGCTACACTTCCGCTCCTGTCTTGAATTATTAAGCTTACTCTTTTGCTGGTCAACCGCTTTTATTCTCTATTTCTGAAGCCTCAGCGCATTGTACCACTGCTCTTTTTCGGGCTGCTATTGGTACTCGGTCTGGTGGTGCACCGCGATTATGGCGTGTCGTGGGATGAGCCGACGGACCACCTCAATGGCATGGTCAACGTGAAGTACATAGCTGAACTGCTAGTCCCGGCAAAGGTCGCGCAATATCCGGCAGCTCAACTTATTCCGGAGTTTCAACACTACCGCGACAATGACCACGGGGTGTTATTCGAGATTCCGATGGCTCTATTAGGCTATGTGCTCACCCACCACGACTCGCGGTCCTATTATTTTTTACGCCATTTCTGTATTTTCCTGGTATCCGTATCGGGCGTTTGGGCTACGTATCGCATAGGTACGCACTGGCTGCGGGATTGGCGTTTGGGCTTACTAGCGGCAGCATTACTGGTGCTTTCGCCACGCCTGTTTGCCGAATCCTTCTTCAACGGTAAAGACATCGTGTTTACCGCCTTGTTCGCCTTAGCTATTCATACTTTAATGCGACTACTAGAGGCTCCTACCCTGCCACGCGCTATTTGGCACGGAGTAGCATCTGCCGCGGCTATCGATGTACGTCTTTTAGCCATCATTCTGGTCCCCTATACGCTGAGTTTGTTGTTGCTTGCCTTCACGCAGGCATCGTCAAATCGCACTGCTCTATTACGAATTCTAGGGCTGTATCTGCTTACTACCGGCGTCGCTACCATAATTGGGTGGCCCTATTTATGGGCGCATCCCTTGGATAATTTTATAGCTGCGTTTCAGAATCTCAGCCATTATCCCTGGATTTTCACCAACCTGTATAAGGGGCAATTTCTGGCGGTCAAGGAGTTGCCTTGGCATTATGCGCCTGTTTGGATTTTCATCACAACTCCTTTGCCTTATTCGCTGCTGGCGTTTGTTGGCATTGTTGCATCAGGCAAGCAGTTGTGGAACACCGGCTGGCGTGGCATCAGCCTACTCCACAACCGCTTCAACGTATTACTGATAGGTTGGCTACTAGGCCCTCTAGTTGTAATCGTTGTATTGCACTCCGCGCTGTATGATGCGTGGCGACACGTCTATTTTGTGTATCCCGCATTTGTACTCCTCGCTGCGCGAGGTGTACAAATGCTGATAACCTGGGGGAGCGTTTCACGCCCTACTTTGCTGCATCGACTAGCGCTCTTCCTACTCCTGGTGGCAGGCCTTGAAACCATCCGTACTGCTATTCGCATGGTGCGTCTACATCCTTATGAGCATTTATACTACAGCTTCTTACCAGCCAAGACTATAGAGCAGCAGTTCGAGCGTGACTATTGGGCATTATCATTCCGGCAGGGGCTAGAATGGCTATTGGCACACGATTCCTCTGCGCAGGTAGGCGTGAGTGTTACCTGGCCCCATGTGCATCCACTATACAATAACGGGCTGATTCTGCCGGCCGCTCAGCGTGCCCGCATAGTGTATGTGCCGAAGCCACAACGCGGCCGCTATCACATCACAACTTACCGTTGGCACCCCCAGCCATATGCTGATAGCCTGGGCCGGGAAATCTATTCCATTCGGGCAGAAGGCATTACGATCTTGTCCATTTTTGACCGAGAGGCTCACTAGATGCATTCCTTTCTTACTCGTTGGTCCAACTCTCCCTGGTTTGAACGGATAGTAGTTGGTTTATTTTTTGGCTTACTGCTGCTGTTAGGTCTGTACGTTTACCGCGACTACGGCGTATCGTGGGACGAGCCGGTAGACCGGGACAATGGCGCTGTTAACCTGAAGTATGTGTTGGAGCGAGTGGCACCACAACTTATTCATCAGCAACGCACGACGTATGCTTCCATCCCGCCTCTCACCAATTATCCTGATAATGACCATGGTGTAGCTTTTGAACTACCCTTGGCAGTGCTGGGAGTACTCGTTGCCCGTGGTGATTCGGCGGCCTATTATCACCTGCGCCACCTGTCAATATTTTGTGTGTTCTGGGTGGGCTGTTGGGCCTTATATGGGTTGGCACGACACTATTTTGGCAGTTGGCTTTGGGCGCTGTTTGCTGTAGGTCTGCTTGTGCTCTCTCCCCGCTTTTTCGCTGAGGCCTTCTTCAATGGCAAAGACATTGTGTTCATGGCCTGCTTCATAGTAGCAATGTTTACCCTAGCTCGGCTACTGGTCTGCGCTACGGTAATACGTGCTACACTGCATGCACTGGCTACTGCCGTGGCAATTGATGTACGGGTACCGGGTTTATTAATCGTAGGCTTTACGGTCGCACTATTGGCTTGGCAACTGCTGCTACGTCCTTCCAAAAGGCTACTATCCCTGGGGTTGCTATACGTCCTGCTGACTACTGTGTTCATGGTTATTGGCTGGCCTTTTCTATGGGATGCGCCCATCGCTAACTTTTTGTGGTCTTACCAGCACCTGAGTCATTACCCATGGCAAGGGCAGAATCTATACTTCGGACAGCTCATTGATAGTCAAGTACCCTGGCATTATCTGCCTGTTTGGATACTTATCACAACTCCTACCCCCTATCTGTTGGCCGCACTGCTTGGCGTAGCTGTAAGTGGCCGCCGTTTAGCAAGGCAGCGCTTCGCCCAGATAGAGCTTGTTGGCTACCTTACCCTTCTAGTGGTGAGCTGGTTGCTGGTTCCGGTAGTGCTGGTAATTATTTTGCGCTCTAGATTTTACGATGGTTGGCGGCACTTATATTTTATATACCCCGCGCTAGTACTAGTAGCTGTGCAGGGTATTCGCTGGCTGGTACAAGCAACCCGTCGGCCTCACCCCGCGCGCTACTTGGCTCTGGGTGTTCTACTGCTAAGCGCTGTTGAGACGATGCGTACAGCCATCCGCATGGTACAAATGCACCCTTTTCAGCAAGTATATTTCAGCTTCATACCCGCACAAATGGCAGAACGCCTTTTTGAGCGCGATTATTGGGGCCTGAGCTATTACCAGGGCTTACAATGGTTATTACGCCATCATCACAGTGCAGAACTCCTATCTGTTAGTGCCCCAGTGGTTACTCCCGTCGTTGCAAATAGCCTGTTATTTACTACCTCCAAGCAAGCGCGTCTTGCTATTCACCGAGAGCCGCAGAAAGGCCGATTTTTCATTACTAACTACCGCTGGCATCCCCAGCCGTATGCCGATAGCCTGGGCCAGGAAATCTACTCTATTCGGGCAGAAGGCATTACAATCTTGTCCATCTTTGACCGAGAAGCTTCTCCTACCCGTAGCGCACCGTAGCCATTCTCCTACGATCTTTGTTGTCGAAGCGCGTGCATAATTCACTCGTTTCCCGCTAGCTTTTTCGCCGATGCCTTTATTTGAAGTACACAACTCGCAGCAGGTACGCCAGTTTTTGGAGTTACCCGTCCGCCTTTACCAGCAGTATCCACAGTGGATCTCGCCGCTCGACAACGAGATTGAAGCGGTCTTCGACCCTAAAAAAAACCGCTTGCTGCGCGAGGGTAAAGGGGAAGTGGTACGCTGGATTCTCACTGACGACACGGGAACTGTAATTGGTCGGGTGGCGGCCTTCACCAATAGCACCCTACCCCAAGAAATACCCAATCTGCCGGTAGGCGGCATGGGCTTCTTCGAGTGCATTGATGATCAGCAAGCTGCCAACACGCTCTTTGACGCATGTCGCACGTGGCTGGAGGCCCGCGGCATGGCGGCGATAGATGGCCCCATTAACTTCGGGGAGCGGGACCGATTCTGGGGGTTGCTGGTGGATGGCTTCACGGAACCCAACTACGGCATGTTCTTTCATCCGCCCTACTACCAGCAACTCTTTGAGCAGTACGGGTTTCAGGTGTATTTTAAGCAGTACACCTACGATATTCCGACGGATATTAAGCTACATCCCAACTTTGCCAAGGTAGCCGACCGCTACACCCGCGAGGAGCCCGATTACCGCTTCACTTACGCCGATGCCAGCGACCCAGAGAAGCTAGCGCGTGATTTTCAGCACGTGTACTCCCTTGCCTGGGCGCGGCACTCTGGCGTGAGCGGTATGTCGCTGGATCAGGCGCGCAATATTGTGCGTGAGATGAAACCCGTGCTGGATGAGCGCCTGCTATGGTTCATCTACTACCGCGATGAGGCCGTAGGATTTTTTATCTCCCTACCCGAGCTGAATCAGATTTTCAAGCACGTGGGCCGCAAGCTAGATACGCTGGGCAAGCTGCGTTTTTTGTGGGAAAAATATCAGTACCAGCGCAGTCAACCCAAAAAGGCGTTCGGGGTAATTTTTGGGGTAGTACCCGAGCACCAAGGCAAAGGCGCTGAGTCAGCCATGATTGTGCATGCGCAGTCTGTATACCAGGCTGCTGGTTACACTAGCCTGGAAATGAACTGGATTGGCGATTTTAACCCGCGCATGATGGCCGTGTGCCGCTCCATTGGCGCCCGTATCGTGAAGACCCACATCACTTACCGCCTCCTTTTCGACGAAAACCGTCCCTTCGAGCGCTGCCCCATTATTAGGTGAGTGGTGAATAGTGAAGTTGTGAGATGGTAAAGGCTGCTGTCATCCTGCGCTTGCGCAGGATGACAGCAGCCTTTACCATCTCACAACTTCACTATTCACCTCCAGTACCTGAGGAATGAGCAAGTGTTGATCATCGTTGTAAATCACAAAGTCAGCGCGTTGGAGCTTTTCTTCCTCACTGAGTTGCTTGCTGATGATGGCCTGCACATCCTGGGCGGTGCGGTGCGGGTCGCGGCGCAGCACGCGGGCCTCGCGAATGGGCTGCGGGGCGAATACTGTGATGATACGATCGAGTTGCCGGTAGGCACCCGACTCGTACAGCAATGCTGCTTCTTTTAGCACGTAGGCGTGGCCATCCTGGGCCTGCCGGGCAGTCCACTCGGCAAAGTCGCGGCCCACGTGGGGGTGCACCAGGGCATTGAGTCGGGCCAGTTGGGTAGGGTCGTGGAAAGCCAGCCGGGCCAGGTAGGGCCGATCGAGTTGGCCAGTAGCATCGAAGGTAGCGGCTCCAAAGGCAGCTTGCAACTCCGCTCGTAGGGCTGGGTCGTGGGCCATTACCCATTTGGCGCGGGCGTCTGAGTCGTATACGGGTACGCCCAGCACCTCAAACAGGCGGCATACCACACTTTTACCGGACCCAATACCACCGGTAATTCCGATCTTTTTCATTCGCGTACCATCGATACTTTCACCTGCGACGTGATGATGCGTGCCCCACGTGCCTGCTCTGGCGTTTCTACCAGCATCGGCGTCAGCACAGAATCGGGCCCTATCAGTTGCCCAAAGTACAGGGCCACGCGCAGGCGCTGCAGATCTAGGGCGGCCGTGTCTTCCGGGAAGCTCTGGAGCTGCACCTGCACCGTGGCCGGCTGTAGCCGAAACCGCCGCTGCACCGGAAAATCGCGTAGTTCGGGGGTAGTCCACACCGGCACGGTTACGACGGGCCGAGGGCGCAGCCGCACGCGCACATCACGCACGTTGATTTTCACCCTCTCCGGTCCGCCAATGGGTACGCTGATGCTGCCGGAACTGCTGCCTGCCGGCGCCTGAGGTAAATGCACAGGGTAGGGACTCGCCAGCGCATTCACAATACTGGCGGGTCCTTCAAACGAAATACTAGCTGGCTCAAACTGTGCCGCGTAAGGCAGTGCCGAGCCATCGGCGGCGCGGCTGAGGGTAAGCGGTACGCGTCGCCGCACCAACCTATCAAACTCAATCCAAAGCGTATCACTGAGCAGGTAGTTGAGCTGCAAGCCATCCATGGCATTTTGCAGCGCTGGCCGCAAGGCCGACGAAAGTACGTAACGCTGCCTAGGCAGGCGCGTCAGGCGTACTTCGGCGGGACGTACGTCGGGCATAATGTTCTTGCGCAGCAGCTTCCAGCCCCTACCCGTCACGTTCACCGCTACCTCCGGGGGTAGCTCTTGCACAGGCACATAGCGGGCTGCATCATATACCCACTCCACAGGGTAGGAAATGCGCGTGGTGTAGGTTTTGTTGAGCGCATTGAGCAGCCAGATGGTAGACGCCGCTAGAAAACACACCAGCACCGGCCGCCAATAGCCTTGCTCCGACCCATAGAAGGGACGGGCAAACCAAAACAGCAGACGTTGGGGGCGGGAGGTTTTCAAGATGGTTTTAGTTAGTGGCTTTTGGTCGTTTGCTCCTGTTTAGCGCACCACAAAGGACTTTGCCAACTGCTACCAGAACCAAGAACAAACAACTAAAAACCGCAGAAAACAACTTAAATCTGCCGGGCAATGGCCGTGCGGTCAAACGTGAGGCGGGTGCCTTTGTCTACCTCTATTACGACGGAATTCTCGGCCACGTCTACGATTTTGCCGTGCAGCCCTCCAATGGTCACCACATTGGCGCCTTTTGTGAGCGAATCGCGCAGGACTTTAGCTTCTTTAGCCCGCTTCTGCTGCGGCCGAATCATGAAGAAGTACAGCACCACAAACATGGCGCCTAGTAGCAGAAACTGGGTCATGCCCCCGCCAGCGGGGGCTTGGAGTAAAAGAGTAAGCAGCATATGGAGAAGTAAAAAAGGACAACAGCACTAACAGACGGGAAGCCGCCCGGGCTGTAGGCATAGTACGTATACTTTCCTACCCAGACGGCTTCCCGCACTAGCGTGCCAGAAAAGACTATCGTACGGGACCGTTAGCGCCGTCTGACAGGATATTGGCTTTGATGGCAATCTGAGTGATGCTGGGCTGGGTGTTGGCCCGAACGGCTATCTGCTTGTTCTGCATCCCGGTTTTACCGTGGCTGTCGAACTGCACTTGCATGGTGCCTTTGGCACCGGGTGCTACGGGTTCTTTGGTCCACTCGGGGGTAGTGCAGCCGCAGCTGGCCTGGGCATTCTCAATCACCAGCGGTGATTTGCCGGTGTTCGTAAACTCGAAGGTGTGCTTTACCACGTCGCCAGGCTTGATGTCGCCAAAGTCAAACTCCTGCTCCGTGAAAGTCATTACTGGCGCGTTGGGATTTGGCGCTTCTGTTTCACCCATCACGTTGGGGTTGTCCACGGTGGGGTTGGCGGCAGCGTTGGCATCGGCGGCGGCCGCATTCATGCCCTCGGTGCCTACCTCAGTTGGCTTGTCTTGGCCGCAGGCTCCCATCAGTAGGGTAGCAGCCAGCAGCGCAGTTGAAAAAAAGGTGCGTTTCATACAGATAAAAAACAGCTGCTGGGCAGCTTACAAAGTAGCGTAAACTCAAAAATACGACTTTCTCCCGGCATTCGGCATTCAGACCAGCGCCGGCAAAAGCTGCGTATTGCTAGGCCAGATTATCAATGATAGTATGTGCAAACTCGCTGGTAGACGCTTTACCACCCAGGTCGCCGGTCAGCTTCTCAGGCTGTTGCAAAGTCTTGTTCAACGCGTCTTCAATACGGGTAGCATGGTCTTTCTCACCTAAGTGCTGCAGCATCATCAGGGCCGAACGCAGTAGGGCGGTAGGGTTGGCTTTGCCTTGACCCGCAATATCGGGGGCCGAGCCGTGCACGGCTTCAAAGATGGCCGCGTCGTCGCCCACATTGGCGCCTACCACTACGCCCAAGCCGCCTACCAGGCCAGCACACAAGTCGGAGAGAATATCGCCAAACAGGTTGGTAGTCACCACTACATCGAACTGCTCAGGCCGAATCACCAGCTGCATGCACATGTTGTCGATGATTTTGTCCTCGTATGTGATATGCGGGTACTCAGCCGAAATTTCCTTACCAGCGTCCAGCATCAGCTTGCCGGCTAGTTTCAGGATGTTGGCTTTGTGTGCCAGCGTCACCTTCTTGCGACCGTGTTTATCGGCGTAGGCAAAAGCGGCACGCACAATCTTGTGGCAGCCCTCTACCGTCACGCGCGAAACAGAGTCGGCAATACCCAGGCGGTCGTCATAATACTCCAGACCCGAATAGAGGCCCTCAGTATTTTCCCGAAACAGTACCAAGTCCACGTTCTCGTAGCGCGATTTGATGCCGGGCGTGGTTTGGGCCGGACGCACATTCTGGTACAGATTGTATTTCTGGCGCAGCGTGATGTTGATGCTGCGGAAGCCTTTGCCTACCGGCGTGGTGAGGGGGCCTTTCAGCGCCACACGGGTTTTGTCCAGCGAGTCGAGCAGGGCCTGGGGCAGCAGCTCGCCCGAAGCTTCGAAAGACGTCAGGCCGGCGTTGTGCTCTTCCCAGGTAACGGGCACCTGCGCCGCCGCAAAAATATCGGTTACAGCTTTCGTGATTTCGGGACCAATCCCGTCGCCGGGGATAAGAGTGACAGTGTGCATTAGAGAAGGTTAGGTTAGCATGGGTAGGGCACGCGGCCCGGCAAGCTGCCAGACCGGCCGGTGGTTAGCCGGATTACCTACCAGGTTAGGGGTAGACACAAAGAAACAAAGGAGCGGATGAAGGAACGAGGAAGGCAGGCAGTCGTACCGGTTTCTCGTTCTTTCATCCACTCCTTTTGTAGGGTAGGGCGCTTAGATACCTTTGCGCGAGTTGATTTGATTGATTAGCTGGTCGACGTCGCCAAGCAGTTGTTCAGCCTTGGTTTTGGCGTCCTGAATCACGCGTTGACCTTCCGATTTGGCCGACATTGGGCCGGCGTCTACCCGGCTGGTCACCAGGTTTTCGGTGAGGTCGGCCAGGGTTTCGCGGTAGCGCTCCAGCTGGTAGCTGAACCAGCTGCGCACTTCGCGGCCTTTTTCGGGGGCGTATAGCAGACCAAACACGGCGCCGGTGAGGGCACCGCCGGCAAAGCATAAAATACCAGTGGTGGTTTTGCTGCTCATATCAGGTAAGGAATGGGAGTAGAAGGGTGGAAAAAGCGATGTTTTGCTTTCTGTTAGTACGAAAAACGTAAACTTAACGATGGGATTACGACAAAAAACGTGCGCCCCTCGCTTTTTTTGGTTCTCCTCCGCAGAATCTATTGGTTATCAAGCAGGCCCCTACCCGACTTGCGAATGGCGCCGCTAGCCGTGAGGTCCTGCGCCAGCTTGTCCAGGATGCCGTTCACGAACTGCTTGCTCTTGGGCGTGCTATACAGCTTGCTGATTTCAATGTACTCGTTGATGGTCACCTTCACGGGAATGCTGCGGAACAGGTGCATCTCGCACAAGGCCATTTTCAGGATAATCTTATCCAACAGGGCCACGCGCTCTACATCCCAGTTCTGCACCGATTCGGCAATCAGCTTCTCGTACCGCTCGTCCTCGTCCAGGGTGTGACGGTAGAGCGTCTGGGCAAACTCCTTATCGTCCTGCCAGTTGGCCGACAACGACATCAACTCCAGGTTCTCGTCGGCGGCTTCGTCCAGCATTTTCACTGTCTTCAGCGTCAGGTTTTTCACCACCGGGCGGTTTTCCTCCCAGTTCAGATCATCCTCTTCCAACTGGCGCGGCAGCTCTTCCCCCTTGAACACGTAGGTCTTATAGAGATACTTCAGAAACTCCTGGTCGGCGGCATAGTCGCCGGCCGGAGCGGCCAGGTAACTCAGCACCTCCGCATCCTGCTTTATTTCGTTGCGCCAAGCTGTGCGCAGGGCTTCCATCTCCTCCTCGCCGTTCCATAGCAGCTTGCGCCGGATGGTCAGGTCTTGGAGCTGCTTGTTGTTGATGAGCTTCTGGATGGCCTGGTTTTGCTCTAACCGGGTTGTGTCCAGCGGGGCGTCTTTGGGCGCCGTGAAGCGGCGGTTGCTGCGCTCCTGTTCCTCTTCCAGCACCCGCAGCAGCGCCGCCGGCAGGTTAAGCAGGTGAATATATTGGTCGTGAATGCTCTCGGCATTGTGCACCAGTTGGCCGCCATAGAAGTTGCCATCCTTAGTTTTCTGCTGCTGGTAGTACTTCATGGCGTCGCGCACGGCCTCGTGCACGTCGGCATCGTCGGGCTGCTGCTCCGGCTCGCTGCCGGTTTTGTGCCACTCCCGGAAGATAACTTCGGCCAGCTTGCGCTGCCCTTGTAGCTTACGCCGGTCCTGGGGCTCGGGCGAGTTCAAATCGGGCGCGAAGGCCTCCGCGATGCGGTCATTTGCCAACAAAAAATCAGATCCTACGGCCTGGTGGTAGGCGTACAGGGCCTGCATGACTTTAATGCGGAGCGTGCGTCGGTTGAGCATTGTATGAAAATAAAATCAGCACCATTTATGCTGATCTTGATGAGATGGAGAAGCTGAGCGAAAAGCGGGGTAGGGTTGGTATCTTTGGGCGGTGAACTGCCCGGAGCAACTAACGCAACGCCTACCCAAATCGTGCGGCCATCTGCTCCCAGCGTAGGGTAGCAAATGTACATAACGTGGAGGTAGGGGCACCCCGCAATTCGGGCGCAAAAGTACCGTTTTTTTCTGAGCAAGGCTAGTCTACGCGTATCTTTCCTAGCTGTTTAGGAGTTTGGCAGCTAGCTGATTAGCACCCGTTCTATGTCAATTAGTCCACATCCCGAAAACCGTTTGCCTGCTTTTTAACTTTCTATTACTCAAACTGCTAAACCACTTCCCTCCTATCCCGTGAGTGCCCTCTCCGCTACCAATAAGTATTTGTTTCGCTACAAATGGCATTTCCTCGGCGGCGTGCTGTTTGTGGCCTTGAGTACGCTGTTGGCCATTTTCCCGGCCCAAATTGTACGCTACGCCTTCGACCTCGTGAGCGAGGGCATCGACCTCTACCATCTCTACGCTGGCACCGAGGCCCAAAGCAGCGTGTATAAGCTGTTTGGGCGCAACGTGCTGCTCTACGGTGTGTTGATTATTCTGCTGGCCGTACTGCGCGGCATCTTTCTATTCTACACCCGTCAGACGCTCATCGTGATGTCGCGCTTGATTGAGAACGACCAGAAAAACGAAATCTTTCAGCACTACCAGTCCCTACCCCTCTCGTTCTACCGTCGCCACAGCACCGGCGACCTGATGTCGCGCATTTCGGAAGATGTGGGCCGCGTGCGCATGTACATCGGGCCGGCCATCATGTACTTCTTGCAGTTGGTTATCCTATTCGTGCTCATCGTGCCGCTCATGTTGATGGTGAACGTAAAGTTGACCGTCTACACGCTCCTACCCCTACCCATCCTCAGCGTCAGCATCTTCTACATCAACAACATCATCCAACGCAAATCCGACGAAATCCAACGCTCCCTAGCTGGCATGACTACCTTCGTGCAGGAGGCATTTTCGGGGATTCGGGTCTTGAAGTCGTTTGTGCGCGAGGAGGATTCACACCAACAGTTTACGGTAGCCAGCGAGAATTATAAGGAGAAGTCACTGAGCCTGAACTTCGTGAACTCGCTGTTTTTCCCACTGATTCTGTTTCTAGTGGGTCTTAGCACCATCATCACTGTGTGGGTAGGCGGCCAGGAAGTAATTCGTGGCACCATCACCACGGGTAGCATCGCGGAGTTCCTGATTTACGTGAACCTACTTACCTGGCCTGTTACGGCCCTGGGCTGGACGTCGTCGTTGGTACAACGTGCGGAGGCTTCGCAGGCCCGCATCAACGAGTTTCTGCACCAGAAAACGGACATTGTTTCGCACCGCAACGTGGAGCGCGCTATCCAGGGTGACATTGTGTTCGACCACGTATCGTTTACTTACCCTGATACCGGCATTCAAGCCCTCCGCGATGTGTCGTTCCGCATTCGGCCGGGGCAGACGCTGGCAGTTATTGGCAACACGGGCTCGGGCAAAAGCACAATAGCGGCCCTACTCTGCCGCCTCTACGACGTGACGCAAGGCACCATTACGGTAGACGCAACTGATGTGCGCGACTATGCTCTCACCTCCCTACGCAGCCAGATTGGTTATGTGCCGCAGGACGTCTTCCTGTTCTCCGACACCATCCGCAACAACATCAACTTTGGCCTCGACAACCCCAGCGAGGAGCGCATGAAGCAAGCCGCCCAGGATGCCAATGTGTACGATAACATCGTGCAGTTTCCCGAAGGGTTCGATACCAAGCTAGGCGAACGAGGCATTACGCTTTCGGGCGGGCAAAAGCAGCGCGTGAGCATTGCGAGGGCACTGGTGAAGGAACCGCGTATCCTGATCCTGGACGATTCGCTTTCGGCTGTAGACACCAACACCGAAAACGCCATTCTCAACAGCCTCCAACGGGTGATGGAAAACCGCACCAGCCTGATTATTTCTCACCGCGTCAGCTCTGTGAAATTAGCCGACGAAATTCTGGTGCTCGACGACGGGCAGATTGTGCAGCACGGCACCCACGAAGCTCTTATGGCCGACACTGATGGCCTTTACCGCGCCTTGTACGAGCGTCAACTGCAAAGTGAGGAAGCGTAAAAACAGTGAAGAGGTGAGTTAAAAAGCATGGAACATTCCACGCTTTTTAACTCACCTCTTCACTGTTTTTCTTTACTGGCCCAGGTGCACGCGGCGGACACCACTTCGCTCACCGCTGGTGCAGCGCACAATGTAAAAACCAGAGGGTAGGCGGCTCACATCAATGTTAGCAGCCTTGTCGCCCGAAATCATATCCTTAGTCAGCACAGGACGGCCTTCATCATCGTTGACTTCTACCCGCACCGGACCAGGTATGTCGGTGCGCACAGTCAAACGCTTGCTGACGGGATTTACCTCTGCCTTCACCTTGACGGCGTCGGACGAGCTAGCAGGAGTAGTCAATTTGTCTGTTACCAAGGCAATCGTTTCGGTCGCAGGCTTTGCTGTAACTGCTACCTGACCACTAGCAGTTTGTGCATTAGCAGCAGTAGCTAAGGCTATGCATAGCACACCTGCTAGCATCGATATAACTATTTTCATATCATTTTTACATTTACTATGTTCAAAAGATGTATTAACAGCAAAAATACGAATTGCATTTATTGGTGATGCAACATCTGTTAGGTTGCCTTAAATAGAAGCAAAACAACTGCCAAGAATAAGCTTATAGTGAACTATCTCTCCTATGCATGTCCACAGCCAATATGTCCTCCTGTACAGAAATAAATATTTATTTTCTTCTACCTATTGTGGATATATCAAATCTTCTCTTACCTTTGCAGCTCAATTCTATCGGGGTGTAGCGTAGCCTGGTATCGCGCCAGCATGGGGTGCTGGAGGTCGTAGGTTCGAATCCTGCCACTCCGACAGAAGAGCTTCCGGCTCGAAAAGCCGCCGAACTTTGGTTCGGCGGCTTTTTTCGGCCGATAGCGAAAATTTTCCTGATCCGCTGTGTGCGCAGGCTGCACCAGCAACTCGGGGTGTAGCGCAGCCCGGTAGCGCGCGTCGTTCGGGACGACGAGGCCGTAGGTTCGAATCCTGCCACCCCGACTTTTCTTTGATTCAGGCTATAAAAAACGGCCCGCTGAGCTTTGTGCTTAGCGGGCCGTTTTTGTTGAAAAGGTTAATCCTGCCCGTAGTGATTATTTCACCACCGCTAGCACCTCTGCCGGTGCGTCAGTAGGAAACTGCTCTAGGTAGGTTTTGGCAGAAGTTAATTTCTGCTTCTGCATGAAGTTTTTCACGCCCGAGTAGAGCTTATCCGGCGCTACCATATAGCTGGCCTCTATACGCGCTTGCACCACGCGCTGGCCAGCCGGGAATGTGCGGTAGCGGTAGTCAGCGGGTAGCTTCTGAGAAACTGTATCGGCAACCACTAGGCCTATAAAAGCCCGCACGGTGTCGTCGGAGGCTTCTGGGTCGCTGTAGTAGATGTTGCCTAGCGAGCCACGCAGCTGGCCGTTGTCGAGCACCTGCTGGGCTTGCCGAAACAGCGGGCCGAACTCGGCGCTGCTGGCTTTACCCTCGAAATAGCGACCCGCTAGGTAGATGGGCTGCGTAGTAGTCGTGAGTTGTACATATGGATTGCGGAAACCGCCTAAATAGGCATACCACACGGCCACGCTTAGCGATACAAGTAACAATCCTAAGAAAAGCCAACGAGTCATAGATAGTGGATTTGTGAAGTGGTGAAATTATGAAAGCTTAGGAGAGAAGCGACGTGCGATGAATCGATACGCAATTCACAACTTCACCATTCACAAGTTCACTATTCATTTACATACTGCATCTGGTAGAGCTGGGCGTAGAAACCGCCGCGGCGCAGTAGCTCCTCGTGCGTACCAGATTCCTGAATCTCGCCCCGATCCAGCACAATGATCCGGTCGGCTTTTTGGATGGTGCTAAGGCGGTGGGCAATGACCAGCGATGTACGGCCTTCCATCAGCTTATCAATGGCAGCTTGGATCAGCTCTTCCGTTTCAGAATCGACAGAAGAAGTAGCCTCGTCTAGAATGATGATGCGCGGCTGGTAGACCATAGCGCGCACGAAGGAAATCAGTTGGCGCTGGCCCACCGAGAGAGTAGCACCGCGCTCCATTACTTGGTAGTGCAAGCCACCGGGTAGGCGTTCGATAAAGCGGCGGGCCCCCACTAGCTCAGCGGCTTCCCATATTTGCTCCTCCGTAATATCCTTGTTGCCGAGCGTGATGTTATCGGCAATGGAACCCGCAAACAGGAACACATCCTGCAGCACTACCCCAATCTGCTGGCGTAAGGCCTTCAGGTCGTACTCTTGCAGATCGTGCCCATCAATGCTGATGGTGCCTTTGTTGATATCGTAGAAGCGGGAGAGCAGGTTGATAATGCTGGTCTTGCCCGCGCCGGTGGCGCCCACAAACGCAATAGTTTGCCCAGCCTGCACTTCAAAGTTGATATCCTTAAGCACGTAGTTTTCCTCGTTGTAGGCAAACCACACATGGTCGAAGCGCACATCGCCGCGCAAGGTAGGCGGAGCGTAGGTGCCATTGTCGGCAATAAGTTCTTTGCTGTCGAGCAGCTTCAACAGGCGCTCCGTGCTTACAAGGCCAAGCTGCAGGGTATTGAAACGGTCGGCAATCTGGCGTATTGGCCTAAAAAACAAGCCATTATACAAGATAAAAGCAATCAATGCTCCTTTCGTGATGGTACCCTCAATTTGTCCCTGTGCCGCATACCACACCAGCAGGCCGATGCCTACGGCGCCCAATACCTCGGCCACCGGATAGTACACCGAGTAGTACAGAACAGACTTAATGTTGGCCCGGGTGTGTTCTTGGTTGATCTTCTCGAACTTTTGCAGCTCGCGGTCCTCGTTGTTGAAGATCTGTACCACACTCATACCCGTGAGGTGTTCCTGCACAAAGGAATTGAGGCTGGCCACGGCCGTGCGTACCTCCTGAAACGACTTTTTTACTTTCTCCTTGAACACATAAGTGCTGAACAGCAACGGCGGAATCACGGACAAGCTTACCAACGTGAGGCGCCAGTCGATGTAAAACATGAAGCCGATGATGAATACCAGCTGCAGGATGTCACCAATCATGGCCGCCAGTCCCTCGCTGAACACATCGGATAATGTTTCTACGTCGGAAATATTGCGCGTCACAAGCACGCCGATGGGCGTACGGTCAAAGAATTTCAGGCGCAGGTCGAGAATGTGCTTATAAAGGTCTACCCGAATATCGCGCACGATATACTGGCCTAGCCAGCCGCCATAATAGGTTTGCAGATAGCTTACAATAGTGTGCGCCACGAGCAAGCCAATCAGCCAGATAAACATGCGGTTTACGCCTACCATGTCGCCTTGGTCGATGCTCACATCGACCATTTTCTGAATCAGGAAGGGGCGCAAGGTGCCCAAAGCCGCTGTGGCAATGGTTAGGAAGATCAGAAAGTAGAAGACGCGCCGGTAGGGCCGTACATACGTCATCAGCCGGCTCAGCACCTGCCAATCGAAGATATTGCCGGTTTTGGTGGCAGTAGTGGTTTGCTCCACGGAATATAAACTTGAAGGGGAATCGATTAGCTAACCACTAGTATACGGGGAAGGTTATGGGTATCGACTGCTGATTATGCTGGAACTGTCTTCCTGAGCGAAGCAAAGAATGACCGACGCATTTTAACCGCCCTACCCCGCGAAATACGGCAGACCCGTGGGCAGTAACTCCGTAGGCACCAGTCCCGCCGGGTACTCTACCCGGCACAGAAACAACCCCTGCGCCTTAGCCGCGCCGCTAGCGTGTACTCGGTTCAGCGACGCAAACACCTGCCGAAACTCTTCAGGAGTCAACTTGCCTTTGCCTACCGTGAGCAGGGTGCCTACCACCAGCCGCACCATACCCCGCACAAAGCGGTTGGCCCTGATACGGAATACCACACCGCCCGGCGCGGGGTGCCAGCCAGCCTCGTAGCAGAGGCAGCGGTAGTGCTTTTCGCTGCCGCCTACCTTGGAGAAGCTCGTAAAATCATGGTCGCCGATGAGGTAGGCTGCGGCCTCGTTCATAGCGGCTACATCGGGGGCACGGTCGAGGTAGAGAGCGTGGGGTGCGGCAAACGGGTCGGGCACGAGGCGCACATGGTACTCATAGGTGCGTACGCGCGCATCAAAGCGGGCGTGGGCCGTGGGCGGCACCGGGTGCACTAGGTAGCCGCGCATATCGGCGGGTAGGGCGCGGTTGAGACGGTAGAGCAGGGTATCGAGGTCGAGGCCCGTGGGTAGCTCTGCGTCGAAGTGCGCTACTTGGTGGCTGGCATGCACCCCCGAGTCGGTGCGGCCACTACCCAGCGAGTACACCGGCTGCCGCAGTATCTGCGACAAGCACCGATCCAGCTCCTGCTGCACCGTGAGCGTGCCCGGCTGGATTTGCCACCCGTGAAAGCGCGTGCCGTCGTAGGCAAGGTGAAGAAAGTAGCGCAAAGGATAAATTGTTGAATGATTGAAGGTTGAAGGGTTGCTGTTGGTTTGACAGCACTAGTTGAGTTGTGGTAATCGAACGATCCAGCAATCAACCATTCAACCTTCAATCAACTCACTTACAGCTTCTCATAAATAGCCGCAGCCCCCTGCCCTACCCCTACGCACATAGTTACGAGGCCATACCGAGCGTTTTCGCGGCGCTGCATCTCGTACAGCAGTGTGGCCGTGATGCGGGCGCCGGCGCAGCCTAGCGGGTGCCCAATAGCAATACTGCCGCCATTGACGTTCACTTTAGCCGGGTCTAGCTCCAGGTCGCGCATGCAGGCAATGCTTTGGGCAGCAAAGGCTTCGTTCAACTCAATCAGGTCGATGTCGTTCATGGTCAACCCAGCGCGCTGGAGCACTTTCTGAGTAGCCGGCACCGGCCCGATACCCATATAGGCCGGGTCGACGCCCGCCACAGCTGAGGCCACAATGCGGGCCATCGGCTTCAGGTTATAGCGCTTTAATGCCTCTTCGCTCACCACCAGCACGGCGGCAGCACCGTCGTTGATGCCTGCCGAGTTGCCGGCCGTAACAGTGCCATTCTCAATAAAGGCTGGTTTCAGAGTGGCCAGCTTTTCCATGCTCGACAAACGTGGGTGCTCGTCGGTGTCGAACAGCGCCGTGTCGCCTTTGGGCTGAGCAATAAACACAGGCGCAATCTCCTTGCGGAAACGCCCCTTTTCGTAAGCATTCTTGTATTTGCGCTGCGTGTCGTAGGCAAACTGGTCTTGCTCTTCACGCGTGATGCCGTACTTAGCAGCCACGTGCTCAGCCGTTTCGCCCATAGTGTAGGGCAAGTGTTTGGCCGAGAGCTTGGGGTTCACGAAGCGCCAACCCAGAGTAGTATCGTGAGCGGTGAAGTCGCGGCCGAACGCCGTAACGGATTTTGCCATTACGAAGGGCGCCCGCGTCATGTTTTCAGAGCCACCAGCCAAATACACGTCGCCTTCTCCGGCCCGGATAGCCCGAAACGAATCCATAATGCTCTGCAAGCCGGAGGCACACAGGCGGTTCACAGTGTTGCCGGGCACCGATAAGGGTAGGCCGGCCAGCAGCGCCGCCATGCGGGCCACGTTACGGTTGTCTTCGCCGGCCTGGTTGGCAGCGCCCATAATTACGTCTTCGACGGCGGCAGGGTCTACGCTTTTGTTGCGGCGCATCAGCTCGCGCAATACGTGCGCGGCCATATCATCGGGGCGGACACTGCTGAGCGCGCCGCCAAATTTACCAATCGGGGTGCGGACGGCGTCCACGATATATGCTTGAGACATCAGAAGGGTTAGAAGTGCGGTTATTCCGGTCGTTGTTGGCTACTTTTGCGGCTTCGGTACCTGTTAGCACCAGCCCAAAACTGTTCAACTACAAAGATGATACAAAGAATTCAAAGCGTATTCCTGCTTTTGCTGGCCTTAGCGATGGGCAGCGTTTTATTTCTGCCTATTTGGAGTAAAACCGACCCTACCACCGGGCAGCACCTCGTGCTCACAGCCTTCGAGTTGGGCTATGCTCCCTCCGACCCAGGCATGTCCGTCTCAACCGGCACGTGGCCTATTGCCGCGTTGGCCGCAGCGGCCACTGTGGTGGCGTTCATCGAGATTTTCCAGTACCGTAGCCGTTTGCGGCAGTTGCAACTGGGCCTGCTGAACCTACTCTTCATGCTCGGCACCATCGGCACCAGCTTCTACTATTCCACTCTGGGCGAGCAAATGCTGAACCTGAAGCTCACGGGCAGTTTTCATGCCGGCTTCTACCTCCCTACCCTTGCCTTGCTGCTGAATATCCTGGCCAACCGCTTCATCCGCCGCGACGAACAGCTGGTGCGCAGCATGGACCGCTTGCGGTAGATGGCGAATAGTTGTCATTCCGAGCGTAGCGAGGAATCTGAGCAAGTTGTAGCAATGTGTAAACTCAGATTCCTCGCTATGTTCGGAATTAGTATCAACAAGAAGGGCTTCCGCGCATTGCGGAAGCCCTTCTTGTTGATACTAATTTCCTACCTCACCGCTGTTGAGTAGCACCATTCAATCGTTGCAGCTCCTGGATACTAGCTTCAAAATCGAAGACATCGTAGACGCAGCTGAAGTTCTGTGGATCGGCCACGTAGGGGTAGGCGTATTTGGCCAACGTCAGGCGGGAGCCTTCCATGCTGAGCGTTTGTAGTAAGCGCACCAGGTCGTTGGTCTGGACGCTGGTTTGGTTGATGGCCTGACGGGCTAGGCTCAGTCGAGTTTCGTCGGAGGCCGTGCGCTGCATCGACTCGGCGAGGCTTGTTATTTCCGTGGGCGTCAGCGTACGGAAACGGGTGGTGCTGTTGTAGCTGCCGTTGCCTGGGTAGTTGGGCGCGGGGCCACCCATCTGGTTGGGGTAGGAAGCATTTGGCGCTGGATACGAATCAATAGGCTGATTGCCTGCATTTGGGGGGTAGCCGTGGCCGCCAGGGTAGGCCGCGCCTGGCACGGGTTGCGGCGCGGGGCTAGCATTCGGGTATGCACTGCCGTTGCGGCGGTAATCATAATCGTCGGGGTATTGACCGTAGGGTACAGCGGGTGGGTAGGGCATTGTCTCTCCCATGCCGTAGCCGCGCCGAATAGGTGCCTCAGCTACTTTGCGCAGCTGCAAGCCGTAGCCGGGCCGAGCTAACAGTACATAGCTACTCTCTAAACCGGGGTCGAGCAGCACGCGGGTACGGTAAGCGACTACCCGCCCGTAGCCAGTCGGAATCAGAAACTCGGCCCAGTGAAAGCCCGCCGTCAGGCGGTCGATGCGCACGGCGCGGGCACCGGGCTGCGTAAGCGGGCGACCATCAAAAATCAGCTGAAATGCCACGCCGCGCTCCGACGAGAAGTTAACTACGGCCGGCGCTGCGTGTAACTCTCCGCCTAATAATAGGAGCAGTAGCAAAGCAAAAGCAGAGAGAAGCTTTTTCATGGCAGTAGAGATTAAGGAGGGGAGAAGGAAGAGCAGACTGCAGAACAATTACGTTCTATAAAAGCCAAGTATTGTGCCAAAAGCAGCTTTCTTTTTCGCCGCTGCCTTGTAGCCTTTCCTTGCCTTACAGTTGAACTAAAATACAAAAAGTCTCGGCAGTTTGCCGAGACTTTTTTTCTGACAGTGAGCCACTTACCTCCTACTCAGCAATGCGCGTCACCTTAAACTCGGTGCGGCGGTTTTGCTGATACTCGGCCTCCGTTTTGGCATTCTTGATGACGGGTCGGGTTTCACCGTAACCCTTGGCCGTCACGCGGCTGGCCTCAATGCCCTTCGACAAGATATAATCTACGGCCGATTGCGCCCGACGCTGCGAAAGCGCTAAGTTATAGGCATCCTTACCCCGCGAGTCGGTGTGGGAGCTGAGTTCGATGGTAATTTTGGGGTTGTCTGTCAGTGTCTCCACCAGCTTGTCCAGCTCCACAGCCGCATCAGGACGGATATTGGCTTTGTCGTAGTCGTAGAAAATGTTTTCGACCACGATGGCCTTATTCTTCACAATCTCAGTAAGCGTGAGCGTCACAGGGATGCGAATTTCCGTTAGGTCGTTGGTGAGCTGGCTCTGCGGGGGGCGCTTGCCTATTGTCTTCACGCCCTGACGAGCTGTGAAATATCCTGTGCGCTCAGCTACCAACGAATACGCTGTGGCTGAGTCCAGCTTCAGGCTGAACTTGCCGTTGGCATCGGCCGTCACATCCTGCAACTTCTGTCCTTTCGAGTACACTGCTACCGGTTCGCCACCGAGGGGCCGTACGGCGCCGCCGCTAGCTGGACGCGTCTGCACGGTGCCATCCACGAAGAAGACCACCTCCTTAAACATGTTGCGTTTAAAGGAGTAGAGGTCGTCGGCCCCTTGCCCGCCGCTGCGGTCTGAGGCAAACAGGCCCGTCGTGTTGGTGAGTAGGTAGGGTGCGAAGTCGTCGCCCGCGCTGTTGATGGGTGCGCCCAAGTTCTTCACTTTACCCTTCTCCACCACAAAAATATCGAGCTTGCCCAGGCCGGCATGTCCATCTGAAGAGAAGTAAAGCGTGCCGTCGGGTGCTAGAGCCGGAAAGCTTTCGTTGCCGGGCGTATTGATTTGCTCACCCAGGTTTTCGGGCGGCGAGAAACGACCATTTTCGCTTAGCTCTGCCTTATACAAATCGGTACCGCCCTGGCCGCCGCTGCGGCTGGATGCGAAGTAGAGTGTTTTACCATCGGGCGAGAACATGGGCGAGAAATCGTCGGCCGAACGGCTGTTGAGGCCCCGCGCCAGTTCCGGTTCCGTCCAAGCCCCGTTCTGGTAAGCCGACATATACAAATCGACGCTTTGCAGACCGAGTTTTGCTTGTTTCTTGGTGCCGTTGTTGGAGCGCGCAAACACCATAAAGCGTCCGTCGGGTGTGAAGGTGGCGCTGGCCTCGTGCATGTCGGTGGTGTTGATGGGAGCCGTCAGCTTGCGCACGGTGCCGCCAG
This sequence comes from Hymenobacter aerilatus, assembly GCF_022921095.1. Lineage (NCBI taxonomy): Bacteria > Pseudomonadati > Bacteroidota > Cytophagia > Cytophagales > Hymenobacteraceae > Hymenobacter > Hymenobacter aerilatus. Next base: position 4,267,698 of record NZ_CP095053.1, read on the forward strand.
TCATCGCCTGGTCGTCGTCGAACTTAATGGCATACAGGTCATTAAATCCTAAACCATTGCCCAAGTATGTTTTCCCTTCCCTACCCGACGCAAAGATTAGCTCCTTGGTTTGGGGCATGAAGGTGGCACCAAATTCGGACGAAGGTGAATTCAACTGAGCCACGGGTTGCACCTCGTCGCGGGTGCGAGTAGCGGCCAACTCCTGGCTTAGCTTGCTGTTTTTGGCTTCCAGCTCGGCGCGGGCTACCAGTGTGCGGTTGCTGCCATTTTCGGCGTAAGCCGCGAAACGTTGCGCGGCTTCATCGTAGTTGCCGTTGGTTTTCAGGGCTAATGCGTGGTAAAACGGAGCATCGGCGCTGCGTATTTTGGCGTCAAGAGCGGCCTTATAATACGGCTCTGCTTCGCCTATGCGGTTGGAAAGCCGATACGCCTCGGCAATGCGCAGATTGGCATAACCCGCATTGCGGCCCTTGGCTAAGTCCTTTTTATATAGCTCAATAGCCGGCTCGTATTCGCCGCGCGCAAAACGCTTGTCGGCCTTGCTTCCACCGCCCGCCGTAGCACAGCCCCCCAACAATCCCGCCGAACCGGCCACAGCACATAAGTAAATAAGTTTTCGCATGGATAGATTGCAGGTAGGCAAGGAAGAAGGAAACCCGGCCGGTTGACGCGGCTCAGACAAGTATACTAGGTTTTGAGAGAAATAGTGCGGCGGCAGCCCCGTGTTTCAGTGCTTTACAGTCGTATTATTTCCCCGCAAAATACCGCGCCAGCCAGGTTTCGGCGGCTGGTGCGGGCCAGGCCTGTGCCAGTTGGGCGTGGCGGGCAATGGTGTTGTCAAAGTAGGGCGTATCGGGCTGGAGCTGGCCTTCGGCTACGGCTGTGCGCAACTCGCGCCGGTCGAGCAAACGTACTTCGCCATCCACCAAGAAAGCCAGCCGCGACTTCTCCAGTAGCTCTACACCGAGAGACGTCTCCAACTCCCGCACAAACCGTACGGAAGCATCTATGGAACAGCCGCTGGCATCGGCCATGGCTTCATCCAGACCAATAACCAGAAATTGGTGGTGCAGAATAGCCGCCGAAGCGTGCAAAGTGCGGCCGTGGCTGGTCCAGGCGGCGGCAAACTGCGCCAGTGCAGGCTGCACACGCGTTAGCTCGGTATCGGTCAGGGGCCGGTTGGCCTGATATATCCAAATGCGCGCCTCGGGCGGCAATTGGTCGAAAGAAACGTACATAAGTGAAGTAGCAAAAACGGTATACCTCTAACGTACACCGCTTGTTTTTATTGACAAAGTAACAGCCCCGACGGGAAGTTCCGCCGGGGCTGTGAAAGAGGGGCACATTCCAAGCGGAGACGAGGAGTCTGTGCTTTATCATGCCTGCTATTTTAAACTCAGATTCCTCGCTACGCTCGGAATGACAGTCTACGCATTCAAGCCTTCAGCTGAGGCCACCAGCTCCGCTAGGTCAAACACCTGCACGTTGCTTTCGCGCTCTTTATTTTTCACGCCATCGGCCATCATCGTCATGCAAAACGGGCAGCCTACCGCAATGATGCTACTCTGGTCGTTTTGCTTGGGGGCGGGGGTAGCGCCTTCATTACCGCTTTCTTTGCCCTGAATGCGGGCCAAGGCTTCGGCGTTGCCGTCGAGGGTAGCCAGGGCCTCTTCGGTGCGCTCAATGTTCACGTCTTTCTTGCCGGGTTCAGGCTCTTTCCACATCTGGGCACCGCCGGCACCGCAGCATAGCCCATTGGCTTTGCTACGCTTCATCTCTACCAAGTCGGCGTCTAGGGCTTCTAGCACAGCGCGGGGCGCTTCGTAAATGTTGTTGGCGCGGCCCAGGTAGCAGGAGTCGTGGAAGGTGATACGCCGTCCTTTGTACGCCTCGCCCCCTTCCAGTTTCACCCTACCCTCATCGATAAGCTGTTGCAGGAAGGTGCTGTGGTGAATCACCTCGTAGTTGCCGCCCAGCGCCGGGTACTCGTTTTTGATAGTGTTGAAGCAGTGCGGGCAAGCCGTCACAATCTTCTTCACGTTGTAGCCCTCGAACGTGGTGATGTTCTGCATAGCCTGCATCTGAAACAGGAACTCGTTGCCAGCCCGTTTGGCAGGGTCGCCGGTGCAGGTTTCTTCCATGCCTAGCACAGCATATTTCACACCCACGTGCTCCAGAATGCGCACAAAGGCCCTGGTTACACGCTTGTACCGGTCGTCAAACGCACCGGCACAGCCTACCCAGAACAGCACTTCGGGTTCCTCGCCACGGGCGGCGAAGTCAGACATCAGCGGTACAGTTATTTGGCGTTTGGCAGTTTGTTCAGCCATATTGTTGGGAAGCTGTTAGCGAAAGGCTGTTAGCTATTCTTTTTTATAGAAGGATTGATTTCGTCCGTTGTTGGTCGTTAGGGCTAACGACTAGCGGCTAGTAGCAAACAGCTATTTTTCAGCCACGTATAGCTCATCGGCCCAGTTGAAGCGGTCGGAAGGCGAGAAGGCCCAAGGCGCACCGTTGTTTTCGATGTTCGAGAACATCACGTTCAGCGAGTTAGGCGCTGCCGACTCTTCTAGTACCAAGAAGCGGCGCATCTCAATGATGCTCTCCAGCGGGTTGATGTTCACGGGGCAGGCCTCTACGCAAGCATTGCAAGTGGTGCAGGCCCACAGTTCCTCGGGTGTCACGTAGCCGCGCAGCAGCGTGTGGTTTTCCTTGTCGAGTTGCTCCTGTGGCTCGTGCTTGGCAGCGGGACCGTAGAGCGCCGGATCGAAAATCAAAGGCGAGTTATACTTCTCCTCCATCCGGTCGCGCGTGTCCATGATGATTTTGCGCGGAGAAAGTAGCTTACCCGTCAGATTGGCCGGGCACACCGAGGTACAGCGGCCGCATTCGGTGCAGGAATATGCATGCAGTAGATTGGTCCAGGCCAAATCGTTCACGTCCTTCGCCCCAAAGGTGGTAGGGGCTGCTTCGGCTCCCTCAGAGGCTGGGGGGGTAGGCACTTGGTAGGTAGGGTCCATCATGGCTTTCACCTCGTGCGTAATGCTATCCACGTTCGAGAACTGCCCCTGCGGCATCAGTCGCGAGAAGTACACGTTCGGGAAAGCCATGATAATGTGGAAGTGCTTACTACTCGGTAAGTAGTTCAAAAACAGCAATATGCCCACGATATGCACCCACCAACCCAAGCGCTCCAGCACTAGCAGCGTGGTGGCGTTATCCGGCAATAGCCCCGTAAGCAAACCGCTGATGGGGTAGGCGCCCGGCAAATAGGCATTTTCCACCTGGTGCAGCTTCAAATCGGCAGTGTTCATCAGAAACAACGCTACCATCAGCGCTGCCTCTATGTAAAGAATGAGGTTGGCATCGAGCTTTGGCCAAGCACGCATCTCAGTGCCACGGAAACGCCGTACGGGCTCGGTGCGGTTGCGCCGCCACCAAAACGCCGCCACAGCAATGATGACCAGCGCGCTCAATATCTCATTGGTGGCAGTCAGGGCATTATAGAAACCGCCCGTGAAACCCAGTATTCGGTGCGTGTTGAACAGGCCATCAATGACAATCTCGATGACTTCAATGTTGATAACCAGAAAGCCGACATACACGATAAGGTGCAGAAGCGCCGGCGTGATACGCTTAAACATCTTCTGCTGCCCAAAGGCCACAAGTAGGGTTTTCTTGAGTCGCTCGCCTACGTCTCCGGACATATCCCGGTCGCGGCCGTGAGAAATATTAGCGCGAATCTTTCGTACCTGCCACGCAAACAGCCCAAAGCCGGCGAGGACAACGAGAAGAAAAATAATGTTCTGGATGGTCACGGAATGGAAGTAGAGTTGGTGGGACCGAAAAATACTCGTTATGCCTAACAAATTTACCCTTTTCGCCGGAAAGATTTTTCGGCAAAACAGTGCTAGCGCTTTTGAAGTACGTAAACTTACTTGAGAGAACTAGCCGCGCATATTTTTTTTCTAAGTGCTTGTATTCCTCAATCTCTTTACTACTTTTGTGCCTCCCAAGGCGCACACCGCTACCGGGAAGCTGGTAACATAGCTCAGTTGGTAGAGCACAGCACTGAAAATGCTGGTGTCGTTGGTTCGATTCCAACTGTTACCACAACAAAAAAGGCCTCGCTATGCAGCGAGGCCTTTTTTGTTGTGGTAACAGGTTCGCTACTGGCACTCCTGCACTGCTTCCGACGCGTAGAGGTAGCCTAGACGCAATGCTCGGCGGAAAAACTCGCATGCAGCGCCAGTATTTCCTTCCTGCTGCGCCAGCCTACCCAGTAGGAAGTGTACTTGCCCATTCTGCGGGGTAAGGAGCAGCACCTGCCGGTAGTCGGTGCGGGCGGCAGCATAGTTGCCTTGCTTGTAGTAAGCCAGCCCGCGGTAGGTCAGCGGCTTCACATCTACTGACCAGCCCACGGCGGCTCGTTGCCGCAAGCCCGTAGAAAAATCCCGAATGGCGCCCACAAACTGCCGCTGCTCAAACAATCGGATTTCGCCTCGCAGCAGGTAGGCGTCGCTCAATAAGGAATCTTGTTGTATGGCCTGAGTTAGGCTATTAGCTGCAGCTGGCGAAAGGCCCAATTGAAACTCGCACTGGCCTAACCGCATCCATAACGCCGCCGCGCCTTTACCCGCGGGCTCTTCCGTTAGCGCTACCTGATAATCGGCGCGGGCGGCGGCATAGTCGTGGTTGATGTACTGCGCAATCTCGCCACGGCGTCGGTGTGCGGCGGCGTAGGTAGGGCGAAAAGCAATGGCACTGGTAAAATAGCTGCGCGCAATTTTCCATTGCCGGTTGGTGTAGGCGCGTAGACCGTAGCGGTAGTTGCGCGTAGCCGATACATAGTCCAGCGTTACTTTCACTGACAAGCAAAACAGCACCAGCCCCACAATGAAACCTGCCAATAGCCACGCGTCGCGGCGAGTGAAACGGCGGCGCTTAGGAATGGGACGGTAGTAGCGCTCGGCTGCGCCGGCCGGCCGCCGGGTGCGCAGAGGTGCGGGCGGTGGCATGGGTACGCCATACACGTGCTGGCTGTGCGCGCGGTAGTGTTGGGCGCGGCGCTGCTCATCGGCCCGGCGCACGGCCATGCGCAGCTGGTGGTCGTAGGTGGCCCGCCGGCCGGGGTCCGATAGTACCTGATATGCCGCGGCCACTGCTTTAAACTCCTCCTCAAACTGCGCGCTTCCACCATGCATGTCCGGATGATACCGCACTGCCAGGCGCTTGTACGCTGCTTTTATTTCCTGCGGCGTGGCCGTGGCCGCCACACCCAGCGTGTGATAGTGATTCTGACTCAAAGTGCGGGGGTTATCAGTAAAAATAACGCAAACTTCAGACGTGATAGTTGCTTTTGCGTATGACAAACCATTTGGCTCAGCCGCTTTTCTTAACGGCTAAAACAATCTTTTGCTGTTAGCTTTATCTATCTGACCCTCTTTTTCTTCGCCGTATGGCCTTCGACAACGACGCTAAAACACCCCGCAACGACAGTCTTTTTGGTAATCTGAAAGGCTACCTCGATACACGCATCGATATTCTTCGGCTGGAAGCTCAGGAAAAAGCGAAAACAGCTTTCGTGGGCGCGGCCCACGGAATTACGATGGCTGTCATCGGCTTATTCTTTCTCATTTTCGTGAGTGTTTTTGCAGGGTTGGCGCTCAACTCGGCGCTCGACAGCTCTTTCTGGGGCTTTGGTATCGTAGCAGGTTTCTACCTTCTACTGCTTATCATTTTCCTAGTTGGCGTCGATAAAAAGGTGTTTCAGGGAGTGGCCGATAAGCTGCTGGACAACACGATCTACAAATCCGATAAGCGTCAAGCATAACGCGCATGGCTGAGCTACATAATCCGTTATTTGAGAACGAAAGAGAATTTCTGGAGCGCCAGAAATTGGAATACGAACGTGCCCTGATGGGTGACGTGGAAGAAATCAAAGTCAAAACCCAGAAGGTAGGCAAAATAGCCTTAATTGGAGTAGGGGTAGCTAGCGGCGTGTGGCTACTGAGCAAGGTATTTGGTAGCAGCAAGTCATCGGCCAAAAAGTTGTCTGCTGGCTCTAAGGGCCGGAAGAAAAAGAAACGCCTGAAATCTAGCGCTCCACTAGGGGTAGGCGCTGTAACGGACGATCTAGGCTTTGGCAGCGCCCCACTCACGGCAGCGCACAGCCACAGCCACGGCCGCCCGGCCCAATTGGCCCCCGATGTGTACCACACCGACGCACCCGACGCCGACCCGTTTCCTCCGCTTCCGCCACAGCCTAACCGGTTCTCGGCACCACACTACCATGCTACAGAACCAGAAGAGGAGGGCTCTGGCTTCTCGTCTATTCTTGCCGATGGCGTGCAGGCCTTTTTGAAGTCTGATACGGGCAAGATGCTGATGGCGCAAGCTACGGCTGTAGTAATGGCCTACGCGGCGAAAAAGGTAGGAGAGTACTTGCCTCTGGTCAAAAATCCCGACCTTGCCACTCCTCCCGAGCCAGAAACCCGGGATATTGACTTTACTTACCACCACGACGACGCGCATGCGCCTCGACCCGCTGTATGATACGTTTGTAACCCGTCGTCTGCGCGGCCAGAAAGCGCTGGCCGTTCTCCTCGACCCCGACCAGCTGGATCAAGCCGGTTGTGAGCGGTTGCTGACGCTAAGCGAACAGTATCCAATAGATTACTTTTTTGTGGGTGGTAGCTTGGTGACGACAACGCACCAGGCTACCCTCATTCATTTTATAAAGCATCGTAGCTCGGTACCGGTGCTGTTGTTTCCAAGCCACAGCCTGCACCTAGATGCACAGGCCGATGGAATTTTACTGCTGTCCTTGATTTCGGGCCGTAATCCAGAATTCCTGATCGGACAACACGTCATTGCGGCACCAGTGCTTCGGCAAAGCGGACTGCAAATCCTACCTACCGGCTACATGCTCGTTGACACAGGTAGGCAGACTACAGCCAGCTATATGAGCGGCACCACTCCCCTACCCTACGATAAGCCCGCTATTGCGGCCTGCACGGCTATGGCCGGCGAGCAGTTAGGCTTGCGCTTGATCTTTCTGGATGGTGGCAGTGGTGCCCTCCACCCCATCGCACCGGCTATGATCAGTGCCGTACGGGCAGCCGTTGAAGTTCCTGTTGTTGTAGGCGGCGGCATTAATACCACTGAAAAAGCCCGTGCTGCCTTCACCGCCGGTGCCGACGTGCTGGTAGTAGGCAACCAGATCGAAAAAGACCCTAGCTTTTTAGCCGATATGGCTCAACTCGTGCATAGCTTCAACGCTACCCTAGCAGGGTAGGGATTACATAAGAGTTATTTACAGACACGATATCAGTTCCTACCGCTACAACGCAACAACGCCCGACCTAAGGCCGGGCGTTGTTGCGTTGTATACTGGTCGTCTACGAAATCTGTGCTTAGATGTTCATGGCCGACTCGCGGCGACGCATCTTACCAGCTGGAATACCAAACATCATCTTAAAACGGCGGCAGAAATACGCGGTATCCTTGTAGCCTACCTCTTTGCCGATGTCGCGGATGCTCTTCTTGGTGGTGCGCAGCAAGAACACAGCACGTTCCATGCGCTGGTACTCGATGTAGTCTTGCGGGTTGATGCCGGTCAGCATTTTGAAATACTGACCCACGTAATCTTCGCTCACGTTAGCCACGCCCGACAGCACTTTATTAGACAGGTCACCCCCGATGTTCTCCTTAATATAGTTGAACAGGTCGATGAGACGTGGGTCTTTAAAGTAGGTGCTGTTGGTAGCAAGCTGCTCCACAAACATCTTGTTTTTCAAGATGTAGCGTACGATTTCCACCACAATATTCTCGGTGTAAATCGTAATCAGCCGCTCGCGGCCGGGAAGATCCTGCAGACTTTCCTCTACTACCTTGATGACCAGATTAGCCAGCTTAGAGTTGTTGGAAATGACGAAAGCCGGCACATCCAGCGAGGAGAAGAAGTTAACCGAGTCGAACACCTTGGCTTCGAAGCTCACGAAGCTGTGGCTTTCCTCAGCGTCGCCAATCAAATCAAGGTCGGAGTTCGAATGGAAGAACTTGTCTTTGTTGGTAATCAGGTCGTCGTTGCTGATGAGCTTCCCGCCGCTTTGGCCATAGCTCACCCGCGTAGCCCGACCACCTGGAATAAACAACATTTCGCCTTCTTCTATCACTTGTTCCTCATCACCAAAAGCGATGCGGCCCTTATGTAATAGAATAAGGTTGTTCCCCATATCATAGGAATTACGAACAGTGAAAGGCTGCTGCAATACCAGATTTTTCGCTTTGATGTAACGAACTCCCAGTGATTCAATCACTTTATTGTAATCTTCCATTTCTTAGGGGAGGTGGTATATTGTGTTAATGCCAGACGTAACTAGGTCTTTTTCTAGACAATGCAAATAAACATATAAAAATTCACAAAAACGAAAACAAAAACTTATTATCACTAAGTTTTGTACAATAAATCCCGAAATTAGACAATATATATGGTTATTTTAATAGTTCGCGTGAGATTACAATTTTCTGTATCTCGGAAGTTCCCTCATAAATCTGCGTAATTTTTGCGTCCCGCATCATGCGCTCTACGTGGTATTCCTTAACAAAGCCATACCCACCGTGAATTTGTACTGCTTCTACTGCCGCATCCATAGCGGTTTTAGAGGCGAAGAGCTTTGCCATAGCGCCCGATTTGGCGTAGTCCTGCCCGTTGTCTTTATCGTTAGCTGCTTGCAGGCACAGCAAGCGGGCTGCATCAATATTTGTAGCCATTTCCGCCAGTTTGAACTGAATGGCTTGGTGCTTGGCAATCTCGACACCGAATGCTTTACGCTCCTGGGCATACTTCAACGACAACTCCAGCGCGCCCGACGCAATGCCCAGCGCTTGCGCAGCAATACCAATGCGGCCACCAGCCAGCACCTGCATGGCAAACTTAAACCCGAAGCCATCTTCACCAATCCGATTCTCTTTGGGCACGCGCACGTCTGTAAACATCAGTGAGTGCGTATCGGAGCCTCGAATGCCAAGCTTGTTCTCTTTGAGACCCACCACAAAGCCCGGCGTGTCTTTCTCTACTATAAAGACATTGATGCCGCGGTGTTTTAACTCGGGGTTGGTTTGGGCAATAACTAAGTAGACCGAAGCCGACGACCCATTGGTAATCCAGTTTTTAGTACCGTTCAGCAGATAATAGTCGCCTTTGTCCTCGGCGGTAGTGCGCTGCATGGTAGCGTCAGAACCAGCTTCGGGCTCCGAAAGGCAGAAGGCTCCTATTTGCTCACCGGTAGCCAGCTTGGTCAGGTACTTTTGCTTTTGCTCTTCGGTACCGTATTTCTCTAGCCCCCAGCATACCAGCGAGTTGTTCACTGACATAATGACGGAGCAAGAAGCATCTACCTTGGAAATTTCTTCCATGGCCAGCACGTACGATACCGTATCGAGGCCGCTGCCACCGTACTCGGGGCTTACCATCATACCCATAAAGCCCAGTTCACCCATCTTCCGGATTTGCTCGGCAGGGAATTTCTGATGCTCATCGCGCTCAATCACGCCGGCCCATAGCTCGCTTTGGGCAAACTCGCGGGCGGCAGCTTGTACGGCTAGCTGTTCTTCGGTTAATTGGAAATTCATACTTGTGTAATGTGGGTGGGGTGGAATTTAGAAGTCAAATTTACTCTGCAAACGTTAGCAGTACGGCTTGCGACCTACATTTTCTCCTATTTATACTTTAAGAGAAAACAATAGGCACTAAAAAACCCTCCGCGGGAGGCGGAGGGTTCCATTAGACTATGCTGGGCAATGCCTACCCTAGCGCCGGTCGCGGCCACCCATAGCAATGCTTACATAGTAGAGAAGAGTAGCCAACGAAGCCAGCGCTGCTACCACGTACGTCATGGCGGCCCACCAGAGGGCATCTTTGGCCATGGCGTGCTCCTGCTGCGTCACAATGCCGCGGCGGTCAATCCAAGCCAGCGCCCGGCGCGAGGCGTCAAACTCTACGGGTAGGGTCACGAAGCTAAACAGGGTAGTAAGCGAAAACAGCGCAATACCAATCCAGAGAGGTATGGCCGTGGTTTGCAGCATGAAAATACCTGCCAGCAGAATCCAGGTCATGTATTTAGAAACGGAGCTGAGCACGGGCACCATCGCTGACCGAAACTGCAGGGCAGAATAGGCCGTGGCGTGCTGCACGGCATGGCCGCACTCGTGGGCCGCTACGGCGGCGGCGGCGGCGCTACGCTCCTCATACACGGCTTCACTCAGGTTCACCGTTTTATCGGTAGGATTATAGTGGTCGGAGAGCTTGCCGGGAGTGGAAATCACGCGCACATCGGTAATACCGTGGTCTTGCAGCATCAGCTCGGCAATCTGCCGCCCCGATAGGTTGGATTGCAGGCCTACCTGCGCATACTTGGCAAATTTGCTGCGCAGGCGCCATTGAATCAGGCCACTCACAATCATGGCCAAGATGATCAGGAAATACATTGGCGTTATGTGGAACATTGTACAGGAGAGACGTTAGGGTTGAAACTGTTGGCGGATGCGCTCGACGATACGGGTAGTGCTGTAGCCTTCTACCAACGGTACGGTACATACCTCGCCACCGTTTTGTAACACGGTTTCGTGGCCCACAATTCCACTGATAGTGTAGTCGTCGCCTTTCACTAGAATGTCGGGCTGCAACTGCTCAATCAGAGTCAGCGGGGTAGGCTCGTCGAAGAGCACCACGGCATCCACAAACAAAAGCGACGCCAGGATGCGCGCACGTGCCATTTCGTCCTGTAGCGGCCGTCCGGGCTTTAAGTTGCCTACCGATTGATCGGTATTGAGGCCGATTATCAATGCATCGCCCAAGTGCCGAGCCTTTTCCAGGTAGTCGACGTGGCCTAGGTGCAGCAAGTCGAAGCAGCCATTGGTAAACACTACCCGGCGGTTCTCAGCGCGCCAGATCGTACGCTGGGCTACGGCTGCCTCCAGGCTCAGAATTTTATCTTTACTCCACAACATGCGCGGGGGCTTTTACGGCCAGCGGCTCTGCGCCTACCCGGCGGCCCGCCCGGCCCGATTGTACCATACTCAAGGCGAAGCTGATGCCGCCCATCAGCACCACCAGCAACGTTTGCGAACCGTGCACTACCAGGGCGTACACAATACCGTCTTCTTTTGATATGCCATAGACCAGCAATGTACTCTGTACCAGCACATGGTACACGCCAAACCCGCCCTGCACCGGGGCAGCCATGCCGAATGTACCGAATGTGAGAACCGCCAGCGCTGCCACCAAGCCTAGGTGCTGGGTAGCCGGGAAGGCGAAGAATGCCAAGTAGCCCATCAGGAAATACACCACCCACGTGAAGATGGTATGCAGCAGAAAGGTGCCTTTGTGCTGCATACGGCGGATGCTAAAAATACCAGCCAGCATTCCTTTCACAAAGCTGAGCACCTTACCAAATACCCGATGCTGCCGCAGCCGCTCTAAGTTGCGCCACAGCAGGTAGACAGATATAAGGCTCAGCCCGAGCCCAATTACGGCCAGCGCAATCAGGGTTTGTTTGCTCTGGCCCAGCGTATCGTACTTATCAGTGACCAGCCCGGTAGCGAAGCTCCAGAACTTATTGAAAGCCAGTAGCAATGTGGCGCCCAGAATCAGCCCCAGCACCACCACATCGATAACACGCTCCGTAATCATGGTGCCTACCCCCACCTGCACCGGCACCCCGCTGGTGCGGCGCAGCACCGAGCAACGCAGCACTTCGCCCAAGCGGGGTAACACCAAGTTGGCTAAATAGCCTACCATCATGGCGTGGTATACCTCCCAATAAGATGGGTGGTGGCCGGTAGCATCAATCTGCATTTTCCAGCGGTAGGCTCGGCTGAAATAACCCAGCGCTGATAGAACCAGCGTTAGGCACAGCCACCAATAGTTGGCTTGCCGAATAGACTCGCCTACCCTACTCAAGTTCAGGCCACGCACCGCGTACCACATCATGGCCGCCGAAAAGGCCAGCAGCAGCGCGTATTTCAGAACATTAAGTAGTTTTTTCATTAAGCAGGATCTGTAATATGAGCTGCGAGTTACTAATTATCAGAAAAAAGAATGTCATCCTGCGCTTGCGAAGCATCTTACCAGGCCAAAACAACAAGCGTACGTAACGACTCGTGTTAGCCTGGTAAGATGCTTCGCAAGCGCAGGATGACAGTTGTATGGTACCAACACACTTAGGCTGTCAACCTCAGCTCAAGCGGTTGTGCTGATCGGGAAAAACAAGGGTAGGCTTGTGAGCGCGAGCTTCCGCGAAATCGATAAGAGCGTAAGAGAAGATAATCACGATGTCGCCTACGGCTACGCGGCGAGCGGCCGGGCCATTCAGGCAGATCATACCCGAGCCCCGCTCCCCGCGAATGGTGTAGGTTTCAAACCGCTCCCCGTTGTTCACGTTTACGATAGTTACCTTCTCGTTTTCTACCATGTTGGCCGCATCCAGCAAGTCTTCGTCAATGGTGATGCTACCCACGTAGTGTAGCTCCGCCTGTGTGACTTTGGCGCGGTGAATCTTCGACTTCAGAACCTCAATATGCATGGGTGAAAAGCGGGTGGAATTATATCCCGCAAAGATACGGAAGGGAAAGCTGGTAGGGAGTAGTAAAAAGGTGAATCACAATTTCACCTTTTTACTACTACATTATCAATCAGGCGCACGCTGCCCAAGTGTGCTGCCAAACATAAGGCCACATCGGCTTGCCCTTGCCAAGGTCCCGCCAAAGATTGTAGCGTTTGCGCGTCAGCCACCTCTATGTATTCTAATGAAATGGTTGGGGTAGCCGACAGATATTCGGCCACGGCAGCTTGCACGGCAGCGGACTTGGCACCAGATTGCACCAGCTCAGCAGCCAAGCGGAGCGCCTTGTATAGGCGCGGCGCCACGGTCCGCTCGTCCGGCGAGAGGCGCCGGTTGCGCGATGACATCGCCAGTCCGTCTTCTTCCCGTACGGTAGGGAACACCACCAGCTCCAACGCAAACGATAAGTCGGCTACCAACTGCCGGATAATGGCTACCTGCTGCAAGTCCTTCTGCCCGAAGTAGGCGCGGTGCGGCTGACACAAATGAAACAGCTTGCTGACCACCGTGGCTACCCCGTTGAAGTGACCCGGCCGGTGGGCACCCTCCATCACGCGCTCCAGGGCACCAAAATCAAACCGCAACACGGTAGGCGCTGGGTACATTTCTTCTACAGAGGGCGAAAACAACGCCGTGCAGCCCGCCGGGCCCAGCAAAGCAGCATCGGCCTCGGGTAGGCGGGGGTAGAGCCGGAAGTCGTCGGGGTTGTTGAACTGGGTAGGATTGACGAAGATACTCACCACTACCACGTCGTTGTCGGCGGCAGCAGCGCGCACCAGTTGCAAGTGTCCTTCGTGCAAAGCACCCATCGTGGGCACCAGTCCAATACGCTTGCCTGCCTGCCGCCACTGCTCCACTTGGGTGAGCAGGGAGGCCGCCGTGTAAAGTATGTCCATGAAACAAAAAGCCCGCTATTTACGATGCCCAGGCCGGATTAGTTGAAATTTTGCTTAAAAATGTTTAATTTTGTGCATCCCAAAGTGTTGCCCTTTCCCAATCACCAACATAAACACTATGTCTAAGTTGAGAATACTCTATGCTGCCACGGAAATCAACCCGTTTTTGCAGACGACCAAGGTAGCGGAGTTTCTGCGCATGTTGCCGCAGGGAATGCAAGAGATGGGGATGGAAATCCGCATTTTCGTACCCCGATTTGGTATTATTAACGAGCGTAAAAATCGCTTGCATGAGGTAGTTCGGTTGTCGGGCATCAACATCGCCGTGGGAGAAGAGGAAAAGCCGCTGGTCATTAAAGTAGCGTCGATTCCGAATGCGAAGTTGCAGGTATATTTTATCGATAACGAGGATTATTTTCACCGTAAATCGGTGCTGGTCGACAAGAATGATAAGTTTCACGCCGACAATGACGAGCGGGCTATCTTCTTCTGCAAGGGTGTACTGGAAACTGTGAAGAAGCTAGGCTGGGCCCCGGACATTGTGCACTGCAACGACTGGATGACGGGCCTGATTCCGATGTACCTGAAAACGACCTACAAAAAGGATCCGATTTTCAAAGATGCCAAATCGGTATTCACCATCTACAACAATGAGTTCAAGCACAAGTTTGGGCAGGACATCATTGAGAAAGCCAAGATGCTGGACATCGACGACGAGATGCTGGCGGCGCTGAAGTCGGCCGATTTCGGGGGCTTTATCAAGGTAGGGATGGAGTACGCCGATTCGGTAGTGAAGTCGGATGAGGATTTCAGCGACAATCTAAACGCGCTGTTTACTGAGTACTCACAGAAATGCCGCATCGGGCAGGTAGGTGCCGATCAGGATTTGCTGACTTCTTACTACGATCTATATAATGAACTGGCCAACTAAGGCCCTGCGCCGCTGGTCGGCGTGCCTGCTTTCCGCACCGGTACTCCTGCTGACAACCGGCTGCGAAGATCCTAACAGCATAACGGTGGAACTGCCTGGCAGTGCTACCACTACTACCGAGTACCGCGACTTACCCGTAACAGCATACACCGTACGACGGGATTCTTTGCCTACCCTTAATGCAAGCCAAATATTGGTGGGTAGAGTGCGCGACAACAATACGGGTATCGTGACAACAACGCGGGCTTATACCAACCTGCAAGTTACCTCCGACCCGCTGCCTGCTACGTTTGCCGGCGCACAGCTCGATTCCGTTACGCTTATCATGGCGTATACCCGTGCCTATGGTACTACGGCGCAACCAGGCCGGTTCAGCGTGCTCCATTTGCAGCAAAAGCTTGACGAGCGGGTGGCGTATAACTCTAGCACCAGCGCAGCCGTAGGCATACCCTTGCTACGCGATGTAGCTGTATCCTATGGGCCAGAGCGGCGGGAGCGGCAGCCAGCATCTCCTTCCAGCACCACCGATACGGTGACAACGGTAGCCACTATCCCGCAGGCACTGAATTTTCGGATTGCAAAATCTGCCTCTTTCAGCACGGGCTTGTTTGCCCTACTGCAAAAAACAGACTTCTCGCAGGCGAAGCTTGATGCGTATATAGCCGGTTTGGCTATAATACCAACCGATGAGTATGTAGGCGCTGTTGCCAGCGTTAATCCTTCATACACGATACTGGCTGTTTACTACCACGACCCAGCCCGGCCTTCTATGCGGCGCGTATACCGTATAGCCAGCAACGTGAACAACGACGCCCGTTATTTTACGCAGATCACGTCCGATTTCAGCGCGGCTGGCCCGCTGGCAGTGGTAGCTAATAAGCAGCAGTCTGTACCTGCCGCCGCTACCAATGGCGTAACCTATATCCAGGATGGCGTAGGATTGGCTACTAAATTGGTCATTCCTGGGTTGGAAGACCTACGTAAGCAGTCAGGCGTCACGATTAACCGTGCTGAGCTATTGGTACCGGTTAAGCCATTCAGTAATAGTGTGTTCCCCTATCCTGGGTACCAATCACTGAACGATGCTACGAAATCTGCCTCTATAAATAAGACCTATCTCTACGAAGCAAACAACGAAAACAACCGCGTTTTGCAACGTACCATTCTGGCAAATCCGGTGAACCGTCTTGTGCAGGCAGATGGGTACAACGCTCAGAGTCAGTCCCTCGACAGAACAGGCGCAGGCTCGCAGGCCGAAGGCACGCTGTACAGCGTGGATGCTTCTACCTTCTATTATAGTATGCTGATGACTAGCTACACGCAGGCCTACCTTCTGAATCAGCTAGGCGGCGAGTTGCCTTCGGCTTTTCTGTTTTCGCCTACCCTGTCGTTGTCAAAAGCCTATCAGCCTACTGTAAATTTATCGCTGAACCGGGCAGTGCTGGATGCCAACAACATAAAGCTGCGCGTTTACTTTTCTAATAGGCAGTAGGCTCGTTCTGCGCTTACACCTTGTATGTTCCGGCACGCACTTTGCCGGCCAACTCTCCTTTCCATTTTATCAGCTTTTTTCTGAACGTTATGTGCGGAATCGTTGCGTATATCGGGCACCGCGAGGCTTGCCCTATTATTCTAAAAGGATTGCATCGCCTCGAATACCGGGGGTACGATTCGGCTGGCGTGGCCTTGCTTAATGGCACGTTGAACGTGTACAAAAAGAAAGGCAAGGTAAACGACCTCGAAAATTTCATTGCTGGCAAGGATTTGCACGCGCAGATAGGTATGGGCCATACCCGCTGGGCTACCCACGGGGAACCCAACGACGTGAATGCCCACCCACATTATTCTACTTCGGAGCGGATTGCCATCATTCACAATGGCATTATCGAAAACTACGCGTCTCTGAAGACGCACTTGCAGCAGCAAGGCCATGTATTCCATTCCGATACCGACACAGAGGTTTTCGTTAATCTGATTGAGGAAATTCAAAGCAAAAACAACTGCTCTTTGGAAGAGGCCGTCCGCCTGGCCCTACACGAAGTAGTAGGCGCCTATGCTATTGTGGTTCTGAGCAAGGATGCGCCTAATCAGCTGATTGCGGCCCGCAAAGGCTCCCCATTAGTTATTGGGGTAGGCCAGAATGAGTTTTTCTTGGCCTCGGATGCTACTCCCATCATTGAGTATACCAATGAAGTAGTATATGTGAACGATTACGAAATCGTGGTCATTCGCGACGGTAAACTCGATATTCAATCCAAAGAAGCTGTACAGCAAACGCCTTACATCCAAAAGCTGGAACTGGCGCTGGATAGCATTGAGAAGGGTGGCTACGAACACTTCATGCTGAAGGAAATCTTCGAGCAGCCCCGTTCTATCCTTGACTCTATGCGCGGGCGTCTGGAATTGAGGTCCGGCCATTTGAACATGGCCGGTGCGCGGGCCTACGAGCAAAAGTTCATCAATGCGCACCGGATTATTATTGTGGCCTGTGGCACTTCCTGGCACGCCGGTTTGGTAGCCGAGTATCTGCTGGAAGATTTGGCGCGCATCCCTGTGGAAGTAGAGTACGCTTCGGAGTTCCGCTACCGCAACCCCGTGCTCACGGAGCGTGATATCGTCATTGCGATTTCGCAATCGGGTGAAACAGCCGACACGCTGGCGGCCATTGAACTGGCTAAGTCGAAGGGCGCTACCATCTTTGGTATTTGCAACGTGGTGGGCAGCAGTATTGCCCGTGCCACAGACGCTGGCGCCTACACCCACGCGGGTCCCGAAATTGGTGTAGCCTCGACGAAAGCCTTCACTGCTCAGGTAACGGTACTCACCTTGCTGGCCATGATTGTAGGTAGCAAGCGCGGTACCCTCACCGACACCAAACTGCGCGAGCTGATGGTAGAGCTGGACAATATTCCGGCGAAGGTAGAGAAGGCGCTGCAGCTGGATACCGAAATCAAACAGATTTCCGAAATCTTTAAGGACGCTAGCAATTTCCTATATCTAGGCCGGGGCTATAACTTCCCGGTAGCCCTGGAAGGCGCTCTTAAACTAAAGGAAATCAGCTACATTCATGCCGAGGGCTACCCTGCCGCCGAGATGAAGCACGGTCCTATTGCCCTAATCGACGAAAACATGCCGGTAGTGGTTATTGCTACCAAAGATCAATCGTACGAGAAGGTAGTTTCCAACATTCAGGAGGTGAAGGCGCGCAAGGGCCGCATTATTGCCGTAGTGACCGAAGGAGACGAAGTAATTCCGAAGATGGCAGAGTTTGTCATTGAGGTGCCTGCTACGTCTGATGTACTGATGCCGCTGGTATCGGTAGTACCACTACAATTGCTCTCGTACTACATTGCCGTGATGCGTGGTTGCAACGTAGACCAGCCCCGCAACCTGGCAAAGTCTGTGACAGTGGAATAGTAGATAGAACAACCGCTCCCTGCTCATGAAAAGCCGCTCCGGTACCCGGAGCGGCTTTTCTGTTTTACATTTATGTCTATCAAAACTTCTTTTCTTTCACAAGCTCACTTTACTATTATGGCTCATTCCGTCATTTTTTCGCCCAATGCTCCTGCGCCCATTGGGCCCTACAGCCAAGCCGTGCAGGCTGGTGATACGGTATATGTTTCGGGGCAGATTCCGCTGGATGCAACGGGGCAAATGGTAGGCGACGGTGATGTGGTAGCCGAAACCCACCAAGTAATGCGCAACCTACAGGCTGTACTAGAAGCCGCTGGCCTTACGTTGGCCAACGTAGTGAAGTGCAGCATTTTTGTGAAGGATCTACACAACTTTGGCCGTATCAACGATGTGTACGGCAGCTATTTTGGTGCGGACTATGCTCCTGCACGCGAAACAGTAGAGGTAACGCGCTTACCCAAAGATGTGCAGGTAGAGATTTCCTGTATTGCCGTTCGGTAATCAGCATTAATACAAAGCCCACTCAGCCACAGCGTTGCTAGTGGCTGAACTTATTCCGCGAAAACAAGAAAGCCCCTGGTCTTATAAGACCAGGGGCCTTCTTGTTTAAATGCAAAATTTATTCCCTTTCTCAACACTACAATCAGTACAATTTGCACAAATCCTACATCCTTTAAGATGGTATTTATAAAGTACAATAATGGCATCAATATTGAAATTAAAAGTGCAATTATTTAGTGTTTAGCAGCTTAAAAAACATAATACCGCTAGTAATAATAGAATCGCATAGGCTTATAGTATAGATACAATACAAATTAAGAGTGCTAAAACGACTCCTATTTTAAATAGCCCTTCTTTCCTCAGGACCATTTAACAGTAGTGTATGCGATTTTTCTACAGCCTTCTGCTTTGCCTGCTGACCGTACTTGCTACCCAGGCGCAAACCGTGCCTGCAGTTACGTACACAGAGCCAATTGTTATTACGCGCGGCGGAACATATACAGGTAATTACCGCAGTTTGGACTCGAAAGTGCCGTGCATAGCCGTCTATACCTCGGAGCCGGTAACGCTGGTAGACTGCACCCTGGTAGGGGCCGGCGACCTGATTAAAACGGGCGGAGGCGTGGATCTGACGGTGCGCAACTGCCGCGGCTATGGCCTGACACCGACTGTAGACAACCGCACCCGGGGCCGTTTTCTGGATGCCTATCAGGCAAAACAGCTAACCGTTGAGCATAACTACATGGAGCACACAGCCGGCATGGTAGTGAACCGCTGGAGCGGCAACGGCTCAGCAAAGCAAACCCTGACGGTACGCTACAACCAAGGCTTGAACTGCGACGGTCGTTACCGCAACGGCGGCAAAGAAACCCGCAGCTTTGTGCAGCTCAACACCGTGCAGCAGTTGGCAGGCATCGATATCAGCTACAACGAGTTTCGCAATGAACCCAACGAAAGTGCAGTGGAAGATAATATCAACTTCTACAACTCGTCGGGCACGGCACAGAGCCCCATCAAAGTACACGACAACTACGTGGAAGGCGCCTACCCTTACCCTGCCACTGAGCTGTCCTTTCATGGTACCGGTCTTACCACCGATGGCGACGGTAGCACGCCGACCACGACGGCCGCTTACATTGAGGCTTACCAAAACCAGTTTGTGAGCACCTGCAACGCGGCCATGAATATTGCTGCTGGTCATCACATTCGCTTCTACAACAACCGCATGGTGACAGACGGCCTGCTACCAGACGGCACAAAGCTAAAGGCCACGTATGCTGCCACGGCCGTTTTCAATTATTACAAAAAGGACGCTGCTACCTTCAACAATAACTCGATCAGCAACAATACCATTGGGTATGTGAAATGGGGTTATAACAGCCCGTATAAAGACCGCCAGGATCTGAGCGCCGGTAACTGCGCAACTTGCACCGAAACCACACACTTGCCCAATCCCATTACTCCTGATATGGAGCAGAGTGAGTGGTCACGGTGGGAGCAGAAGCTACAGCAGGAGAAAGTGACAGTGGGGGTGCTACGCGCCGCTAGCAGCGGAGGCGGTACGGTCCTACCCGTTACGTTGGCTCGATTTGAAGCCAAATACGCAGATGCTCGCTTGCTGGCTACCTGGACCACTGCTCAGGAAATTAACAGCAGTTATTTTGAAGTGCAGCAGAGTGCTACGGGGCTGGAGTTTTCTTCAGCGGGTAAAGTGCGGGCGGCCGGCAACAGCACTGGAGCCCGCACCTACTTCCTGGCGCTACCAGTTAGCGCCGAACGGGTCTACCTACGCCTGAAAATGGTAGATAGTGATAGTAGCACCCGGTATAGCGAGGTTATCAGCTGTCAGTCTTCGGCCGGAAACGCAACAATCCGAGCTTCTGAGCACACGTTGTATAGCCTAACCGGTGAGCAGCTATGGCGCCGTCCGGCCTCTGAAGATGGCCCCGATTTACGTAGTGTACGCCCCGGAATCTACGTACTCCGAACGCGTCAGACTGATGGCACTCAGGTGAGTAAGAAAATACTGATACAATAGATTATATATGTATTAGCCTAGCATCAGGAATTGTCAAAAATCACCATAATTACTTATAAGCAAACAACATACACAACATCTATTTTCCTCCTATATGAAAGAACTTGGGTTGGGTCTGTTTCTACTCGGTCTGGTATCATTGGTACTCCCGCTGCTAGGCATGAAATTCATCTTTCTAACCTGGATTGAGCAATGGGGGCCCGCTGTATCCTGGGCTATTCGAGGGGGTATTACGTTACTGGGGCTTATTTTCTACCTCAGTACCCGCAACCGGGACTAGGTGGTGAGTTTGACGATTTGATTGCACTTACTAGCGCAGTTTGCGCAAGCGGCGTAATCCAGAGCGTCAAACTCACTATTTCACCACCTCACCATCTCACCGTTCGTATCTTTGCATAGTGCTGCAGTCTGGCGGCACTACGAACTATTGTTTCTTATGGAAAGAGAAGTACGGGTGCGCTTTGCCCCCAGCCCTACCGGTCCGCTGCACATCGGCGGCGTACGCACTGCGCTGTATAATTATTTGCTGGCCCGCAAATTGGGCGGCAAAATGCTATTGCGCATCGAGGATACTGACCAGAACCGCTTCGTGCCCGGCGCCGAGCAGTACATTCAGGATTCGCTGGCGTGGTGCGGTATCGAGCTGGACGAAAGCCCGTGGAAAGGTGGCCCGCACGCGCCCTACCGTCAGAGCGAGCGGAAGCCTATGTATATGCAGTATGCCTTGCAGCTCATCGACTCGGGCCACGCTTATTACGCTTTCGATACCCCCGAGGAGCTCGACGCCATGCGCGCCCGCCTGACGGCTGCCAAGGTGCCTAATCCGCAGTATAACGCTATTACGCGCAGCCAGATGCGCAACTCTACTACTCTACCCGAGGATGAGGTGAAGCAGCTGCTGGAATCGGGTGTGCCCTATGTAATCCGCCTGAAGGTGCCGCGCAAGGAGGAAATCCGCTTCAACGACCTGATTCGCGGCTGGGTAGTGGTGCACTCTTCGGCTGTAGACGACAAGGTATTGATGAAGTCGGATGGCATGCCTACCTACCACCTGGCCAACATCGTGGATGACCACCTGATGGAAATCACCCACGTGATTCGGGGTGAGGAATGGCTACCCTCGGCGCCGCTGCACGTGCTGCTGTATCGTTACCTGGGCTGGGAAAGCACTATGCCGCAATTTGCCCACTTGCCGCTGCTACTCAAGCCCGACGGTACTGGAAAGCTGAGCAAGCGCGACGGCGACCGGCTGGGTTTCCCAGTATTCCCACTGGAGTGGCACGGCAAAGACGCTGAAACCGGCGAGCCAACCGTAAGCAGCGGCTACCGCGAAAGCGGATACCTGCCCGATGCCTTCATCAATTTCCTGGCTTTTCTGGGTTGGAACCCCGGCACGCAGCAAGAGCTCTTTTCGATGGATGAGCTGATTGAGGCGTTTTCTATTGACCGCGTGAGCAAGTCGCCGGCCCGCTTCGACCAGCACAAGGTGCGCTGGTACAACGAGCAGTACTTGCGCGCCAAGCCCAACGCCGAGCTAGCGCAGTACCTCCTCGACGCCCTGCACGAGCACGGCGTGGACTGTACCCGCGAGAAAGCCGAGCAGATTGCCGGCGTCATGAAAGAGCGCGTGGCCTTCCCGCAGGATTTCTGGCAGGAAGCGCAGTATTTCTTCCAAGCTCCGGAAAGCTACGATGAGCAGGTAATCAGCAAGAAATGGAATGCCGCTACGGCCAACGCGCTGGCCGCGTTTGCAAAGGAGCTGCCCGCCGCTGCCCCCACTACTCCCGATGACATCAAAACTCTACTCACACAGGTGCTGGAACGTGAGGGCGTGAAGCTAGGCCAGGTAATGCAGGCCCTGCGCGTAGCCGTAACTGGCGCCGGCGCCGGCCCCGACCTCATGGAAACCATGCATATCCTGGGCAATGAGGAAATCAGCCAACGTATTCTGACGGCCGTAGAGCGCCTGAGCACTCGCGCTACGGCCTAGACTCACCGTCGCTGTAAGACATCCTGAACAAGGGCCGCCTCGTACTAGCTACGGGGCGGCCCTTTGCGTTGCTATGGCTTGCACCCTACCCTGTACGACGAAGCACTACGACGATGGCTAAGAAACCAGTAAGCAAAAAAAAAGTAGACCCCGATAAGAAAGCGCGGGTACACAAAGAATTGGATGGCTTTGAAATCAAAGTAAATCCACTGGGCGAAATCACTTCCAATTATTCCATCGAGGACATCAACAAATTTCTGAACCGCCACGTGCGCGACAAGAAACTGGTGAACCGCGACGGTCAGTTTGGTGGCAACGACGAGGACGACCTCTACCCAGTGGAGGAAGGTAGCACCGAGGTAGAAGAATCGGAGGAGGACTTTATGGCGCGCACCAGCAAGCCCACGCCCAAAAAGCCTACCCGCAAAGGCAAGCCTGCTCCAGACGATGAAGAAGACGAGGAGTTTGACACCAGCCGCGAGGACGACGAATAGGAGCGAAGGAACGGGTTGATTTCAGCAGCCAATGTGCTATACTTGTGCCCGTTCCTCTCCCCTACCGCCATGCACTCTCACGACGTCGACTACCGCATTTTTGGCCACGATATTCAGGTTCTGGAAATAGAGCTGGACCCGAACGAAACCGTTATTGCCGAAGCGGGCGCTATGGTGTACATGGAGGAAAGCATTGCTTTCGAAACCAAGATGGGCGACGGCTCGGAACCCGATCAGAGCGTACTGGGCAAGTTGTTTTCGGCCGGCACGCGCCTGCTTACGGGCGAGTCGCTGTTCATGACGCACTTCACCCACCGGGGCAGCTATGGCAAAAGCAAGGTGGCCTTTTCGGCACCCTACCCTGGCACTATCATCCCTGTTGATCTTAGCACACTGCCTCAGGGCCTGATTGTGCAGAAAGACGGATTTCTGGCGGCGGCACGCGGCACCAAAATCAGCATTCATTTCAACCAGAAGCTAGGCACGGGCTTTTTTGGCGGTGAAGGCTTCATTCTGCAAAAGCTTACCGGCGACGGCAAAGCCTTTGTGCACGCCGGCGGCACCATTATCGAGAAGCGCCTCACCAACGAGCTACTGCGTGTAGATACCGGCTGTGTGGTGGCCTTCGAGCCAGGTATTGATTTTAGTATCACGCGGGCCGGCGGGCTTCGATCCATGATGTTTGGCGGCGAAGGATTGCTGCTGGCTACCCTACGCGGTACCGGCCGCGTGTGGCTGCAATCGATGCCCGTGAAAAAACTGATACAAGCGCTGGCCCCTACTGGCAGCAATGCCAGCAAAGAAAGTGGGGGCTTGTTTGGCAGCTTACTGGATGAGTAAGCTCGCTGATAACTTAGCCGAGCAGGTTTACCACAATAACCAAGAGACTAACTACAAAAGCGGCTCCCAAAGCACCTAAAACGCCTAGCACAGCTTTATTGCCTAGCCGCGGCAGGAAAGAAAATGTCCGGCGACGTTTGCGGCGGGTATATACCCCCCGGTGGCGCGTGTGAGAGCGGGACGACGAAGACGCAGAATCAGCGGAACTGAAAGTAGTGGGCATGGGCGGGGTAGGGTTAGAGCGTAGTAGTCCTAATGTACCTTTTATGCTAAAAGGTTCGTCCGTGAAGTCGACTAACATACGCTTTCTACCGACGAGTTGGATTGCGCACACGTTATTCACTTATAGCGCATTATGCAAAATAGAGGCCACACCTTACTCCCTTACTGTTGAGTCGCTACTTACTCGCACGCCTACTTCGTATGTTTCTATTTTCGTTACCCTACCCTGCGGATCAAGGTAGTGCCACGGCCCAAACCAATAGAAATGCGGTCCATCGGGCTCGTTGACGTAGCGAGCCTGCCCATGGCGGTAAAGCTTGCCGGCTAGGTCGTAGTGACGGATGGAAACCAGGCCCGCAGGAGTGCGGTGGTACCGCTCCCATTTCTCCCGCTGCCCATTGAAGGTATAATAGTGCCAGCGTCCCCGTGCGTAGTTGTGTCGAAAGCGTCCTTTAGCCGCCACGTGCCGCTCGGCATCGTCATAGTACATGCGCCAGGGCCCTTGCCGCTCCAGCTTCGCGTTGTAGCGGTTTCGCGACCAAAAACCAACGGGTTTGTGTACGGCAGTGCAAGCTGCTGAGCTTAGACCCAACAGTAGAATTAATTCGAAAGAAGGAATATAACGCATCGTATATAAGTGAACAGAGCTCTTGATAATGACTCCGTTAACTTACAACTAAATTTTTAGTTATACTAGTTCTTCTGGTAGCTGTCGTAGGACTTCTTCCAGCAGCTCGCGGGAGTTGCTGAGGCGCGGTACTTTGTGCTGCCCACCCAGCTTGCCTTTACCGGCTAGCCACTGCTCAAATGTGCCAGGCGGTGCTACTGTCAGCACGGGGCGTACCAGAGCAAGGTCGCGGTGGCGCTTGGCATCGTAGTCAGAGTTGAGTTGGCGCAGTGTGTCATCTAGCACAGCTATAAACCTATCTGTATCAACGGGCTGCACATTGAACTCGACCAACCACTGATGACCACCCCGCGAAGCATCAGCAGCGTTGAAATAGATGGGCGCAGCTGTGAAATCGCGCACGGTGGCGCCAGTTGCCTGGCAGGCCGCGGCAATAGCAGCGTCGGCGTTTTCGATAACTACCTCTTCGCCAAAGGCATTGAGAAAATGCTTGGTACGGCCCGCAATGCGAATACGGTAGGGCGCCAAGCTGGTAAAACGTACTGTGTCGCCGATGTTGTAGCGCCACAGACCCGCATTGGTGCTCATGATGAGGGCGTAGCGCGGCCCGATTTCTACCTCTTCCAGCGTGCAGGCCCGCGGGTGCTCCTGCCCTAGCTGATCGAGGGGTAGAAACTCATAGTAAATACCATGGTTTAGTAGCAGCAGCAGGTCTTCTGAGTTAGGCTCATCCTGCAACGCCAGGTAGCCTTCAGAAGCGTTGTAAATTTCGAGGTAGTGCATCTGTTTCCGCGGAATTAGCTGCCGAAACAACTCGCGGTAGGGTCCAAAGGCTACTGCGCCGTGTAGAAACAAGCTCAGGTTGGGCCATACCTCTGTGATGTTGGCTGCGCCAGCCAGTTCTACTACCCGACGCAGCAGCACAATCATCCAGGTAGGCACACCGGCCAACACAGTCACGTCCTGCGTAAGCACGTGGCGGGCAATACGCTCTATTTTCTCCTCCCACTCATCCAATAGAGCTAGTTCTAACGGCGGCGTGCGGATGTACTCGGCCCAGGCCGGCAGGTTCTGCATAATCACCGCCGATACGTCGCCGACGCGGGAATCAGGATCAGCTGGGCGAAACGGATTAGGCGCGTGTGTGCCGCCCAACGACAGTGTTTTGCCACCCAACACTTTGCACTCGGGGTAGTGATAGGTAGCCAGCGCGGTCATGTCGCGGCCGGCCCGGTAATGCCCTTCCTGCAACGACTCCTGGGTAACAGGAATGTACTTGCTACGCGCATTGGTGGTGCCGCTGCTTTTGGCAAACCACTGCACTCGGCCGGGCCATAGCACATTGGCCTCGCCTTGCAGTACGCGCTCCAGCGCCGGGTAGAGCTCCTCGTAGGTGCTGATGGGAACCCGCTGCGCAAATTCGGCAGCCTTTAGTCCGTCACCGAAACCGTATTTCCTACCCCATTCTGTATCCTGAGCTGTGCGCAAGAGCATGCGCAAGACCTGCGCCTGCGCCTCGTGCGGATAGTCCCGAAACTGCGCGATATCACTTAATCGCCGCTGTACTGCCCAAGAGAGAATGGAGTTTAACACGGCAAGCAAATTAATACACGTGCTTCAATCTGGCACTGGCTTTCGCTACCACAATCGCCCGCTATATTTTACGCTTCAGCTCGAAATGCTTGCCTAGATACACGCGGCGCACCATTTCATCGGCGGCAAGCTCCTCGGCAGTACCGGCTTTCAGGAGCTTGCCTTCGAAGAGCAGGTAGGCACGGTCGACGATGCTGAGCGTCTCGTTCACGTTGTGGTCGGTGATAAGAATACCGATATTCTTGTGTTTGAGCTTGGCCACAATGCCCTGAATTTCCTCCACCGCAATGGGGTCGACGCCAGCGAAGGGCTCGTCTAGCAGCACAAACTTAGGATCTACGGCCAGGGCGCGGGCAATTTCGGTGCGGCGCCGCTCGCCGCCGCTGAGCACACGGCCCAAGTTTTTGCGCACGTGCGTGAGGCTGAACTCATTCAGCAGCTCTTCTACCTTATCGCGCTGGGCTTGCTTGGGCTGGCCGGTCATTTCCAGCACCGACAGGATGTTTTCCTCTACCGTCAAATCCCGAAATACGGAGGCCTCCTGCGCCAGGTAGCCAATGCCACGGCGTGCGCGCTGGTAGATGGGCAGTTTCGTGATTTCCTCATCGTCTAGAAATACCTTGCCGGCGTTAGGCTTCACCATGCCTACCGTCATGTAGAACGACGTGGTTTTGCCGGCACCGTTTGGTCCTAGCAATCCCACAATCTCGCCCTGCTCCACGTGCAGCGACATGTCGTTGACGACCGTGCGGGCTTTGTATTTCTTGAATAAGTGCTCAGCGCGAAGAATCATACGGCAAAAATGGTGATTTACTGGCTCAATGGCTTCAGCACCTGCCCACGCAAGGCTACCTGGGCGGGCGTGGCGGCGGGGTCCACCCGCAGTACGTTGTGCAGCTTTACGTCGAAGGTGCGGGGCGCGGCCGTACGTTCTTTGGGCTTGGCGGTAGCCGATGCCTGAAAACGCACCGTAACGGGCTCGGCAGAGGTAGGCTCTACCAGCGGCCGCAGTAGCTGCTCGGCATTGGCCATTGTCACGGGTTGGTCGTTCACTGCTACTATGATGCTGCCTTCTTCCAGGCCAAAAGCATTTTCGGCGGCTTTGGTTTGGGTGGCTTTGAACTGTTCCCGGGCGCTGTCGTAGCTGAAGCCGATATTACCGAAAGCCAGCGTTTTGCCTTCCTCGTTGGGCGCGTAGTGCCAGCCTATCTTCTGGAAATACTCGGCGTAGGGTAGCGGCTCGTTGCCAATAACGTAGCGGTCGAAGAAATCCTGCATTTGCGGATTGGTGAGGGCCACAAACTCCGGAATCAGGTCTTTATCCTCGAAGGAGCGGGTAGGGCCGTACTTCTGCCGCAGGGTCAGCAGCACGTCGCGCAAGCTCTGGCGGCCTTGGCTCAACTCCTGCAACCGGATGTCCAGCAAAAAGCCCATGAGCGCGCCCTTTTCGTACACGTTCTGGTACATATCCTTGTAGGGCGCGTCTAGAATCTGCCGGCTCATGGTGGTAAACGACACATTGGGGTACTTCTCCGCGTTGTCGATTTTCTGCTTGATGTGCTGGCGGAACTCGTCGGGCGTGTTCAAGCCGCCGCGCACCTGCACCAGCTGGGCAATGTACTCCGTTACGCCCTCGTAGAGCCACAAATGCTGCGACATCTGCGGGTCGCGGAAGTCGAACTCACCGATTTCGCGGCTGTGAATGTTCAGTGGCGCCAGCATGTGCAGAAACTCGTGCGAAGCTACTTCTTGCACCATGCTCTTCACGCGGTCCGGATCCGGTATTTCGGGTAGGAAGTAGACCGAGGAATACGAGTGCTCCATGGCCCCATACCCGCCGTTTTTGCTGTTCAGCGGCGAGTTCATCCCCGGAAAATACAGCAGAAACTCGTAGTGCTCTACCGGCATCTGACCGCCAAAGTACTGCGCCAGCGCCTCGGCCATGGGCCGCATGATCTCGCGTATCTGCGCGGCCTTCACTACTCCGCTTTCTGATACTACCGACACGCCAATGCGCGCCCCTCCCGCCGCGAAGCTCGCCGTATCGGGGTGGCTGTAGAGGATGGGGCCGTCTGAAAGCGTGACGTAGCTAGGAGCCGTGTATACGTCCTCGGTAGCCGAGGGGCTTTGTTTGGGTAGGGCGGTGGCACCGTAGAGGTCGGCAGGTTTGCGAACGGTGAGCTGGTAGGGCATCATCTTTTGCCCATCGAGGTAGCCGTAGAGGCCGTAGTGATTAAGCACGAAGCTGCTACCTGCTTCAAAGTTGGTGCCGCCGGGCTGGAAGATGAAGTTGTCGTCCTGCCGAGCATCCCAGGTGTCGTCTACGAAGTATTCGAGGCGAGCCAGCGTGCGGGCCTTGTCGATAACGAACAGGTTGGGCGAAGGGTGTTTCACCTTCAGCTTGCGTCCCTTGGCATCCAATGCCGTGAAACCAGACACAAAGCGGCCGTAGTCCTTGCGCGCGTACGAGCCGGGTATCACCGAAGGCATGATGTAGGTGGCCTGGTCCTGGGTAGGGGTAGGCGGCTGTACCACCACCTTCACGCGGTCGTTGGCAACCTGTTGCAGGTCAAGCGTAATCTGGTATCCAGCAGGTTGTTGGGCGAAGGCAACACCTGTGGTCAGCCCCATAGCAAGGGCCAGGAAAGCAAATTTCATAAGAAAGGAGAAAGATAGAACACGCGCACAGGCAACGAATGAGCCAAGGTACACATTGCCCTACCCAAAACCCGGTCGGGGTGCCCTCCGTTTCTACCCTACTCTCCTACCCTTGTTGCATGTCGCGCCGTAGTCGTACCCTTAGCCTTTCTCTGATGGCCCTGCTTTACGTGGGGGCCGGTGTGATGCACTTCGTAAAGCCGAAGGTCTACACGAAGATTGTTCCGCCTTACCTGCCCGCGCCCCTCACGCTGGTATACGTGAGCGGTGTGGCTGAGCTGGCGGGCGGCCTGGGCCTGCTACTGCCCGCTACGCGCCGGCCAGCCGCCTGGGGGCTCATTCTACTGCTGGTGGCTGTGTTCCCAGCCAATGTATATATGGCCCGCCACAACGATGAGCTGTTTCGGCTGCCTACCTGGTTGGTATGGACCCGCCTCCCCCTGCAGCTAGTACTCATTGGCTGGGCATGGCAGTTTGCCCGGCCCCCTCAACGGCTTGCAACGTTGTAAGCCGAAGGCCGTTACAGACTCATCACTCATTTTTCTCGCAATATGGCAGCTACTACTTCTACCCCTACCTATTCCGCTACCTGGATGCCCCGTTTGCTGAGCGTTTTGCGTATTGTGGCGGGCTTCATGTTTATGCTACACGGCACGCAGAAGCTGTTTAATTTTCCGGCTGGGGAGCATGGCGCCGCCGAGCTTTTTTCGCTCATGGGCTTAGCTGGTGTGCTGGAGGCGCTGGGAGGCTTGCTGCTTATATTAGGTCTGTTCACGCGGCCCGTGGCATTCGTCATGTCGGGCCTCATGGCTGTGGCCTACTTTATGGCGCACGCACCGCAAGCGCCCCTACCCATCCAGAATCAGGGCGAGCTAGCGGTGTTGTACTGCTTTGTATTCCTGTTTCTGGCCGTTGCTGGCGCCGGCGAGTGGAGTTTAGATGCCTGGCGGCAGCGGGTAACCCGATAATCTGAATACAGAATATAGGATAACTGAAAAGGCGCTCTTACTTTCGAGCGCCTTTTTATATGCTGTATTCTGTGCTTTCTACCCGTTATTACCTCAGTGCTGCGGTTGGTCTCTTCCTTTTTGCTGGTTCCGCTCAGGCACAGCTCATTACAGATTCGGTCCAAGCCACCGCAGCCCGCGATACACTGTTTCATCACGCTGATATGCTGCGCGCAGTAGCACAGCAAAACACCCCTAAGTTCACCACCAATCGGAAAGGATTAGCTCAACGGCGGCATGTGGTGAAAGGTCGTTCGGCGGAACTTACCAGTAATACGACGAATACGGTGCCGCTCTCAAACTCTGCAAAATCCAGTAAGTGGAGTCACAGAACTATCTATTGGTATAGCGGTAACACAGAGGAGCGCTTTAAGCTAAAGCAAGCAGGCCGCACCGTATTGCGTGAGCAGCGGATAAACGGCGTGGTTACGTGGCTTCAACTACAGCCATTGCTATATCGAAAGTCTCACGCAGGTTCTTATCTGAAAGAAGGCTACGTAGTGCTAGACGGCAAACCCTACCGTCTTGCAGAAGCTACGCAGTAGGAGCTTATTCCCACCGAATATCCTTTAAGCGCAGCTGAAGTGTGCGCACGCCGCGGTATTCATTCATCTCTACGTTGTAGCACACGCTGAATGGCTCGCCCTGCTGCATCCGGTCGTAGTACTCCCCTAGTCCGAAGCCGATGGCGTCTACCACATGGTAGCCGTCTTGAGTAAGGGCTACCTTCAAGTGCGAGTTGCCAACGATGCGGGCAGAGTCCGGGGCGGCATATACACCCCGCGACTCGAACACCGGGTTTGGGTTGCCCGGGCCAAACGGCTCCATCTGGCTCAGCAAGCGGTAGAAGCCATTGGTGATGTCGGTAAGTTGTAGCTCGCTGTCAATTTCGACGGGCGGAATCAGCTGCTCCGGCAGTATGCGGCTAGCAACGATCTGCTCAAACTTCTTCTGAAACGCGGGCACGTTTTCTACGGCCAGTGTGAGCCCAGCTGCGTACATGTGTCCGCCAAACTGCTCCAGCAAGTCGGCGCATTCTTCTATAGCCTGGTGCACATCGAAACCCGCCACCGAACGCGCCGAGCCAGTAGCCTTGCCGTTACTCTGGGTGAGGATGATGGTAGGACGGTAGTATTTATCGAGGCAGCGTGAGGCCACAATACCCACAACGCCCTTGTGCCAATCTTCCTTATAGAGCACCGTGGAGCGGGCATTTAACAGCCGGCTGTCATTCTCAATCATTTCCAGCGCCTCTTTGGTGATACTGGTGTCGAAGCCGCGACGCTCTTGGTTGGTTTTATCAACCACACCAGCACGGGCAATGGCGTCTTCCTTGGTTTCGGCCAGCAGCATGGCTACTGAACGCTTGGCATCGCCCATGCGCCCGGCTGCATTGATGCGAGGTGCAAAGCCAAATACCAAGCTACTGATATTCAACCCAAAGCGTAGCCCAGCTAACTCTCGCAGGGCGTCGAGGCCAGGGCGTTGCGGACGCTCGGGGTCATTGAGCAGGCGCAAACCGTGGTAAGCCAGAATCCGGTTTTCGCCGTAAATGGGTACAATATCAGCCGCAATACTCACAGCTACTAAGTCCAGCAGCTCGTACAGTGGCGCTTCGCTCAGACCTTGTGCCTGCGTAAAAGCCTGCATTAGCTTGAATCCTACCCCACAGCCCGACAGTTCCTTGAAGGGGTAGGGACAATCGGCACGCTTAGGGTCCAATACGGCTACGGCCTGCGGGAGCGATTCGCCGGGCAGGTGATGGTCGCAAATAATAAAATCGACCCCTTTGGCGGTGGCATCGCCTACCTTTTCCACAGCCTTCACCCCGCAGTCGAGAGCAATGATGAGCGCATAGCCGTGCTCGGCGGCATAGTCAATACCCGCATCGGACACGCCGTAGCCTTCCTTATAGCGGTCAGGGATGTAATAGTCGATGCGCTCGGGGCCGAAGAACTGCCGTAGGTAGGAATATACTACCGCCACAGAGGTAGTACCATCTACGTCGTAGTCGCCAAATACCAGCACCTTTTCCCCTGCGTGCAACGCGTGGGTCAGGCGTTGCACGGCCCGGTCCATATCGCGCATAAGCAGTGGATTAGGCAGGTCGGCCAATGAGGGACGGAAGTAGGCTTTTGCCTCCTCAAACGTGCACACGCCGCGCTGGCATAGCAGGCTGATAATGGCTTCGTTGACGCGCAAGGCATCTGCCAACTGCCGGACATTAGCGGGGTCCGGCGAAGACTTACGAATCCATCTTTTTTCCATACTAGGCGGGGTTGACAGCAAAGGGCGCTATCTTCAAAAGTAAGAAGAAAACCGCTTCTATCCCGCTCTCGCTTCGCTATTGCAACTCATCCCCATCATTTTTCTTTCAGGTCTTATGCAGTAGTTTACGTGGTAAGTGCCTGTCATACTTTTACCAAGCTCGTCCTTATTGCATAAGTTAGAATTAGAGGTTTAGTCTTATAGGTTTTAAGTTTCTCGGCAACGCAGCGCATAGATTTTAGTATACTCTCACTTATAGTAAAGCAACTTTATTTTGCTTCTGCAGCAATTTCAGCGTACAGATTATAATACATCTCACCAATTCTGGCTATATCATATCGCTTAATATTGTCAAACCCTTTTTTTATTAACTCATCTCTTAAACCGTCATCATCAATTAGTTTTAAAATTCCGTCACGAATATCTGCTACTGAATACGGATCAACTAACAACGCCGCGTTGCCCGCTACTTCTGGCATAGAGGATGTATTGCTGGTAATAACCGCCCTACCCACCGCCTGCGCTTCTAAAATAGGCATACCAAATCCCTCAGCAGTAGATACAAAACACATTATATCACACTGCTGATATTGTTCCCGCACTTCTATATCCGTTAGATTTTGCTTCCATTCATAACTTATTTGTTTAGATAGCAATAGTTCTTCTATATTTTTATTGTATCTCCCGACAATCACAAGCGTGCAGTTAATATCCTCGACGGCTTCAATCAGCCGCTCTAGATTTTTATTGGCGCTAGTACCTATCTGCAGTAAAACTGGTTTTTCTTTATTAAATGGTTTTTCAAATATCTCGTAAGCAGGATCATAGAAATTAGGCACTACTCGTATTTTATTTTTAAAAAACGGCACATACTCAAGCACTTCCCTTTTAGTCTGTTCGGAAACGACTGTTACTATTTTGGCTTTCGCTATCGGAATTAAAAGAGAAAAAATATACGGTTCTACTAATTTTAAATAATTCCTCCTCTTCATAAAATTGACATCATGAATGGTTAGCACTGTGGAAGCACTAGCCAAGCCCAACGCCACGTAATGAATATCGCCCGTGATATGATTAATAGACCCGTTGTTTTTTCTTGACCACAGGACATTTTTATATTTATATTCTAATCTATCACAAAAAAAAGGCATTTCTTTTCTTTCTACCTCTACTTCCTTTTGCAAATAGCTGCTCACTGCATCGAAAATTCTTTCGATGCTAAAATGAAAATGAGGTATCGGCTTGCGATAGAAATAAGAAACCTTCATGTCAGGAATTTATCGTTTTTTTTGTAAGCTACTGCTTTCTTTTGTCTTACACAGTAGAGCTCTTACACTTTAAACACCATCCCCGCGTAACGACCGGAACCGCTTACGAGCCTCTGCTACATAAATACTACCCGGATACTTCACCAGCAGTTGATTATAGAGCTCTTTAGCCTTGTCTTGCTCCTTGAGATTTTCCTCATAGATGCTGGCCATCAGAAAGAGTGCATCGTCGCTGAGCACATCATATTTTGGGTTGGCTGTAATTTTGGCAAGCGTCGCTACGGCAGCCGGATAGTCGCCCATGCGGCGCTGGAGTTGGCCTTGCAGGTACCACACCTCATCTGTGAGAGCGTGACCAGGATATTTGGTCACCAGCGTTGTGAGGCTGCGGCTGGCTTCAGCTAATTTATTCTGAAATACCAGGAGCTCAATGGCTGCATAATCACGCAGGGCTACTCCAGCCGTATCCATGGCCGTATTATCAGAGATGAGCAGACTGAGTTGCATAGCATCGTTGGCAATTTCGCGGCTGGTGGCTTGCTTGAGTATATCCAGGTGGCTCTGAGCCAGTTTGAAGTCGCCAGCGTAGTAGCTGAGGCGGGCGTTGCGGAGCTTGGCCTCGTAGCCAATGGGCGAGTCCTTATGGTCTTTCTCTACCTGTGAGTAAAGCAGGGTAGCCTCCCAGGGCTCGCCGCGCAGCAGGTAAATATCGGCTAGGTTGATTTTGGCATCGGCCACCGTGGTAGGGTTAGCACGGGGCATAGCAATTACCTCCTGCAACAACTGAATGGCCCGCGGTTTGTCGTCGAGCTGAAAGGCATACAGCTCGGCCATATTGGTCAGGATAGACGCCGTTTCGGGTGTGCGCCCCAGCTCTTGCAATACCTGCTCGTACTCGGTTATCAGTCCTTGGATTTTGGCCGGCTCTACGGGGTACGTCGTGCGCACCTGCTCCTCGCGGGCTTCTACCAGCCGCTGCCGCGAAATGGCGTAGAGCGGTCCGCCTTTGTACTCGCGCAACACGTATTGATAGCCCGCAATGGCGCTTTCGTAATCGTGGTTGTGCTGGGCAATGGCGGCCACCTCCAGCACGCGGCTGCCATTGGTTCGTTCGCGGCGGTCGAGGGCCTTGGCTTGCACTAGCGCGCCTACAAAGTCGTGACGCTGCACCTGTAGCCATAGCAGCAGCTCGCTATACACAGGCTGCTCCGGGTATTTCTGCACATTACTAAGCAGTTGCTTTTCGAGCGCCTCAAAGTCTTTTTCTTCCCGTAGCGAGTTTTGTAGCATGTTGCGCACAAAGGGAAGCTGCCGCTCGTCTTGCTGCACCAGGCGCAACGTTTCGGCCATTAGTTGCTCTGTTTGTCCACCTTGGGTATAGAGCTGAATAAGTTGAGGGGCAAATTCCGCGTCATTTTTTGTCAGCTCCCTACCTCGCAAGTAGGTTTTCTCGGCCCATTCTGGCTGCTGGCGACGCATAAATTCTGTGGCAACGGGTATGATTTGCTCGCTGGTCAGGCGTGCCAAGGCTTGATCGTATTGCTTTATAGCAGCGGCTTGGTTGCCGGCGGCAGTGTATACTTCCCCTAATAGCACGGTATATACTGGCTCGGCAGCATGCTGCTTAGCCGCCTTACGAGCCACTTTCTCCGCTTCCTTGTAGTTGTGCAGGGCCTGCAAGGCATTCAGGTAGTCGGGCAATACATCAGGGCGCTGCTGCTCGGCGGTAGGTAGGCGACTGAACAGGAAAGTAGCCTTTTCATTCTCGCCTTTGCGGGCGTACTCCTTGGCCAGCGCTACATCGCCTCCCAGCATAGATTGGGCTGCCAACGGGGCCGCTGGCAACATTAGCATCAGAACAGGCAGTAAACGACGGGAAAAGCGCATACTAAGGATAGTTACGAATTACAAGCTGTAGGTTGCCAGGTGCCGGTGTCTTATTCCAACCTCCTACCCTTGCTCAACTTTCTGAACGACTCACCATTCAGAATCATTTCAAGATAGCCACAAAAACCTGTTGGCCATTGCGAGTACACCAAAGGAAAAGGCCACTCTTGCGGAGTGGCCTTTTGGTAAGGGGATGCTACAGGGTAACAGAACCTACAGGTTCGGGAATTTTACCCGTTCGTCTTTTACGTTGGCGTTGGCTTTCACAGCTTCGTAGAGCAAGCCGTCGGCGCGGGCGGTGCGCTGTTCGGTAAGTTGCTTGCGGGTAGCGGCTACGTCGCCGGCCTCCGTGGGCGTATTAATGGCCGTGGGCTCTACAATCAGTACACCTTGCTCACCCTGAACAGGCGCCGACTTCTGCCCGACTTTCAGGCCGAAGATTTTGCCAACTGCCACTGGCTCGGCCCCCAGACCGGGCAGCACACCCGACCCGAGCACCACGTTATCGGCGGTTTTCACCTGCGCCGACGGACCGTAGGCAGCAGCCAGTTGCTCCAGTGTGCCGGTCTTACCTTTTAGCTTGTTCATGATCTGCTCTGCCTTCATGTCGTTGCGCACCTGGGCAGTCAGTTCGGGGCGGATGCTGGCAATATCGGCCGTTCCTTTGTCGCGGGTACCAGTGAGCACGGCTACCACGTACTGGTCGCCAACTTCCAGCACATCCGACACGTCGCCTACCTTCGTGGCTTTGC
Organism: Hymenobacter aerilatus; assembly: GCF_022921095.1. NCBI lineage: Bacteria > Pseudomonadati > Bacteroidota > Cytophagia > Cytophagales > Hymenobacteraceae > Hymenobacter > Hymenobacter aerilatus. The sequence goes on from NZ_CP095053.1 coordinate 4,303,714, forward strand.
CATTGTTGCTGTAGTACGCCCAGCGTACCAAGTCGCGGGCATTTTGCAGGTTGTTTACGTTGCGGTCGGCCGAGCCAATGCCCTGCGCTTCTTGCTTCTGCAACGACTTATCGGCGGCTATGGCTTTGCGGAACGATTCTACGTCCGTAATCTGGCCTTTCAGGTCCTGAGCACGCTGGTAGGCGGCGTCGCGAGTAGCGTCGGTGGCCACAATGGCTTTCTGTACAGCTGCTACCTGGTAGGTCTGGTTGGTTTTGGGCTGGGTTATTTTGATGATGTGGTAGCCAAACGAGGTTTCTACCGGCGCGGGTAGCAAGCCTTTCGAGTTGGTACCAAATACGGCCTTTTCAAACTCGGGTACCATACGGCCTTGCGAGAACCAGCCTAGGTCGCCGCCGGTGGCAGTGGTACCATCGGTGCCGTACTGGCGGGCCATAGCGGCAAAGTCGGCGCCGCCTTTTATTTTGTTCAGGATGTCCTGGGCTTTGGCCTTGGCAGCAGCTTTGGCTTCGGGAGTAGTGCCTTCTGGTTTGATGAGGATGTGGCTGGCACGGGCAGCAGCCTGCTCACCTTTCTTTTCGCCGGTTACTTTGAATAGCGAGTACACGCCATTCTCAGCGTAGGGGCCGTACACTTGCCCTACCGTGAGGGGTAGGTTTTCGCGCAGTTTCTCGGGCAGGTCGGCGGGTGAGAGGTAGGCGCCATTATAGGGCTGCTCCGAATTCAGCTTCACAAACAACGAGTCGTTGGGTGCACTCTGAAACTGAGTAGCCAGTTGGTCGATGGTGCTACGCACGGCGCTGCTGTCTTCCACCGAAGCTGCCACCGGAATGGTCACGTACTCAATGCTGCGTCCCTGCTCTACCTTGTAGCGGCTCTTGTGCTTGTCGAGGTAGGCCTGCAACTCCGCGTCCGTTACCTTCACCGACGAGTCGGATACGGTGTAGTAGGGCACCAGCAGGTAGCGGGCGTTGGCGGTAGTAGCTTGGTTGGTGAGGTAGTTCTTGGCCTCCGCGCTGGTCACGTAGGTCGAGAACTTCATCAGGTTATTGTACTTGTTGGCCATGCGCTCAATGGGCAGGTTGGCTTCGAAGTTTTCGAAGGCAGCGCGGGCCTGTGGAGGCAGCTTGTCGAGGTTGCGCAGATAGTCAAGCAGCTTGGCGCGGTCGAATTGACCGGTCTGCGGGTCGGTGAAAGCTTGGCGAATGCTGGGGCTAATGTTTTTACCCTGCACCATATCCACTACCTCATCATCCGATACTTTCAGCCCCAGCTTTTCAAACTCCTTTTGAAAGGCAATGCGGTAGATAGTCAGGTTCCAGGCCTGGTCGCGCAGGTAGCCCATCACTTGCTCGTCGGCGGGGCGACCTTGCTGGGCGGCAAAAGCCTCTTTTTGCTGTTCCAGCGTGTTCTGAAACTCGGCTAGCTCTACTTTCTCGCCAGCTACCTCGCCCACAGTTGTATCGTTGCTGCTGAACAAACGGTTGTTTCCGCCTATTAGGTCGCCGCCCACGATGAAGAGCAGCATACCGATGGCCACCGTGCCAACGGCCCAGCCGGATTTTTCCCGAATCGTGTTAATTAAAGCCATTTACTTGAAAAAAAGCACCGTATAAAAAAGGAGAAGGAAGCGCAAAATAACCAGAATCCGCCCGACATTCAAAGCTGCCTGCTAGTGGTAGGGTAGGAAAGGCGTATTTCGATGATATTCAGTATCGTAAATACCCTCTTTGCTGGCAAAAAAGAAGCAGCCTTACTTACGCCGCTTGCTTTTTGACTTACTCGCAACTGACTTTGCGCCGACTTTAGCAGCGGTGCCCGGGCGGGTAGCCGGCGTGTCTTTGGTAGCGGCCTTATCGTCCAATCCTAAGTAGCGAAACCACATCACGCACACAAACGACACCATGTATAACTCGTAGTTTTTACCGATGCTGTTTTGCAGAATGGTCTGGTACACAGCAATGATAAATGACACTACGGCCACCGAAAACAAAACTGTTCGTCCCAGCGACTTATCAAATCGAAAGGCCATAACTTAGGGGGTAGTCGTCTCGGTGATATTGCTGAATATACCAGTCACACGCTTCAACTTATAACGAGAAAAATTTTGATCGGCTTCCAAGCCGTAGCCGTCTACCTTTTCCGTCGGCGTTTCGATGTGTACAAACATCTCGGGCTGCGTATAGATCAGCAACCGCTGCTGATCGTAGAACAGTTCTTCCGTTTGCAAAGTCTGTTGCTTGGGTTCGTTTTTTACCCGCACGTGGCCGCGTAAGGAATAGACACCTTTGCTCTTTTCCTGCTTGCCGTAGTCGCCGCTGATGGTGTTGACTACCGTTTGGCCGTCCTTGCTATAAAATAGCAGCTTCACGCCTTTCGGGTAAATCACATCGCCCGACTCAAACTGTTGCTGCAACGGTGAAGTCAGCTTTACCTGAAGCTTGGCCGAGTCGCTAACGAAGGTCAGAACGTTGGTAGTTTCCATAATAGGACCCTCGTACTTGACCTTCTTTGTTGGATCAGCTTCTTGCTTCTGACAACCAACCAAGGCGAGCCCCACCCCTATCCAAATACGTAACTCTCGCATGTTCTTCTCCTTCCCCTACCTTACTCAATACGCCGTTTGATAAACCAGCGGTTGTTGAGCGAAACTCCAACCTGCATCCGGATATAATTTTCCTTTACGTTGCCGCTGGGGCTATCAATAGTTACGTTGTTGTTGCCGCGCTGCCCATAGGTAAAGGCCAAACTCAGGGTAGTAGCATCCAGCGGTGTAGCGCCGGGTATCGGGAAGCCAAAGCCCCAACTTACGGCCCGGTCGTAGAGACGCTGACCACCGGGACGGTAGGGAACCTCCGCGAGGCTGATGCCGGCCCGATACACCACGCGCTTAAAGTAGTTGTCGACGTTAGTGGGGTCTGGCGCCCACTCGCCGCCTAGTCCTACCCGATATGTGTCGCTCAGCGGCACGTTGGCAGCGCTGGTTACGCCCGCCAGCGTTGGCACTTGAAAGCGCGACCATTGCTGCCGGGCCAGGTCTAGGCTGGTACTCCAGTTGCGGTTGTTATCGAGGCTGATGCCGAACTGTGCTAGGGTAGGCACACGGGCTTCGCCTTTCTGACCGCTCACCAATACAATGCTGGTGTTAGCAATAGGCGCGCCGGTCAACGTGCGCTGCTCCTGCGTCACATCGTACGTGCCGTTCAGGTTGGACTGAAAGCCATATACGGCTGCCAGGTTGTAGTTGAGCTTGTCCGTTAGCTTGCTGCGGTAGTGTGCACCAGCTCGGAAAATAAAATCTGAATAGCGGACGTGCTCTAGGCGCACAGTGCTCTGTGCGTTTGAATTGTCGCCGGAGGTTATAACCGTGGTGCCGGAAGTAGCGTCGATAGTGCCAAATACATAAGAGGCCGTGCCCCCTACTGTCAGGCCTTTCGCCAGACGGAAGGCGTGCGCCATATACGCCTCCGACAGCCCACCATCACCTGTAAAGCGGTTGATGGATTGCGCGTTGGGGTCGCCCGCTACGCTGTTGCTTGTGGTGCTCTCGTAGTCGACGGCCGTATAGGGCCGCAAGCCGGCCGCCGCTGCCCAGCGCTTGGAGATGGGAAAAGCCAGTGCCAGGTAACCTAGCGTGCCGCTACCATCGCGCTGCGAATTGGTGCGGTTGCTGATGGTTTTGAACTGCCCGGTTACGGCTACCTCGTAGGTAGTGCGAGAGGTGTAGTACACCAGAGCCGGGTTCAGCTCATTCACATTGGTACCGTTGGGCGCGGCCAGCCCTACCCCTCCCATTGCCATTTGCCGGACTCCACCCGTGTTGATATAGGCGTCGCCCAGACCCAGGCGCGAATAAGGCGAGTTTCCCAGACCTTGTGCATGCGTTTGTGCAGCGCTCAGCCACCCTAGCAGCGACAACCCGGCCAGGCCGGCAAATTTAGTTTTCAACATTATGCACTAATATTCGATGGAGCCCAAGTAGCACAAGCTCCGGAATGGCAAAGATATAGCCTTTCAGCCGTGGTTGAAAAAAACCGGCATCACCACCTGTTAGCAACACTGCTAACCCAGGATATTGGGCACGGTAGGTATCAATGAGGCCGTTCACCTCGGCGGCAGCCCCGTTTAGCACGCCGCTCCGAATAGCCGACTGCGTATCGTCTCCAATCAAGGGTACGGCCACCGAGGGAGCGTTGGGCACTTCCAGTAACGGCAGGCGGCCCGTAAACGTATGCAGCGCCTGAAACCGCAGCCGCAGCCCTGGCCCAATGCTTCCCCCCCGAAAGGTGTGGCCACCCTCTACAAAGTCGCACTTAATGGCAGTGCCAGCATCAATCACCAGTACATCCTGCTTGGGGTGCAGCCACGCTGCCCCTACTGCTGCGGCTAGCCGGTCGGCGCCTAATGTGTGAGGCGTAGCGTAGCCATTGCGCAATGGGAGTGGTGTGGTAGCAGGTGCCAGCTCTAGCACGTGCCCCGGTATAAGTGGTCGGAGCGCAGCGGCCCAGTCAGTAGTAGGCTCTGCCACCGAGGCTACAATAGCATGAGTAGGCTGATGCAGTTGCACCAATGCTAACACTTCGGCCAACGTTTGTCCCGTCGCCCGATACCGCAACTCATTGCCCTCAAAGTACCCGTACTTCACGGCCGTGTTGCCAATATCGAGGGTAGCGGTACACATGGAGGTGAAATAGTAAGCGGTGAAATAGTGAGCAGTGAAATGGTGAGTTGATATTCCGTTACAGGGACGAATCGCGCAAACGGAATCAGTAGAACATCAAACTCATCATTTCACAATCTCACAACTCACCTCTAAGAGCCCCGCTGTTGTCAGGGGGTTGCGTGCTACATAAAGTATTTCAGGCGGATAACCTCTTTTTCCGTCAGGAAGCGCCACTTGCTGCGGGGCAGGTCCTTTTTGGTGAGGCCAGCGTACTGCACGCGGTCCAGCGTGACTACCTCGTAGCCTAGGTGTTCAAAGATGCGGCGCACAATGCGGTTACGCCCCGTGTGTAGCTCAATGCCAACAAAATGTGCATTGCCGGCTACCACGGCTACATCGTCTACCTCTGCTTTGCCATCTTCCAGCTCCAGGCCTTCTGAAATGCTGCGCAGGTCAGCTTCCGTAAGTGGCTTGTCCAGTTCTACCTGATAAATCTTCTTGTTCTTGTTGGAAGGGTGCGAAAGCTTCTGCGCTACTTCACCGTCGTTGGTGAAAAGCAGCAGACCCGTCGTGTTGCGGTCGAGGCGGCCTACTGGGAAAATGCGTTCCTTGGAAGCACCTGCCACCAGATCCATTACCGTTTTACGGCCTTCCGGGTCATCGGTGGTGGTGATGAAATCCTTGGGCTTGTTCAGCAGCACGTACACCAGCTTCTCGCGGTTGAGGTTGGTTTTGCCGTACTGCACCGTATCCGATGGCTGCACCTGGTAGCCCATTTCGGTTACTACCTCTCCATTCACCCGAATTTCGCCAGCAGCAATCAGCGCATCGGCTTCCCGGCGCGAGCAGATGCCCGCGTTGGCGATGTAGCGGTTCAACCGAATTAACTCCGCCCCAAACTCCTCCTCGTTGCGACGGCGCTTGTTACCACGGTTCGGGTCCTTTTCGTAGTGTTTCAGGTTTTTGTAGTCGGGTGCTTGACCAGCTACTTCGCCGCGCTTTAATTTACCAGCACGGTGCGCATTGGCATCGGGCGCAGACTTTTTATCGGTGGCAGTGTCACTACGACGCTCACGCGTTTCGTAGGCGCGGTTAGCCCGCGTCTCGCTAAAGCTGCGGCTACCTCCCCCAAAGTTACGTTCTGCCCGATCACCATATGACGGACGACCTTCGCGCTGCCTACCGAAGTCACGCTTGCCGAAATCACCCGTTGATTTTCGTTCGCCGTAGCCACTCCGATTGTCGCGGCGGTCTTCGCCACCGCGCTCAAACGCACGGGTAGGCCGCTCACCACGCGTATTGCCCTCTTCAGGCTTGCCGCGGTAGTCGAACGGACGTGCTGCCCGGATGGGACGGTCAGTTCCCGTTGCCTCGTTGCGCTCAGGGCGGGTAGGCGCTTCCGGCTGTGGCCGGTAAGCAGAAGCTTCCGCATTGGGGTTCACCTTCTGAAACTTACGGTTTCGCTCACCCGGCGCGCCGCGTGGTACCGTAGGTTTACCTTCCTGACGATAGGGCTGGCCACTCCAGGTTTCTCTTGATTCGTAGGCGCGCACGGGCCGGTTGTCGGGCTGCTCCCGCTGGCTGTAGCCCTCATTGCGGCTGCTGCCAGCGCGGCGGTCATTACCACCGAAATTTCGGTCTGTGCCAGCGCGGCGGTCGGCACCGCCAAAATCTCTACCCCCACCCGGGCGCCGGTCATTACCACCAAAGCCACGGCCACCGCTGTTGCGGTCTTCCCCGAAGCTACGGTTGCCAAAGTCCCGGCTGCCACCAGGGCGGCTACCCTGCCCCTGTGGCCGTCCAAAGGATGGACGAGAAGTAAAGCCTTCGCCCCGACGCTCATTGTCCCGGCCGAAGCTATTACCAGTAGGGCGGTCGTTGCGACGCGGTTTTGCATCGCGGCCGCCCTCCCTGTTATTGTCGTTGAAAGAAGTGCGACCACGACGGCCGGCGGGTTCATCGGAGAAGTGTTTCTTGCCCATAGTTGCAAGGATTAGCGCCGTATCGCTACGGTGCGACATGAAAAAATCAATAGTTGATAGTAAACTGAGACTCCCAACACCTAGCCTCAGAAAACAGTGCCCGGACCGGCGGTCGGGCGCTTTGCAGCTTCCAACCAACCCGCCCGGGCACATTCAAATCGTCGGCTACCGTTAGTCGCGGCGAGCCATTTTTGCTTCAATCGAGTGCTGCGTGTGCGGCACAGCACGCAGGCGTTCTTTCGGAATCAGCTTGCCTGTACCGATACACACACCGTACGTACCGTTCTTGATACGGATCAGTGCGTTTTCCAGCTGCTGAATAAACTTCATCTGGCGCGAAGCCAATTGGTTTAAGCTTTCCTTCTCGGCAGTATCAGCGCCGTCTTCCAGTACCTTCGACGATGACGCCGTGTTATCGGTACCCGAATCGTTGCGCCGGCTCAGGGTTTCCTTAATAAAGCTCACTTCTTTCCGAGCAGCAGTTAGCTTATCCTGAATAATCTGCTCGAACTCAGCTAGCTCTTCCCTGGAATAGCGTAGGTTGTCGTCACTCATGTTGGGCAGGGAAAATATGATAAAGGGGTGATTGATTGCCTACCAGCATAGCCTTCTCGGTCATTTACTGGAATAGCCGGTCAACAGCAGCTTCTATAAATAAGTTTATAAGGCACTGTGTAGGGTTATATCCAGCCAATCAGCCGACGCTGCGCAAGGCTTTTCGGCCGCAAAGCTACGTCTTTGTCAATTAATTAGCTAACCTGCTTTTCCCTTCCTACCCCACCTAGTGTCTGCTTTTCAGAAGCCTAGCATATGAATGGCAGCCACGGCGCCTTCTACCCCTTTATTGCCGTGCTTGCCACCGGCCCGATCCCACGCTTGCTCCAGGGTATTGGTGGTAACCAACCCAAAGATGACGGGTTTATTAAACTTCAATCCCACGTTGGTGATGCCTTGTGCCACAGCATGGCATATATAGTCATCGTGCTTCGTTTCACCTTTGATAACCACCCCTAGGCAAATCACTGCATCTATTTCCTCGTGCTGAGCTAGTAGTTGGGCACCCAATGTCAACTCGAAGCTACCTGGTACGGTGTTGCGGTAGATGTTTTCCTCTTTTGCTCCGTGTTTGAGCAAGGTTTCATATGCGCCTTGCGCTAGTGTATCCGTGATTTCACGATTCCACTCGGCTACTACCAAGCCAAACCGCTTATCACTGATATCGATGAAGTGGTCAGAAGTGTAGTCGCTGAGGTTTTTGAGAGCAGTTGCCATGTAGCGCAGAGTTTAAAGATGTAGAGGTTTTGTAGTTGTGCAGAGTAGGGAGTAGCAGTTGCTACCCGTATTCATAAAAAAAGGACGGTACCGGACCGTCCTTTTTTGTAGTAGTTGCTGAAACAGCGAAACCAACACAGGGTTTTACTTGCCTGCTAATGCTTCGTCGCGGGCTTTCAACTGACGAGCTTCGTTTACTTGCTGAGCGCTCTGGTAGTCATTAATGATTTTATCATATGTCTCCACTGCGCCGCTGTAATCTTTCGCCATTTCCTGCGCCGTTGCTTTCTTCATTAGATACTCAGGCGAGAAATACTCATTGGACTTGTAGTTGGCAGCCTTGTCGTAAAAATCAGCGGCTTCCTTGTACTTGTTCAACTCCATGTTGGCATCACCTATCAAAGAGTAAGCACGGGCCTGCACCAGCAGATCATCGGAGCTAAAGTCTTCCAGATAATCAATAGCAGCCTGATACTTACCCTGCTTCAGCGCAGCTACTCCAGCATAGAAGCTAGCCAAGTTGCCGGCTTTTGTGTTGCCGTATTCCGACGCAATGGTAGTAAGACCGTCATATTGTCCATCGCCTTGCATGGCTTTGTTCAAGGAGTCGGCTTCCCAGTAGTTGACGGCCTGAAACATGGCAGTCTGCGCTTTCTCGTCTTGCGACGAACGCCACATATAATAGCCTATAGCGCCTACCACGGCTAGTACCACTACAGCCAACAACCCCAGCAGCAGATTTTTATTACGCCGCACAAAATCCTCCGACTCAGCCAAACGGATAGCTAGCGCATCCGGATCTTCAAGTAACGGGTGCTCAGGCGTGCCATAGCGCCCTTCGTTGGTTGTGGGCTGCAACGGGTCGGCAGGCACCCGTTGCGGGCGATTCTGTGAACTATTGCGCGTATAAGGAATCTTAGACATACTACAAGTGGCTTTTACAAGCCGCAAAAGTGCTTATCAATGACTGGCCGTACTATTCGCGGATGAATGGATAATCTTCCTCCACGTATACGTCGCGGTAGAGTTCTTCCGGATCGGGGAAGGGCGAGTTTTCAGCGAAATCAACCGACTCCTGCACCCGACCTTTGATATTCTCGTCAACGGCGTTGAGTTCATCTTCCGTCGCAAAGTTGTGCGTCAGAATCGTGTGGCGCACGGCTTCAATGGAGTCGCGCGAGCGGAAATCCTCTAGCTCTTCTTTAGTGCGGTATTTTGCCGGGTCACTCATCGAGTGGCCTTTGTAGCGATAGGTCTTGAACTCTAACAGGGTAGGACCTTCGCCGGCGCGGGCACGCTCGGCGGCGCGGGCTACGGCTTCGTGTACATCCTCTACGTTCATGGCATTCACTGGCTCCGAGGGCATGTCATACGACAGTCCTAGCTTGTACAGCTCAATCACGTTGGAAGTACGCTGCACGGAAGTACCCATAGCGTAACCGTTATTTTCGATAACGAAAATAACGGGCAGCTTCCACAGCATTGCCATGTTGAAGGCTTCATGCAAAGCGCCCTGGCGCACGGCTCCGTCGCCCATGTAGCAAATGCAGAGGTTGCCCGTCTTGTTGTATTTCTCAGCAAAGGCAATACCAGCGCCCAGCGGAATCTGACCGCCAACAATACCGTGGCCGCCAACGAAGTTCACCTCTTTATCGAAGATGTGCATGGAGCCACCTTTGCCCTTAGAACAACCCGTAGCTTTTGCAAACAGCTCGGCCATGATGGCATTAGGCGAAGTGCCCAGGGCCAGAGGGTGGGCGTGGTCACGGTAGGCCGTAATCCACTTATCGTCTTTGGTGAGGGCCGATACGGCACCTGCTACGCAAGCCTCTTGTCCAATATACAAGTGGCAGAAGCCTTTGATCTTTTGCTGACCATATAGCTGCCCTGCTTTTTCCTCAAACTTGCGCATGAGCTGCATCTGCTCATACCAAGATAGGTACTGCTCTTTGGAAAACTCTGGGTTATCCGGAGTCGTAGCCTTAGGGGCGCCGGTAGCCTCTTTCGCCTCGGGATTGGAGGCCGGCGCACCCGAATCGGGTTGCTGAACCGTTTCCGTCAGCTCCGTTGCTTCTTGCGCAGCTTCGGAAGGTTTGGCCTTGCCGCTAGGGGCATTTTTCGTTTTAGCTGGCTTGCTCTCCTTGGAAGCTTTGGGGGCAGCCTTTACTTTCGTCTCCGCCATCGTGCTCTTGGTTGTTCGCGTTTGGGATGCGAAAGTACGTAAAAGGATTGCAATTCCGAACCCGAATGAATCTTGAAACTCTGCACCTTCTCTTCTTCAAAAACTACGAAGAAGTCAATCTACGCCTCTCGCCGCACATTAATTGCTTCATTGGCGACAATGGTAGTGGCAAAACCAATCTACTGGATGCTATTCACTATTTATCACTTACTAAGAGTGCTTTCAACGCGGCTGATACGCAGACAATTAAACACGGTGAAGAGTTCTTTGTAGTGCGTGGCCGGTTTCATGCTCTTTCTTCTGACCATGCCGATGAGGTTATCCAATGTAGTCTGCGGATGGGCCAGAAGAAAACCGTTACGCACGACAAACAGCCCTATGAGCGGATATCCGACCACATCGGGCGCTACCCTGTTGTGTTGATTTCGCCTTATGATACAGACCTAATTCGGCAGGGTAGCGAGGACCGGCGCCGCTACTTTGATAGTTTGATGTCGCAGCTCGATCATACGTATCTAGAGCTATTAATTTCTTACTCACATTTGCTGCGCCAACGAAACGCGCTGCTCAAAGCTGCTAATGGCCAAGCGTACGACCGGGATTATCTATTGGTATTAGATGAACAATTAGCGCCCCTCGGAGAGCAACTAGCTCAGCTTCGCCAGCAATTCTTGGATGAATTTACACCGCTTTTTCAGAAGCACTACCAGCAACTTTCCGACGACCGGGAGGAAGTGACGCTTACTTATAAGAGCCAAGTACCAGCCACTGACTTTCTGAAAGTACTGCGTCTCAACGAACGCAAAGATCTGTTACTTCAGCGTACCCACGCCGGCCCACACCGCGACGATTTCGTTTTTCTGATGAACGACTTACCTGTTAAGAACTACGGCTCGCAGGGTCAGCAAAAGTCGTATGCCATTGCTTTAAAACTTGCGCAGTTCGAGATACTAGCCATCCGTAAGCAGCAAAAACCCATTCTACTGCTAGACGATATTTTCGACCGATTAGATGAGAAGCGCATTACCCAATTAATGCGCTTAGTGGCTGACCATACTTTCGGCCAGGTTTTCTTAACGGATACTCACCTCGACCGGACTGATCGAGTCTTATCAACGCTATCTGAACAAATCAGCCGCTTTCGTGTAGAGAACGGCGCAGTCTCTCCGTTATAGCTAATGGGTTGCGTACCTTTGTATACTCTTCATATTTTGAGTATTCGCCCGTCCTTACACAATTTCAGTGAAAAAACATAAGTCTTCAGAAAATTACCGACAGGCAGATATTATTCCTTTGAAGGACGGTATTAGTGCTTTGCTGAAGGCTTACCGCATACAGGGCAAACTGAATGAGGTGGTTGTCGTTTCCAGTTGGGAACGGGTGATGGGAAAGGCTGTGGCCTTAAAAACACAAGAAGTATTTGTGAGTAAAGGAAAACTGTTTGTCCGTCTCACTTCTGCCCCTCTCAAGCATGAGCTCGTGATGGCCAAGACAAGAGTACTGGAGATTATCAACGCAGAGGTTGGCGAGGAGATAATTAAAGAAGTAGTCTTTCTATAAGGGCACTCTGCTTCCCCTACCCTCATCTCAATACTTAATTGAGCGCATCACTGCCGCACTTCGGCACAGCAGGCAACAACATCAAGATTGTGGATTGAATCCTCTCTTGCATGGCCGGTGTTTATACCTCTCATTTTCGCTCGCTATTCGTTCCATATTTAGCTTTCGTGCTCAAGCGATTTTGTCGGTAGAGTAATATATAGTTCTTCTCTTAGCTGAAAGAACCAGCTACAGCCGTAGTGGCTATTTCAGGCGCTGTAGTACTAAGACAAATTGCCTCCTCCATTATCTGGTTTATGTTATTGAAGTTGCCACTTCAACAAAACAAAGTTCTCAGTCTACACTAAACGTCGTTTCTCAAAAGCATCTGCTATGGCATGCGCTTGCTTTAGGGTCGCTAGAAGAAATATAGCACCTACTTCATAGGGTTAGTTGCCCGAAGTAACAGAGCTTATACCGACCGATCTAACCGGCTCTCTATACTTTCAGTTGAGAAGCTAATTATCTATTTACGGTTCTTAAGCATATGTGCTATTGCTCAGTGGCGCAGTAATGGTGTGACCCGTTTCTTATTGGGCACTGAACAGAGTCTGCTGAACTATCCGACAAATTGGTTGCTAACTCTATTTCTTATTAGGCTGAGTTGCTATATAGCTATAAGCTTAACAGCAATCAGTACATCCTCTTTTGGCCTATACTTGTTCACTGCGGTATTGAACTATTTGACAAAAATGTTTCACGTGGAACATAATTGTTATTTAGGACCATACACTTTTATCAATAGCTCATTATAAGCTTCGAGTAAAGCAATGTACTTGGTTTGGAGAGCTAAAAGCTGTTCTGTTTGATCCTGAGAAGATGTTACAGGGGAGGTGTTACGCTGTAAAGCAGAAGGACTAGACACTTTTGTAGGGGCGTTCGTTACAAATGACAGAACAGACTGATGACTTTGTGTAAAGTCTTGAGAGAAATCATGCCCAATAATGTCACCTATTTTTTTTACAAAGTCGTAATCAAGTGTATCATCCTTGAATTTACGATAGATTGTAGGTCGTGTAATACCTAGTTCGTCAACAATGCGCGTGATAGAAATACCACTGTTTTTAATAGCATTTTGCAGTATTTCTCCTTGATGAGGCATATCCTGAGCATTGTAACTACTGTATGTAAAGTTGTAAACATTGATACAATAAAGCAAATACAATTACAAATATAAACAATGAACTGTAACACTGTAAATAATTACATTGTTACAGCATAGTTACACACATTACAAGTTAATACAAGTCGTTACAACCTTACATATTACGTAACATAATCATAAAAGCGGTACATAAATAGCGTGTATAGCCATATGATAATCTAAAAACGGCTCCAATACATGTTTTAAAACAGTGTTACACTGTAATAGGTGTAATAGTTATTTAGGTACAGTAAAACCGTGCTGATCCTTTATCTAAAAAACTGTCAAGGATGAAATCAGATGGAGTGAATGATACACAAGCTAGAGTAAACGGAGATGATACAGTTTGTATCCGTTGAGCTGTAGTTATCAATTGCATTACTGTGCCTTTGAATGCGCTCAGTGGAAAGAAATAGTATACAGGCTAAGGGAGTTTGCACCCTACCCTACCCTACCCTACCCTACCCTACCCTACCCTACCCTATACCATGCTTCATGACTCTCAATTAGGTCATCGCCTGATAATAAACTCTTGCCTTATAAGAGAATTTGAGGTTCACCACACTATAGCTGAACAGCGACAGCAGGTCACTTTATCTATGCGTGGTAGTGCCAGCCTTCTGGATAGCCAATCAAAATGACATTCGGTTTGTGTATATACTATTGCGTACTGTGAGTTTAGAGTTGATCTTGTAGATAGTGTACTCAAGTAGCACGCTCCAGTCAGTGCGAGAAACCTGCGTAGAAAAGCTTTCAAAGCAACGAGCGGTAGCGGCACATAGGTTGCCTCAGTTACAGGGAGGTGGGATAGGTTAGAGCTGCTAAGGAAATACTTGATACCAGCAGTCCTTTCTCAATAGCGTATGTCATTGCATCTTCTTACTCCTGCCTTTCTATATGACCCGTCTTTTCAGTTTGTTTATAGAATACTCTACCATGAAAAAAGCTTTTTTACTTGTCACATTGCTCTCTGTGCTGATAGGCGGCTATTGGTATTACCGCACTACAGCAGCAGGCCCGAAATATTCTCTATTGAAGGCAGCAGCCGCAGTACAATCACACGACGTAGCGGCATTCGAGCAATACGTAGACGTGGAAAGCATAGCAAGTGATATAGTAGATCAAGTAACTACCCAGCGTACTACCCTGAAATTACTGAACCCAGGTGGTGTCGCTTTTATGAGTAGCCTACGATTACTTAAGCCACAACTAGCCGCAGCTGCGCGCGAGGAAGTACAGCGCTATGTAGAAACTGGCTCCGTAGAAGCTGCAACAGCCGCTCAGTCAAAGCGTCCGCTCAACGTATCGATACTAGGCTTGGCTGGTAAGATGGTGAGTCCCGACAGCAAATTCAAAGACGTAAAATATGTGAAGGAAGAAAGTAGTGAGCAGGCTTTGGTTGGGCTGGAATTCACGCAGCCTGCATACGACACTACTTTGGTGCTGGAGTTGAAGATGATCAAGCGCGATGACCATTGGCAAGTAACGCAAGTGACCAATACAGATGAGCTAATACGCCACGTGGCACGATTGGAAAAGCAACGAATGCTTAGAAAGTAAGTCTGACGCTATACACACACAAACAAAGAGAGGCCCGGTTGCATGTGCAACCGGGCCTCTCTTTATAGTAGTGCTGGAGATTTTTTAATTATTGATTTTCAAACTTAAATTTCTGAATATCAATTACTTAAAACAAATATTGTTGTATTTGCTGAATGAAGTAAGGGCCAATCTGTGGAATGAAAACCAACGTGAGCACTACCCCATATAAAGCCCCGTAGAAGTGCGCATCATGGTTGATATTATCGCCCGACCGACGGCCCATATAGTAGGAATAGCCAAGGTAGAGAAAGCCGAAAATGAAGCCGGGAATGCTAAATGGAATCGGGAAGATGTGAATACCACCAATTGGCTGGAACAGGATACCTGAGAAAATAACAGACGCTACCCCACCGGATGCACCCAGGCTACGGTAGTCGGGGTCTTGGCGGTGACGGAGGTAGGTGGGGATATCAGAAACGATGATGCCGCCCAGGTAGAGTAATAGGTAACGCCATAGGCTGCCTTCAACCCCGAAAATCTGCTCGAATCCGCCTTGCACCAACTGCCCGAAGGAGAAGAAGGCAAACATGTTGAAGAGTAAGTGCATCCAGTCGGCGTGCAGAAAGCCGGAAGTGAGGAAGCGGTAGTATTCCTGCCGCTTGGCCACTAGGAAGGGACTCAGAATCCATTTGTCTAAGAAGGTCGGGTTCGACCAGGCGTAGACGGAAACGATGGCCGTTAGGACGACCAGAATGAGGGTAATGTCCATAGAGGAAAGTGAAATCAGAAAGTGGAAACGCGACTAGCTTTCACGCTCCATCAGTTGGAGCGCTAGTCGGTGGAGGGGCTCTTTGCGAGCTGCTAGTACCGCCACCTGCTCCAGATGGGCCAGCGCTGCTTCGAAGTATTCGTTGATAAGCGCCTCGGTTTGGGCACGAATGTTTAGCTCGTCATATACAGCCGTTACTGCCTGTACTTTGCGTTCGGCATCAAATACCGGCTGCCCGATGTGCTGCTGCAATACGGCTTGTTGCGCAGCACTAGCTTGCGCCTGGGCTGTAAGTAGTAGGAACGTTTTTTTATCAGATACAATGTCGCCCCCTACCCGCTTGCCGAAGGTAGCAGCGTCCCCATACACATCCAGCAGGTCGTCGCGGAGTTGAAAAGCTATGCCGATGGCCGTTCCGAACTGCCGCAGTTGGTCGGCTTCGGAAGCGGGTGCCCCGCCGAGCAGGGCGCCCAGCTCTAGCGCAAAGCCGAGCAAGACAGCTGTTTTCAGCCGGATCATATCAAGGTACTGCGCAATGCTTACCTCAGAGTCGATTTCAAAATTCATATCCCACTGCTGTCCTTCACATACCTCGGCGGCGGTCTGGCTGAAGCGACGCAATACGGTAGGAAGTAGCGCAGCCGGCACGTCGAAAAACAGCTCGTAGGCCCGCACCAGCATTACGTCGCCACTCAGGATGGCCACGTTAGGGTTCCACTTTTCATGCACAGTAGCCTGGCCACGGCGCAGGGGGGCCTGGTCCATCAAATCGTCGTGCAGAAGCGTGAAATTGTGGAATACCTCGGTGGCCAGCGCAGGCTTCAGAACAGGCGTTAAGTCGTCGGTGAAGAGCTGGGCGCCGAGGAGCGTGAGCAGCGGCCGGATACGCTTGCCGCCAAGGGCCATGATGTAGCGAATTGGCTCGTATAGCGACGTGGGTTGGTCGCCGTAGGACAGGAGGGCCAGTTGGTCGTTTATCGTGCGTGTAAGGGCAGAAATATCCACAGAAGGTAGATGATAGAATGAGGTAGGCAAGGTACAACGGAAAGACGGGTAGGGCGACAGTATGGATAGAACGAAAGAACGTCATGCCGAGCGGAGTCTGAGCATCTCTACTGGGAGTAGATGTATTATCTACAGTAGAAATGCTCAGACTCCGTTTGGCATGACGTTCTTTAAACTTCGGCGTTCCTACCGGCGGCGCTTGCCACCACCCTTGCCCGGCTTGCTGGAGCTTTCTTTGCCACCACCGTGGCGGCTGCCCCCGCGGTTGCCACGCTTCTCATCTTTCTCGCGGCGCTTCACGGCATCAGGCCGGCGGTCTACTAGGTCGAAGTCGATGGTGCGGTCGAGTAGGTTGGCAGATTTCACTACCACCTGCAGCGGGTCGCCGAACTGGATGACGCGCTTGGTTTTCTTTCCTACCAGGCGATAGTTGTCCTTATCCAGTTCGAAGTAGTCACCGGGAATGTCGCTGATGCGAACCATGCCCTCGCACTTGTTCTCCTCGATTTCCACGTACACGCCCCACTCCGTGAGGCCCGATACTACACCGGTAAATTCGGCCCCGATTTCATCGGCCATATACTCTACCTGCTTGTACTTGATGCTGGCACGCTCGGCAGTGGCGGCGCGTTTCTCGCGTTCCGAGGAATGCTTACACTCCTCTTCTACCGGCTCCACGGGCACGTTCTTACCGCCTTCGAGATAGTGCTCCAACAGGCGGTGCACCATCATGTCGGGATAGCGGCGGATGGGTGAGGTGAAGTGCGTGTAGTGCTCGAATGCCAGACCGAAGTGCCCGATGGGCTCGGTGCTGTAAATAGCCTTCGACATGGTACGGATGGCCAGCGTCTGGATGACGTTCTGCTCGGGCTTACCAATTACCTCCTCCGACAAATCATTCAGTTCGGCACTGAGCTTTTTGGGGTTAGTGAGGTCTAGCGTGTGGCCAAACTTCTGGGCGAATAAGGCGAAGTTTTGCAGACGGTCGGGGTCGGGTGCTTCGTGAATACGGTACACCATCGTCATGCGCGGCTTGCGGGCTTTGATCTTGAACACGAACTCCGCCACCTTACGGTTAGCCAGCAACATGAACTCCTCAATCATCTTGTGGGCATCCTTGCGCTCCTTCACATACACGCCCACTGGCTTACCGTTCTCATCCAGCCGGAACTTCACCTCCTGCGTTTCGAAGCTGATAGCGCCTTTCTTGAAACGCTGCTCGTTGAGCTTTTTGGCAATGCTGTTCAGCAGATTCACCTCCGTAGCAAAGTCGCCTTCTTTGCTTTCGATGCGCTCCTGAGCCTCTTCGTAAGAGAAGCGACGGTCGGAATGAATGATGGTTTTGCCATACCAGGCATCATACAGCTTACCCTTTTCGTCTAGCTCAAATACAGCTGAGAAGGTCAGCTTGTCCTCGTTGGGGCGCAGCGAGCAGAGGCCATTCGAGAGGCGCTCGGGTAGCATCGGAATCACGCGGTCGACCAGGTACACGGAGGTAGCCCGGAACTCGGCCTCCTTCTCTAGCGCCGTATCGGGGCGCACGTAGTGGGTCACGTCGGCTATGTGCACACCTATCTCCCAATGCCCATTTTCCAACTGGCGCAGGGATAGGGCGTCGTCGAAGTCCTTAGCGTCGGCGGGGTCGATAGTGAAGGTAGTCACGTCGCGGAAGTCGCGGCGACGCTCGATTTCCTTGGCCGAAATCACATCCGGAATAGCTTCCGATTCGGCTTCTACTTCGGCCGGGAATTCAAACGGCAACCCAAACTCCGCCATGATGGCGTTGATTTCGGCTTCGTTCTCACCGGCTTGGCCGAAGCTGCGCACCACCTCGCCTACCGGCTGGCGGCCGGGGTCCTCGGGCCATTCCGTAATCTTCACCAATACCTTCTCGCCGTCGCGGGCTTCGTGCAAACCATCAGTCGGCACAAACACATCGAAGTAGAGCTTACGGTAGTCGGGCTTCACAAAGCCGAAGCCCGCATTCTGCGTCATCAGGCGACCTACCACGGTGTCTTTCTCGCGATTCAACACTTCTACCACGTCGCCTACTGGGCGACCATCACGCTGGCCGCGCAGACGCACGCGCACCGTGTCGCCGTCCATCGCGAACATGAGGCGGTCGGTGAACACGCGCACGTCTTCCTCCGATTCATCACTCACTACGAAGGCAAATTTTTGGGTAGCCAGATCTACACGGCCGGTGATGTACTCGCCGGGACGCTCGGTTTCGGCGGCACGCTCGGGGCGACGCTTCTTCTGGTGGCGCACATCGCCGGCATGGTCGAAGCCGGCCTCGCGGCGGCGGTGAACCACGGGGTCTTTGCCGAACTCGGCTTCTACCGGGCGGCCTTTAGAAACCGCTTCGTCTTCCTCCTGGCTTGTCGATTGCTCGGGGGTAGGCTCCTCGTTCTGGCGCTGCTTGGCAGTAGCGTACTTCGATTTTTTGCTACCCTTGGCAGCGTCTGGGGTGAGCTCAGTGGCTGCTACTTCGGGCGCAGCAGCGGGTGCCGGGGCGGTCGAATCGGTACCGGCCAGGCGGTACTCGTCGTTGCCGACCAACTCCAGCTGCCCGGTTTCGCGCAGGGTACGCAGGTGACCAAATAGCACCTCGCGCTGCTCCTTCGTAGTCACACCGAGACGGCGTGCCAGCTGGCGGTAGGGAATTAAGGTTTCGTTGGAAGTGAAAAATTCGCGGGCTACCTGATTGATGGTAACCGAAGCGGTGGGGGCACTCGCTTGTTGCGGAGTGCTGGCAGCCTTCGCGCGGGAGGCGCGGGGAGCGGCGGAATCGTCTTTTCTTTTCATTAGAAAATAGGAGCCGCCAGTGGTTGTCTTTTTCGCAGGCGGCGGGTGTAAAATGGGACCGGGCGCAACGGCGCCGCAGTCGGAGTAAATGGTAAGTTAGATGGCGCTACTAGCAGCGGCCTTAAAACAGTAAAACAGCCGGGGTAGGAATAATACGGAATATATCGGCAAACAACTATGTGGGGTTGTCTGAACCACGGATTCGTCCGGATTTATTGGATTGCGCGGATTTAGTAAACCAGCTATACGTTAGGGTAGGCGGTTACACTCAATCTGACGTCCGCTTGCCG
The DNA here is from genome assembly GCF_022921095.1 of Hymenobacter aerilatus. Taxonomy (NCBI): domain Bacteria; kingdom Pseudomonadati; phylum Bacteroidota; class Cytophagia; order Cytophagales; family Hymenobacteraceae; genus Hymenobacter; species Hymenobacter aerilatus. Next base: position 4,322,970 of record NZ_CP095053.1, read on the forward strand.
AAGCATGACGGACGTCAGCACGCGAGACTCCTCGCTGTGCTTAGAATGACAGTTGAAGGCATCTACAAAATCCGTATCATCCAATAAATCCGGGCGAATCTGTGGTTCAGACTTTCTCGCGACGGGCTACAGCGGCCCGGATGTCATCGGGTTCGTCTTTGGGAATAGCGGCCAACAGCGTGCGGGTATACTCGTTTTGCGGGTCAGCGTAGACTTCGGCCGCAGGGCCACTCTCTACAATCTTACCCTTGCTCATCACCAGCAGCCGGTCACTCATGAAGCGGGCCACCGACAGGTCGTGAGTGATGAACAGGTAGGTGATGCCAAACTCGCGCTTAAGATCATTGAGCAAGTTGAGCACCTGCGCCTGCACCGACACATCGAGGGCCGAAACCGACTCGTCGCAAATGATGCACTTGGGCTGCAAGGCTAGAGCCCGCGCTATACAAATGCGCTGACGCTGGCCGCCGCTGAACTCATGGGGGTAACGCAGAAAGTGTTCTTCGCGCAGTCCTACCGTACGCAACAACTCCAGCACGCGCGCCTTTTGCTCGGCTTTGGTGCCGCCTACCCCGTGCACTCGCATGGGTTCCAGAATGGCCTCGCCAACCGTCATGGTCGGATTGAGCGCGGCGTATGGATCCTGAAATACCATCTGAAACTCGCGGCGGCGGCGGCGCAGCTCCCCGGCTGGGAGCGTCGCCAGATCTATGCCATCGAACAGAATACTACCGCTGGTTGGTTCCACTAGACGTAGCAGCGTACGGCCTAGGGTAGTCTTGCCGCAGCCCGACTCCCCTACCAGCCCTACCGTCTCGCCGGGGTATATCGTAAAGCTGACATTATCCACGGCCCGCACGAACTCTGTGGTGCGCCGGAAAAAGCCTTTCCGAACAGGAAAGTACACTTTTAAATTTTCGACCTGGAGAAGGGGAGCTTTAGGTTTCGAGGTCTCAAGGTCTTGGACTGAAGAAGGACCAAGATTCGATTTTTGTAGCGCTGGAAACGACGCAGCTTCGACAGACGGATTTTTTGTAGAAGCTCCATTTTCAGTGGCATCAACGTCTTGCTCTATCACACTGGCGGCCGCTTCCGGCAGCAATTGCCCCGATTCCAATGGGGCTATTTCCAGATTTCCTATATCGTCTCTGGAACGTGGAACGCTACTATGTTCCACGGGGAACGTTTTGGTAAATTCATTTCCACTTTGAGGAAATACACCGCTTTCGTTAGCAAGCAGTTGCGTAGGGGCATTTGAAGTAGGAAGTATGCTTCCATCGGGCATTTCCTGCATAAAATCGGCCACTACCGGAAGTTTTTTGTGGCCAATGGAAAGTTTTGGGCGGCATGCCAGCAAGCCGCGGGTGTAGGGGTGCTGGGGATTGGTGAAGATGTCGAGCACCCTACCCTGCTCTACCACCTTACCCCGGTACATCACCATAATGCGGTCAGCAATTTCAGCTACCACGCCCAAATCGTGGGTGATGAACAGGACGGCCGTCTGGTGCTCCCGGCGCAGGTCGTCGATGAGCTGGAGCATGCGTGCCTGCACGGTCACGTCGAGGGCAGTGGTAGGCTCGTCGGCAATCAGAATGGCGGGGTTGCAGGCCATAGCCATGGCAATCATCACGCGCTGCTTCTGACCGCCGCTGATTTCGTGAGGGTAGCTGCTGAATATTTTCTCCGGGCGCGGCAGTTGGGCCATCGTAAATAGCTCCACAGTACGGACCGCGGCTTCCTTCTCATTGAGGGTAGTATGTAGGCGTAGCGCCTCTACCACCTGGCTGCCGCAGGTATACACTGGGTTCAGAGACGTCATCGGCTCCTGAAAAATCATGCTGATGTCGTTGCCGCGGACTTGCTGCAGCTGTTTGTCGGTGAGCCGGAGCAAGTCTACCTCGCCCAACGCCGGCGACTGAAATAGTGCCGCGCCGCTGCTGATTTTGCCGGGCGGCAGCGGAATCAGCCCCATCAGTGCCAGCGACGTAACCGATTTCCCCGAGCCCGACTCGCCTACAATGGCCAGCGTCTCGCCCCGGTGTAAGTCAAACGAAACGTTGGCTACGGCCCGCGTATCGCCACGATGCGAGGAAAAGTCGATAGTCAGGTCGCGGACGGAAAGCAGTGGCTGAGGCACGGAGCAATGGGAAATGGAATAGAAGGAAGCAAGTAAAGATAAAGAGCCGCGCCGTAGCAGGAAGTACGCTCGTTGCGTATGAGAGTAGTACGTCATGCTGAGCAAAGTCGAAGCATCCCGCTTGCATTGTTGAGTTAGTGATGCCAACGTCAGTACGCGAGATGCTCCGATAAGCTTAACATGACCACTCCTTTCTGACTGAAATCAACACTCAATCACCTACTCCCTACCCTATGCAACATCGCACCCTTGGCAAAACTGGCTTTTCCATCTCCGAAATCAGCTTGGGCACCTGGCAGGTAGGCGGCCGCTGGGGCGAGCCGTTCAGCCACGAAAACGCCGATGCCATCCTGAACGCCGCTGTAGATGGCGGCATCAATTTCATCGATACCGCCGATGTATACGGCGACGGCGAGAGCGAGAAAGCCGTGGGTCGTCTCGTGCGTAATCGTTCGGAGCGCATTTATGTGGCTACCAAGTGTGGCCGGCAATTGCAGCCGCACACCAACGAGGCGTATCAGACCAAAGCCCTGCGACAGTTTGTGGAAAACAGCCTGCGCAACATGCAGCTGGAAGCACTGGACCTTATCCAGCTCCACTGCCCACCCACTGATGTATACTATCGTCCCGAAATTTTCGAGCTGTTTGATCGGTTGAAAGAAGAAGGGAAAATTTTGAATATGGGCGTAAGCGTGGAGCGCGTAGAAGAAGGCCTGAAAGCGCTAAACTTCCCGAACGTAACCACTATTCAACTCATCTTCAACATGTTCCGGCAGCGGCCCACTGAGCTATTGTTTGCCGAAGCCAAGCGCAATGATGTAGGCTTGATTGTGCGCGTACCGCTGGCCAGCGGACTGCTCACGGGCAAATTCACACCCCAAACCACCTTCGCTCCCGACGACCACCGCCAGTTCAACCGCCACGGCGAGGCCTTCGACAAAGGCGAAACCTTTTCCGGCGTGGACTACGAAACCGGCTTGGCCGCTGTGGAAGAGTTGAAACAGCTATTTCCCGATCAACCCAACCTTGCCCCTATTGCGCTCCGCTGGGTACTGATGTTTGATGAAGTGAGCTGTGTAATTCCCGGCGCCTCCAAGCCCGAACAGCTCGCCTCTAACCTGCAAGCCGCCGAGCTGCCGGCCCTCACGGAGGAGCAAATGCAGGCCGTGCGTGCCGTATACGACCAGAAAATCCGGCCGCAGGTACATCAGATATGGTAAAAGGTCGCCTGCTGGTTAGACATCTCCGGTGCCCAACCAGCAGGCGACCTTGTAAAGCAACAAGGCCCGCGGTAGCAATACCGCGGGCCTTGTTGTATAGAGCGAAATTTGCGTTTTTAAACCACCTCTGAAGCCTCAGCTGGGTCGCGGTGGATGGGTTGCACCGGATGCGCCTCGTACGTGTGCTCAGCGAAGAAGCGGCCCTGGAAAATCAGGATCAATACTACGCCTACGAAGATGGCAGAGTCGGCAATGTTGAAGATAGGCCACAGCGAGAGATGCATACCACCTATTAGAGGCCACGATTCGGGTAGGAAGCCCTCGTAGATATCTACGTAAATCATGTCGATTACCTGGCCGTGCAGCCAGGGGGTAGGCGCATTGAAGGGCGCATTGTCGTACACCACGCCGTAGAAAATCGAGTCTATTAGGTTGCCGATGGCCCCACCCAAAATCAGGCCGCCGCAGGCCAACAGGCCCGACGCCGCACCCAGGCGCCAGTACTTCCTAATCAGATAGATAATGAAGCATACGGCTACAATGCGGAAGCTGGTAAGCAGCACCTTACCGTAGGGCGGCGGCAACTCTACTCCGAACGCCATACCTGGATTCAGTGTGTAATGCAGCTTTAGCCAATCGCCAATGAGCGGGATTTCGCCGGGCATACCGGGCTGCATGTACGTGTGCACGGCCCACTTCGAGAGCTGATCGACGAGGATGACCAGCAGGGCCACCAAGTAGTATTTCCAATACTTCATAGAGTACAAAGAGACGCTGATTTTTTGACTTTGCCGCACGGCCGTCCTACTGCAGCTTCCGGGTAACAGTATATAAATTTCGGGCCGTTTGTGCCCTTTTGAACCAGATCTGGGAGGATTTAGGCGATTACATACGCCCTACCCCGCCCTTTGGACGCCGTTGTGCCTACCGACTTTTTCAGGAGCCGGTAGGCACTTCAGCATTAGCCGTTTGCAACTTCCAGCCGTACCGGCACTGAGTAGTCGTCGAATTCCAGCACCGAGCCGCCATTTACGTCCGAAGCAAAGTCCAGGGCCACGGCCTGCACTTCGGTGCGGATGTAGTCGCCGAACGACTGCACGGCGGCTTTTAGCTCGAGCTGATCGGCGCCAAGCGTCACGCGGATTTTGTCCTGCACCTCCAGACCCGAGTCTTTGCGCAGGTTCTGGAGGCGGTTCACCAACTCGCGGGCCACGCCTTCCTGGCGAAGCTCGTCGGTCAGGGTCACGTCGAGGGCTACAGTCAGCGGGCCGTCGGTGGCTACTAGCCAGCCGGGCAGGTCCTGAGTGCGGATTTCTACGTCGTCTGGCGTCAGGGTATAGGCTTCGCCGTCGATTTCTACGGGTAGGGAGCCGGTTTTTTCCAACTGGCTGATTTCCTCGGCTGTCATCTGCTGAATGCGGGCACCTACTACCTTCAGCTTTGGGCCATATTGCTGGCCGAGGCGTTTGAAATTCGGTTTCACCGACTTCACCAGTACACCGCTCGTGTCGTCCAGAAACTCCACGTGCTTTACGTTCACCTCAGCGCAAATCAGGTCTTCTACCTTCCCTACCTGCTCGCGTGTTGTCTCGTTGAGTACCGGCACCAAGATACGCTGCAACGGCTGGCGTACCTTCAACACCGACTTTTTTCGCATGGAGTGCGTAAGCGACGAAATGCGCTGCGCCAGTTCCATGCGCTCTTCCAAAGCCGTGTCTATCAGCTCCGTTTGGGCGGCTTGCAGCAGCGTCAGGTGCACCGATTCGGGCTTCTCCCCTACCTGAGCGCTGGTTAAGTTCTGGTACAGCCACTCGGCGAAGAACGGCGCGATGGGGGCCATTAGCTGCCCCACAGCATAGAGGCACTCGTAGAGCGTATCAAAGGCGGCACGCTTGTCGGCGGTCAGCTCACCTTTCCAGAAGCGGCGACGTGACAGGCGCACGTACCAGTTCGAAAGCTGATCAGTCACGAAATCCTGCACGGCGCGGGCGGCTTTCGTGGGGTCGTAGCTGTCGTAGTGGCCGCCTACCTCCTGGATGAGCGACTGCAACTTGCTCAGCACCCAGCGGTCCAATTCGGTACGCTCGGCGGCGGGCACGGCCTGCTCAACAGAGTAGGTATACTGGTCGAGGTTGGCGTAGAGCGAGAAGAACGAGTAGGTGTTGAACAGGGTGCCGAAGAAGCGGCGCTGCACCTCCGTTACACCGGCTGGGTCAAACTTGAGGTTGTCCCATGGTGGCGCGTTCACAATCATATACCAGCGCGTGGCATCCGGGCCAAACTGGTTGATGGTCGCAAACGGGTCAATGGCGTTGCCGAGGCGCTTGCTCATCTTGTTGCCGTTCTTGTCCAGCACTAAGCCGTTGGCCATCACGTTCTTATAGGCCACGGAGTCTTCCAGCATCACGGCCAGCGCGTGCAGGGTGAAGAACCAGCCGCGGGTTTGGTCCACGCCTTCGGCAATGAAATCGGCGGGGAAATTCTTCTGAAATTTCTCCTGATTCTCGAAGGGGTAGTGCCACTGCGCGTAGGGCATGGCGCCCGAGTCGAACCATACGTCGATAAGGTCGGCTTCGCGGTACATCGGCTGACCGTTGGGCGACACCAAGAAGATGTCGTCCACGTAGGGCCGGTGTAGGTCGATTTTTTGGCCGTTAGCTCTTGGCTGTTGGCTATCCGCTTGTTCGTTGGGCGACGTAGTGGGTAGGCCTTCTTGCAACGGATTCTTCGTCATGATGCCAGCTGCCACCGCCTTATCAATCTCGGCGCTTAGCTCGGCAATGCTACCGATGCACAGTTCCTCCGTGCCGTCCTGGGTGCGCCAGATGGGTAGGGGCGTGCCCCAGTAGCGCGAGCGGCTTAGGTTCCAGTCCACCAGGTTTTCCAGCCAGTTGCCGAAGCGACCAGTGCCGGTGCTCTCAGGCTTCCAGTTGATGGTTTTGTTCAGCTCGATGAGGCGGTCTTTCACGGCCGTGGTCTTGATGAACCACGAATCTAGGGGGTAGTAGAGCACCGGCTTGTCAGTGCGCCAACAGTGCGGGTAGGTGTGCTCGTATTTCTCTACTTTGAACGCCCGGCCGCGCTCCTTCAGCCGTACGCTGATGTCTACGTCCAGCGTGCGGTAGTCGGCGGCCGATTCGTCGTGGCCATCATAGTTCTTCACCCAACGGCCGCCAAACTCGCCCATTTGCTGCACGTAGCGGCCGGTACGGTCCACGATGGGGCCAAGCTTGCCCTGGTCGTCGGCCACCAGTAGGGCGGGCACGTCGTTCTGCTGGGCTACCTTAAAGTCATCGGCGCCGAAGGTAGGCGAGATGTGCACGATACCGGTACCGTCTTCGGTCGTCACGAAGTCGCCGGGGATAACGCGGAAGGCTTTTTCCTCGCTTTCGAAAGCCGGGAAACCGGCTTCATGGCCGAACAGTCGCTCATAGTGGATGCCTACCAGCTCAGCGCCGCTAAACTCGCCTACTTGCTGCCACGGCAGCACCTTGTCACCGGCTTTGTAGTCTTCCAGCGACGCCTGCGCGCCTTTTTCCGTGAAGTAGCGGTTTACCAACACTTTAGCCAGCACAACTACCTGCGGCTCATAGGTATATGGATTGAAGGTACGCACCACCGCATATCGGATGTTCTTACCCACCGCCAAACCCGTATTGGCCGGCAGTGTCCACGGCGTGGTCGTCCAGGCCATGATGAACACCGGTAGGTTATTGGCTAGCGCAAACAGCTTTTCCGATTGCTCATCGCGCTTTACTTCGAACTCAGCCACAATGGTCGTGTCCTTTACGTCGCGGTAGGTGCCGGGCTGGTTCAGCTCGTGCGACGACAGGCCAGTACCCGCCGCCGGCGAGTAGGGCTGAATAGTGTAGCCTTTGTAGAGCAAGCCCTTGTCGTAGAGCTTTTTGAGCAGCGCCCAGCAGCTTTCGATGTACTCCGGCTCGAAGGTGATGTAAGGGTCGTTCAGGTCGACCCAGTAGCCCATCTTCTCCGTCAGGTCGTCCCATTGCGCCTTGAAGCGCATCACGGTTTCGCGGCAGCGCTGGTTGTAGTCCTCAATGCTGATCTTCTTCCCGATATCCTCCTTCGTGATGCCTAGCTCCTTTTCCACCTGTAGCTCAATGGGTAGGCCGTGGGTGTCCCAGCCGCCTTTGCGCGGCACTTGCTTGCCCAGCATGGTGTGGTAGCGGCAGAAAATGTCCTTCACGGTGCGCGCCATCACGTGGTGAATGCCGGGGGCACCGTTAGCCGAAGGCGGACCTTCGTAGAACACGTAGGTGGGCTGCCCTTCGCGGCTGCTCACGCTCTTTTCGAAGATGCCGTTCGCCTTCCACCAAGCCAGGATATCCTGTCCGACCTGGCCGTAGTTGAGCGGCTGCTTAAATTCGGGGTAGTTCATATATGCGTTGTGGGGAGCGTATGCAAAACTGTCGTTTGGAGCTTGCCAAAAGCCTTTTCTTAACAGATAGCACCTATCTGCTATGTGGTAAAGGTCCTTGGCAAGCTCCCGATAACAACTACTTTTAAGGGGTTAACTGTTCAACCGTTTCACCTGCATTTTATCCAGGTTCAGTTCCACGTCGTCGTCTTCCTCGTGGTACTGGTCGTCGTAATGGCGCAGGCTGGAGCGGTCAATTTCCTCGTCTACCCCGTGCTCAAAAGTAACCAGCAGGGCAGGCATCAAAATCAGGTTTGAGAAGTTGGTAATCAGCAAGCTAGCCGACATCAGCATACCCAAGGCCTTGGTTCCACCGAACTCGCTGAATGCAAACACCGCGAAACCCAGAAACAGCGTGATGCTGGTGTAAATCATGCTCGTGCCGGCCTCGCGCAGGGTAGTGCTAATGGCAGCCCGCACATGGCGGCCATTGGCCGCCAGCTCCTGCCGGAACTTGGCTAGTAGGTGAATCGAATTGTCGCCGTCGATACCCAGTGCAATACTGAAAATAAGCGCTGTACTGGGCTTTAGGGGGATGTTGAATAAGCCCATTAGCCCACCCGTCAGAATAAGCGTGACTAGGTTAGGGAGTAGCGTAAAGAACACTGCCCGCACCGAGCGAAACAGGATTAGCACGACCATACCTACCAAGCCAAAGGCCCACAGCAGGCTTTCTTTGAGCGTGCTAATCAAGTATTCATTTCCCTTGGTAAAAATGATGGTCGTGCCCGTCAGGTTCACGTCCATACCCGTGCCATTGAAGATTTCCTTGATCTGCGGGCGAATTTTATTGTCGAGCAGCGTGTCGAGATTGCGCGAGCCGATGTCGGCAATCTTGAGGGAAATGCGCGCCTTGCGGCTCGTAGAATCCACGAAGGAATGCAGCAGTTTGCTGTTCATGGGGCCGCCGTTGCCCTGCGAGCGAGCCAGGTAACTCAGAATAAAATTTTTCTCTGAGTTGTCGGGCAGACGGTAGTAGCTTGGGTCGCCGTTGTAAAAGGTTTGGGTAGCGGCTTTCAGGAAGGTTACGATGCTGACGGGGGCCGTTACCTCGGGCTGGGTGCGGAGGTAGTTCTCCAACCGATCCATGCGCTCCAGGTTTTTCAGGTTTAGGATACCACGTTTCTTCCCCGTATCCACCTCAATTTCTAGTGGCATAATGCCGTTGAAATGCTGCTCAAAGAAAGCCAAGTCGGAGTTGACAGACGAATCCTTGGGCAAGTCATCAACCATATACGACACGGCCTTGATGCGCGTGATACTAAGCAACGACAGGGCCACCAGCACAGCACCCAGCACATACACCGTGCCCCGGCGCTCTAGTACCAAGTGCTCGAAGAACTCCAGCAGCTTGGTTAGAGGCTTGGCGTCTAGGTGTTCGAGTTGCTTGGGGGTAGGCGGTGGCAGGTAGGTGAAAATGGCCGGAATCATAATGAACGAGATGACAAAGGCCGCGAAGATGTTAATCGTCGCTACTAGTCCGAACTCGTACAGAATGGCAATGTTGGTGAAGCAAAACACGAAAAAGCCTACTGCTGTGTTCGTGTTGTTCATCAGCGTCACGAGGCCAATTTTGCGCACTACCCGCGTCATGGCCAGTACCTGGTTACCCGATTTGCGGTAATCGTAGTGATAGCGCGAGAGTAAGTAGGTACAGTTGGGAATGCCGATTACGATCAGAATACTCGGAATTAGTCCCGTCAGCAGACTGATCTTGAAGCCCAGCAACACCATCGAGCCCAGGCACCAGACCACCACAATGAGCACGATTAGCAGCGGAATTAGCACGGCGGCCCACGAGCGGAAGAACATGAGCAGGGTAGCGCCCATCATGATGACCGTCAGCAGCACAAAAAACTTCATCTCACCGGCTACCTTGGTGGTCATGGTAGCGCGCACGTAGGGAATACCGGCGTAATGCAGCCGGATGCTCGTTTTCTGGCTAAACCGCTCGGCGTGGCCCAGAATCTCGTTCATCACCCCTTGTCGCCGGCTGGAATTCAGGTACTTCGGGTCCATCGTCAGGGCCAACAGGGTAGCCCCCGTGCGCGGCGAAATCAACTGCCCTTTGTAGAACTCTTGCCGATTTACAATCTGCATGAGCGAGTCTAGCTGCCCCTGCGTTTGCGGAAACGTGCGAAAAATGGGCGCTGCCTGAAACTGCCGGTTTGCCGTATCCTTATCGAGCTTGATAAGCTTAGTGATGCTAAGCACCCCATTTACGCCCTCTACCTTACTCAACGTATCAGTCAGGATACGCAACTCATTGAAGTTGCCCAGCTTGTATACGCTACTATCCTGCAGGCCTATTACTAGCACGTTGCCATCCTCCCCAAACGTCTTCTTGAACTCCTGGAAGTATAGCATGTCCGGGTCATCGGGCCGGACTACCTGAGCAAAGTCGTAGGTCATCTCTACGTCTTTGGCTTTCCAGGCCATGAATCCTGTAATGACCGCCAGCAGCAAAAGTAGCAGCCGCCGGTTCTTGATGATGAATAAGGCGAGTTTACTCCACATAGGCCGCTAAAATGGAGCAAAGGTACGCAAAGCAGGGCAGCTAGGCTACGCAACAAAGAAATGCACTAAACCTTATGCACATGTGTTTACTGAAAAAATACAGCTAGATACGTAAAATTATATTTTAAATATAGTCATCTTTGTTGGCCGATTATATAGTTATAATACAATTATAAATCTAATAAAAGGCTTTTAACGTACTTCGCAATGGTATCAATACTATTGCATACTTCCCCTATGATTCTGTTTCAGGCACCCGAGGTCTTACTTACCTACCATCATCAGGCCGATATGCTTCAGCTTACATACAGTGCCACTACACTGTCTATGTCGTTTGGGGAAGCCTACCAATTGGCACTGGAAGAGATGCTGCGCAAAAAGGTAGGCAAGCTGCTGCTGGACCTCAAGCGCAACGCGCCCCCTACCGACGACGAGGAGCATTTGCTGGCACCCCTGTCCCGCACGTTTCCCCCTACCCTCGACTGGCCGGTGTACATTGCTGCTGTGCTATCAGAGGGCCAGTACCAACACCAGATTGGCAGCTACCTGATGGGCAATACCACTCTGACGCCCGCGCAAGTAGAGTTCAACTACTTCACCTCCCGCCACGAAGCCAACGCCTGGCTGAGTGATAATTGATGCTTCTACCCCCTGGTGACAACAAAAAACGGCCCCGATTGCTCGGGGCCGTTTTTTGTTGTCACTCAACTCAACCGTTCTACAGCTTCTCGAAAATCCGTGCGAAGCTCACGGCCTGCCCAATGTAAGCGCGCAGCTCGCTGATGGGCATACGGGTTTGCTCACGCGAGTCGCGGTGACGGACGGTTACGGTCTCATCTTCCAGCGTTTGGCCATCTACCACAATGCAGAACGGCGTGCCGATGAGGTCCTGGCGGGTGTAGCGCTTGCCAATGGCGTCGCGCTCTTCCATAATTACAGGGAAGTCGAAGCGCAGGCTGTTGAAGATTTCCTCAGCTTTCTCGGGCATGCCGTCTTTCTTCACCAGCGGGAAAATAGCGGCTTTAATGGGCGCTAGCGCTGGGTGCAGTTTCAGGAAGGTGCGGGTTTTGGTTTGCTCCTTCTCGCCTTCGCCTTCGGTGATGGTCTCTTCCTGATAGGCTTGGCAGAGGGTAGCCAAGAACAGGCGGTCGGCACCCACGGAGGTTTCTACCACGTAGGGCACGTAGTTGCCGTAGGGCTTGCCGGTTTCAGGATTCACATCGTTGTCGAAGTACTGCTGCTTCTTGCGGCTCAACTCCTGGTGCTGGGTCAAGTCGAAGTCGGAGCGGGAGTGGATGCCCTCAATTTCTTTGAAGCCGAAGGGGAATTCGTACTCAATATCCACAGCGGCCTTGGCGTAATGGGCCAACTTATCGTGGTCGTGGAAGCGCAGCTTTTCAGGGGCCAGGCCCACGGCTTCGTGGAAACGGCGGCGGGCCTGCTTCCAGTTGTTGTACCACTCCTCCTCGGTGCCGGGGCGCACGAAGAATTGCATTTCCATCTGCTCGAACTCGCGCATCCGGAAGATGAACTGTCGGGCTACAATCTCGTTGCGGAAAGCTTTGCCAATCTGGGCAATGCCAAACGGCACCTTCTGCCGCGCCGATTTCTGCACGTTCAGGAAGTTCACAAAGATGCCCTGGGCCGTTTCGGGACGCAGGTAGATCTGGGCGGCGTCGCCCTCCACGGCCGAGCCCTGGGTGGAGTACATCAGGTTGAACTGGCGTACATCGGTCCAGTTACAGGTGCCGGAGATAGGGCACACAATCTTTTCCGAAACAATCAGCTCCTTCACGCCAGCCAGGTCGTTGTCGGTGAGCAGGCGGCCGAGGGTAGCAAGCAGATCGGCGGCGCGGTCTTGTTGGCCAGCGGCTTCGTACTCGGCAGCTTTATCCTCCACCAGCACGTCGGCGCGGTAGCGCTTCTTGCTATCAAGGTTATCCACCAAGGGGTCGTTGAAGCCGGCTACGTGGCCCGAGGCAACCCAGGTTTGCGGCGCCATAAAGATGGCCGCGTCGATGCCGACCACATTCTGGTGCAGCTGCGTCATGGCCTGCCACCAGAGGCGCTTCAGGTTGTTTTTCAGCTCCACGCCGTTAGGGCCATAGTCGTACACGGCAGCCAGGCCGTCGTAGATTTCACTGGACGGGAACACGAAGCCGTATTCCTTGGCGTGGCTGACAATATCTTTCAGCTGGGTATTCTCGATGGATGCTTTCTGCGGGGCGTTGCTCATAGCTGCAAAAGTATCACGGATTAGCGCGGATTTTAACGGATTTCACGGATTTTGTGGCTAGTACAGGTTTCGTACAACTGCAAATGGCGCGGGGCTTTGCCCCGTGTTTACTAGTAGCAGGCCTCTGGCCTGCTGTCGTCTGTGCCACTAGGAACGTTTGAGTACATTGTTCTGGCAATGCAGGCCAGCGGCCTGCTACTAGTAGACACGGGGCAAAGCCCCGCGCCATCGCCCTATCTCTTTATCTCTGCCTTGCCCTACCCAACTGTCTGGTCCATCAGTTCCTTAGCTCCTTAGGTTACCCAAAAGTTACCTGATCGTCAATTCCAGTAACAATTTCATAATCTTGCTACCCTTTGGGGTACCTGTACCTTTGAATGCTGAAATCTGTTTTTTCACCAACCACCCTCCTATGTTCGGCTTAGAGCCTCACGTGCTGCTGCTACTGCTGATCTGCTTGCTGGCAGCCTGCGCGTTCGAATTTGTTAACGGTTTCCACGACACGGCCAACGCCGTGGCTACCGTCATTTACACCAACACGCTACGGCCCTGGGTGGCCGTGGTATGGTCGGCGTTTTGGAACTTCATTGGCGTATTCTCCGGTGGCATTGCCGTGGCCATGGGTATCATCTACCTGCTGCCCGTAGAAAGCCTGGTCGACCAAAACGTGTACCACGGCATTGCCATGGTAGGCGCGCTTATTCTGGCGGCCATTATCTGGAACGTGGGCACGTGGTACTACGGCCTACCTTCCTCCTCGTCGCACGCCCTCATTGGGTCCATCCTGGGGGTAGGCATTGCATTCAGCCTGATTTCGGGTGACAATGGCTCGGGCGTAAACTGGGGCAAGGCAGGCGAGTCGGGCATTGCCTTGCTGGTAGGGCCGCTGTTCGGCTTCACGCTCACTATCTTTCTGATGTACCTGCTCAAGCGCTTCGTGAAGAGCAAGGCCATCTTCAAAGAGCCACACAAGCGCAAGCCCCCACCCCTCTGGATTCGCCTGACGCTGGTAACGACTTGTACGCTGGTGAGCTTTTTCCACGGCTCCAACGATGGTCAGAAGGGCGTGGGCCTGATTATGCTAATTCTCATCGGCATCGTACCTACCTACTTCGCCATCGACCAAACCCTAAACCCGCTGGATATGCGCGAGTCGTTGCAGCGGGTAGAGTTGGTGATGAACAAGGTGAATCCCGATGAACTGACCGCCGAAAACCGCCAGAACCTGGCCGCCGTGAGAGCCCAAACGGCTACCCTCGACAGCATTTTCAATGGCAAAACTGATGTATCGCAGCTGCCCCAGGCCGAGCGTTTCCGCATTCGCAAAGCCATTCTGCTCACCTACAGCCGCGCCAAGAAAATTGTGGGCAGCGACAAAGTGAGCCTGAGTACCAACGACCGCAACACCTATGAAGCCGCCATTACCGACATGCGCCGCTTCACGGACTACGCCCCGTGGTGGGTGCTGCTGATGGTGTCGTTGTCGCTGGGCATTGGTACAATGGTAGGCTGGCAGCGCATCGTGAAAACTATTGGCGAGCGAATTGGCAAAGAACACTTGACGTACGCGCAGGGAGCTTCCTCAGAGCTGGTAGCGGCTGCCATGATTGGCGGCTCCACGTGGTTTGGCCTACCTTCCTCTACCACGCACGTGCTGTCGTCGGCCATTGCGGGCTCTATGGTGGCCAACCGCGGCGTGAAGAACCTAAACCCACAGATGGTGCGCAACATTGCCTTGGCTTGGGTGCTCACGTTGCCGGTTACCATGTTCCTGGCTGGTGGCCTGTTCCTGCTATTCCGGGCGCTGATTTAATTAAACTGTCAGTTCCTTTCTGGGTCAACAACACAAAAGCCGCTCCCATTGTGGGAGCGGCTTTTGTGTTGTTGATAACTACATTGACAACTCGTTGCTAATAGGATTGGATTAGCAAAACGAGCCGAATTCTATAGAAAACCAAGGAGTTATCCACTTATCCACACTGTTTTGGCTACATTTTGTGGATAACTCTGCCTTTAGGCAGGCCATTGTACCTCCATGTCGTCGTTTATGAACACGCCGAAGTTGACAAATTGCAGTTCGCCCTCGTCGAAATACAGGTCAATCATCTGATCTTCATAGGAAAGACGCATCTCACCAGTGTCCATTTTTTCCACTTCTGGGTCTTCCACGTTGTTACGGCGCATCAGATCCTGAATCTCCTCTACCGATTTGCCGTGGATAGACTCGCCGAACAAACGCATGGCAGGGTAGTCGGTCTCGATGCAGCTCAGACGGTAGTCGTCCTCACGGTCGAAGTATAGGGAGTAGCCCTCGTCGAGGTAGTTCCAGGCTTGGTGTTCGAACTCGTCGTCGTCGTCCGACTCTTCGATTTCCTCTGGCTCGCCCATCAGCTGGCGCACCTCTTCGCGGGTGGCGCCAAACTTCAGAGGACCCATGCCAGTGCCCAGAATAATTTCGTGTTCTTCCAGGGTATCGTCGGGAGTGTTGGGTGTCGTTTGCATAGGGGGTAGGGGTTTGGTGAAGGAGCGTAAAGGTAGTTCAGTTGTGAGTTGCCTGTTACGAATGATGAGTGGCGTGTTGTTGATACGTGGCTTTTATCCACACTGGTACTCCACCATTCATTTCCCGTAGCGCTGCTCGAAGCTGGCTTTCTGCTCTTGGTAGGGAGGGTAGGCGCGGGCTGCATCCCATTTCTCTTTAAATATGCGGGCGGCCTCGGCTTTGGTAGCGTCTTCGGGGGCACGGAGCAGCTCGGCGCGTCCGTGGGCGCCGCTCTGCCCTTTTTTATCGGTTGGCACGGGGCCATCGTACTTCTTGCCGCCGCGGTGGTTGGCGTAGCGCCGGGCGCGGGTGTAACCCATTTGCAAAAACTTGCGGGCCATATCAGCACCCACAAAGTCTTCATCGCGCAAATACGCCTCAAACAGCGCGTAAATCTTCTCCGACGACTCCTGGGCCACCTCGGGCGTACGGAAGCGCCAGTGAGGCAGAATCTCCGACTTATAGGGCTCTACCAGTAGTACGCCCTGCTCGCCTTTGCCCACACGGTACAGCTCGGGGTGCTGCCGGAAGTCGGTGTGGTGGAAATCCAAGGTGTAATCGAAAGGCATGGTACGGATAGGAGGTCAGTAAAATGTATACGCTGAAAACCGGCAAGCGGCTATTTGCACTACTTATCCACCTACCCCACCATTGGGCCGTGGATAACTGCCGCTTGGCGCCGCCTGTGTGCGAAGCCCAGCCCAACCTCGCCTCCTGAACGAAACCCAGCTCTGCCTACCTGCTCGAACAGAGCCTTTCGCTTTTCCACAGGGTTAATAACTTTTTAAATTCATTTTTTTAAATTTTTCTCTTTTATCCCTGTCGTTAGGGGTGTGTATAAGTGGATAAATCGGAAGGGTTATCAACAGGGCGGATAACTTGTGTATAAAGTAGCGGTTATCCACTGCCTATCAACAGGGTATGTGGATAATAAATGGTTATAAATGAGTAGATTATATCGATTATTCACAATCCACAGGCTTGTCCACAAATCCACAATTTACATCCCCACACCAGTGTGGATTGTGGTTTTTTTCGGGGATAGTTATCCACCGTTGTCCACAGTTGTTTTGCCCTGTCGGCGTTATCTACCGTGCAAAAAAACTTATCCGCTTTTTATCCACGGGTTATCCCCACGTTTCCACCATATTATCCACAGATTATGTGCGTTGCGCAGCAGGCCGTGGATAAATATGTGGATAAGATTTCGCGTACTGCTCTACAAGCTTGCAAAGGCACTTTTGGGTGTGAATAACTCATATAGCCAACATTCTATGCCAGGCTATAGGCCCGAAAACAGGGTAGGCAGCAAAAAGTAAGGCCTGACTTTTCAGTCAGGCCTTGCGCTATAAGGGGGTAAGGAAACGGTGGACTTATGACGGTGACAGGTCTTTGTTGGCGGGTCCCATCAGCAGCTTGCCGTACGCATCGAAGCGGGAGCCGTGGCACGGACAATCCCAACTGGTCTCTAGGTCGTTCCAGTGCACCACGCAGCCCAAGTGAGGGCAAATAGCCGAGCACTCGTGCACCTTGCCTTCCTGATCTTTATACACGGCCACTTTCGAGACGCCCTGCCGTAGCACGGCGCCGCTGCCCGGCGCAATGTCCTCAGCGGAGGATACGTCGCCGCCCGTGAGTAGGTCGGTGTAATCGGCTACCACGCGGGCATTTTCGCGGGCAAATTCCTTCAACGACTCGGCCTTGAGTGTTACACGGCCGGGGTCGTAGAGCTGCTCCCAGGGGTTGGAGTGTTCTAAGATGAGGTCACGCAACAGCATAGCACCCAGCGTGCCGTGCGTCATACCGTGGCCCGAGTCGCCAGTGATGATGTAGACGTTGGGCTCGTCCAGCGGATTGCGCCCGGCGTAGGCCAGGCTGTCGTTGGGCTCCAACACCTGCCCCGACCAGCGGAAGTCGATGCTGCTAATAGCCGGAAAATGTACCCGCGTCCATTCTTCCAGGCAAGCCAACCGGGCCTCCGGATCATCGTGCCCCACTGAATGGTCTTCACCGCCCACAATCAACAGATCATGCGAATCAGAATCGGGTACTGGCTGCACGCGGATGTAGTGGTACGGATCGGCCATATCCCAATACAAGGCAGTGGTAACAGAACCGCGCGGAATTTGAGCGCCTAAGGCGTAGGTGCGGTAGGCGCCCTGTTTGGTATGCATCACCACGCGGTCGATGCAGGGCGTGTTGGTGGCCACTACCACGGCCTGGGCACGCACTTCGAAGCCTTCGGTGGTGCGTACTAGCGCCGTGTCGCCGCCTTGCACATCGGTAACGTGCGAGTGCGTGAAAATCTGTCCGCCCTGCGCTACAATAGCCTTCGTTACTCCGCGCAGATATTTCAGAATATGAAACTGGCCTTGGTTGGGAAAGCGCAGGCATTCGCCGGTCTGGAAACCCGTGGCACCAGCATCAGACAGCCACTCTACCCCGGTAAGGCCGGCGCGGTGTGCGGCGTCGCGCTCGTCCAGCAGTTCTTGGGGCGTATTTTCTTTTGCTAGAAACAGGTAGCCATCTAAGCGGCTGAAATCACAATCAATCTGCTCGGCGGCTACTATTTTCTCGATTTCGTCGATGGCGGCAGTGTGGCTTTCGGCAGCTAAGCGGGCGCCTTCTTGCCCGAATAACTGCTCCAGCGTGGTGTAGCGGTCATCCAAGGCATTGGAAAGGTGCGCCGTGGTGCGGCCGGTTTCGCCGCTGGCTATTTCGCCATCTTCCAGCACCGCCACTCGCTTGCCGGCTTTGCCCAGCAGGTAGGCCGTCGTGAGGCCAGCAATGCCCGCACCCACTACTACCACGTCTACTGTGAGGTTTTCACGCAGGGGCCAAAAGGTAGGTAAGGCATCGGTGGTGGCAAACCAGGTAGACTGCGTGGCGCCGGAGGTGTGGGTAGGGTCAATGGTATCGGACATGGCAAAGGAAGTAAGGTACTCCAGCACGTACGGCCCATAATCCATGGTAGTTAACGACGAGCTTGCGCTCTATCTACGTATGGCACTAGCCATTCACCGAAAAACCAGCGGCAAAAAAAGACCCCTACCGAGAGCTGGCAGGGGTAGTAATTGGACGGAAATTACGTCAGAAAACCAGTGGAATATCTTCCTGATCCCATCCGGCCCGCACAGGTTGCAGCACAGGGCCGAGGTACACCGGCTCGGGCAGAAGTTGCAGGTTTGGGTCGCTACCCTGCCAGATGCCATCATTATTGGCGTCAATAAGTACCCGCAGGCGGTAGGTACCGGGTGGTAGGTTGTCGAAGCGGAAGGTCTTTTTGGGGCTTTCGAGCACTGCTATGGGCTGGGCGTTCTGGTCGATTACCTGCACCTGGTAGCTGGTGTACTTGGTCTGGATGGTACCGGACAACGACCCGGACGCCGGCTGCTCGCTCACGCCCAGCTTCAGCGGCCGGAACCCCAACGACTGCCCCGTAACGGCCTGGATAGCGGTGCTATCGAACTGAAAAACCAGCGTTTTTTCGGCCTTGGTATCTAGGTTGATGATTAGTTCCGTGCGGGTATCGTTCAGGCGGCCATCTTTGGGAAGACGCAGAGGACGCTTGGCCGCGGTGGAGTCTTCGGTAAGGGTAGCGAAGGGCTTGTCGGGGGCAATGCGTACGGGTACTGCAAACTTCACCCGCACCTGGCCTTGGCGGTACACCTGCTGCGGGTTGCCTTCCACCGCATAGCCTACCGTGCGGCGCGTGGACTCTTTGCCTTGGAAACGTACATTCAAGGTGTCGCGACCCACATTGCCGGCGCTGTCGGTGGCTGTAAGCAGGTAGCGGCCCTCCGCAAAAGCTGGTGTTTTGAAGACCAGTAAGGTTTTGCCCTGCTCAGCCAGCAGCACGCCCTGGTTGAGCAGCGCCGTATCGGGCCGGGCGGCGGTACCAGACAGCGGAGCCAAGCGCGCCCGGCGCACCCCCTCATTGAAGGCTACCTTATACCGGGTGGGCTCCGGCTGCTGACTGGTGATGATGGCACGGCGGGCGTCGGGGCGCACCAGCTGCAAACGCACCGAGTCGAGCGTTTCGCCTACCTGAATAGGCTCGGGTAGGTAGGCAATCTTCTCCCCTTCTTCGTAGCGGAAGCTCTGGTTTTTATCTACTAGGGCATACAAGCGGTACGGACCCGCCTTCAGGTTTTCGAGGGTGAAGGCCCCCGCTTTGTCGGTGCGAGCAAGGTAGTAGGGCCGGCCTTTGCGCACCGAGAAGGCGGTGTCGTTGGCGGGGTACAGCATCACGGAGGCATTTTCGGCGGGCTTGGTCGTGAGCAGGTCCATCACCACGCCGCGCACCATGCCCGAGTCGAGCTGGGGGCCAGTGCTAAAGGCGAGCCGCACATTCTTGGCTTTGTTTTTCTCCGTGATATCCACCACGGCATCCCCAAAGTTGAAAGAGTAGGTGGTGTTCGGCGCAAACGGCTTATCGTAAATCAACGAAATAGCCGTGCGGTCCTCGCGCACTTTGTAGCGGTTGTCGTCCGGAATCAGCGGGGCTACAATCAGATTTTTGGCTAGATCCTGGAGCTGCACTTCCTCCGAAAATTCCAGCCGAATGGTTTGTGTCTTCACATTGCGGGCACCCTGCTCCGGGGAAATACTTACCAGCTCGGGTGGAACGGTGTCGCGGGCACCGCCATCGGGCGAGGCAATGGTAGCACAGCCGCTCAGTAACGCCATTCCGGCCACCCACCGCATCCAACCAGCACGCACAAATTGCATCATACAGAAACAGACAAAAGCAGCGACAGCGGCACGAGGCTTGGGCCTCTCTTTGCGCCGCTCACTAGCACTCAACTTACTACTCAGGTACATAGCCCCTCCCCTACCCCACCGGGGAACAGGCTCAGCGCCGAGTAGCTACGTAAATCAGGCTGGAATATTGCCCGCCGTGCTGGGCAGCGTAGCGGTTCGACTGGTAGCCGGCTTTCAGCACGGCCAGCATGCCCTTGCCCTGCTCGGCGCGGTGTTTCTCGCTGAGCATGCTCACGTAGTAAGCATCCAAGGCCATGGGTAGGGTTTCGCGCACCTGCATTTTATACTTTTTCAGCAGCTGACGCATGGTATTGGGCGCGAAATGATAGAGATGACGCGGTACGTCGTAGGCAGCCCAGTCCTGGCGGTAGTGCTGGGCGTCGAGGCTTTCCACGTTGGGCACCGCAAGAATGAGTACACCTTCGGGCTTCAAGAGCTGGATGAGCTGGCGTAGGGTTTCATTCAGGGTATGAACGTGTTCTAGCACGTGCCACAGCGTAATGGCATCGAAAGAGCCAACCGGTAACTTGCTGAGGTCTTCGGGCGTACCCACGTTGGCCCCTACCCTACCTATGGCTTCCTCGCGGGCGCGCGGGTTGGGTTCCAAGCCGTGTACCTGCCAGCCGTCGGCCTTGGCAGCCGCTACAAAGTGTCCCGTGCCGCAGCCGTAGTCCAGCAGCTTGCCTTTGCGGGGTACCAGCCGGTTTAGCAGGGCCACTTTGCGCCGCAGCGTGAAGAAGCGGGCTACCTTATAGGCTTGGTTGATGAGCCCGGCCGCGCCGCTGTTGTGCGACACATACTCATCCGACTCGTAATACCGCCCGATGTGGGCCGCGTCAGGGCGAGGATTAGTGAACTGAAATTTGCACGCCGTGCACTGCTGAATAGCGAAGCTCTCCTTGCTAACTGATTTATCCTCAACTACCAGCTTGTTCTGGAAGTCCGATTTCCCGCACACCGGGCAGGCTTCTAATCGTTCGTACACTGTGTTTAATTATGAATTATGAATTAGAAACTAGGAATTGAGTTCAACCAGCATGCTGCTGTTATCCTATCACCCCCCTACTTCCTAATTCATAATTTCTAATTCATAATTCTCAATTACCTCCCAAGGTACACCATCAGCACCGAAACGTCGGCCGGTGAGACACCGCTGATGCGAGAGGCCTGACCCAGCGTCTCGGGCTGAATCTTGAGCAGCTTCTCGCGGGCCTCGTGTGAAAGGGCAGGCATGGCTTTGTAGTCCAGCCGGCCCTGAATCACGAAGCTTTCCAGCTCCTGCACGCGGGCGGCCTGCTGGTGCTCCTTGGCTAGGTAGTTTTCGTACTTCACCAAGATGATGGCCTGCTCCAGTGCCTCGGCGCGGTAGGGCGCTAAGGCCAGCGTGAGGCCGGGCAGTACACGGGTGAGGTCAGCCAGCTCCACGTTAGGGCGGCGCAGCAGATTCACGGCGCGGGTTTTCTCGTGTATGGTAGCCGAACCCAACTCCTCCAGCAGGCTGTTGATTTCATGGGGCTCAATAGCAAACTTGCCCAATAGCGTCAGCACTTCTTGCGTTTGCTGTTCCTTCTCACGCACCAGCTGCATACGCTCCTCCGAGGCCAAGCCCAACTCATAGCCCAGTGGCGTCAGGCGGAGGTCGGCGTTGTCTTGGCGCAGCAGGATGCGGTGCTCGGCACGGCTCGTGAACATGCGGTAGGGTTCGTCGGTACCTTTGTTCACAAGGTCGTCGATGAGCACACCGATATAGGCTTCACTGCGCTTGAGCACAAAAGGAGCTTTGCCATGCACTTTGTTGTGCGCGTTGATACCGGCCATCAGGCCCTGGCACGCGGCCTCCTCGTAGCCCGTGGTACCGTTAATCTGGCCCGCGAAATACAGGTTCTTAACCAGCTTGGTCTCTAGCGTGAGGCTGAGCTGGGTAGGCGGGAAGAAATCGTACTCGATAGCGTAGCCAGGACGGAACATCTTGGCATTCTCGAAACCCGCAATCTTGCGCAGGGCGCGATACTGCACGTCCTCGGGTAGGGACGAGCTGAAACCGTTCACGTACACTTCTACTGTGCTCCAGCCCTCAGGCTCCACAAAAATCTGGTGGCGGTCCTTATCGGCAAAGCGGTTGATTTTGTCCTCCACACTTGGGCAATAGCGCGGCCCCAGGCCTTTGATGCGGCCCTGAAACATGGGTGACTTCTCAAATCCTTCGCGCAGGATTTCGTGTACCTCGGCGTTAGTGTAGGTGATGTAGCAGGGGCGCTGCTTAGCTAATGCGGGCGTGTCGAGGTAGGAGAATTTGCTAGGTACCTCGTCGCCGGCTTGCTCCTCCATTTTGGAGTAGTCCAGCGAGCGGCCATCTACGCGAGGCGGGGTGCCGGTCTTCATGCGGCCAGCCTCGAAGCCCAGCTCCTTTAGTTGCTCTGTGATGCCGGTGCTGCCGCGCTCAGCGGCCCTACCCCCACCAAAGTTTTTCTCGCCGATGTGGATCAGGCCGTTCAGAAAAGTGCCATTGGTAAGCACCACTGCCTTGCCCCTAAACTCGATACCAAGCTGCGTTTTTACACCCACTACCGTATCATTTTCTACTACCAAACCCAGCACGGCTTCCTGCCAGAAGTCTACGTTGGCAATGCCTTCTAGCGTGAGACGCCACTCTTCAGCAAAACGCATCCGGTCCGATTGCGCCCGCGGGCTCCACATGGCGGGGCCTTTGGAGCGGTTCAGCATCCGGAACTGAATCATGGTTTTGTCGGTGATGATGCCCGACTGGCCACCCAGAGCGTCTACCTCGCGCACAATCTGCCCCTTGGCAACCCCGCCCATAGCCGGGTTGCACGACATCTGCGCGATGGTGTTCATGTTCATGGTCACCAGCAGCACTTTCGAGCCCAGGTTGGCGGCAGCGGCGGCGGCCTCGCAGCCCGCGTGGCCCGCGCCTACCACAATCACATCGTATTCTTCTTGCTGAAACATGCCTTCTTAATAGAATTTTTTCGCCCGGAGTTCACGCAAGCCTGAAAAGCGAATTGGAGGGTATTATAGACCCCGCAAATACACTTGCTTGCGAGTGTATACCCCTCGCTGCGAAAAGCGTGTGCAAAGATACAATTCAGGCAGTTAGTCTAGTTCCTGCTCGTCCCAATCAAGCATCAGCTCAGTGGCTTGCCGGTTCACCTCATCCCAGGAAAACGGTAGCCACTGGTCGCGCAGGCAGTCGAACACCTCCGTGGCAGGTAGACAGGGAAATAGCTTGTAGTCAAACTTGGGGTAGTCGTGTACCAGGTAGCCGGGGTAGTAATACTGCATGTGCTGGCGGCGGGCGTAGTCTATTTTCAGCAACATCAAGTACTTGCCCAGGCTGTTTTTGCGGTAGGCCGGGTCGTAGAAATTCATGATGCCCGCTAGGCTGCGGGTGCCGCTGTCGAAGATGCCGGCTGCAATCAGCTGGCCGTTGTCGCGCACTTCAAGCACTGCGGTGGTGAAGATGTTGTGGGTAGCACCGGCCAGCAAAAACGCCTCCACAGTAGGCGGCGCGTCGAAGGTGATGGAAGCGCGGTACTGCACGTAGAGAGTTTCGTATTCATCGGTAAGTCGGAATGGCCGGATGGAAACGCTAAACGGCTTGTTCAGACGCAATAGGCGGCGCTGCTCTGGTCCCCATGTCACGTTGTCGAGCACCAAGCGCAGCCAATGTACCGTGTGCAAGGTGTCGTTGATGGGTAGGAAACGACACGTGAATAAGTCCTGATGCATCCGATAGTAGCCCTGCCCCAGGTAATAGTCCAGCATGTTGCCCGGAATAATAGGAAACGGATGGGGCGTAGCAGACATATGCAGAGTAGCGTAGGTAGGGATATCATTCTAAGCAGCGCAAGGAATGACTAGGGGTAGGCAACAATACAGAAAACGCCCGCATTTCGGCGGGCGTTCCTGAAAAATCAATCAGCGAAAAGCAAATACAAACTTCTTAGAACGTGCGTAGCAACAGGCAGTCGTCTTCCTTCTTGCGCATAGCCGTTTGGCTCAGCAGATCCTTATCGGCGTAGCCCAGCAAGTGTAGCACGCCATGAATCATCACGCGATGCAACTCGTCGCGGAAGGTCACGCCCAACTGCTGGGCATTTTCCCGGATGCGTTCCACTGAGATAAAGATGTCGCCCTCAATCACGTCTGAGGTATCCGAGTTATCGAAGGTGATAACGTCGGTGTACGTATCGTGGTCGAGGTACTCCACGTTCACTTGGTGCAAGTACTCGTCGGAACAGAAGATATAGGTCAGCTGAACGATTTCGTGTTCGTGCACGGCCGCAATCCGCTCAATCCAGGAAGTCAGCTCGGCGGCGTCAGCCAGCTCGAAGTCTACTTCCTCTACGATAAACTCGATGCCGGGCGCTTCGTGGCGTGGCTCGTCGTGCAAAAACTCGTCGTGTTCAGCTGTGTTCATACCGAGGCTTAGGCCGTGACATGGTTGGATGGCGAATCGGAGGTAGCGGGCGCAGGCGTGAGCAGGAACGTGAGCTGCACGTTGCGGCCATCCTGGGTGAACTCCACCTCGTCGGCAAGGTGGCGAATCAGGAAGATGCCGCGGCCACCGGGATTTTCCAGGTTTTCGGGGGCCGTGGGGTCCAGCAGATTGTTATAATCAAAGCCTTCGCCTTCGTCCTGTACCTCAAACTTGAGGCGGTCCTGATCTACGTAGAGCGACAGGAATACGTTCTTGTCCTTGTCGAACTTGTTCCCGTGCCGGATGGCGTTGTTCACCGCTTCGGTGACGGCCACCATGATATTGCCGTAAATGTCGTCTTCAATATGGAAGGTATCCTTCGAATTGTCGATGAAACTTTCCACTACTCGGATGTTCTCGACCAGCGAAGGAATTTGAATTTTAACCTGCTTCATAAGGGGTTGGTAAGAGGGGCAGCGGCGGTAAAAATAAGGAGAGCTATTTCATTTTTTGAAAATATTCACTGACCTCGCGCTGATAATAGGGCGTGAGGGCAGGCGGCACTGTACGGAGCAGCTCCGTTTGCCGGGTTTTCTGCTGCTTGTATTTTTCAAAAGCAGGCGGAAAAACTGGCGGACGATTCTGCGCCGTTTGCGCTTCGCGGCGTTCTTCCTGGTCGCGCTCTTGGGCCGATTTCTCGGCTTCCAACAGTCGAGTCAGGATTTGTTGCTGGCGCATGATAGTTTGCTCCGTCAGCCGCTTATTTACGAGGTCGGTTTCGGTTTGTTCCATCATTTTTTTCAGGTCGCCGGTACCACCGCCGCCATCTTGGCCTTTGCCTTCCTTACCGCCGGGTTTCATCTTGTCCATTTTCTGCAAAGCATCGCGCAGCATTTGCTGCTGCCCAGCTAGTTTAGCAAGCTCTTCTGACAGCGCCCTACCCGATTTGCCGCTCTGCTGGAGTTGCTGAATCTGCTGGTTGAGCTGCTGCTGCATGCGGCCCAGCTGACCTTCGCCGGCGCTGTTACCCTTCTTCTTTTTGCGGCCGGGCTTGCCGCCGCCCTGTTGCTGTTGCTGCTGGCTCTGGCGCTGCTGTTCCTGCATTTGCTTCAGGGCGTCGTTCAGCATCAGGGCCAGGTTGTTCATGCTGGTCATGGCCTGCTGCTGGCTGGCGGTGGCGCGGCGCACGTCGCGTTGCTGGATGTGGTTCATCGACTCATCCATGCGGCCGTTCATCTCCCCTACCTCGCGCGTCACGAAGCTCTGGAGCTGGAATACTTTTTTGGCTAGCGCATAGAGCGAGTCCTGTACCACGCGGGCGTCGTCGCGGAGCTTGCGCTGCTGCTGGCCCAGTTGCACAAAGCGCGGGTCCTGCTGATCTACCTGCCGGAACTGCTTCATCACGTTTTCCTCGTCGAAGCTCAGCTTGAGCAGATTTTCCAAGATGTCGCGCAGTCCATCAATGTTCTGCTGCTGCTGGTCCTGCTCCTCTTGGTCCATCTGCTGCTGCATTTCCTGGGCCATCTGCTGCATCTTCTGGGCCGCTTGCTTCTGGGCCTGGCTAGCCTTTTGGTTCTGGTTTTTCTGAAGCTGCTGCTGGCTTTCCTGCATCTGCTGGTCTACCTGTTGCTGCTCCTGCTTCATCTCATCGGCTTCGTTTTCGCCGCCCAGCTGCTCGTCCATTTTCTTCAGCTCCTGCAAGTCCTGCTTGATTTCTTCAAACTGCTCCTTGGCCTGTTGCTGCTGCTGTTTCAGCTCCTCATTCTTCTGCTTCTGCTGCTCGTTGCTGAGCTTGTTGTCTTGATTGTTCTTATCGTTTTGCTGGGTTTGCTCGGCCAACTTCTTTTGCTCTTCAGCTAGCTTTTGGAGCTTGTCGAGGGCGGCGTCCTGCTTCTGCTCAAACTGCAATTGCTTGAACATCTCCAAGGCCCGCTCCAGCTCTTTCTGCAAGGTTTGCTCTTTGTTTTCGAGCTTTTGCAGAAGCTGCTGCATATCCAGCTGATTGTGGTCCTGCTGGTTTTCTAGGAGCTTTTGCAGCTCTTCGTAAAGCTTCTTGGTTTCAGGGTCCAGCAAGGTTTCCATCAGCTTTTGTAGCTCCTGGGCTTTCTCAGCTAGCTCCTGGCTTTTGGGGTCCAGCTCATTTTGCTGCTGCATCATCTGCTCGAAGGCCTGCTTCATGTCGGCCAACTGCTGATCTACCTGCTTTTTCTCTTGCAGCATATTCTGCAACTGCTTGCGGTCCTGGAAGCTCAGCTCGCGCTTAGTTTTTAGCTTGTTGTCGGTTTTAGCCATTTCGCGCTCTAGCTGCTTGCTCTGCTCGCCAGCGCGGCTTAGCTGGTTCTGCACCGCCGCCGATTGTTGCGCCAGCTGCTCGCGCTGTGCCGCCCGCGAGGGTAGGCGGTACTCGACCTGCCGCGTGCGCGCCGATTTGGGGCCATGTACGCCGTCGTTGTCCCACACCTGCACGAAGTACTCCAGTCGGTCGCCGGGTTTTAGGTTGAGGGCGCGCACATCCCACTGATAAGCATAAGCCTGAACCGCGCCGCCTTGCAGGGGTAGGGCACGGGTTTTATAGGGCGCGCCGGGGTTGCCGCCCGCCACGCGGTAGTGCAGTTGCAGGCGCGAGAGGCCGTAGTCGTCGCGCACGGTACCGCCCAAGGCCAAGAACTGCCGAGCCGTGGTATCGGCAAAGGTTTCTAGAGTGATGTCGGGCGCCTGGTCGGGTAAGGCTGTAAGCTGGTATTGGATGGGGTCACGGTTGAGGCTGGCAGGGTTGCGCAAGCGCACCAGGTAGGGTTGGCTGCGCATCACCCGCCGCGAGGCCGTGAACTCGTCGCCATCGGCGGTGGCCGTCACGGTTTCATTAGGGTTTTGGAAAACGAGTTGCAGCTCGTCGGTGGCTTCAGTAGCGAAATTCCACTGCACGGTGCTACCCTCCGGCACGGTCAGGTTGCCGGTATTGCGGATAGTTTCGGCAGGCTTACCCAGGTAAGCGGGGTAGGAAACCTGCACTGAAAAATCACGCAGATCGGGACGCTGGCGTACGCGTAGGTCATACTCATCAGAAGTGAAACCCGCTGCGGCCAGCTGGAAGGATACGTTCTTTTGCAGTTGCTTGAACTCGTAGCGGTAGCGGCCGTTGGCCTGCTTGCTCAGGTGCCGCTCCCGGCCATCGTAGCGCACCGTAATATCGTTGGGTAGGGCGTCGCCTTCTACCACTACTTCCAAGGCAAAATCTTCGCCCTTAAAAGCTTGCAGATTCTTGTTCTCTACCACAAACCGAAACGGCGCAGGTGGCGAGTATGCGCGGTTGTAGTGCAGAATGCGCTCCGTGCCCTGCACAAACAAGGCAGGGTATACCAGCAGCAACAAGGCAATAATGCCTGCCGGCACGGCCACGTATTTCCACAGCGGCCGCGTCTGAGTTTTCAGGTCGATGCCCTTCGTGAACTCGAAGCCGGCGAGCTGCCCAGCACGCTGCTCCAGGCTGGCGGCAATCAGAGCGTTTTCGCGGGCCTGACCTTGCAGCTGCAAGGCATTCAAGAGCTTGTCTTGTACTTCCGGAAACAGCTCCCCTACCCTACTGGCGGCTTGCTCATCGGAGAGCAGGCGGCGCAGGTTAGTGAGGGCGGCCAGAGGCTGCCAAATCCAGCGAACAAAGGCGTAGACTACCAATCCCAGGAAGCCAAAGAGCAGTCCGCCTCGTACCCAAGTAGGTAGGTATAAGAAATATTCGAGCAGGTTGAAGACCACGAATAAGGTCAGCAACAGGCCCAGGGCTACCAGCCCACCGCGCACTAGCAGGCTCAGGTAAAACTTGCGCTTAAAAGCTTCCAGCTGAGCCAGCACCCGTTGTAGAGCTGGCAGCGGCGGCGTTGTAGTATCTCTGTTTTCCACTAGCGATAGGCTCAGTTCGGCTCAGGCAAGATACGGATTTGCCCGCCGGTATGAGAACGACAACAATGGGTAGGAAAATTGTTCCGGTTGGGCTCCTCTACAGCACCACGAAGGCCGGGCAGTGGTCAGAGTGCACTACGTCGGGTAGGAGGCCGGCTTCCAAAATGCGTGGCTCCAGCTGCTTGTCTACTAATAAGTGGTCGAGGCGCCAGCCCACGTTGCGGGCGCGGGCGCCGGCCCGGTAGGTCCACCAGGAGTACTGGCCGGTGGCGCTGCCGTGGTGGTGACGGAAAGAATCGGTGAAGCCGTCAGCCAGGAAATCCCGGAACCACTGGCGCTCTTCGGGCGTGAAGCCAGGACTCTGCTGATTGGCCTTGGGATTATATAGGTCGATATCAGTCTG
Organism: Hymenobacter aerilatus; assembly: GCF_022921095.1. NCBI lineage: Bacteria > Pseudomonadati > Bacteroidota > Cytophagia > Cytophagales > Hymenobacteraceae > Hymenobacter > Hymenobacter aerilatus. Next base: position 4,351,565 of record NZ_CP095053.1, read on the forward strand.
ACAGCAGTTGAAGTCGCCGCCGATAATGAGCGGAGGCACGCTAGCTGCTTGCAGTTCGCGCACGTAGCGTCGGAAAAAGTGCAGCCACTCCACCTTAAACGCCTGCCGCTCCGGCCCACTCGTACCCGACGGCATATAGGTGTTCAACACCGAAAAGTCGTCGAAGTCCAGCCGCAGTACCCTGCCCTCCGAGTCGTAGTCGGCGGTGCCGCAGCCAACGGCTACATTGTTGGGTAGGGTTTTGGTGAACGTAGCCACGCCACTGTAGCCCGGTTTTTCGGCCGGGTGTAGGTAGGCATGGTAGCCCAAGTCGGTGAAACCGGCCACGTTCAGTGCTTCCCTACCCGCCTTTATTTCTTGCAGGCATAGCACGTCGGGCTGAGCCTGGGCTACCCAGTTAAGTAGGCCTTTAGATAGGGCCGAGCGTAGACCGTTGACGTTGTAGGTGATGATGTTCATGTAAAGCAAAATAAACGCTTGTCATCCTGAGCTTGCGAAGGACCTTATCACACGAGAACGACAAGCATATAAACGACTTGTTCTTACGTGATAAGGTCCTTCGCAAGCTCAGGATGACAGGTCGTAATGGTTAGTCGTCTTCCAGCGAATCAAAATACTCCACAATATGCCATTGCAGCATGCGCTCCTGCTCCTTCAAGTTGGCGAAGGGCACGGGGCGTACCAGGCGGTAGTGCGGCCAGCCGTCTTCGTCCACACGGTCCAGCTCGTAGTAGCCCGAGATACTGAAGACCCGGCAGGTAGCAATGTGCATGAGGTCTTGCTTTTGCTCTTTGGTGAAAGGCCCCGCTCCTTGTCCTAGTTCTTGCACGCCAATGAGCAAGAGCATGGCGTTCAGATCGGGCTTCTTGCCGAAGCGGGCTTTCATCTCATTGCGCAGCTTCAGCCACCGGTATTCGAAATCTTCCTCAGATTCGTGCTCCATCAGGCGTTGGCAGCCTTAGCGGCTTCTTCTTTCAGCACTTCCCAATACTCCACGGCGCGGCGGAAGTGTGGAATCACGATGCTGCCGCCGATGAGGTTGGCGATGGCGAAAACCTCATAAATCTCAGTATCAGTGAGGCCTTCTTCGTGGCACTTGCCTAGGTGGTACTTAATGCAGTCGTCGCAGCGCAGCACCATGGAGCAGGCCAAGCCAATCATTTCCTTGGTCTTCACATCCACGGCACCTTCCTGGTAGGTGTTGGTATCGAGGTTGAAAAAGCGCTTAATAACCTTATTGTCAGCCGCCATGATCTTGTCGTTCATCTGCTGGCGGTAGTCGTTGAATTCGGTAACGAGTGACATATGGTGAAGTGTGAATTTGTGAAGTGGTGAGTTTTTTGAAGATGGAGGATATATAACCCAAAAGTACTTCCAAACTCCCGCACCCATGCTGCTGGCCCCGCTTGCCGACTTCGTTTCTCTGCTTTTTCCGCGTGTGTGCCTAGCCTGCGAGGAGCCCTTGGCGCGGGGTGAAGACCATATTTGCACCGGCTGCCGCGCCCAACTGCCCTACACCGACTACCACCTCTTACCCCCCGCAGAAAACCCATTGGCTCGGCGCTTCTGGGGCAAAGTACCCGTGACACATGCATTTAGTTATCTGCGGTTTCTGCGGCGCGGCCGGGTGCAGCATCTGCTGCACCAGCTCAAATACCGCGGCCAGCGACAGGTAGGCGTGGTGCTAGGTGAGTGGTACGGCGCCGAGCTGCGCCAGCACGGCCTACACGAGGCCTTCGATCTGATTGTGCCCGTGCCGCTGCACGCCCGCAAGCTGGCTCAGCGTGGCTATAACCAATCCGATTGCGTGGCAGAGGGTTTCGCCAATGGCTTGCAGCTCCCGTGGCATGCCCACGCGCTGCGCCGCACCGAGCATACCAGTTCTCAGACCCGCAAAACACGCCTGGAGCGGTGGCAAAACGTGGCTACCGTATTTGAGGTAGCCGCGCCCGAACTACTAGCCAGCCAGCGCGTGCTGCTAATAGACGACGTGCTAACCACCGGCGCGACTCTCGAAGCCTGCGCCGCTGTGTTGCTAGCCGCCGGCGCCAGCAGCGTCAGTATTGCTACCCTGGCTTGCGCCGATAGGTAGGGCCATGCCGATGAGCGCCGTACTTTTGCGGTTTCGCTTGTTACAGCACTATGGCACTTTCTGATCTGACCCTTTATGACCCTTTCGAGGGCATGCGCTTTGGCCCCGAGCAATGCTTCTTGTGCGGCACACCCACCACGCCCCCTACCGACACAGTGCCGGTATTTGCGCCGTGGCTGATGAAACGTTACCAGTTAGCTGATCGACCTATTCGACTGCTCGATCAAAGCATCACTACCTATCAAAACCTTACCATTTCGTGCTGCGCCCGCTGCCGCACTCAGTACGTAGAGCCGTTGGAGACGCAGGTAGCTGAAGCGGCTGCAGCCGGACTGGACGGCCTGCGGGCGTTGCCCGAGAAAACGCTGTTTCTTTGGCTGGGCAAAATGTTCTACGGGGTGCTAGTCACGGAGCTGCTCACGGAGTTGAATCCTCTGATCAAGCCGCGCTACCCGCTGGCCGAAAACGCGCAGATGTTCCGCCGCTTCCAAGCGTATTTTCAGACGCTGCAAGCCCTGCGCGTGCCCATCGAGTTTGATGATTTTGCGCCGGCTTCAGTATTCATCGTAGAAACCGATGCCGCCCAGCCCGCCCTACCCTTCGAGTACGACGATGACCTGACCACCATGGTGTTCAGCATCAAACTTGATAATGCGGTGATTACGAGCTGCCTGGTAGATAACGGTATCATCCGGCAAGCTATGCGGGGTATCTACCAGCAAGCCCAACGGCCGCTACACCCGGCCCAGATTGCTGAGTTTAAAGCGCGCGTATACTACGCAGCCTACCTGTTCAATGTAGTGCCTGATTACTACACGCGTCCCGTGCAAGCCGGCGACGACCACGTGGTGATGGATACCCTGATAGATGATGTGACGGGGCCAGTGTTTAACCCCTGGGACAACAGCGGCTATGGTCAGGCGCTGCTGGAAATGTGGAAGCCGTGGCATATTCCACTGGCCGAAATCATGCAAGATCCGGCGCAGCCACGTAGCTTTCTGTACGATGAGGCGGGCAATCCGCAGTCGGTGGAGGCCGTAGCCGAGTTACTGGCGCAGCGCCCCGAAGATAAAAGCCGACTTAACTAGCCTGCCACTCGGGTAGGGGCGGCGGGGTATCGTCTACCTTTTTGATGGTCACGTCGTCCCACTTGCCGTAGATTTTTTCGTGGCGGCCCACCAGCAGGTCTATGGTGCGGTGCAGGCGCCGGTTCATGGTGTCGTGGATGACGTATACACCGTCCAACTTCGGTGAAATGCCTTTCACCTGTACCGAATCACCGTACTCAAACTTGCCACCCCACTGCTTCAGCATGTCCCGGGAAAGGGCCATCCAGCGTCGTTTACTAGTGTGATGACGAGAGATGCGAGAGTTATCGGCCGTAATGAACGGGTGATTATCCGTTTGGCTTTTTCGGGCAGAGTACACGGTGGCTGTTACTCGGTACGACGCAATGCGCCGCGGGGCGTGGTACGTAAGGGGTTCGGGCCGGGGCAGCAGTAAGGCTACCGGCCGTGGGCTCAGCTGGGCTACCGTAGAGGGTAGGGCCGCCGGTTGCATCACAACACGGGGTGGAAACAAAAACGTGAGCAGGAATAAAGCAATGGACATCAACGTAGCTTTAGTGGACTCTTGCTTAGCCTGAAGAGGATAGGCAGCCGACCAATTTCGGCTAACAGGAAAGGCATTCTGCACTGTAAGGTGCGTGCAATGCCAGTGTTTTCAGAAGAGAATTGGAAGCCTGGATACAGTAGTTGAGCAGGAAAAGAGGCGGTTTTGCTGCTTGTTGCTGACAATAAACAAGGTGTTTATCGCCTGATTGCTGGCAAAGATACAACTATTTATTAATTGAATCCTGTGACGCTGCCTAACAGGCCTTTGTCACAATGCGAGATGAGGACGGTGAATGACATGCTAAAATAGTTAGTAGCAAAGCATCGCCAGCATTTGTTTCCTTCAAGGTGCCATAGTACGAAGCATAGGCCATAGGGTTGCTGAGCAAGGGCAGAAAATTGCCGCAATCCTATCATAACGCCACTTGCTGCGCACCGTATGAAGAGAAATTCCTGCTCTATCAATCTCTCCCCTTCACCTCCATTTTCTGTCTATGCTTTCGTGCTTTCTCATTACCCGCCGCGTAGGTGCGCCGGTTGGAGTATTGGCCATATTGGCCGCTAGTTGCTCTTCTCCTGCCCCCAATGGTACTGCGGCAGAAGATGCTGCTACCCGCGACACTACAGAACTGGTAGGCCGGGCGGCAGCTCCTAAAGGCTCTGCCAACTCCCCGCTACAGATAGTGGCCACTTTCCGTGAGCCCCAAATCGTGGGGGTAGCCGTGTTGCCTGATGGCCGCGTATTTGGAGATTTTCCGCGCTGGGATAATAACCCGATATACCCCATTGCTGAGGTAGGGGCAAATAATACATTAAAGCCGTACCCCGACGCGGCGTGGTGCACCTGGAACGAAACAGTGCGCAACGAGCCGCAAAAGCATTGGATTTGCCCGCAAAGCGTATACGCCGACCGCGCCGGGTCGCTGTGGGTGCTTGATCCAGCCTCACCCGGCCTGAAAGCCACGGTACCCGGCGGCCCGAAGCTGGTAAAAATTGACCCCAAGACCAATACGGTGGTGCAGAACGTTGCCTTCCCCGAGAGCGTGGCTCCGCGTAAGTCCTACCTCAACGATGTGCGCGTAGACACGCAGAAGAATTATGCCTATATCACGGAGTCGGGCGAGGGCAGCTTGGTGGTGGTGGACTTGAGCTCGGGCAAGGCGCGCCGGCTACTGGTGAAGCATCCATCGATGGTGGGCGATACCACGCTGAATATCAAGGCCGATGGTAAGCTACTGGTAGATCCTACTGGTAAACAAGGCCAGTTCAATGCCGATGGTATTGCCCTCAGCCACGACGGTCAGTACCTCTATTGGAAGCCGCTGACCAGCTACGGTCTGTACCGCATTAAAACGGAAGCGCTACGCAACGCCAGCCTAAGCGATGCGCAGCTAGCCGTCCAAATTGAAGACCTAGGCAAGGTCCCCGCCTGCGACGGTATGATTCTAGACGCGCAGAACAACCTGTACCTGACAGCTTTTGAAGACCATTCTATCAAACGTCGTACGCCAGCAGGCAAGATCGAAACCATCGTGCAGGACCCACGCCTGGAATGGCCGGATACGTTTGCATTCTCAGCCGATGGTACCACGTTATACGTCACTAATTCTGCTATTCACAAAACGCCTACCTGGAGCAAAGGCATTGGCCAGCAAGACCAGCCGTATCACATCTTCAAAATGAGATTACCAAAATAAAGACAGCTGGATGCCTGCGTTTTTTAAGGGCCTTTTCCGTCAGGAAAAGGCTTTTTTTTATTACTTATAGCCTATAACCCCGTAAGAAGATATGATCTGTGGCATGAATTCAGGATAATTATTTGGTAGATAGGCTAATTTGAAAATGCGAATATGAGTTTTTGACTTCTATTCAAGTACTTTACTTTTGCTTTCCACTTACATAGCGCCCTTACCTCACCCCCACCTATGGATGCTTACTCCTATATCGCCAATGCACACGGCGAGTATATCGATCAGCTGTACCAGGCGTACAAGCAGAACCCCGATTCGGTAGATTTCGGCTGGCGAAAGTTCTTCGAGGGTTTCGACTTCTCGCAGCAGTATCCCGCCGACGGCGAAACGCCTGTTGCAACCACCGGAACGGCTACTTCTTCCACGCCGCCTGCTCCTGCTGCGCCTAACCTGGAAGCCATTCCTGAGCAACGCCCAGGATACGGTGTGCTGAACACCAGCGCTTCTACCGATAGCGCCGGCGCCTTGCGCAACAGCAATGAGGCTGCTCCGGACAAGGAGACTGCCGTACGCAACCTGATTTACGCCTACCGCAGCCGCGGCCACCTATTGGCCAAAACCAACCCGGTGCGCCAGCGCAAAGACCGCAAAGCTCGCCTCGACTTGGCTACTTTTGGTTTGAGTGAGGCTGATTTGGATACGTCTTTCCGCAACGGCTCTATCTTGGGGCTGGGGGATGCGCCTACCCTGCGCGAAATCATAGCTGGCTTGCAGTCCATCTATACGGGTACGGTGGGCTTCGAATACATGTACATCCGCGACCCGCAGGTACTGGACTGGTTCCGGACCAAGGCGGAGCACGACGCACTGAACTTCAACCCCTCTGCTGACTACAAAAAACGGATTCTGCGCAAGCTGAACGAGGCGGTGGTGTTTGAGAACTTCCTGCATACCAAATTTCTGGGGCAGAAGCGCTTCTCGTTGGAAGGCGGCGAAACGGCTATTCCGGCCCTCGATGCTATCATCGAGAAGGGTGCCGAGCTGGGCGTGCGTGAGGTGGTGATTGGCATGGCGCACCGCGGCCGCTTGAACGTGCTGGCCAACATCATGGGCAAAACTTACGAGCAGATTTTCTCGGAGTTCGAAGGCACCGCCAAGCCTGACCTGACTATGGGCGACGGCGATGTGAAGTATCATATGGGTTACTCGTCGGAGGTAGATACCGAGTCGGGTCACCGCGTGAACCTGAAGCTGGCACCCAACCCCTCACACCTTGAAGCGGTAAACCCCGTGGTAGAAGGCTTAGTGCGCGCCAAGATTGAGCACGAGTACCAGGACGACTATCATAAGATCCTACCCATCCTCATCCACGGCGACGCCGCTTTAGCTGGCCAGGGTATTGGCTATGAGGTAACGCAGATGTCACAGCTGGAAGGCTACAAGACAGGCGGTACCATCCACTTCGTTATCAACAACCAGGTAGGCTTCACGACTGATTTCGAGGACGCTCGTTCGTCTATCTACAGCACCGATCTGGCGAAGATTATCGACGCGCCGGTGATTCACGTAAACGGCGACGACCCCGAAGCAGTGGTATTTGCCGTGCGTCTGGCTACGGAGTACCGCCAGCAGTTCCACGCTGATATCTTCATAGATATGGTGTGCTACCGCCGCCACGGCCACAACGAGTCGGACGAGCCGAAGTTCACGCAGCCTACCCTCTACAACATCATCTCGAAGCACAAAAACCCGCGCGAGATTTATAACGCTCGCTTAGTGGAGCGCGGTGATGTAGATGAAGAACTGGCGAAGCAGATGGACCGTGAGTTCCGTGACCTGCTGCAGGCCCGCCTCGACCAAGTAAAGCAACAGCCCCTACCCTATAAGTATCAGACGCTAGAGAACCAATGGCGCAACCTGCGTCGCGCTACTGCCCAGGACTTCGAGCAGTCGCCGGAAACGGGCGTGAGCGAAGAGACAGTGCAGAAGGTAGGCGAGGCGCTAACGAATTTGCCCGAAGGCTTTAAGCCACTCAAGCAGATTGATAACCTGCTGAAGGAGCGCCGCAAGATGTTCTTCGAAACGCGGCAGCTGAACTGGGCCGCCGGCGAATTGCTGGCCTACGGCTCGTTGCTGGCCGAGAATCACATTGTGCGCGTGAGTGGCCAAGACTGCCAGCGCGGCACGTTCTCCCACCGCCATGCCGTACTACACGACGCCGAAACCTCGGCCCCTTACAATTCGCTCAACCATCTAAAGGGCGACCACGAAAACCTGCGCATCTACAACTCGCTACTGAGTGAGTATGCAGTGCTGGGCTTCGAGTTTGGCTACGCCATGGCTAACCCTACCGCGCTGGTAGTATGGGAAGCCCAGTTCGGTGACTTTGCCAACGGCGCCCAAACGATGATTGACCAATTTGTGGTGTCGTCGGAAAGCAAGTGGCAGCGCATGAACGGCGTAGTAATGCTCCTACCCCACGGCTACGAAGGTCAGGGACCAGAGCACTCCAACGCCCGTCCTGAGCGCTTCCTGCAATTGGCCGCCGAGAACAACATCGTAGTAGCCAATATCACCACGCCTGCTAACTTCTTCCACGCCCTGCGCCGTCAGCTGACCTGGGAGTTCCGCAAGCCCTTGGTAGTCATGTCGCCTAAGTCGATGCTGCGCCACCCGCTGTGTGTGTCGCCGGTGGAGGATTTCACGTCGGGTCGCTTCGAAGAGGTACTCGGTGATGACTACGCTGACGCCAAGAAGGTGAAACGCGTGTTGCTGTGCTCGGGCAAGGTGTACTACGATCTGCTGGAGGAGCAGCAACAGTCGGGTCGTACCGACGTAGCTATCATTCGGATGGAACAGCTGCACCCCTTCCCCAAAAAGCAGCTGGACGCCGAACTGGCGAAGTATCCGAAAGCGAAAATCTACTGGGTACAAGAGGAACCCGAAAATATGGGCTACTGGAACTACCTGCTACGCTTCATGCGCCGTGAGTTGGAAGATGTGGTGGCCCGCAAAGCCTCGGCCTCGCCGGCTACCGGCTACAATAAAGTGCACGTGAAGGAGCAAAAAGATCTGATAGCCAGAGCTTTCGATAAACCTCGTGAGGCCGTAGCCGATGAGAACATCAAGGAAACAGTAGAAGAAGCCAAGAAGGTCGATTAATTCAACTGCCTACCGGGTAGCTAGTATGCAACTGGCAGCCCGGTAGGTAGGCTTATCCCACCAAGCCATAACCCTTAACTCTCCCACCTATGGGTCTGGAAATCAAAATACCCGCCGTTGGCGAATCCATTACGGAAGTAACCATTGCCAAATGGTTGAAAAAAGACGGTGAAGCCGTAAAGCGCGACGAGATTATTGCCGAGCTGGAATCGGACAAAGCCACCTTTGAGCTACCTGCCGAAGCCGATGGCACGTTGAGCATTCAAGTAGCCGAAGGCGAAACGATTGGTATCGGAACAACGATTGCTGAAATCGGTGGGGCTGATGCCCCGGCAGCAGACGCTACCTCAGAAGCTGCAAAACCAACAGAAGCCGCTGCACCTGCCAACGACCCCATCTCCAAAGGCGAGGAAAATCCCACAGCCAGCAACCAGGCCGGCTACGGTGGCACCCCTGAAAATGGCGCGCCGTCTGCCGAGTCTGCTTCGGCAGAGGCTCCCGCTGGTGGTGCCACCGAAATGAAGATTCCGGCAGTGGGCGAGTCCATCACGGAAGTAACCGTATCGAAGTGGTTGAAGCCCGACGGTGCTCAGGTAGAGCGCGACGAGGTAATTGCTGAGTTAGAGTCGGATAAGGCCACGTTTGAGTTGCCCGCCGAAGCGGCAGGCACACTGCGTCACGCCGTAGGCGAGGGCGAAACCATTGCCATTGGCACTATAGTAGCCCGCATCGAAGGTGGCGGTGGTAGCGCGCCAGCCACTCCAGCCGCGGCTCCGGCCGCCGCGCAGGCGGCACCTGCTGCATCACAGCCTGCTACCAGCAACGGAACTACTTCCTACGCCACAGGCACACCTTCGCCGGCTGCTGGCAAGATTCTAGGTGAGAAAGGCATCGACGCTGCCAATGTGCAAGGCACCGGCCGCGACGGCCGCATCACCAAGGAAGATGCTCAGAATGCGCAGGCCAAGCCTGCTGCTCCTGCCCCGCAGGCCGCTCCTGCGCCAGCAGCATCTGCGCCTACCCCAGCTACCACCGAAACCGCCGCTGGCAACCGCAACTCGCGCCGCGAGCGGATGAGCAACCTGCGCAAGACGGTGGCCCGCCGCTTGGTATCAGTGAAGAACGAAACGGCTATGCTCACCACTTTCAACGAGGTGAACATGCAACCCATCATGGACTTGCGCAACAAGTTCAAAGACAAGTTCAAGGAGAAGCACTCGGTGGGCCTCGGCTTCATGTCGTTCTTCACCAAAGCAGTATGTGTAGCCCTGAAAGAGTGGCCTGCTGTGAATGCGCAAATCGACGGCGGTGACATCGTATACAACGATTTCTGCGACATCAGCATTGCAGTATCTGCCCCTAAAGGTCTGGTGGTGCCTGTGATTCGCAACGCAGAGGAGTTGTCGTTCGATGGTATCGAAAAGGAAATTGTGCGCCTCGCTGGCCTAGCTCGCGACAACAAGCTGACCATCGAGCAGATGACCGGTGGCACGTTCACCATCACCAACGGCGGTGTATTCGGCTCTATGATGAGCACGCCCATTATCAACGCGCCGCAGTCGGCCATTCTGGGTATGCACAACATTATTCAGCGTCCTGTAGCCGAAAACGGACAAGTAGTGATTCGTCCCATGATGTACCTGGCGCTGAGCTACGACCACCGCATCATCGACGGCCGCGAGTCGGTATCGTTCCTGGTGCGCGTAAAGGAGCTACTCGAAGACCCCACGCGCTTGCTGCTGGGAGTGTAGGGTAGGAAGCGCTGTAACAAAACGGCCCCGCATCTAATAGGTGCGGGGCCGTTTCATTTATAATGAAAAGACTAAAGCAAACTAGGCACGCGATGCCATGCTCATCATTTTCAGTTTGGCTTCCTCCGCTTTTGAGCCGGAAAAATGTTCGGCTACTGTACCATAGAATAAATTCACCCAACGCTGAAAATGCGGGCTAGTGACGGGTAGAACCAAATTGTGAGGAATAGCTTCACTGTTAACATCCGTTCTGCCACTCAGCAACGTGCTGCTCCAGTACTGATACATGGAGGTAAGGTGGTAGGGCCAGTGAATGCGTGCCATGGCGTTGAAAGCCGGGGCTAGTACCTCATCATTGTAGAGGTGCTGGCAAAACGAGTCGACCAGGGTCTTGATGTCCCCTTCCGTACGGATGTCGGGCAAAGTGGTAGTAGCCATAGCTTTCAGGGAAGGTTAATTATGGATGATTGTACTTCTGAGATACGTGATTAAGAGGCGGAAGTTGCGGTATCGAAGATACAAATGATTTGACTTAAAAGTTATATATATTATTAATAAAGTTTTATTGATGAAATTATCTGTAAAGTTAAACTCGTTGGGTAATTGTTTGCTCAACAGTTTATTATAGATATAAGTCCCTTTTTGTGGCTGCAAGCAACCGAGGTAGGTTTCTATTTTCTCGTAGTACTACTTTATCCAGTCTCACGTGCCTTTTTCTGTTCCTTTCTAAACGGAGCATCTTAGGCTAGGCAGTGACAGTTTTCGAGTGTAATTATTGAGCCTAAAACAGGGAAACGTAAACTGTATACTGCACAAACGACAAGTGTAGGAAAAGGGCCTGTTATACCATTGATGCGCGGAAACTAGCTTTCTGCCTACCTTGCTCCTATGCGTCCCTTCCTAAGTGTTCTAATAATTGCTGCCCTAGGTCTGTCCGGCTCGGCATCGGCCCAGCTATTGCAACCCAAGCCCTCGGCTTTTACTCGTGCCGATTCTCTGCGCGGCAACATCGACAGCCCCCTGCGCACCTGCTACGACCTGAACTACTACCACCTCGACGTGCGCGTAGACCCCGCCAAACGTTTCCTGAGCGGTAGCAACCTGTTTCGGTTTACGGCCACGCGTGACTTCACGCGTCTGCAATTCGATCTGTTTGCCAACCTGGCGGTGGAGAAAGTAGAGTATAAAGGCAAGGTGGTGCCATTCACGCGCGAGGCAAATGCAGTGTTTGTCACCTTTCCGCAGCCTATCAAGCAGGGTAGCCGGGAAGAGTTTACAGTATACTACTCTGGACAACCTACTGTGGCCGAGCATGCGCCTTGGGATGGCGGCCTGGTATACGCACAGGATGCCGCCGGCAAACCCTGGGTAGCCTCGGCTTGCCAAGGGGTAGGGGCTAGTATCTGGTGGCCTACTAAAGACCAGCAGGCTGATGAGGTAGATAGCATGCTCATTAGCGTGACGGTGCCGAAGGGGCTAAAAGACATATCCAACGGCCGCCTGCGCAAAGTCACTACCCTAAAGGACGGCGCTACCCGCTTCGACTGGGCCGTGCGCAACCCCATCAACAACTACGATGTGGCCCTGAATGTGGGCGACTTCCAGCACTTCGGCGACACCTACCAGGGTGAGAAGGGCAAGCTGACGCTCGATTATTGGGTGCTGCCCGAAAACCTAACAAAGGCTAAAAAACAGTTTGCGGCCAATGTCAAGCCCATGCTGAAATCGATGGAAAGCTGGTTTGGCCCCTACCCTTTCTACGAAGACGGATATAAGCTCGTCGATGCGCCGCACCTGGGTATGGAGCACCAGAGCGCCGTGGCTTATGGCAACAAATACCTCAACGGCTACCTTGGCCAAGACCGCTCGGGTACGGGCTGGGGAAGCAAGTGGGATTTTATCATCATCCACGAAAGTGGGCACGAGTGGTTCGGCAACAACATCACCACCAAGGACATTGCCGACATGTGGGTGCACGAGTCATTCACTACCTATTCTGAGTCATTGTTTGTGGAAAGCCTGTTTGGCAAGCAAGCGGGGCAGGAATACCTGCATGGCCAGCGCCGCAACATTCAGAACGACAAGCCCATTATCGGTCCCTATGGTGTGAATACGGAAGGCTCCAGCGACATGTATGATAAGGGCGCCAACATGCTGAACATGCTGCGTACCATCCTCAACGATGACGCCAAATGGCGGCAATTGCTGCGTGGTTTGGGGCAGACGTTTTATCACCAAACCGTTACGACTCCACAAATCGTCAGTTATTTCAATCAGCAAATGGGCCGCGACCTCACGCCCGTTTTTGACCAATACCTGCGCCACGCCACCTTACCTGTGCTGGAACTGCGGATGACCGAAAATCAACTGTTGGCTCGCTGGATTGCCGATGCCCCTGATTTTACTATGCCTGTGCGAATCCGTACCAAGGGTAGTGAGTACCAATTCATCACGCCTACTACCCGTATGCAACCCGTGGCCCTACCCGGCGCCACCCGCGACAACCTAGAGGTAGACACATTCAATCACTATGTAGGCGTGCTGATCGAATAAGGGAAAAGTAGTAGGATGCTTTCTATTGATTATGAAATAGTTACATGGGTGGTATCATTTTAGCTGTTTAGCTTCTGCGGATAGCCCTGGTACGGGCGATGTATGAAGTTTTGCACAACGTGATTTCCTATGGCAGCACCCTATAAAACAGCTCCTACCAGCTGTCAGAATTGCCCGTATCTGAGTCAGTCCTTAATGGGCACGTGCCAGAAGGAAGAGCTGGAATTAATTTCTACCAGCAAAATATCACAGTGCTATAAGAAGGGCCAGACTATTTTTCAGACTAATAATCGTTTGTCTGGTCTGTACTGCATTCATCAGGGTAAGGTGAAAGTGTCTCGCATCAGCAGCGACGGCAAGGAACAGATTATGCGTCTGGCACAGGAGGGCGATGCTTTGGGCTACCGTTCTCTGATGGTCGGAAACGTGGCCACTACTTCCGCCATTGCCCTCAACGACTGTGTAGTTTGCCTTATCCCACGGCCCGATTTTTTCAGCGTTATCAAGCAAAATTCGCAGTTCTCAGCGGCGCTCACTACGTTGTTAGCCAAAGACTTGGGTAGGTTGGAAGAACGAATGATGCATGCCGCGTTCAAGCCTGTACGTGGTCGACTGGCCGAGGCATTACTACTGCTATACGAGCTGTTTCGGCCTGCTACCGACACGCGTTTCAGTATTCCCATCACGCGCGAAGACTTGGCTGCCCTAACGAGTACTGCCAAAGAAACGGCTAGCCGGCTCCTGTCGGAATTTAGAGAAGAAGGTCTAGTAGCAACCCGGGGTAGCCGCATCACCGTGTTGAACTTGGAAAAGCTCATGCACCTATCTTCACTCTACGAATAAGAATATTTTTTAATTTTTCTGATTTCACGAAACTATATCCCGTTTCTTCTCGTAAGTGTCCCCGGTAAACATAGTTGCCGGGGATTTTTTGTCTAAAGGAGTAGGCAAATAGTGGAGTTCTGACACCTTTTTCCCATATTGGTGTCCCATAATCGAACGGGCGGGAAAAAGATGATAACAATCATTTCTTAAGCTGATAACTATCATTTTTTAGGCAACAGAATCGGGGGAGTTTTGTAGAGCAAGTCAGTCTGCTTTTTTGGTGTTCAACATCATACAGACAGTTCTTCGGCTACTTTCCTTCTGCTTCTGATTATCAGCAACTAGGCCAACGCGTGGGCCTGATCAGGATGTTCGAACTAGGGTGGAGGTTGACCGAAGTGGATTGTTTCCCTTCCCCTCTTATCCGTTTGTTTCAATGGCTTACTCAGTCAATAATCCCGCAGGAAAAGTAATACAAGACGTTATCGATGATTTGCCCTCCCTACTGGCCGTAGCCGTGGTGGACGTAAACTCGGGTATGAGCTTGGCCTCGCACTCCAACGTGCAAAACATCAACCCCGATACGGCCGCCGCTTATAATACGGAGGTGGTGAAGCAGAAGCAGAAGGCTATGGCTGCGCTGAAGCTGAACGGTGAGAAAATAGAAGATATTCTCATCTCCCTCACCAACCAGTTGCACTTGCTGAAGCTGACAGAAGCCGGCAATAAGTTTATCTACTTGGTTGTAAACGCCCGCGACACCAACCTAGCTATTGCCCGCGAAGTACTACGCCAGCACGCCGCACAGCTCAATTAGTTTTCCTCCTCCTGCTGGCGGCATGGGAAGCGCACAGCCACGTATGTGCTCAGACCAACTCTTCAGCTGCGATAAGCCAGCAGTGACCTGTGTACAAGTTGTTCGTATATAGAACGACAACACAGTGAGTTTTCGCAGGCCATCATGCAAATTCCTTTCCTTAATCGTCTTCAGTCTCTTTCCGGCGCAACCATCAACAAAGTAGTACCGGCCGGCAACAACCCAGAGCACCAGGAAGCCGCCCAGATACTGCAGCGCGTACTGGAAGGCCTACCCGAACTGGTAGCGGCGGCCGTGGTGCAGATAGAAACGGGCCAGGCCATGGCAACCTACATGACCTCCCGGGACTTCAATCCCACCAAGGTTGCAGGGTACAACGCATCGTTGGTGCGCGAGCAGTATAAAGTATTGACTGCTTTGCAACCTGGCTCTGACGAACAACTGGAGGAAATCGTGATTACCCTGCCTACTCAGTTGCACTTGCTGCGCATACTAACCAATCAGCAACAGTTTCTCTACGTGGCTGTCGAAAGCCGCGACACCAACCTGGGTATTGCCCGCGAGGTTATGCGTTCCTGCGAGTAATAGCCCCTCCGCCTACACCTTTATTCTATTTCTTATCCTTTTTCTAACGATTTCAATTTCCCTATTTCTCACCCTAATACATTTTATGGTATGAAACTTACCGCATCTCCCTTCGACCCCCAAACCGGTGAGCTGCTGCCGGTATATCGGGATGCTTATCTGAACGGCGACCTGAGCCGCTCTTCTGCCCGGGCCGTAGAAAACTATCTGCGTCGGGATGCCGACGTGGCGCACGATACCATTACGCGTTGGCAGGAACTGCAAGCCACCGACGAGGTGGAAGTTGCCCCTACCTGGGTACAAAAACAGATTCAATACATCCGGGCCGAGCCCGTACGTTTCCGGCGCCGTGCCACCTCTATGGTAGCTTCCGCCGTGCTAGTAGGCTCCATGGTGTTTGCCGGTACCAGCTTACCCGGTGTACGCACCAGCAACTCTACCTTTTCGGCTGTGAATGAAACAGCTACCGCCGGAGCCACTGCCGAGGCGCTGGCCAGCAACACTGCTTCTATGGCGGCCGCAGCATCGTCCAAGCGGATGATTATGGTACAGGGCCGTATCCTGAACGAAAACGGCAAGCCCCTACCCGGTGCTACCGTGATGCAGCCTGGCAGCCGCCAGATTGCCGTTACCAATGCCGCTGGCGAATATGTGCTGCACGTGCCAGTCGGCACCAGCTCGCTGAAATATGGCTACGGTGGCTACCAGGACGAAGAGATAAAAGTATCCGACGCCAGCGCCGACGTAACGCTGCTACCCAGCGAGAAAACCAAGCGCCACTGGTGGTCTTTCTAAGCGCTGCCCAACGTCAATTCTGCGGGAGCTAGTAGTATCTTGTTCGAGTGAAACCCAAGAATTACCGCAGAAAAGCTTCCCGTCAATCCGGGCTATCGAAAATAAACAAACTAGCTGCTCCGCCTGATTTTCTGGCGGAGCAGTTAGTGCATCAGGTCCTGGCGGCCTTGCCATCATTGCGGTTAGCAGCCGTGGCTGACATAGCCGATGGCCGTTGCCGGGCTGGCTGGTCAGGTCTCGACGATGTTGTGCCACAGGTAGCTGCTTCGCATGGTGCTACCCTGTTTCGGTACCAACAATTGGCCGTGCACCACTTAGAGGAGGAAGCAGTGGAAGAAATTTCTTTTCTGCTAACCACACAATTACACTTGGTGCGAATGCTACCCGGTCGGCAACAATTTTTATATCTGGTAGGAGAAAAAGATTCTATTAACCTGGGCCTCGTGCGCGAACAACTGCGCGGGCAATTACAGCCATCGGTGTTGTCGAATTGATAGGCTCTATTCAACTACTGATTATAGTTAAGCGCCTCTCCCACCAACGGGAGAGGCGCTTGTATTAGGAGGGCCTACTTCAAGTGCAACAATTATCAACTGACTGTAAATGATAGCGGCTTGCCCTACCCTGCGCAATTGGTGCGTTTCCGGTAGGCAGCTGTTTCTGCCTCCGGTTTCTTCCGTACCTTCGCCTCTGTTGACTACCAACGAATTCACCGCATCATGAATCAATACGACGTTACCGTTATCGGCTCCGGACCGGGGGGCTACGTGGCTGCCATCCGTTGCGCTCAGCTAGGGATGAAAACCGCCCTCATCGAGAAGTACCCTACCCTAGGCGGTACCTGCCTGAACGTGGGCTGTATTCCCAGCAAAGCCCTGCTCGATTCGACGGAACATTACCACAATGCCCATACCACCTTCAAGGAACATGGTATTGAGCTGAGTGACTTGCAGATCAACATGAACCAGTTGATTGACCGCAAGAACGGCGTGGTGAAAGCCAACACCGACGGCATTCAGTTCCTGATGAAGAAGAACAAAATCGACGTTATAAAGGGCGTCGGTTCATTTGTCGACAAAACCCACATCAAGATTACGCCGACGGAAGGCGGCGAGGAGCAGCAGATTGAAACCAAAAAGGTGATTATTGCCTCGGGTTCCAAGCCTACCGTCCTACCCTTCATCAAGCAGGATAAGCAACGCATCATCACCAGCACCGAGGCCCTGAACATCCGCGAGGTGCCCAAGCACATGATTGTGATTGGCGGCGGCGTAATCGGGCTGGAAATGGCTTCTGTATATGCTCGTCTGGGTGCCAAAGTATCGGTAGTAGAGTTCCTAGACTCGCTGATTCCGACCATGGACCGCGCCCTCGGCAAGGAGCTGAAGCGTATCCTGGGCAAAATTGGCATCGAGTTCTACCTCAGCCACAAAGTAACCGGCGCTACCCGCGAGGGCGACGCCGTGACCGTAACTGCCACCAACCCCAAGGGTGAGGAAATTAAGCTGGAAGGCGACTATTGCCTGGTAGCCGTGGGCCGTGCACCCTACACCGAGGGCCTGAACCTGGAAGCCGCTGGCGTGCAACTTGAGGAACGCGGCCGCATTAAGGTAGATGAGCACATGCAAACCACCACGCCCGGCATCTACGCCATCGGCGACGTGGTGCGCGGTGCTATGCTAGCCCACAAGGCCGAGGAAGAAGGCGTGTTCGTGGCCGAAACCATGGCCGGCCAGAAGCCTCACGTCAACTACCTTCTCATTCCGGGGGTAGTATATACCTGGCCCGAAGTGGCTGGGGTAGGCTATACGGAGGAGCAACTAAAGGAGCAGGGCAAGGCCTACAAAACCGGCAATTTCCCCTTCCGTGCCTCGGGCCGCGCCCGTGCCTCCATGGACCTCGACGGCTTCGTGAAAGTGCTGGCCGACAAGGAAACCGACGAAATCCTGGGTGTGCACATGATTGGCCCCCGCATCGCCGACCTGATTGCCGAAGCCGTAACGGCCATGGAGTTCCGCGCCTCCGCCGAAGACGTAGCCCGCATGAGCCACGCCCACCCCACCTACGCCGAAGCCATGAAGGAAGCCTGCCTAGCTGCTACGGAGAACCGGGCTATCCACATGTAATCCTGCGCTTGCGATAGAAACTCAAAAGAGGCTGCAGCTCCTAGGAGTTACAGCCTCTTTTGGTTTTATAAGATAAGGAAAATAGGGCATGTAGTGTTGCGTTTAATATTAAGTTTAAGTGAGTGTTTCAATATCAAGTCCCATTTTGGATAATATTAAACTGTTTTCTTCTGATAATGTAGGCACTGTAATAAAAAGTCTGTTTTTAGCTCTGCTGACTGCTACGTATCTGACACGGTGTTGCTCCTTCGTTAAATCTGGATTTGTTATAAATGTTAAATTGCTTTCAGTGTCGAGGATTAGTAATACATTGTCGAATTCTGCGCCTTTAGACTTATGTATTGTTCTAAATAATCCATTGTCATCTGGAATATTAACACATAGTGCTAAATCCTTATATGTATGACCATCATAGAAGTCTCTTGCAATTCCGCCTTCTCGTAAATTAGACATATTAATTCCTATTTCATTTTTTATAAAAAGATAATATTCGTATAAGGTTTTGTTTTTAAATTCTTCGTATCTATTTAGTAGATGTATTATATGGATTATATTATTGCCTGTGGCTTCTAGATCTGGCTTTGCTTTGAACGCTTTTTCTAATATTCTAATGCTATCTTTAAATCGACCTTCAATGGCTAATTCTGTTGCTTTAATGAGGGCTGTAATTGACGAACTTCTATACTTGTTGCTCGAACTTGGCCTGTCTATTTCCATGAGCTTATCAAGGAGCTCTTTGTCGACTGTGGTTTCGTTAGCCTGTTTTTTTATAGTGTTTGCTACTATATTTCGATAAGTTAATGAGTGAATCAATTCATTGCTGCAAATGGCTTGTGCACGTGTCAAAGCTGATTTCATGCTGCCAACTAAAATAACTGGTACTGGTCCGCTTTGGTTTTTGAATTTTGATTGGTTTATGTCTTTTCTAATAGTGTTGAGTAAATCAATAATCTGGTTAGTGCTTCTTCTATTTGTAAGTATTTGATAGTTGACAATTCCATTCAAATCAAAAGAGTCAAAGGTGTCGTAATTTGCTCCCTGAAAGCCATAAATTGACTGTGACTTGTCGCCAATAACTCCTATTATTGATTCTTTGTTACCTATGAGTTTTAATATTTTAGTTTGAATAGGATTTGTGTCTTGAAATTCATCAATAAAAAAATAGGGGAATTTTGCTCTTAGTACATCTAAAATGAACGGATGTTTGATAACTAGGTCATAACTAAAGAATAATACATCATCGTGATGTAATACGCCTTTGGCCCACGCCATTGTTTTGTAATCATAATATGATGAAGTTTTAAGATAATGAGTTCCAACTTTTTGTTGAGAAGCGCTTATCACCAGTTCGCCGTTAGTGTTTAACTTCCATTGAGCTTTTTGAAGAGCATATATTAACTCAAGGTTATCTTTTGGGGGTATTCTGGTTTGCTTCGTTTTTATTTTCCATTTATCTAAAAATCCATAATTACGTATTATCTCGTCGTCATGGCCTCTGACTCTTTCAATGCATAAACCATGAGCAGTATCAATAAAACTGAGATATGGTTTTAGGACATGTTCATATAGGAAACTGTGTATAGTATCTACTTCTACTTGTATAGATGCTATTCCAAGCCGTGCTTTAATAGTTTCAGCACCAATATTAGTATAAGTAATGCATGCTATCTTTCTAGTCTTTTGGAGCCTTTTTGACTCATGTAATACGTTCTTTATATGGTTGATTAACCAGTGCGTCTTTCCTGCGCCGGGACCCGCACTCACACGGAAATGTTGTTCGATGTCAATCGAACTATTTGAATCAATTGTTATGGTTGGCATATCCAGTCAATAGCATCTTTTATGTACGTGGGAACAACAAATGCTTCAGGTGTGCTCTGTTGAAAGTTTTTATCTAGGATGTGCGCCAATTCAAGAGCATTCTCACCTTTGCCAATAGAGTTTAAATATCTAGTAGCAATTATTGCCTTTTTCTTCTGGTCGTCATTCCAATTCATGTTTGATGCTACGCCATCTTCTAATCTCTTATTTTCTACACTGCTTCTTAAACAGGATATGTAATCGGCTAATGGTTTGTTTTGCTTATAGCATTGCATTAAATTGATGAGCTCTCCTTTATTGTTTGTTGAATCAGTTATTAACAACTGTAGGCTTGGATTGTGTAAAATTAAATCATATTCAAATGTTTTTCCGATATTAGCGTCTTGGCTAAAAAAACGAATATTAGCATGAGATTGGTATTTGGTTAGGCTTTGAGACGAATGTTCTCTGTATTCGTACTTGGTATTATCAACGTTGAATTCAATAGGGTAGCATGCGGTGAAAGTAGATTTGGTTTTATCCTTTCTTATAGGATCTCTATCTGTTAAACATGCAATCTTCTTATTGATTGTGGCTGTATTTAAGCTATTAAACATAGTTAGGAAGTGCTCAAAATACCTGCCTCCTACATTGATAACAGCTACGTGGTTGTCCTCTAATGACTTGCCTAAGTAATCTGCTAATATGGACAAAATAAGCTGTTCTGCAATTCCTTCGACTAAAATCACCTTGTTTGCAAATAGCATGTCTGATTTAGTTGCATCAAAAAATCTTTGTACATAAGCTTTAGATTTGTTGCCTTCACTGTTATTGGGAAATGCTTTTCCTGGATAACCTATTTTTGTTTCATTACCATGGCTGTATATACAAATTATTTCATCTAATGAAATAGCCGATGCTATTTGTGTGGAATGCGTTGTAATGAATATTTGTCTAGCTTTTTTAGTGTCTTTTAAATTATTTTTCAGAAATTTTAAAAATTTGTATTGCATGGCTGGGTGTAGATGTGCTTCAGGTTCTTCTATTGCCAAAACAGGAAAAATCTTTGCATTACTTCCTAAATAATTTCCATCAGAATTAATTTGCATTTTTGCTAATAAGAGAGAAATATAAATCAAATTGTTGTATCCTAATCCATTGTGAGTTGCTGGTATTTTGAGCCCTGTGTCATGTTCTATAATTAGCTTCAATGCGGTAAATAATTCGATATCTGATATGCTTCCATCAAAGTTGGGCTTTGATTTGTTAAAAGATGCTCCCGTTTCTTCTGCGTAGGAAAGCATGTGTTGCTTTCCTGCAACCATTCTGTCTTGCAGCTCTAGTATTAGTGCAGCTGCTTTTGTAGAAAAGTCCTTTTTGCGTTGTTTTATTTCGCCTTTTTTGTTATCATCGGTTTTGTTAATATCATTCTTAATATCATAGTCAATAAAAAATGCTAATACTTCTCGTAAAAGCGCGCTTTTACCTGTTAACATATCTCTTTCTACATCTCTAATAGCGTCTAGAAAATGAAAATCAAATTTTTGCAGTGATTCGTTATCTGCGACAGTATTGAGTCGTGGATCACCACAAAATATCTTTGCAGTGTAAAGTCTAAGAAAATCATGTCTTATTATCTGCCAAACTGTTTCAATGTCAGTTGCGCTAGATACTTCGTTAATGTAATTTGCTCTCTCTTTCTCGGGTAGAAAAAATTTGTATGTTAGCTGAGCTTCATATGGGCTATTAATGTTTGTGAGCCATTTCGATACTGTCACTAAGTCGTCTGAGTTTAAGGTCTCGTCTTGACTCTGTGATATAGTCAATGATATAATTATTTCAGGTGGACTAGTTTTTAAATCAGATAGACTGCTGTTATTATAAAAATCGTCAAGCTCTAATCTTTTACTGCTTTGACAGTCTAGTACCAAGAATAAGGCTTTTAGTAAGTTGGTTTTTCCTGCATTATTATGTCCAATTATTATATTGAACCCGTCTTTGAATTGGACTTCTGTTTGATTAAAATTTCTGAAGCCTTTTATGTTGATCTTAGAAATAAACATGGGTTTTATCTTGAAGTTTAATGTGAGTTGTTAAAAGTGAGTGCTGCTAGTTTAGTGTAGAATTTATTAGAGCCAGCTTAGAGAGGTTACTCCCAGCAAGCGCTGATTCTCCACAAAAAAGAGCCACCCCGAAAGGCAATTTTGTTAGGTAGTGCGAGTTTCTACGTCTTCTGCACGAGCTTAAAGCCATCTTTGGTCACTTGGTATTGCTGGCCCTGGATGGTGATGGTTTCGCCTTCCAGCAGCTTGCTTAGGTTCTCGATGTCGCCCTCGATGGTGTGCAGGGTGAAGCCGTGCTGGCGGGCATTAGGTCTACCGCTGACTTTAAGGCTCACACTAAGGCAGAGGGTTCGAAAATTGGCGGTAAGGGCGAGTAACCTGTTCCCAGCACCTGCTTCACTTTTTGCTCGCTCAGGCAATTGTCAACAAACTCATCCAGATTGGCCCCTCCATAACTTATTCCCGCTAGGCGCGACGCAAGGACATAGATGGGCAGTTCCTCATCCGGTCCGCGCTTGCTCATGTCCCAGGCTAAGTATTCGCCGTTCTCACTCATGGCAAAAGGCAGCAGCGATTTCTCCAGGCCAACGTAACCGTCGGGCTCTAATTCGAATGGGTCGTCATATTCTATTTCTGCGTAGAACTCATCCATTCCTTTCTTAATCCAGGGGCTGCGCACCTGCCAAGAGTCGGGGTAGTCGCCCAGAGGTACGTAGATGAGGAATAGCTCCCCCAAGCGGCCCCAGCCAAACTCCTTGGCGAACGTTTGGTAGGAGGGCGGAAACCCCAGGCTGTCCGGCAACCGGTGGGTGGCGAGGTATATGAGGTCGGCGGCCACCGGCGAAACGGGCCGGGGCAGGTGTTGGAAAAGCGGCATGTGGGTTAATCCGGGGTTAGGTAAGCTTATAATATATACCAGCTAAAAATAATGCTTACGTCTTCTGTACCAGCTTAAACCCATCCTTGGTCACTTGGTACTGTTGGCCCTGGATGGTGATGGTTTCGCCTTCCAGCAGCTTGCTTAGGTTCTCGATGTCGCCCTCGATGGTGTGCAGGGTGAAGCCGTGCTGGCGGGCCAGGGCAAGGTACTTGGGGTTGATGTAGTCGCGCACGCCGCAGAGGATGATGCGGACGTGGGCCGAGGTGTTTTTGAGGAGCTTGGCGTCGCGGGGGAAGGTGTAGTTGTCGGCAATCAGGATGAGGTCGGGGGAGGAGTCAGGTCCAGTGAGGTGCTGGGCGTAGAGCAGGGCTTCGGCGTCGTTTTCGGGTGCGTCGCCGCCCCCGCCGGCCTTCATGGTTTCAATGAGCTTGTTTTTGATGGCCTCGTAGCTGTCGGTGCGCACGTGGAAGAGGCCGCCGGTTTTGCCCACGCGCTTGTCTTTGTCGGGCTGGTCGTTGCCATCGTTGAAGAACACGAAAGTTTTCTCGTCTTCGAGCGCGCTGAGCTGCAGCCAGGCCAGCAGGTCGTAGGTGTAGGGGAACATGCTGCCGGTGGCATCGGTCACCACCACTTCCTTGCTCCACTCAGGGTGGCGCTGCATCACGCGGGTAACCACGTTGGCATCGGGCGGCAGGGGAAGCTCTTCGGCGGTGGTATCCGCGGCGGCCAGCAGCCCGCCTTTCTTGGTGATGCGCGCTTCGCAGTAGTCGTTTTTGTGCTGCTTGTTCTTCTTTTTCAGGAAGACGCGGTAGAGTCGGGCCGCCGAATCGGGGAGGGCGAAGTTGGTGAAGCCCATATCGGCTTCGCCCAGCAGCTGGAAGGGCCCGATGGGCAGCCGTATCACGCCTTTGGCACTAAAGGGAAACATCTTCCGATCAATAGGAAAGCCGGAGTTGAACGCCACGCTCTGCCGGATGGCCTCTTCCAGCTCGGCGGTGCAGACTGGCCTAGCGGTAGGCAGCACCTTCACCGTCTGGATGGTGCCATTGGCGGCTACCGTCAGCTCAAACTTCACCACCTGGGCGTCGCGCTGGGGGCAGTGGTAGAGGCGGCGCAGGCTGCGAGCCATCTGGCGGTTGCTGAAGCGGCTGGCGGGCAGGTTGCAGGCCACCTTTTTGCCGGGAGCTTTCTTGCCGGCTTTGGGGCGCTTCTTTTCCAGAATGCGCAGCTTGCGCGTGAGGCTGTCGAGGTCGGCGCGGCTGGTGGCAGTGGTGGCGTGCCGGGCCACGTACACCACAAACCCATGGAAAAACGGCTGGCACTCGGCGGGGCTGTTGCAGCCGGTTTGCTCCACCAGCGTCCAGGTCACGGACTCGTCCTGCAGCAGGCCCGGCACCCCTGCCGCCAAGTTGCGGATGCGGCTGAGGTTGAGCTGGCGCTGGTTAAAGGTGGGGTTGAGGCGGAAGGCTGTGTACACCAGATCAACCCGCACAATGTGGCGGTCCGTGAGGTGCAGGGCTTGTAGGTCGGCGCCCGAGAAGGTAGAGGGTAGTCGCAGGGCCTCTAGGTCGGGAAGGGGCTGGTAGCGGGCAGTGCGGTAGGCGTTGAACTGGTCGTAGAAGATATTCAACTCCGCTTCAGAAGGGGAAGCCTGGGCACAGGCGCTACGGACAATCAGCAACAGAATAATACTACACAATAGGGCCCGAAGAGATAAGCAAAACATAGAAACTCGTATAAGCACAATACAATGCAAAATACGAGTTTGCTTCAAAGCATTGCTTCCTTCGAGTATAGCTACAACCCAAAATGTTAGCTATGCTTGTTTGTATGGTTTTCCTGTCCCCGCTTTTCCCGCCACGCCTGTTGCTGCGCCGCGTCCAGAAACGTCCAAGCCACGATGCGGCTCACCTTGTGCCCTTGCGCCATTGGGATGGTGCGCACCTCCACAGCCCCCAGCTTCTGCAGCGACTTGTACAAGCCCGGCAAGGTTTCCTTCTTCGATACGAGGGTAGTAAACCAGTAGCAAGACTCCCGGAACAACGCGCTTTCCTCAGCCATGCGCCACAAAAACGTAGCCTCGCCACCGGGGTACCACAGCTCACGGTCCTGCCCACCGAAGTTTGGGGTAGGCTGAGCACCACGACTAGTGCCCAGGTTGCGCTCTTTGCGGCGCGTGCTGGTTTCGGCTTCGGCCGCCGAGCTATGGAAGGGTGGGTTGCACATCGTCGCATCAAAGACCTCACGCGGTTTTAGGACACCACTGAATATAGCATTGTGGTCGGGTTGGTGCCGTAGCTCCAAGGCGCCTGTGAGGGTAGGGTTGCTGGCCACCAGCTGCTTGCCTACACGCAAGGCTGTAATATCTACATCGGTACCCACAAAGCGCCATCCATACTCGTGGTGCCCGATGATGGGGTAGATGCAATTGGCGCCCACCCCCACATCCAGCACGCGGATACTTTTACCCGTAGGCACCACGCCGGTGTGGGGGTCGACCAGCAGGTCGGCGAGGTAGTGCAGGTAGTCAGCGCGGCCAGGAATAGGCGGACACAGATAACCAGCTGGAATATCCCACTGCCGGATGCCGTAGAATTGCTTGAGCAACGCCCGGTTCAGCGCCTTCACGGCAGCTGGATCGGCAAAATTCAAGCTAGCATCACCCGACGGGGTAGGGACTACAAAAGCCGCTAACTCCGGCGAAACCTGCACGAGCTGTACAAAATCATAGCGGCCGTGGTGGCGGTTGCGCGGGTGTAGCGTGGTGGGAACAGTGGCAGAGTGGGATGGCTGTGGCATACGTAGTGTGTAGAGGGTAGGGGCCAGAAACAGAAAGCGGCTGAAGCTACGGGAGCTTCAGCCGCTTGGGCTTATCGAGAGTAAATTTACGCAACGGCGGCCGCTTTCACGTCGGTAGCGCTGGGGCCTTTGGGTCCCATTTCCACTTCAAAGGTCACACGGTCATTCTCCTTGATTGGATTGCGCAAGTTGTTGGCGTGCACAAACACGCTTTCCTGCGTCTCCGAATCCTTAATGAAACCGTAGCCCTTTGACTCATTGAAGAACGTCACGGTACCAGTACGAATTAAGTCGGCCGGATCCATATCTTCCCGGCGCACCACGCCAATCTGAATGTCCTCGGTCTTGATTTCTTTCTTCTTCTTCGGATCTGGCGGAGTATCTACAATATTGCCATTCTCGTCCACGTAGGCCATCATCTCGTCCAGGCTTTGGCCTTTCTGGGCATTAGCTTGGCGCTCCTCCTTTTTCTCGGCTTTGTCTTGCCGCTTCTTCAGGCGTTTTTTCTCGTTTTCTTTCTTTCCAAATGTTGCTTGGGATCTACCCATGTTTTTTACCAGCTTTATAGGGTGGATGCATTGGCCGAAAAGCCAAGCATTAGTAATCGTGAATACAATAGTACAGGTAACTTTCCGGTAAAGTTCAGCGGAACCCTACAGAAACTACTTGCTAGCCTGCTGACTAGATATGAAAAGCCGAAACGGGCCTATTTCACCCGTTATTCAGTTCTGACTCCTGATAATCTAGCGCAAAGGAAATCACTTCTCGCACCTCACCCGCCGCTAAATCCCCCAACCATATATCCCCTACCCGCACGCGCACCAAGCGCAGGGTAGGAAACCCCGCCGCCGCCGTCATCTTCCGAATCTGCCGGAACTTGCCCTCCGTTACTGTAATCGACACCCAGCTGGTAGGGCCATGCCGGTCGTCGCGGATTTTGCGGGTACGAGGCGGAAAGTCTGGGGCAGTTTCCAAGCGGCGCACCGCGCAAGGCAGCGTTTGGTACCGCACATCCCGGATGCCAATTTCCACGCCTTGTTCTAGTTGAGTTACCGCTTCATCGGTAATCAGACCGTCTACCTGAGCGTAATACTCCTTTTCTACCTTCCGGCCGCGCACCTGCTCACTCACACGACCGTCGGTAGTTAGCAATAAGAGTCCTTCACTGTGCTCGTCGAGGCGCCCAATGGCCATGGTGCCCTCCGGAAAATCGTACAGTTCGCCAAGCAATTTCTTCTTCTTTAGCTCGCATACAAACTGGCTGAGGTAGCCAAACGGCTTATGAAGTAGAAAATGCTGATGCGCCATATATTATACAAGTAAAGTAGGAGCAACAACATTCGATGCTCTCTGCGCAATAGCTCCTACATAAAAAACGGCCAAAGCTACGAAGGCTTCGACCGTTTTTAAAGATAGAGCGACAGAGCAGAGCTATTACGCCTGCTTACGTCGGAGTAAGGTAAATAGAAGACCGACTACACCGACTACGGCCAAGCCTTTTACCCACGGGCTTACAACGGGTGGCGGTACTGATACTACCCCCGAAGCATCGGCCACTGCGGGTTGTTTCACATACCGACCATGTGCTGGTACCGCTTGCGTTTGAAAATTATCTACTAATCCCTGGAGTTGCTGGCGCAACTCATCTCCCATCATGGCAATACCATGCCCTGTAGCTGCCACTTCCGGCTCCAGCTTCGCCAAACGCTCTACCGAAAGGCGCGACGCTTCCCAATCGGGGGTGAAGTAAGCCGGCGGGCCGTGTACTTCCTGCTTCTGCGTCCAGGTAGCTAGCATCGATTCCCCTTTTACCGTCGTAAAAGCGTCGCCTGCTAGAAGGACGCGGTCATTTTCGCGAAAGAATGACACATGACCAGGTGTATGGCCTGGGGTATGGAACCATTGCCAGCCTGGTAGACCTGGTACTGTACCATCGTCTGGCAACGCTTCTACCCGGCTGCCTAAATCAAGTGGCTTTTTAGGGTAGAGGAAAGACAAGGTGGCCATGCCACCACCTCCCACAGTTGGGTCAGGCGCGGGATAAGAAGAGCGACCCGTAAGATAAGGCAGCTCCAAGCGGTGGGCGTACACCTGTACCTTAGGCCAAGCCTTCAGCAAATCAGGCAGAGCACTTACGTGGTCAAAGTGACCATGCGTAAGCACAATAGCCTGTGGTGGATTGTCCGAGCCGAATAGTTCCGCTGCGTATTGAAGGATATAATCAGCTGAGGCTGGTAGGCCGGCATCTACCAATACCCAAGATGCTCCCATACCCTCTTGTTCTTGTGGCCATACATAGTATAGATTCACAAATACGTTGCGCCAGCCCGTTACGCCTGGCACTATTGCTTGTAGAGCAGGAGTGGTCGATCTAGTTGCGTCGTTAGAAAGCATACCTAATAAGTTAGAGTGAACAAAAGGATTAAGTCGTAATGCCTTTACGCACATGTGAACCAGCCGTTCTCGACAGTAGCAGATTAACTCTACAGTACAGGCTGTTCACAAGCACTACCATCTACTCTACTTAGGATCTTATATCTATAACAGCAGGCCATACTATGCACCTAACCACTTCTACTACCTGTGTTTACGGATATAGAAGCTAATCTCTGGATTTTTCAGTCAGATTATCAGCGTGTTATTCCAAAGAATAAAGTTTTTT
Organism: Hymenobacter aerilatus; assembly: GCF_022921095.1. Taxonomy (NCBI): domain Bacteria; kingdom Pseudomonadati; phylum Bacteroidota; class Cytophagia; order Cytophagales; family Hymenobacteraceae; genus Hymenobacter; species Hymenobacter aerilatus. The sequence continues at coordinate 4,379,779 of NZ_CP095053.1, forward strand.
ATTCTCTTCTCATTGCGCAGCAAAAAAGCTTTTATACTTTTGCAACCCACTTCAGAAGGAAGGGGCGAAAACAACTTGAGTAATACGGATTAGCAGAAAAAAAGTTTACCACCGTATTTTGTATTTCGAAAAACATTTCTTACTTTTGCACCCCGCTTCACCCGGAAGCGGTTGCTACGAGGACACTGAAAAAAAAGTTTTCACCGAGTAGTTGCAACGAGAGAAAAGTTGCTTACCTTTGCAGCCCGCTTCAACCGGAAGGGGTGACGAAGAAAGCCGGCCAGAAAAAAAGTTTTGCAAAAAGCTTGCTTCTAGCGAAAAGCTGCTTACCTTTGCAGCCCGCTTCGAGAGAAACGGAAAACAGGAGCCACGGTTTAGGTGGCACACGGTTTCACCAACAGGGTGAGGCACACGTTCTTTGAATGACAGGAAAAGACAAATGGTAAGGGCCGCTTTCGAGCGGCTCACGACAAGCGTAACAGACGAAAGACAACTCGTCACAAAGCGAGTCGGATCAGCACTTGACATCGGTTTACCTGCGGGTAAGCTTAAAGTATTTATACAATGGAGAGTTTGATCCTGGCTCAGGATGAACGCTAGCGGCAGGCCTAATACATGCAAGTCGAACGGACGGTAGCAATACCGTTAGTGGCGCACGGGTGCGTAACGCGTAACCAACCTACCCGAAACTGGGGGATAGCCCGCCGAAAGGCGGATTAATACCGCATAAGACCATAAGCTGGCATCGGCTAGTGGTTAAAGATTTATTGGTTTCGGATGGGGTTGCGTGTCATTAGCTAGATGGCGAGGTAACGGCTCACCATGGCGACGATGACTAGGGGAGCTGAGAGGCTGATCCCCCACACTGGCACTGAGATACGGGCCAGACTCCTACGGGAGGCAGCAGTAGGGAATATTGGGCAATGGCCGAGAGGCTGACCCAGCCATGCCGCGTGCCGGATGAAGGCCTTCTGGGTTGTAAACGGCTTTTCTCAGGGAAGAAAAAGGGGATGCGTCCTCAACTGACGGTACCTGAGGAATAAGCACCGGCTAACTCCGTGCCAGCAGCCGCGGTAATACGGAGGGTGCGAGCGTTGTCCGGATTTATTGGGTTTAAAGGGTGCGTAGGCGGCCCGTTAAGTCCGGGGTGAAAGCCCACTGCTCAACAGTGGAACTGCCCTGGATACTGGCGGGCTTGAGTCCAGACGAGGTTGGCGGAATAGATGCTGTAGCGGTGAAATGCATAGATAGCATCTAGAACCCCGATTGCGTAGGCAGCTGACTAGGCTGGCACTGACGCTGAGGCACGAAAGCGTGGGGAGCGAACAGGATTAGATACCCTGGTAGTCCACGCCGTAAACGATGGATACTCGCTGGTAGCGATAGAGTGTTACTGGCTTAGCGAAAGCGTTAAGTATCCCACCTGGGGAGTACGCTCGCAAGAGTGAAACTCAAAGGAATTGACGGGGGCCCGCACAAGTGGTGGAGCATGTGGTTTAATTCGATGATACGCGAGGAACCTTACCTAGGCTAGAATGCGCGTGACCGGTTCAGAGATGAGCCTTTCCTTCGGGACACAAAGCAAGGTGCTGCATGGCCGTCGTCAGCTCGTGCCGTGAGGTGTTGGGTTAAGTCCCGCAACGAGCGCAACCCCTATGTTTAGTTGCCAGCGGATTATGCCGGGGACTCTAAACAGACTGCCTGCGCAAGCAGTGAGGAAGGCGGGGACGACGTCAGGTCATCATGGCCCTTACGCCTAGGGCTACACACGTGCTACAATGGGCGGTACAACGGGTTGCTACATAGCGATATGATGCCAATCTCGAAAAACCGTTCTCAGTTCGGATCGGAGTCTGCAACTCGACTCCGTGAAGCTGGAATCACTAGTAATCGCGTATCAGCAATGACGCGGTGAATACGTTCCCGGGCCTTGTACACACCGCCCGTCAAGCCATGGAAGTTTGGTAGACCTGAAGCTGGTGCTCGTCACAGAAGCCAGTTAGGGTAGAACAAGTAACTGGGGCTAAGTCGTAACAAGGTAGCCGTACCGGAAGGTGCGGCTGGATCACCTCCTTTCTGGAGCAGATCTGACTCGGTGACTGAGTTACTACGCGTCTGGTGCGCTTGTACACACCATTTGTCTTTCCTGCCGTTCAATGGTCTTAGAAAATAGCTTCGATAACGAGCTGTTTTCCCTTTGATCTCAAACGCGAGATCAGACGTTCTTTGACGTAGTGTAACGAGTAAGAAGAAAAAGAAAGTCAATGTGCCAAGTGCATATCTGACCGGAGCTCAACTACCTTTTAGGTAGTTGTTACAGAAGTAACAAAGGGCACACGGGGGATGCCTAGGCTCTCAGAGGCGATGAAGGACGTGATAAGCTGCGATAAGCTACGGGGATGGGCACATACCAATTGATCCGTGGATTTCCGAATGGGGCAACCCACTAGCATGCAGTGCTAGGGCCTATACTTTTAGTAGTATAGGGGCAAACGCGGGGAACTGAAACATCTAAGTACCCGCAGGAACAGAAAATAACATATGATTCCCCTAGTAGTGGCGAGCGAACGGGGAGGAGCCCAAACCGGGTTGGTTACGGCCAGCGCGGGGTTGTAGGACTTCAACATCCGATTGAGTTACTTTAGCCGAACGACGTGGGAAAGTCGATCAGAGAGGGTGAGAATCCCGTAGGCGAGCTGGTAATTCACGGTAGAAGATTCCTGAGTAGGGCGGGGCCGGAGAAACCCTGTCTGAATCCAGCGGCACCATCCGCTAAGGCTACATACTCCTGAGAGACCGATAGTGAACTAGTACCGTGAGGGAAAGGTGAAAAGAACCGGGAATACCGGAGTGAAAAGAACCTGAAACCGTGTGCTTACAAGCAGTTAGAGGGGATTCGTTCCCTGATAGCGTGCCTTTTGCATAATGAGCCTACGAGTTACTCCTCTCTGGCAAGGTTAAGTGTCTGAAGGCACGGAGCCGCAGCGAAAGCGAGTCTGAATAGGGCGCAGAGTCAGAGGGGGTAGACGCGAAACTTTGTGATCTACCCTTGGGCAGGTTGAAGGTTGGGTAACACCAACTGGAGGACCGAACCAGTTTCCGTTGAAAAGGATTTGGATGACCTGAGGGTAGGGGTGAAAGGCCAATCAAACTGAGAAATAGCTCGTACTCCCCGAAATGTATTTAGGTACAGCGTCGGTGTAGAGTTACGTGGAGGTAGAGCTACCGATAGGACTAGGGGGTGTCACAGCCTACCGAATCCTGACGAACTCCGAATGCCACGTAATATAACCGGCAGTGAGGCCTGGGGTGCTAAGGTCCCCGGCCGAGAGGGAAAGAACCCAGACCATCCGCTAAGGTCCCTAAATTCGGACTAAGTTGAACAAAGGAGGTCCACTTGCTTTGACAGCCAGGAGGTTGGCTTGGAAGCAGCCATTCCTTTAAAGAGTGCGTAACAGCTCACTGGTCGAGCGAGAGGGCATCGATAATACGCGGGCATCAAGTCCGGTACCGAAGCGATGGATTTGCATTATGTGCAAGTGGTAGGGGAGCATTCTAGCCGCGGTGAAGGTGACCTGTCAGGGTTGCTGGAGCAGCTAGAAAAGCAAATGTAGGCATGAGTAACGATAAGGCGGGTGCGAAACCCGCCCCCCGATAGACTAAGGTTTCCTGCTCAACGCTAATCGGAGCAGGGTTAGTCGGGACCTAAGGCTACGCCGAGAGGCTACGTCGATGGACAGCTGGTTGATATTCCAGCACTTATTTTATGGAGTGATGTAGTGACGCAGGAGTGAAAGATGCGCGGGCGGACGGAAGTGCCCGTTAAAGTGCGTAGGTATAGGGTTGGTAGGTAAATCCGCCGACTTTGCCGAAACATGATAGTACCTGGCGGCTTCGGCCAACGGGATAGTCATCCTAATCAGACTGCCAAGAAAACCTACTAAGCGTTTACTGTAAGATAACCCGTACCGCAAACCGACACAGGTAGTCAAGGAGAGCATCCTGAGGGGCTCGAGTGAATCACGGCCAAGGAACTCGGCAAAATGGTCCTGTAACTTCGGGAGAAGGGACGCTTCCTTGCAGCAATGCAAGAAGCCGCAGTGAAAAGGCCCAGGCGACTGTTTAACAAAAACACATGGCTTTGCGAACGCGTAAGCGGAAGTATAAGGCCTGACACCTGCCCGGTGCCGGAAGGTTAAGAGGGGGACTTAGTCGCAAGGCGAAGGTCTGAATCGAAGCCCCGGTAAACGGCGGCCGTAACTATAACGGTCCTAAGGTAGCGAAATTCCTTGTCGGGTAAGTTCCGACCTGCACGAATGGTGTAACGATCTGGGCGCTGTCTCAGCCGTGAGCTCGGTGAAATTGTAGTCTCGGTGAAGATGCCGAGTACCCGCCACGGGACGGAAAGACCCCGTGCACCTTTACTATAGCTTGCCATTGACGCTGGCTAACACATGTGTAGGATAGGTGGGAGACTGTGAACCGGTATCGCTAGGTATCGGGGAGTCAACGTTGAAATACCACCCTTGTGTTCGTCGGTGCCTAATCTGGAAACGGAAACAGTGGCTGGTGGGTAGTTTGACTGGGGTGGTCGCCTCCAAAAGAGTATCGGAGGCTTTCAAAGGTCCGCTCAGGCCGCTTGGTAACCGGCTGTAGAGCGCAATAGTAGAAGCGGGCTTGACTGTGAGGCCTACAAGCCGAGCAGGGTCGAAAGACGGATATAGTGATCCGGTGGTTCCGCATGGAAGGGCCATCGCTCAAAGGATAAAAGGTACGCCGGGGATAACAGGCTGATCTCCCCCAAGAGCTCATATCGACGGGGAGGTTTGGCACCTCGATGTCGGCTCGTCACGTCCTGGGGCTGGAGAAGGTCCCAAGGGTTCGGCTGTTCGCCGATTAAAGTGGCACGCGAGCTGGGTTCAGAACGTCGTGAGACAGTTCGGTCCCTATCTGTGGTGGGCGTTGGAGATTTGACAGGACCTGTCTTTAGTACGAGAGGACCGGGATGGACCAGCCGCTCGTGCACCGGTTGTGGCGCCAGCTGCAGCGCCGGGTAGCGACGCTGGGATGAGATAAGCGCTGAAAGCATCTAAGTGCGAAACTCACCTGAAGATGAGATCTCCCAATAGAAGAGTCGTGGTAGACGACCACGTGGATAGGCGCCAGGTCTAAGGCTAGAAATAGCGAAGCTGAGGCGTACTAATGACTCGAGCGCTTCTGCAAAGCAAGCTCACCTGTTTTCTTCTTACCCGTTACCTGCGTCAACGATTTTGTTGTTGTGCTCACTGAACACGAGCCAACCACACCAGCAATGGTGGCTGTAGCCCGGGTGTTCACCTCTTCCCATTCCGAACAGAGTCGTTAAGCCCCGGAGCGCCCATGGTACTGCCTTCACCGGCGGGAGAGTAGGTCGCCGCCAACTTTATTTACTGTCGCGAGGCCCCGGCCCGCGTCCTGACTAACAGGATGCGGCCGGGGCCTCCCGCATTTTAGCCCATCGCTCCTCTACCACCCGTGGTTATTCTCTTGGGCTAGTGACTCTGCGTCTGCCGCGTGTCGAGTGAAACTAAGCTCCAAGATGTGCTTGTGTATATGGGATAAGACATTGGCTGCCTAAAAGAATAAGAAATAACCACGAGTAGGCTCTTTCACGTATGGGGGACACACTCCCAATTATTCTGTATGTCTGTTTCTCGTATTTTTCTGTCCTTGGCACTTCTTTCATCATTGACGTTTAGCTGTGCCCGCCGCAATAAAGCAAAGACTGCTGCTGTAGTTGAAGCGGCACCTACTTCGGCTGCGCCTGCGACTTCTACTGGAGTGTCGGTGGCACGGGCACGTGATCTAACAGATGTGATGACGGAGGAGCTGAAATTGCGGCCTGATCAGCAAGTACGTGTTCGAGCTATTCTTTCGTCTACGGTGGAGCAGGTGAAGGACGCACAACAAAAAAATACGAATAACCGCACAGCACTCCTGACAGAATTAAAACGCATCAATACTTCTTCTGAAAGTCAACTAAAGGCAGCTTTAACACCTGAACAATTTCGACAGTACCAATTGAAGAAACGTTCGATGCAAGAGCAGATGCGAGCACGACAAGCCCAATAAAGTCACTTATTACAAGTTAGCTGGCGTTCCTTCTATATATGATGGAATGAGGTAGCTTAGAGGTTTAGTACGCCTTTCTTGTATGTTTTTTCGTCGTCGTTCTATTTCGCCTGCTGCGCTATCCGATGAGGAATTGCTGCGACGTTACAGGCTACATGGCGATGTTGCTGATTTGGGAACGGTATATGACCGGCATCTTACAGAAGTATTCGCTGTATGCCGTCGCTATCTCCAACCCGATGAAGAGGCAGAAGATGCCGTGATGCAGTTGTTTGAACAACTTGTGATCAAACTGCGTCAACACGAAGTGAGTAACTTTCTGGCGTGGCTACATGCTACGGCGCGTAATCATTGTTTGATGATTTTACGTGCTAAACAGCGCGCTGGACCTGCAGCTGGAGGAGCCTTGGTCGTACATTTTCCGGATGCGGCTGATGTGGAATCGGCCGCTCATTGGCATCTATTGGAAATAGAAGACGCCGATTCATCCCTAACTGAGCAGCGGCTGCAAGCATTAGAGCAGGCTTTGGTAGAGCTACCTTTGGATCAGCGTCGTTGTTTGGAGCTATTTTTTCTGGAAAAGAAATGCTACCGTGACATTGCTGAGGAAACGGGTTTTGATCTGAAACAAGTGAAAAGCCACTTGCAAAATGGTAAGCGCAACCTGAAACGTTACCTGGAGTCTACGGCTCCGCCTACTGCTACCCCCAATGTCCGCCGCTAACTTGCCTCCTATGCAGCACTCTGGCCCACGGGAGGTACACTTATCACTGCCCTTGTTGCAGCAGTATGCTGCCGGTACATTATCGGCTAGCGAGCAGTATAGGGTAGAAAGGCACACGTCGGTATGCAGCCGTTGTGCTGATATTTTAGATGGGCTGATGCTATCTGATGCCGCTACTACGAACCACGCTGTGGCTGGACTGCGGCAGCGTTTACAAGCGCGAGTAGGGCAGCCAGAAGCTACTACGCGGGTGGTATGGCCCTGGCGACCGATGGCAGCAGCAGCGGCGCTACTTGTGATGCTGAGTGTAGCCCTTTGGTTTGGTATGCAACAACGACAACCAGCAACAACAGTTGCTCCAGCTATTACCAGAATACGATCTATTACACCAAAGGCAGCCCTACCTGCCATAGCGTCGGCGGAGAAGGCTGTGGCTAGCCCATCTTTGGTCGTTCCAGAACAATTGCAGAAAGCGAAAACACCAGGGCAGCCGTTGCGCCGTGCCGCAGTGGTAAGAGCAAAGCGTCGCAGCGCTATTGTTGCTGGTAGTATGAAACGTGACGATGAGGCGCTAGCTATGTCAAGTTCGGTAAGTTCATCCGAATTGGAGGTGGCTGGAGCCCCCGCACTTGCTCGTTCGGCTCAGAAGCTGCCGAATATGGATGAGCAACAGGTAGTACAAGCCGATTCGGTGGCAGAAGCAATGCGCTTGGTGCGTGGCCGCATCCTTGACACGCAGGGGCAGCCCCTACCCGGCGCTACCGTGCGGGCTATTGGCGCTGCCGCTAGCACGGCTACCGCCGCTGATGGTACGTTTGCCCTGCGGCTACCCGAGCCAGTCACGCAGATCAATGTATCGTCTTTGGGGTTTCTAACTCGTCAGCAACCCCTGAACCGGGATACGGCTACGCACATCACATTGGCTCTAACACCCGATTCTCAGCAGTTAAATGAGGTCGTAAAGGTGCGTCGCGAAAAGGCACCTGCTCCAGCAGCCGTCGATGCCCTACCCGCGGGTGGGTACCCGTTGTTCAGGCAGTACTTGAAAGACTCGCTGGACTACCCCACTAAAGCTTTAGAAGACCGAAAAGAAGGCACTGTGCAATTGAGCTTCACGGTAGCCACTGATGGCACGGTGCAGGATGTTAAAGTACTACGCAAAGTATCGGAGGAAATTGATAGCGAAGCCATACGGCTGCTGCGCGAAGGACCGAAGTGGTTTCCAGCCATTCGAAATGGTCGCCGGGTGGCACACCCTGTCCGTATCAGTATTCCCTTTCGACTAGAAGATCATCTGTAGACAAAAGCCGCCTGGAAGAACCTTCCAGGCGGCTTTTGTCAAAAAACGCAGTTATATCTAGCCACTGTAGCCGCCGCCGTTTTCGGGCGTAGTGGCGCTGCCAGGCGTATGGGTTTCGGGTAGGTCTCGCTTTTCTACCTCTACGTCGCTATAATCGCTCAGTACACCTTCGGGCGCTTGAATATAGGAATCGTCTTCGTGAGTGGTGTTGCCTACTATGCCGTTGGCAGCAGCAATGGATTTTTCGTTTTCTTGATCCTTGTTGGTGGGGTGCTGGCTCATGGATGTTGTACTTGATGTGAGTTTGATACTGATCTGGTACATGGCTGGCCTCTAGTGCAGAAGCCCAAGCTGTTAAAAAGTAGTGTTGCGCTAGCTGACAAGGGCGAGTTGCTTACTATTCTTTGATGCTTTTCCGGAGAATAGCAGTTGGTACGCGCACTCGGCAGCTAGAGGCCGCTGTATGCTTGTACGCAGCTTTGTGGCAAATGGTCGGGGTACAACCGTGGTGGGTAGCTGTCGTTGCGTACTTTTACCGCGTAATCAATTCTCCACCTAGCTCTTCAGCTTTTATGCAGTTTCGTACCGAGAAGGATACCATGGGCACTGTGCAGGTTCCCGTTGATGCCTATTGGGGCGCTCAGACCCAGCGTTCTATCGAGAATTTTCAGATTGCCCAGGACATCAACCGGATGCCCAAGGAAATCATCCGCGCGTTTGCCTACCTTAAGAAGGCCGCAGCTCTCACCAACCGCGATGCTGGTGTACTACCCGCCGATAAAGCCGAACTGATTGGCAAAGTCTGCGACGAAATTCTGGCTGGTGAACTGGCCGATCAGTTTCCGCTGGTGGTATGGCAAACGGGCTCGGGCACGCAGTCGAACATGAACATGAACGAGGTAGTGGCCTACCGTGGCCATGTGCTGCAGGGTGGTAGCCTTACCGACGAGAAGAAAGTGCTGGCTCCGAACGACGATGTGAACAAGTCGCAGTCGAGCAACGACACCTTCCCGACGGCTATGCACATTGCTGCCTACCAGATTCTAGTCGAAACTACCATCCCCGGCATCGAGAAGCTGCGCGACACGCTGAAGGCGAAGTCGGAGAAGTTTATGCATGTGGTGAAAATTGGCCGCACGCACTTCATGGATGCCACGCCGCTCACGCTGGGCCAAGAGTTTTCGGGCTACGTATCGCAGCTCGACCACGGCCTGCGGGCTATCAAGAATACACTGGCCCACCTCTCGGAGCTGGCACTGGGCGGTACGGCCGTAGGCACGGGCATTAACACGCCCGCTGGCTATTCCGAAAACGTGGCCAAGTACATTGCCGACCTCACGGGCCTACCCTTCGTGACGGCCGAAAATAAGTTTGAGGCCCTGGCTGCCCACGATGCCATTGTGGAAGCCCATGGTGCCCTAAAAACGGTGGCGGTAGCGCTGATGAAAATTGCCAACGACGTGCGCATGCTGAGCAGCGGCCCCCGCGCTGGCATTGGTGAACTGCATATCCCCGACAACGAGCCCGGCTCCAGTATCATGCCCGGCAAGGTGAACCCAACCCAGTGCGAGGCTATGACGATGGTAGCCGCACAGGTGCTCGGCAATGATGTGGCCATTTCGGTGGGTGGCTCCATGGGTCACTTCGAGCTGAATGTGTTCAAGCCGGTGATGATCTACAACTTCCTGCATTCGGCCCGCTTGATTGGCGACGTGTGTGTGTCGTTTAATGATAAGTGCGCCGTGGGTATCGAGCCCATTGAAGCCAACATCAAGAAGCACGTCGATTCATCACTGATGCTGGTGACGGCCCTAAACCCGCACATTGGCTACTACAAAGCCGCCGAAATTGCCCAGACAGCCCACAAAAACGGTTCTACCCTCAAGGAAACCGCCTTGCAACTGGGCTACCTCACGGCCGAGCAATTCGACGAGTGGCTGAAGCCTGAGGATATGGTAGGCGACCTGCCGAAGTAATACAGCGTATTTTAACATGCGTCAGAAAAGCCGCTCTGCCTACCCTGGCGGGGCGGCTTTTCTTTTTTCGGCATCTTTACAAAACCATCCTTGCCCTACCCGCCTATGGAGTATTCCCGCGACGTCATCCTCGAAAATAACCGCGTACGGCTGCGCCCCCTCGAATCATCAGACTTTGAGTACCTCAAGCGCATCGCTTTTGAGGACGAAATCTGGCGCTATATGACTACGCTAGCCCCGCGTAACAACGTAGAATTGGCTGCCTACGTGGCCCAGAGCATTCGGGCGCGAGTCGACAAACAGCGCTACCCCTTCGTGATTATCGACCGCGAAACCGGGCGTATTGCGGGCTGCACCAGTTACGGCAACATTGTGCTGGCCGACCGCCGCCTGGAAATTGGGTGGACGTGGCTGGGCACGGAATTTCAGCGCACCGGCATCAATCGGGCCGCTAAGCACCTGCTGCTGCACTACGCCTTTGGCGAGCTGGATTGCGAGCGGGTAGAGTTGAAAACGGATGCCCGCAACCAGAAGTCGCGTGAGGCAATGGTGCGCATGGGTGCCACCGAGGAAGGCACGTTGCGTAGCCATATGGCCCTACCCAACGGCCAGCGCCGCGACACGGTATACTACAGCATCTTGCGGCCGGAGTGGGACGAGCTGCGCCAAACCGTTTTTCACGAGTTCGATAGCCGTGGCTGAACCATCTGCTTCTGATCAGGCACAGCGGCAGTCTATGCTACGCAAGCGCATTGCCAGCTTTGGGCACGCCTTTCGGGGGGTAGGGGCGGCGTTGCGCTCCGAGGTGCACTTGCGCTTTCATGCCCTGGCTACGGTGGTGGTAATAGGGCTGGGGCTCTACTTTGATATCACGCGCATAGAGTGGGCTTTGGTGGCCGCCGCCGTGGGCACCGTGTGGAGCGCCGAGCTGGTGAATACGGCCGTAGAAGCCGTAGTAGACCTGGTTTCGCCGGACTACCACCCGCTGGCGGGCAAAGCCAAAGATGTGGCTGCTGCCGCGGTGCTGCTAGCCGCACTAGGCGCGCTAGTAGTCGGGCTGCTGATTTTTGTGCCGCGGCTGCTACCCTAAAAGACGCATAGGGTAGGCCGCAGGACGAACCATTGCATCACATTGGCGTAAATCCAGCAGTGGCATGCCTACGCATGCTTTTCCTCACGGCTCGTTGCGTATCGTCCTATGCGTCTTTCCTACACACTGCTGTTAGCAGCTACTCTTCTTTCTGGCGCGGCATGCAGCCGGGTTGATGTGAATACTCCCACTGCCGACCCTAATAACGGTTTGGCGCAGCCGTTTTCAACGCCGTCGCCCACCAGCGCCAATACAGTGGTGCCCGTGCCAAATAATGATATGCCGCTGGACACCGCCCGCCGCCCTGGTTGGCTCGATACGCGTATTCAAAAAATTCAGTCGACGAAGCAGCTGAATCCGCCTGCCCAGGTATACCGCTACAAATACCGTGGTCAGACGGTATACTATGAGACCAGCAGCGGAGCCGATCAGTTCAGCACGTTGTACGACACGGACGGTAAAGTCCTGTGTCACCCCGACGGCGGCCTCACCGGCAAAGGCGACGGCAACTGCCCCGACTTCGAAAAGCGCCGCACCGGCGGTGTGCTCGTCTGGACCGACCAGCGGTGAAATAATGAGATAATGAGTAATGAAGTTGAGGTTCTGTTGGCGTGCTTTGCAAAAAATAAAACAAGAACTGCTCAACTCCACTCCCCACTTCACCAACTCACAACTTCAAAAATTCACAACTTCACCTCATGATCAATACCAACGAAAAGCTCGCCGTATACAATGTGTGGGCCAACGACACGCTGCTGCGCCATCTCGATAAAACCGTTGCCGAAACCGGCCAGCCTATTCCCGCCAACATCCTACGCCTGTTCAGCCACGTGCTCAACGCGCAGTATATCTGGATTGGCCGCCTCACCAACACGCCCAGCCCCGTGAAAGTATGGCAGGAGCACCCGTTGGAAGAGCTGCACCGCATGCACGAGCAAACCTCGGAGCGCTGGCTGGGTATGGTGCGCGCTGCCGACGAGGCCGAGCTGAGCCGCACCATCACCTACACCAACTCGGCCGGCGACGGCTTCACGAGCGTGGTATCGGACATCTTCACGCACATGCCCGTGCACGCCAACTACCACCGCGGACAGGTAGCCATCAAAATGCGCGATGCGGGCCTCGAGCCCATCAATACTGACTTCATCACCTATTGCCGCCAGCTCGACGCTGGGCAGGTAGTAAGTCTGTAACCAACTGATCAGCTATTTTTTGCCCCTTCTGCTCATCCCGGAAGGGGCTTTTGCTGTTTAAAGGGTAGCAATTCCGTTTTTCATCTCTCTTCTATCTCGCAATGTCTGATTTCTCACCACCCACGCCTACCCCCGTTCTTCCGCTCGAGCGCCTGGAGGCCTCTTACTCCTACACTGCCTACCGCCAGTTGGTAGACGACCTACTGGCCCAAGGCAAAACCACTGGCCCGCAGCAAACCGAGGAGCTGGTGCAGTATACTAAGCTGAACGAGCAGCGCATGTCGCGCCTCGACAAAACCACCCACGTGTTGCCTGCCCTGGCCGATGCTGCCGTACACGTGCCCTACCCCCTGGTATGGCTGATTTTAACCGAAGGTTGGTGTGGCGATGCGGCCCAAATTGTGCCCGTACTAGAACATGTGGCTGAGGCCTCGGCCGGCAACATCCGCACCCGCTACCTACTGCGCGACGAAAACCTAGACCTGATGGACCGTTACCTTACGGGTACCAGCCGCGCTATTCCGCGGCTCATCGTGCTCCGCGCCGATACGCTGAAGGAAGTAGCCCAATGGGGCCCGCGCCCTGCACCAGCGCAGGAGTTGCTGCTCCGTTTAAAAGCGGAAGGCCTTTCGCATGAGGAATACGTTACGCAAATCCATACCTGGTACGCCCACGATAAAACTCAGACCTTGCAACAGGAAATGCTGGAGCTGCTGCAAAGCCTACCCCGATAACATAAAAGGCCGTTGTGCAGTGCACAACGGCCTTTTATGTTGGAAAAGACAAAGAACTATTTTAAATCGACGTTGCCCAGATTGGTAACCTGCGTATTGGTGACATTTATGCCAGTGCGTACTACATTTTTCAGAGGCAAAGGCGCAAAGAATTCGACGCGGTAAGTACCAGCCGGTACGCCACGCAGCAGGAATCCACCCGAGGCGTCGGCGAAGGTGCTGAGTGTGTCGTTGGGCACCGTAGAGGTGCGGATGGCCAGTACTTGCGGCTGTGCTGTGGTAGGCGTTACGCTACCCTTGATGCCGCCTGCCACAGCCGTGGTGATGGCCCGGATAACAGGCTTCAGCAAAAAACGGTCTTTGTCGGCCTTGTTGCCGTTGCCGCGCTCCACAATGGACTTGGCCACATCAAAATCCAGGAGGACAGTGTACGTGACATCCTGCGTTAGGTCCGCGTCTATTTTCAGCTTGAGCCCTGAGGTTTGCGCGCTTGGCGTTTTCAAGGCGTAGCGCGTACCGTCGCGGGTAACCACGTAGTTGTTGGCACCCAGCACCAGTCGGATCTGCGAAACACGGCCGGGCGGGAAATCGGCACTGGCCAGCAAGGCCGAGCGGCCATTCACGAAATCCAATACGTTGTACTGACCAGCCTTCAGCATGGGCAAGGTTTGCCAGCCGTTTTCATCGTTGGTATCAGTCGCATGGATTTGTACTTGCTGCACGTCCAGCACTACGGCGCTGAAGTCGCCAGGAGCATCTGCCAGAAGCACTTCCATCTTGGCCATGTTGCTGCTAGAGTCCTTGCTACAACCTCCTAGCGCCAAGAGCGCCGCTACAGCCAGCGGAAACAAACGAGTTGCCTTCATACAGTAATCAGGTAAGAAAGTAGGATAAAAGAAAAGCGGTAAGCACTTCCGGAGAAATGCTTACCGCTTCAGAAGTTGGCCGATTTACGACAAAAATCCAGCCACGGTTTTGGGCTAAAATCCTATTTCTGAGCCTTGGTCGTATCCGCTGCGGCGGGGGTAGGCGCCGGGGTGGCAGCAGGCTTCTTCTTACCAAAAATCAGGTTGTTGAGTCCCTGCGTGGCTTTTTCTTTTAGCTTAGCTTCGGCTTCCAGGCGGCGTTTTTCCACTTCCTGTTGGGCTTTGGTTTGCAGTTCCTGCTGACGCTTAGCCAGCTCGGCGCGGGCGCTGTCTTGGTTGAGCAGGGCTTTGGCAGCGGCGGCCTGCTTGGCATTGGTCAGCTTGCTATCCACTAAGCCGCCCACCAAACTCTTAGCTACATCCACGGCCTGGGTTTTCACGCTGCCGGTCGTCAGCTTCACTTTGGGGTCTTTCACGGTTCCGCCAATGTTCAGGCCGAGCGTTACGCGGTCGGTGCCTTTGATGTTGGATACACCCGTGAGCGAGGTGAGCTTGCTTTGCAACGCGTTACCTACCTGCCCAGTGGGCATGTTGATAGCCGTCACGTATTCCAGGTTACCGTTCACGTTGTTGGAGCCGCCCACGGTCATCTTAATATCGCCCACGTTCACGTCGAAGGGCTTCACAATGAAGTTGCCGTTCAGGATTTCGGCAGCCACATCTTTGTTCTGTACTGCAAACTTCTTGAGCGCCTGTACTTGCGTGAGCGAGCTGATGGTATTCAGCACCGGCGAATTGTTCACGGCAGCGCTTACTACCTCAAATAAGCCCTTGCCCGTGAGCGTGCTGTACACCGGCATCATATCCTTGCCCATCTCGCCGCTCACGTTGAAGTTCGTAGAAAACACGCCCTCCAGGTTATTCGCCAGCGGCACCAGCGTTTTGATGGAGTTGAAAGCGTTGAAGGCATTCTGGAAATTCAGGTTTTTGATATTCAGACCCAAATCAAACTTGGGGTGTTGGAGGTCTTTGCTGCTGTAGCTGCCTGTGGTAGCAAACGAACCGCCGAGAGTGCTGAAATTCAAATTGTTGAGTCGCACGGCCTCGTCGCGCACCACTACCTGGCCTTTCACATCATTCAGCTTCAGGTTATCGTACACCACTTGGTTCACGTTGCTGTTCAACGTCAGGTCGAAGTACTTCGGGATTTGCAGTACGCCATCGGCCTGGGTGGCAGTGGTAGGGGCTTTGGTGGCCGCTACGGCGCCGGTGGTCGGCTTCTCGCTCACCTCATCCACCATCCACTCATTCACGTTGAAGCGGTTGCTGTTCACCGTTAGGTTGCCTTTCAGCGACTGGCCCGGCGTGAACAGGTAGCCTAGGTAATTGCTGATGGTGCCCGAGGCCGCAATATCCGACGAGCCCACAAAGCCGGCCATGTCCTTCAGCACAATCTGGTCGTTGTTGAAAGTAGCCGTGGCTTTGGTGATGCGCATGCCCTGGGGCAGGTCGGTGCTCTTGTAGGTCACGTTACTGGCATTCACCGTGCCCGAGGCCTTCACGTTCTGGTAGCGCTCGGCCTCCACATCGGCCATACTACCCTTAGCGGCTACATTGCCGGTCAGGCGGCCCGTCAAGGTCATGCCTTCCAGCGGGAAGATTTTGGTGATTTTGGTGAGATCTACCGTGCCGTGAATGTCCGCGTCAAACACCGGCTTATCGATGTTCTGCGCCGCTAAGCGGCCCTCTAGCGGTTCACCGTCGAGCAGCATCTTAAACTGCGGAATGTTGATGCGCGTGTCGTTCACCTGGCCGGTGGTGTTGGTTACAGTACCATTTAGCGTCAGGTTCTGAATTGGGGCAGGGAATTGCTTCGACTTTACGTAACCGTTCGTGAGGTTCATCTTGGCATTTACCACCGGCATTTGGGTCTTGGAGTATGTGCCCTTACCTACCGCATCTACAAACAGACGCCCGCGTAGCGTCAGATCTTCTACCGGGTATACTTTGGTCATCTCGGCTAGGTCCACGTTGGCCTTCACGCGGCCGTCTACCTTCATCGGTTCCAAACCGTCAATGGCCACGTTACCGTCGATGGGGTTCTTGCCGAGGTCGAGGTGAAATTGCTTCACGTTCACCTTCACGTTGTTGGTGAAGCCCGAAGGGTTATCTACCACCATGTCTACGTTGATGTTGCGGGCGGCTTCGGGCAGCTGCGGATACTTAAACATGCCGTCTTTCACTTGCAGGTTCACGCCATAGCCCGGCATGCGTAGGTCATTCTGCACGCCTTTTAGGTAGCCATCGAAGGCAATCTTGCCCGTGGTGTTGATGTCCTTGAACTGCTCCGAATACATACCCGGCACCACGCTCAGCACATTCTTGAAGTCCGTTTCCAGTGCCTTAAAGGTCATGTCGTAGGTGATGTCGGTGGCGTTGGGTAGGCCCACGCTACCGGCAAACTGCGCCGGAAAGTCATTCAGCTTCACCTTGTTGTCTTTGAAGGTGAATAGCATCTTGTCCAGGTCCATGGCCATCGTTACATCAGCATCAAGTTTGGCGTTGCTGATATAGTTGGCCCCAGCGTATGTCATCCGGAAGCCGTCGGCTGTCGTCTGCGAGGCCATGTCGAAGATGTTTTGCTCGAAGTCGCCGGAACCGGAGTGGTTCACGTGGCGCGCTTCCATCGCAAACGGAATCGACTGGTCGTTGTAGCGCAGGTGGCCGTTGTTGATCTGCCAGCCCTTGATGGCCACGCTCACCGCTGAGGTGTCCACGTCAGTCTTCGCCGCAGCAGCCGAGTCAGATAGGAAAATGTCCCAGTTAGCGCGGCCGCTTTTCAGCACTCGCAACGAAATGTCGGGCTCATCGAGCACCACCGACTTCACCTTGATCTGGTCGCCGCTCACCACGCTCATCAGGTCCATCCCTACCCGCAGGGCTGGTAGGTAGGCCAAGGTGTCGCGGGCGAAGGAGTCCTGCCCAATGATGCGCAGATTCTCCACGCTTAAGGCCAGGTTCGGAAAGTCGCGAAACAGGCTCACGCTGATCTTACTGGGGTCGTACTCTACCTTGGCGGCCACGTGCGCGGCCAGTTGCTTGTCAAACGCTGCTTGAATCTTGTCTTTAAATAGAAACGGTGCGGCGGCCAGCGCCGCTACCAGCACCACCACAAAAATCAGCAGGCCAATCAGAAATTTACGCATAGAAAGAAAGGACTAGGAGGAAAGTCTAAAGTCTAGTAACTAGTTGGCAGCGAATCCGGTGCCAGAGCACCCAGACACGCAAAAGTAGCACAGAACCAGTGGCTGTTTTTTATCGTCTACTGTGCTGCTACAACGCTTCAATCAAACAAAACGGATAAAGCGCCAAGAATTTGGCATTTTCGGCGGGCGTTTCTGGCGCAGCGCACCAAATGAGATAGGGCCAGCGTTTAGGGCAGCAGCAGTATGGCAACAACAACTACACGGCAAAAAGGGCAGTGGGCAGGACGAATTGGCGCCGCGACGGTGGCCGTGCTAGCCAGCGTGACCACCTTGCAGGCGCAGGACCTGTACTTTGCGCAGCCCTACGCGTCGCGTCTGCATACCAACCCGGCGTACACGGGGCTGCTCGATGACTATAGTGTTACGCTCAACTACCGCAACCAGTTCCCTACCCTGGCCGGCACCTTTCAGACCAGCCAGCTCGGTGCCGACTACCGTTTTGCCGACCAGCGCAGCGCCGTGGGCCTGCTCCTGAACGTAGACCGTACTGGGGCGCTAGGCCTCACCAAGTTTCAGGTAGGGGGCTCTACGCCTACCACCTGCGCCTCACTAAGCAGGTGGCGCTCAGCGCTGGCGCCAGCGTCAGCTACGGCCGGCAGACTGTCAGCTACGGCAACCTGTTGCTTGGGGACCAGATTTCCGACGACGGCACTATTTCGGGCAGTCCCTCAACCGATCCGCTGTTGTTGCAGTATAACCCGGTGAACTATTTTACCCTTGGCACGGGTATGGTACTGTATACCGAGCATGCCTGGGTAGGCGTAGCGGCGCATCACCTCAATCAACCCGACCTGGGCTTCGTGGAGCAGAGTATTTTACCCATTCGCCTGAATTTTAACGCGGGCTACAAATATTTTTTTGCAAAAAGCGTTATCAAGGGCGAAGCACGCGAAATTAGCTTGACACCGACGGTTAGTTACACCCGGCAAGGTAGTTTGCAGCGCGCAGAGGCCGGTTTTTACTTCACCACCACGCCGGTTACGGTGGGCGCCGTGTACCGCGGCGTGCCGTTGCCGGGCTCAAATCACCCACAGCAGCTACTTACCGGAATTGTTGGCCTGAGTTTTGGTGCATTTCGGCTCGGTTATAGCTACGACGCTAGTCTGAGTCGACTAAGTGCCGATTTGGGTGGGGCCCACGAGGTGTCCCTGGCCCTGCGAAACTTCGACCGGCTGGAAGCGGCTTGGCGGCGCCTGAAGCGGCGCAACTACCCCGTAGCGCCTACCCCGGCGTTCTAGCTTTTTGTAAACTGTACCGAATTGCCTTTCATAAAATCTTCTATCACAGGTAGTTTTTACTCGATCATGAATTTCTCCAAGTACCTGCGTTTCGCCATTGTAGGAGCCTGTGCGCTGGCTTCCTGCAAAAGTGGCCCACGCACCGCCACCAAGCCGGGTAAGTACAGCTCCACCACAGGTATTGAGTATAATACCGAGGAAGGGATGAAAGTGGCCGACTATGCCGGTATTCCGGAAGGTCCAGGTCTGATCTTCATTGAAGGCGGCCGTACGGTGCTGGGCTCGGCAGAAGAGGACATTGCCATGACCCATGACAACATGGAGCGTACCGTTACCATCGCCTCGTTCTACATGGATGAAGCGGAGGTAGCCAACATCCACTGGTTGGAATATCTGCACTTTGTGCGCAAAGACTCGTCGGAGGAGTTCTACCAGTCGGCGCTGCCTGATACTACGGTATGGGCGCGCGAGCTGTCATTTAACGACCCATACGTAGATTACTACCTGCGCTACCCCGGCTTCCGCTACTTCCCGGTAGTAGGCGTAAGCTGGCTACAAGCCAACGACTACTGCACGTGGCGTACGTCTAAGGTAAATGAAAACCTGGCTGGCCTGAGTGGCGATGGAGAGAGCAGTGGCGGTAAACGCGGTCTGTTTGGTCGTAAGAAAAACGCCCCCGCTGCTGATGCTGCCGAGGGTGGTGAAAGCAAGAAACCATCTATCGAAGATGGCAATACGCTGCCGAACTACCGCCTGCCCACCGAGGCCGAGTGGGAATACGCTGCGCAGGCACTCGTTGGTACGCAGGAAACCGGCAACGAAAACCAGGAAAACAAGCGCATCTATCCTTGGGATGGTCGCCAGGTGCGGAACTCCTACGGCAAGACCCAGGGCCAGTTCCTAGCTAACTTCAAACGCGGTCGTGGCGACTACGCCGGTATTGCTGGTGCTCTGAACGACGGCGCTATGATTACGGAGTACATCTACAACTACCCACCCAATGACTACGGCCTCTACAACATGGCCGGCAACGTGAACGAATGGGTACAGGATATCTACCGCCCGCTATCGTTTGAAGATGTGGAAGACCTGAACCCCTTCCGTCGTAACGGCTTCCTCGACCCTGCTGAGAAGTACGATAAGAAAGGCTACCAGTCCCTCATCGACGACCACGTGCGGGTGTATAAAGGCGGTTCTTGGCGCGACGTAGCCTACTGGCTCTCGCCCGGTACGCGTCGTTTCATGGCAGAAGATTCGGCTACTGCTACCATCGGTTTCCGCTGCGCTATGATCAACGCTGGCTCAAACAAGTAAAATCTCGGATTGACGCAGATAGTTAATAGAAGAGGCCCAACCATCTGGTTGGGCCTCTTCTATTTGTTGGCTGGAGCTAACAGCTGTGTTTCTTTATATAAAAGCTAGCTACTTTATTTCGACAGGGCGTTGCCAAGTTGGATAAGAAGCTTTGCCAGCTTCTTCAGCGGATTGGTGTAGTTGTTACTGGCTTCCTCCGCTACTTTGATGGTTTCGGCGCCCAGTACAGCCAGGGTTTCGGCAATATCGTGGGTTTGACGCTCGGGAGCCGTAAGCTGCTCGCGTAGAGCTGCCAGCTCCTGAATGATTTTAGCTAGGCCCGGGTGGTCGGAGGCACGCAGCACTTCTTCCCAGCGGTCTATTTCAGCCAGGCCATGTCGCTGGTCTTTTTGCTTCGTAACGTCGGCATCCAGTAAGTGGAGCGTGTCATCGAGAAGCACTTCTTTTTGTTGCTCCGTTACGTCGAGCGGTATGGTGGGGGTAGGGGGCGTTTGGGGGGTGGAGGCGGTAGAATCCATAAAGCAAGCGATGAAGTCAGTGGAAAGTCGAAAGCGACACTATGCTGTCTATACTGCCTTTGAAAAAGAAAAGTTAACGCGCATCGCGAAGCGGGTTACTTTTCTACCTCACCATGATTAAGAGGTAGTTCTATATCTCACCTCACTCCTTCGTACTCATGAAAATGTCTTTCAACACCCTGCTGCTGGCTGCCAGCTTCGCTACCTTCTCTGTAGCTTCGTGCACCCAGGCAGAGCAAAACCGCGCTGAAGCCAACACCGAAGCTGCCGCTGACAATGTAGAAGCCAGCACCGAAGCTGCTGCTGCCAACACAGAAGCCGCTGCCAATGAGGCAGGCAATGCTGTTGATGATGCTACCGAAACGGCTGGTCAGAAGATTGAAAATGCCGCTGAGAAAGCTGGCGACAAGATGGATGCCGCTGCCAACAAGGCCGACGCTAAAATTGATGCCGCTGCTGCTGATGCCAAAGCTGAAATGAACGCCGCCAAGCGCGACTAGAACAACGGCCTAACATTGCAAAAGCCGCTTTGCCAACACTTGGCAAAGCGGCTTTTGTTTGGCTACTGTTCGCTTTACTACGCAGTTTGGCCCATGGGTGGGGCGCTGGCTACCTCCAGCAATACTTCGTAGTAGGAACGACTCATCATGCGGGCGTGCAGCCAGCTGTAGAAACTAAGGGCCTGTAAATCTTCGCGCACCAGGGGTAGGAAGGTAGGCATCTGTCGTACTTGCTCAGCAAAGGTGGGCTGCATGGCTACTGTCGGATCAGCAATAATGTCGCGGACGCGGGCCAGGTAGCTGAGCACGTAGGCGTAGGGGCCTGCTTCGGCTTCGGGCGAACGTTCGCGCACGATACGCTCGATGGCGCGGAGGCGGTTGAGGGCTAGTTCGGCGTGGCCTAACTCCAGCAAGGTCAGCATCTCGCCCAGGTTCTTGTTCAGCATCCACTCCAAGCCCATCTGCTGCTCGCACCAATGGTCGGAGCGGCCAATGCTGATGAGTACCTGATTGGTTTTCTGAAATTTGCCTTCGGCGAAATAGTGAAAGGCAAGGCCTAATCGGGCCGTTAGCTCGTTGGCTAGAGGTAGGGGCTGGCGAGTGTCGTGCAGGGCCGCTTCCAATAGCTGAATACTCTCGTGGTTGCGGCGCAAAAAAGCATAGGTAGCAGCCAGCAGCAGGGTGTGGCGGGCACGCATCTCCATATAATGACTGCGTGGGCTTTCGGCTAGTAGAAGCTGCATCTGGTTGAGGTAGCCGATAACCTCTTCGAAGCGACGCGAGCGGTACAGCGCGTGCGCAATCATGTAGAGCAGGCGCAGCTGATACTGACGCTGGGCCGGTGCAAAACCGTGTCGCTTTTCCATGAGATGGTAGCAGCGCAGAATAAACGGCGCAAACGACACAAAATCGCGGCGCACTAGCATAGCGCTGCGCGCAATAGACACCAGTCGGCACAGTAGCGCTGGCCGCCGGGCAAAGGCTTCCTGCAAGTCGTACTCACGAAGGGTATCGGCCAGCACGGCATCAAACGACTCACCAGCCCTACCCTTGGCACGCAGCTGGCGCAGGCGCTGGCGCATTAGGCTGTCCACAATGTTGGCGCGCTCCTCCTCATCGGCGGCCTTTTTATTGAGGTTGCGGCGCCGAATCAGGTCCGCCAGGTCGTCGGCGCAGGCGTGGTGGGCCTGGGCAATCTGTAGATTGTATACTGTATTGAGGGCCTCGTACTGGTCGTTTTGCAGCCCTAGCTTTTCGGCTTTGCGCAGGGTGCTCCAGGCCAGGCGCGGCACGCCAGTTTCGAATAGGTATTGCGCCAGGATGAGCAAGCCACGGACCGAGGAGGCTGCAGTGGCATCTTGTTGGCGTTGGCGCAACAGTAGAAAATCGGTGAGGCTACGTAGCAGGCGCTTGCGCAGGGCATAGTAAGCTACGGCGTTGGACTCCGTGGGGTAGAGGCGCGTAAGTAACTCGGGGGTAGAGTAGGCCCGTGGGTGCAGTAGCAATTCACACAGGCGCGTATCGAGGCGACCCTTCTGCTTACGGCCCTGGCGCTGCAAAAAATGCAGAAAATCCTTGCGGTCGTCGGGCGCGAAGGTGAGAAGCGTCGTGCGAAGGTCGTCCATGGCTAGCGGGTAGGCGGGGTAGCTGGCAGACCAGTAGCTGGGTAGCCTATCAGTACATAAAAAATAAGCGGGCACTTCCGTAGCGTATAGAAATACAGAAAGTGCTTTTTAAATATACTATTTCGGCGAAGGCCGCACAAACCGCCCGCTTGGATTGATAAGCTCGACAACTACAGCCGCGGGGCTGCGTATAAACAGGCAGGCCTAGCGCCTACTCTTTCTCTCCCACCTATTTAACTTTTTTCACTCATGGACCTCAACGATAATAAAATCAACGACCAAACCGAACTGCGCACGCGCGGCAACTGGAACCAGATCAAGGGCGAAGCCAAGCAAAAGTGGGGCAACCTCACCGACGACGACTTGGACTATGCCGAAGGCAAGCAGGACGAGTGGTTTGGCCGTCTGCAAGAGAAAACTGGCGACGCTATTGATGACATCAAAGCGTGGTTCCACCGCACTTTCTAGGTTGCTGCAAATAGGGTAGGAGGCTTCTTGCTTTCCTACCTGTACCATATAAAAGCCCTGCACTAGCTAGTCTGGTGTAGGGCTTTTGCTATTGGTGCAAGGCGGTATTAGTATAGGCGTAGTTCTGCCTAATTATCCTCGGTAAGAAAGACAAGAAAGAGGCACGATATAAACTAATCTTTAACAGAGTGTCAGGCGTATGCAAGGGGCAATAAACCTGTCTACTTATCCCTACCCCTATGTCTGCCACTGATACCCTTCGGGCTACGCTGCCCACTACTCCCTCCTCCGGTATCCGGATGCTGGCCCGCTTTGGCTTTGCGGCCAAAGGTATTGTATATGGTCTGATGGGGCTGCTGGCGTTGCTGGCAGCCACAGGTCAGCAAAATGGCCAGACTGCTGATAAGCAGAAGGCCGTGCATACGCTGCAAGAGCTGCCTGGTGGCCCTGTGTTGCTGGGGCTTATTGCCTTTGGCCTGCTAGGGTACATTGTGTGGCGGCTGGTGCAAGCCTTCCGCGATACGGAGGACAAGGGCCACGGCGCGAAAGGCATAGCCCGGCGCGTAGGCTATGCTGGCAGCGGACTCCTCTATGCTAGTCTGGCGTGGTACGCCGCACAGCTGGCCATGCACAACCCAACCGACAACAATGGCAATGCCCGGCAAACGCTTACCGGCAAGGTGTTGGGCTGGCCTGGCGGGGAGTGGATTATTATGCTAGTGGGGTTGATTACGATTGGGGTAGGCGTCTATCAAATCTATCGAGCCTATTCCGGCACTTTTCATAAACATGTGAAGAGCAGTGATATTCCGACCGGACAGCAGAACAAGGTCTACCGCCTGGGGCAGGTAGGCTACACCGCCCGCGGTATTGTGTTGGGCATTACGGGTTACTTTTTTGTGCAAGCTGGCCTACAATCCCGCGCTACAGCCATCGGCGATACAGAGCAAGCATTTGACCTCTTGGCTAGTATGGGGCCCGTTGTTTTGGGCATTGTAGCCCTGGGGCTGATAGCCTATGGGCTCTATATGTTGGTGCAAGCCAAGTATCCCGTCCTCAAGAAAGTTTGAGGACGGGATACAGCAAAGCCAACAGTGGCCCGCAGCAGGTAGACTAATTCTCTGTTGCGGGCCTTTTTTCTTAGAGCTGTTGTAGTGTCGTGTTAATCAGCTACGTAGTCCTGTAAGTACTGATACCGCGCCGTGAGCTGTCCACCATGCGCAATAGTAGCCCGCTCTAACACGCCCTGCGGGTCACCGCCAAGCAAATGGGGTAGCACGTTGTCGATGAGCTGGCGTCCGAAGTCGCGGCTGGCGTTTCGGGGTAGCTCGCAGGGCAGGTTGTCTACGGCCATGATGGTGAGATAGTCTAGGCCAGAGTAGGGCGGTTGTAGCTCGCCGGTGGCTGGGTCGTAGTCGAAGGTGGGGGCCGGAATGGTGGTGCTGCGCTTGGTGGTAGGGATGGAGCCGTTTACGTCGCAGGTGACATCGGCAATAACGCGGGGGCGGAAATTGGGCCGACGGGTATCTTCTTCCGAGAACAGGCGCGGCGCAGCCGGGTGCCAGTAGGCGCAGGCAATCAGCACATCCGTGACGGGTAGGAACTTGTCGAAGGTGCTCACGTACTCTTCCGGCTGTTGGTGAAAATTGGGCGTGTCCCACACGCGGCCGTCGCGGCGGGCATTGTAGTCGGAGGAGCGCAACTGCGTGAATACCGGCTCGTTGAAATCAAGATAGAGGTAATCATACACGCTCACCTGTCGGATGCCCATACGCCGCAGCACCTCCAGGGCGCCCTGTGCTACCCTTCCCGAACCGGTCACGGCCAGTTTGATGGGCGGCAGGCGCTTCACCTTGAAGAACTCCTCCTCCATATCTTCCATATCCTGGCACTGGTAGGCGGGCTTCAGTTGGTAGAGGCCATGCTTGCGCCCATAGGTGAGCAGGCCATTATAAGCGCCCACAATGCCCGCCCAGCGCCCAAAGGCAATAATCCGCTCCCCTCGTGCATTAGTTAGCAATTCATAGTCAATCAGCGTGATGCGCTTTTGTAGCACTTGCCGCAGCAGCTCGCGATTGGCAGGTTGCTTTTTCACGGTGTGCGAGAAAAACAGGTAGGTTTTGTCGGGGATGAGCTGCTCAACAGGCACCTCTTTCACACCCAGCAGCACGTCGCAATCGGCTACCTCAGGCTGCACCGTGATGCCCAGCGCGCGGTATTCGTCATCGGAGAAAGCGCGGATGTCGCTGCTTTGCACCACCAGGTCTAGGTTGGGAAAAGTGTGCAAGGCTTCGTCGCACTTGTTAGGCGTGAGCGGTACGCGGCGGTCGGGCGGGGTTTTGCCTTCGCAAATGATACCGAGTTTGACTTTTTGCATGGATGGAAGCTGAACGGGTGGGTAGGGGCAAGTAGGCAAATTATACTGTCATTCCGAGCGCAGCGAGGAATCTGGGCAAGAAGTTATTTGCAGGCAAGCGGCCTGTTTTTCTGTTCCGTCTCCAATTAGTAAACAGCTTCTCACTGAGATTCCTCGCTACGCTCGGAATGACACGAGTAGGTACCCAGTAGTCCTCGTATTTTTGGAACGCTATGAATCGATTTGACCGCATCACGGCTATTCTTATCCAGTTGCAAGCCAAACGCGTGGTGAGTGGCCCAGCCCTGGCCGAGCGGTTTGACGTGAGCCTGCGCACCATCTACCGCGACCTGCGCACGCTGGAGCTGGCGGGGGTGCCGCTCTACGGCGAGCCGGGGGTAGGCTACTCGCTGGCCGAGGGCTACCGGCTGCCACCTGTGCTATTCACACGCGAAGAAGCCACCGCCCTACTCACCGCCGAGAAGCTGGCAGCCCGCCTCACCGACGCGCCTACGGCCCGCCTCAGCGGCGCAGCCATGGACAAGCTGCGCGCCGTGCTGCGCCGCACCGACCGTGACTACCTCGAAACCCTGACACCCCATATTCAGGTGCTGGGGCCGGTGGGCCAGCCCACCCACCAAAACATCTACCAGCAACTAGTGACGGCCGTGGCCACGCAGCACGTGGTGCACCTACGCTACCAGGGCGCCGAAACCGACCAGCCTACCCTGCGGGCGGTGGAGCCCATTGGGTTGTACCTAAGCCGGCAGTGGCATGTGGTAGCCTACTGCCGGTTGCGCCACGCGTTCCGCAACTTCCGCCTCGACCGCATTCAGCAACTGGAAATCAGTACTGAAATCTTCGCGGCCCGCCCCGAAACATTGCAGCAGTATTGGGCCGCCGAGGCCGCCCGCCGGGGTAGGGAAAAAGTGGTACTTCGGTTTCAGCCGGCAGCCGCCTCGTCCGCTTTGATACAACACCTGCACGACACCAAGCGCCAGTACGGCTGGATGCAGGAGGAGCCTCTGCCCGATGGGAGTGTAGAAATGACGTTGCTCATCGGCTCGCTTCCCTACCTTGCTACATGGCTGTTGCCGTACGCGGGTGCCCTTACGGTGCTAGAGCCTCCTGCCTTGCGGGAGCACCTGCGGGAACTAGCCCAGCGGGCCTATACCTTTTTTTGCGCCTCCGAATAAGATGCTGACATAGGGCTGTCAGTAGGCGCGCGGACCTTTGTAGAGTCAAGTGACAAGTAACAGTTTCACCCACACTCAACACGCAAAGAAGATGCAAAAGCGCACTATCGACCCCTGGAAATGGGGCGAGCAAACCAATTCGGTACAGGCCGTCGAAATTAAGCAGGCCGAGGGCACCCTCTACTGCTCTGGCCAAGTAGCCATCGACGCAGCCGGCCAGCCCAGCACCGCCGATATGAGAGCCCAGCTTATACAGATCTTCCAAAACCTGGAGCACCTCATTGGCGAGGCCGGGTACGAGTGCCAGGGCATTGTCCGGTTGAACGTATTTACGACCTCGATGATGGAGTTTTTCACTACCTGCGGCGATGTATATCAGGGGTGGATTGCCAAGCACGGCATCAGGCAGGCAACTACTATGTTCGAGGTGAAGGGCTTGTACGCCAATTTGGGGGTAGAGCTGGAAGCCACTGTGGTGAAATAAGCAGCAAGGTAGGCGGAGCATTTCGTGATACTCCGCCTACCTTACACTTAGCCTTCCTACCCAACGAAAACGCAATGGCTGAAAAAGAACTACCCATTTTTCGCCCAAGCAGCCGGCAGCACTGGCGCGAGTGGTTGCACGCGCACCACGCCGAGCAACAAGGTGTGTGGCTGGTGTATAGCAAGAAGAAGTCAGGTATACCTTCCCTAACCTGGTCTGAAGCGGTAGACGAAGCACTTTGTTTTGGGTGGATAGACAGCAAGGCCGAGTCCATCGACGAACACACGTACCAGCAGTTTTTTTGTCCTCGAAAACCTAAAAGTGGCTGGTCAAGAATCAATAAGGAGAAAATAGAGCGTCTGCTGGCGGCCGATCTGCTGGCTCCGGCCGGCCTGGCCAGCATCGAAACCGCTCAGCAAAACGGCTCCTGGACACTCCTGGATGCGGTAGAAGCGTTGCACATTCCGCCCGACCTAGCGGAGGCACTGCAGCAACGCCCCGGCGCAGAAACTTACTTCGCCAGCCTGAGTCGCACCGACAAACGCAATATGTTGCAGTGGCTGGTGCTGGCTAAGCGGCCAGAAACCCGCCAGAAGCGCGTCACCGAAATAGCAGAATCGGCTGAGCAGCAACTGAAGCCGGAGCAGTTTCGAGGACGGAAGCAGTCCTAACGCAAACGCCCCGCGCAGTCAGCTAAAACTGCGTGGGGCGTTGGTTTTCCTACCCTGCTTGGGCCTACCGCCGCGCCGTGCGCGGGTCGGGTTTGGGCTGCATCTGATAGTCGTGGGGTGGGGTGGCGCCGGCTAGGTACTGCACAAAGTAGTCCCAGCGGCGGCGCGTCATGTAGGGCGAGTCCTGACCAAACCCGTGCGTAGCATTCGGAAAAATGACCAGGTCGTAGCTCTTATTGGCTTTGGTGAGAGCCTCTACTACTAGCATGGTGTTGTAGGGCGGCACGTTGTTGTCCATCATACCGTGGGCCAGCATCAGCTTGCCTTTCAGATTTTTAGCATACGTGGCATTGGCCTGGTTGTCGTAGTTGGACGCGCCGTTGTCCTGTGTGGTGAGTAGGCCGATGTACCGCTCGCCCCAGTCGTCCTCGTAGTTGCGGTTTTCGTGGTTGCCCGATTCCGAAATGCCTACCTTGAAGAAATCGGGGTAGCGGAAGAGGGCCGCGGCCGTGGCATACCCGCCGCCCGAGTGCCCCCAGATGCCCACGCGGTCTAGGTCGAGGTAGGGATATTTTTGAGCCAGCTGCTTGATGCCGGCTATCTGATCGGAGAGAGTGTTTTCGGCCATGTTGCCGTAGCAGGCATCATGAAAGCTTTTGGAACGCAACGGATTGCAGCTCCCTTCTAGCACCACTACCACAAACCCTAATTCGGCCAAGGCCTGGTTGTCGCCGCGTGCCGCCGAAAACGACCAGTTGCCCACGCTTCCGCCCTGCGGACCGGGGTAGATATAGTCGATAACCGGGTATTTCCGATTCGGGTCCAGTTTGGTGGGCGTAAACACCAAGCCGTACAGATCAAACTGTCCGTCGTGGCTTTTCACGGTGATGGGGGTAGGGGCTTTCCAACCGGTGGCGGCGAGGCGCGAAATGTCCGTCTTCTCCAGCGCCACCAAGGTTTTGCCGTCCAGGTTGCGCAGTACGCTCACGGGCGGCACGTCGGGTTGGGAATAGGTGTCGATGAAGTAGCGGCCCGAAGGCGAAAACTCAATGCGGTGGTTGCCTTTTTCGGGCGTGAGCAGCGTGAGGCCTTTGCCATCCAGCCCAATGCGGTAGAGGTGCGTGAAGTAGGGGTTGCCCGGCTCCCGCCCATCAGCCAGGAAGTAGAGCTGGCGCCGCTGCTCGTCTACCTTCACGAGTTGCGTTACCACCCAGTTGCCTTTGGTAATCTGGTTCTTGACTTTGCCTGTAGTGGCGTCGTAGAGGTAGAGGTGGCCCCAATCGTCGCGCTCCGAGTACCAAATAATTTCCTTGTTTTTAGGTAAGTAGGTCCAGTTGATAGCGCCTTGGCCCGACTCGTACTGGGTGGCTACTTTCTCCTCAAACACCTCTCGTACGGCGCCCGTTTGCGCGTCGGCAATGCGGAATTTCTCCTCCTTGTGGTTACGCGAGGTCGAGACGAAGGCCAACTGCTTGGCATCGGCGCTCCAGTCCACATCGTCGAAGGTGCCGCTGCTGGAAATGTCGTCGGAGAGGGTGCCGCGGTGCGGGTCGGGCGGCACTTGCAGGCGCACTACCTTGGCCGGATGCACCTCCACAATTACCCGCTCAATCGTGATAATGTCTTTATCGCCGGGCAGCGGGTATTTCCACGCTTTCAGGGTAGGGTGACCTACGTTGGTGGTTACCAGGTACATATCACCTACCCGGCGCTGGTCCTGCTGGAAGGTCGCAATCTTGCGCGAATCGGGCGACCAGCGCAGCACGGGCTGGTCGCTGCTACTCCAGCCAGCGTTGTCGGTGGCGTAGCCGTAGTCCTTCACGCCATCGGTGGTCAGCTGGGTCTTCTGATTGGTTTGGGTGTTGCGCACCCACAGGTTATACTCCTGAATATAAGCAGCCAACCTACCGTCCGGCGACACCACCTCGTTGCGGGCGTTGGGTGCTTGCTGGGTGTTGGCCGCAGCAGGCGCCACGGGTGGGGTAGCCGTCACAGTGCGGGCTTTGCGGGCCGGGTCTGCCAGCACGTATTCGCTACCCTGCGCCGTGAGCGTGCGGTACCAGAACCGGTCATTGTCGAGCCAATTGATTTGCCCCAGAACGTGGTCTACCAGCGGCTGGGTGTTGTAGCTCATAAACTGTTCGGCGCGGGCGTAGTCCTGGGCCGTCACGGTGGGCTGCTGCGCCTGTGTCGCTATCGAAAGCAAGCTGGCTGCCAGGGCGAGGGGTAGGAAGCGGCCGCACCTAAAAGTAAGCAGGTGAGGAATAGGGTTGAGGTTGGGCATAGATGTAGCTGATTCTAGGATAAATAACGTGTTTTTATACATCAAAGTCAGCGGGCATAAAAATAGAACGGTCGCCTTTTTTTGGCGACCGTTCTATTTTACTATCAATATCAACTGTTCAACGCAATGGGCAGTTGCCACAGTGGTCAAGGAATCCTCAGTTGGGTAAGCTTGCAATCCTATATTTTACTAGATATAACTACTAATGACCACTCGTAGTGCCTGGCTATGAGTGTTTATATATCTTAATAACAAGGTCTTACAGCGAATTACAATGCTGTATCACCTAAATAGTTCACTCCCAGAGGTTAAGCAGACAAAGTCAGTGCTTCCGTAACCTCAAGAATTGCGCACTTTTTCAAAGAGATGTTTAGGGTTTGGCAGACTGCCTTCACATCAGTAAGTGCTTGCTCAGGGCTTTTGGTTAGATGAGCGACAACGTTGATTGGTAGCGACACAGCCATGTCTTCTTCACTAGTTCCCACAACGTGTGTATAGCCGTATTCTGGTCCCATCAGGGTGTTGCGGACTTTGCCTTGCATGGTGTCCGTGTCGAAGGTCAGGAGCGTGTGCTTCATGTGAATGCGAGTGATGATGTTCGTTAATTGTATTTTAATAAGTAGGAAAGAGGCTTATCTAATAAGCAAGCAACTAATTCTTACTCGTGCTTTTTGCGTCTTATGTCTGTAGAAGACACCTGTTAAACAGCGTTAAACTGTGAGTGTGGCACAAATTTCCGATATATAGTTGTCTCTTGCTATGATCAGCATCACAACTGGTCTTGATTTTGATTAAGCATGTATTGATTAAAATCAATTTGAATTTTATTCATTTTCGTTGATTGTAAAAATGGCTGGCATGGCAGATAACTTCTCATTCCGTTTAAGGTGAAACGACTTCTCTTACTGCATCGGAATGAGGAGCGGCGCAGCTCCATCACTTCACTATTGAGCTTGGCGGGGTATGAATTAGTCTCTTTCAGTAAGGGCTATCAGGGGGTAGAGGCCGCTAAGCAACGCCAGCCTGATTTGGTCTTATGCGCTACTGAATTGTCCGATGTAGATGGCTATGGCGTTCTGCATTTGTTTCGCTGCACCGCCTCCCTAGCCGCTACTCCGTTCATTCTTATAGGCCCTACGGCAACGTGGGCCGATACGCGGCGGGCCATGGATGCCGGCGCGGACGATTATCTGGCTATGCCCATCGTTGCGGGTGAACTGCTTCAGGCAATAGCGGGGCGTCTGCACCGCTTCCCCCTGCTACCTGCCGAGCCCATAGCTACGGGGTACGATGAGGCGTCCGTAGCCGGATCCTTAGCTTCTTTGATTACCGATCGTACGCCGCACATCGTCGCTCGTCGGCACAGTGTGTATAGGGAGGGAGAAGACCCCAAACAGCTGTACTTTATTCAGTCGGGCCGTATCAAAGCAGTTAAGACAACTTCGTTTGGCAAAGAGTTGATTACCAGCTTTTATCAGACGGGCGAATTCTTTGGGTACAAGGACTTATTGGAACAGACGTGCTACCATGAATCGGCAGTAGCGATAGAGGATTGCGTGTTGTTACATATCCCGGCTGCTGACTTCTTGCAACTGGTGCGCTTGCCCGAGGTAAGCCAACAGTTTGTTCGTTTGTTAGCAGGGCGTAAGCGTGCACGCGAGCAGCAATTGCTGGATATGGCCTACCAATCACTCCGCCGCCGTGTAGCCAATGCCCTGCTTGCATTGCATAATCAAGGAGAAACCAACGAGGCTACTCCCTTTATTCGCGTGGCGCGTGAAGATCTGGCCGCTTTAGTGGGTATAGCGCCAGAGTCATTGAGCCGAACTTTGAGCGAGTTTCGGCATGATGGCCTACTAGAAGTTTCATCGCAGGGTATCCGCCTGTTGCAACCAGAGTATATGCGTCAAGCCGAGTGGTAATTCTCGGTTGGCAAGTATCGCTGGTACATATATGGCTGCCGAATAGGTGGCTTTTGAACGTACTCCGTGTCTTACGGGGTTCTAACCGAAAAAAGATACGTTCATATTCTGGTCGCCTTAACGGGACGTTCTCGCTGCTACTTTGTTTGAGTAGCAGCGTCCTATATATACCCACTCTGCCCCTTTTCACATTACCTTTGTATAGGCCGATCTGAAAGCCTTTTCTTCCGTCACTTCTACTCCTCATACATGACCCTGAAACCTCAGCCTGCTGACGTGTTTGTGGACCGCCACAACGGCCCCGACGAAGCCGCCGTGACCGAGATGCTGCGCGCCATCGGCGTCGAGTCGCTCGACCAGCTCATCGACGAAACCGTGCCGGCCGCTATCCGTTTGCAGAAGTCGCTCGACTTGCCCGCTGCCCTCACGGAGCGGGCTTTTTTGGCGAAATTCGCGCAGATTGCTGGCCAGAACAAGCTCTATAAGAACTACATCGGCTTGGGGTACTACCCTACTCAGCTGCCGCCCGTTATTCAGCGCAACATCCTCGAAAACCCCGGCTGGTACACCGCCTATACGCCCTACCAAGCCGAAATCGCTCAGGGTCGTCTCGAAGCCCTCATCAACTACCAGACGATGGTGATGGAGCTGACCGGCCTCGAAATTGCCAACGCCTCCCTGCTCGACGAAGGCACGGCCGCGGCCGAGGTGCTGCACATGTTCCACTCGCAGACCAAGAAGAAAAACGCCCATAAATTCTTCGTGTCGGAGCAGGTGCTGCCCCAGACAATTGATGTGGTGCGCACCCGTGCTACCCCGCTCGGTATTGAGCTAGTGGTAGGCGACCATCGCACCGCTGACCTCACCGACGAGTCCCTGTTCGGTGCCCTGCTGCAATACCCCGCCGCCGACGGCGCCGTATACGACTACACCGACTTCATTGCCACTGCGCACAACAATAGCCTATTGGTAGCCGTAGCTGCTGATCTGCTGGCTCTTACCTTACTCACCCCTCCCGGCGAGATGGGCGCCGATGCCTGCGTGGGTAACTCCCAGCGCTTTGGCGTGCCCATGGGCTACGGCGGTCCGCACGCCGGCTTCTTCGCTACCAAAGACCAGTTCAAGCGCGTCATTCCGGGCCGCATTATCGGACAGAGTATTGATGCGGCCGGCAATAAGGCCTACCGCATGGCCCTGCAAACCCGTGAGCAGCACATCCGCCGCGAAAAAGCTACCTCCAACATCTGCACAGCGCAGGTGCTGCTGTCGGTGCTGTCTGGTATGTATGCCGTGTACCACGGTCCACAGCGTGTGCGTCAGTTCGCTGTTAATACCCACGCTTTCGCGCAGTTGCTGGCACAAGAGCTGACCGCTTTGGGTCTGGAGCAGCAGAACGAATTCTATTTCGATACGCTGACCCTCAAGCTGGAAAGCGAGGAACTGCAAGCGGCTATCCGTCAGGAAGCCGAAGCTGCGGGTATCAACTTCCGTTACTTCTCTCAAGAAGGTACCGCCCGCGTGGGCATTGCCCTGAATCAGAATACCGAAGCCGATGACGTAGCCGACATCGTGCGGGTGTTTGCGAAAGTGCTGGGCAAGTCGTTCGACAAAACCCTGGCCCTACCCACCGAGGCAGAGCTGAACTGGCCCGACGCACTTGTGCGGCAGAGCGCCTACCTCACGCACCCAGTCTTCAACAAGCATCACTCCGAAACCGAGATGCTACGCTACATGAAGCAGCTTGAAAACAAGGACCTGAGCCTAGCGCACTCCATGATTCCGCTTGGCTCGTGCACCATGAAGCTGAACGCCACCGCCGAGATGATTCCGGTGACGTGGCCCGAAATTGGCGGCTTGCACCCCTTTGCTCCGCGCGAGCAGGCCAAAGGCTACACGCAGATCTTCAACGATTTGGAGCGGTGGCTCTGCGAAGTCACTGGCTTTGCGGCCGTGAGCTTGCAGCCTAACTCCGGCGCCCAGGGCGAGTACGCTGGCCTGCTGGCCATCCGCGACTACCACGAAGCACAGGGCAACAGCCACCGCAATGTGGCCCTCATTCCAGCCTCGGCCCACGGTACCAACCCCGCTTCGGCCGTCATGGCCGGCATGCAGGTAGTGGTGGTGAAGAGCACCGAGGACGGCAATATCGACGTGCAGGACCTGAAAGACAAGGCAGCCAAGTACGCCGATACCTTGTCCTGCCTAATGGTGACCTACCCCAGCACGCACGGCGTGTATGAGGAAACCATCATCGACATCTGCCAGACCATTCACCAGCACGGCGGGCGCGTGTACATGGACGGCGCCAACATGAACGCCCAGGTAGGCCTTACCTCGCCTGCCACCATCGGCGCCGACGTGTGCCACCTGAACCTGCACAAAACGTTCTGCATCCCGCACGGCGGTGGTGGACCCGGCGTAGGCCCCATCGGCGTAGTAGCCGATCTGGCGCCCTACCTGCCTGGCCACGTGGTGGTAGATGCTGAAGGTCGCACGGCCGGCGCGGTGTCGTCGGCGCCGTGGGGCTCGGCCAGTATCCTGCCCATCAGCTACGCCTACATTTCCATGATGGGCGGCGAAGGGTTGACGCAGGCCACGCGCACGGCTATTCTGAATGCCAACTACCTGAAAGCGAAGCTAGAGGCGCACTACCCTGTGCTGTACGCTGGTGCCAACGGCCGCTGTGCCCACGAGATGATTCTGGATTGCCGCCAGTTCAAGAAGGCCGGCATCGAGGTAGAGGACATTGCCAAGCGCCTGATGGACTACGGCTTCCACGCGCCTACCGTGTCGTTCCCAGTCGCGGGCACGCTGATGGTAGAGCCTACCGAGTCGGAAAGCAAAGAAGAGCTGGACCGCTTCGTGGAGGCAATGGTGAAGATCCGGGAGGAAATTCGGGAGGTGGAACAAGGCCACGCCGATGCCAAAGACAATGTGCTGAAGCACGCCCCGCATACCGCCGCCACCGTGCTGGTGCATGACTGGACACGTCCCTACTCTCGTGAGCAGGCCGTATACCCCACCGACTACGCCCGTGCCTACAAATTCTGGCCGGCCGTGTCGCGCGTTGATTCAGCCTACGGCGACCGGAATCTGATCTGTTCCTGTACCTCTACCGAGGACTACGCCGATGAGCCTGAGCAACTGGTACAG
Source organism: Hymenobacter aerilatus (assembly GCF_022921095.1). NCBI lineage: Bacteria > Pseudomonadati > Bacteroidota > Cytophagia > Cytophagales > Hymenobacteraceae > Hymenobacter > Hymenobacter aerilatus. The sequence goes on from NZ_CP095053.1 coordinate 4,414,768, forward strand.
GCCGATAAAGGCCCATCGTATTAATCGGTTAGGTAGTTAAAATTCCGTTGTACCGCTATATAAAAGAGCACGTGTAACGGAACTTTAGGATTATTGAAAGCAAAACCGGCCTGCACTTTTAAAGTGCAGGCCGGTTTTGTTATAAAATGATAGGTAGTAATTACCACTGTTTCGGGAAGCATGTGCGATACATGTAACCAGTCACAACTTTGTCACCGTTGCTTACGCGGGCCTTCACAAAATAAGCATCTACGGAGTCAAGCACCTGCACTTGCATACCGGATTTAATTTCGGCTAGCTGGGGCGAATCCTTCGTCATGCCATCATATAGAACGCATTCTACGGCAGCAGTGCGCTCGACGGGAGATTTAGAAGCATGGCTATTGCCACGGCCATCTTCGCGGGCTGCATTGCAACTACCGAGTAGGGTGAGGGCCAGCAGACTGGAGAAGGATACGCGTACAGATTTTTTCATGGTAAAGGAAGTATGGTGTAATGCGGAAAAATTTATATTTTATCAACTTCCTCGCCCATCCGTCTGAGTATAGCAATTTCGATACCAGAGGTGGTAACTAACGGGGAACGTTGGGCTTACGCTCGGTGTTTACCTCATACCACCGACCACCCCGCCACGTTATAGCGAGGATTCGGTTTTTTCCACGTTTTTCACTTCGTATGAATCGCATATCCCGTTTCCTGAATCGCTCTGCCACGCTGGCGCTGGTGAGCATTGCTTTGCTGCTGGGTGCCAGCAGCTGCGCCACTTCTTCCCGGGTGGGCGTCTCCTCCGATTTTGACCATGCTGTGAACTTTCGAGCTTATAAGACGTGGGCTTGGTATCCGCAGCAGCCGGTAGACGCGGAGGGCGGGCCGGCCAAAGGCTACGAGTCGTTCCTGGATCAGCGCCTGCGTACGGCCATCGACCGGGAGCTGACCAATAAAGGCTTGACGCGGGTTGAGAGCAACCCCGACATCTATGTGGCTTATAATGCCAAAGTAGAAGAAAAGCAGTCCGTATCGCCGTACTACAATGGCCTGGGCTACCCCTATTATGGCTATGGCCTCTACGGTGGTGGCCTGTATGGCCGAGGCTATACACCGGTAAGTCAGTACGCAGCCGGTACGGTCATCATCGACTTAGTAGACGCCAAGCGTAAGGAACTGGCGTGGCGTGGCTCGGGCCAAGCCCAAGTCGACAACAACCACTCTATCTCGGAACAAGAGGTCTACCGAATCGTTAACGGTATCATGGGCGTGTACCCACCCTCCGATCAGGCGCAAGCCCGCCGCTAGGTTGCTTTCCGCTTAAATAGAAAACCCCGCTAACATTGTGTTAGCGGGGTTTCTTTATGCTTATACATTATGGGGCATAATGCTCTTTATCAGGCTACCCTAGATCGGCACGTTTACGTGGCGCTCAGCGTGGTAAGAGCTGCGGACCAATGGGCCACTTTCTACGTACTTCAGACCACGACGCAGGCCCTCTTCGCGGTAATGAGCAAACAGGTCGGGGTGGATGAACTCGGCTACCTCCAGGTGACGCTTGGTGGGTTGTAAGTACTGGCCCAGGGTCAGGATATCGAGGCCGTTGGCCACTAAGTCGTCCATGGCCTTATACATCTCATCTTTGGTTTCGCCCAGGCCCAGCATAATACCTGACTTGGTGCGGTGCCCGGCGGCTTTAGTCCGACGAATCTGCTCTAGCGAACGGTCATACTTGGCCTGTGGGCGCACTAAGCGGTAGAGGCTGCCTACGGTTTCTACGTTGTGCGAAATCACTTCCTGCCCACCCGAAATCATCACATCCAGCGCTTGCCAGTTGGCTTTCACGTCTGGAATTAGCGTTTCGATGGTAGTAGCTGGCGAGAGTTGCTTGATGCGTACTACCGTTTCGTGCCAGATGCTGGCGCCGCGGTCTTTCAGCTCGTCGCGGTTTACAGAGGTAATTACGGCGTGCTTCACGCCCATCGTCAGGATGGCCTCGGCCACGCGGCGAGGTTCGTCGGTATCATACTCGTTGGGGCGACCAGTAGCCACCGCGCAGAAGGAGCACGATCGGGTGCAGATGTTGCCCAGAATCATGAAGGTAGCCGTACCCGCGCCCCAGCACTCGCCCATATTGGGGCAATTGCCGCTTTCGCAAATGGTATGCAGCTTGTTTTCGTCTACCAGCTTGCGCACCCGGGCATACTCGGGGCCTACAGGCAGCTTCACGCGCAGCCAATCGGGCTTGCGGGGCCGGGCCGGTGCGGCGGCTTCCGGCTGAATTACGGGTAGTAGCAGCAGATCATCCATAGATAACAAAGATACGCAGCGCGTAGCTTATGCAAAGGCAGCAGCTCGCGACAAGGCTAGGTTTCCTCCACAACCATCAGCCGCGCAGAAAAGTTGAAAACAGTGTATAGGCGCTACTTAGCTAGCCGCGATGCCCAAGGTAGATAGTGAGGTATACTGAGGGGTAGAATTGCTTGTTGAGCTTGGAGCTAGGCACGGCATTCGCCTGTAAAATCTCCAGCCGCTTAGTGTAGGCTTCCACTAAGAAACCTGTTTCTATTCCTGCTACTGCGTCGCGGTAGCGGCCATACTCAAAGCTAAGAGCGCCGCGCAGGTGCGCTCCTATAGTCGGTGTAACTTCGCTGGCTCCGCGGAAGAGCGGCGCCCGGTCTATGGGCTCCAGCGAGTTGCTCGGGTCATAAGGAGCCTCGCGGATGTCTTGAGTAGCGCCGGCAATAGGATTGCCATTGCCGTCGCGCAGGGTGTAGTCGTAGTAAACGTAGTAGGGCATCAATAGCCCGATAGATGGGCCAGCACTAGCCAGCGCATTCACCTGCACACCCGATTCAGCGGCTTTCCGGAATATCACGCGCTGCAAACCCACAGAAGGGCGCAGTACATAGAAATATTTGGTTTTGCCTGGGATGTAGGAGCCGCCGGTATAAAGGTTGGTGAACTTTTCCTCTTTTTGGCCCTTCACTTCCACGGCTTCTATACTCCAGAAGCGTAGCCAGTCCTGCGATAGTACCTTGGAAGACCGAAAATACAATCCACCAATTAGGCCCGCCTGCGTGTTGAAGTTAACCCCATAGACCGTCTCCTTGCGGTAGGAAGGGTCGTCGCCGCTGCCGCCGGCGCTTTGTGCGTTGGCAGCGCCGGTGGCGGCTAGCAGCAGCGCCAGGGTACAAAAACCGGAAGCCAGTAAAGTTCGCACGGCGGGCAAAAAAGCTAAGGGCGAGGAGATTCGAACGGGAAATGGCCGCTCCGAGGCAGCCTGATCGAAAGTACGTAAATTTGTTGTCATTGTCCTGCCAAATTTCTGATTCTATGAGCACTGCCAGCGCCCGCTATACCGGCCAACTGCGTACCGAGGCTACGCACAACGCTTCCGGTAATACAATTATTACCGACGCACCTGTGGACAACCACGGCCGGGGCGAGGCCTTTTCGCCCACTGATCTGGTAGCAGCGTCGCTGGGCGCTTGCATGATGACCATTATGGGCATCGTGGCCGAGCGTCACCAGCTGGACCTCACCAGCGTTACGTACGAAGTAACCAAGCACATGGCCGCCGAGCCGCGCCGGATTCGGCAAATCGACGTGCAATTTCGCCTACCCGCCAGCCTGCCCGAGAAGGAGCGTGCCCTCCTAGAGCGCGCCGCCCGCACTTGCCCTGTAGCGCTCAGCCTGAACCCGGAGATTGTGCAGGAAGTTTCTTTCGTGTATGAGTGATAAGATAGTGAAAGGGTAAGTGAAAAACGGCTGTCATCCTGAGCGCAGCGAAGGACCTTATGCCCGCAAAACGAGTCGTTGGTATGAGTGTCGTTCTCACGTGAGAAGGTCCTTCGCTACGCTCAGGATGACAACCGTTTTTCACTTATCTTTTTTACTATTTCACTAACTGTTGCACGTCGCTGAGGCGGATGCCCATGTGCGAGGCGTCGTAGCTGCACTCGCCGTTTTGGATGAGCAGTAACTGGGGCGACTGGTGTTCTACGCCAAACTTTTGGGCAATTTCGTTGGAAATAGGCCGGTAGCGCAGCAGGTCGAGGTAGTAGATGGGCGTGCCGTCGAGGCCGGCCGAGTCCCACTGGCGCTCAATCTTGCCTTTGGCCGCGGCGCTGATAGAGCAGGTAGTGCTATGCTTGAAGACCAATACCGGATGCTCGTGCGATTCCTGCACGATGTCGACTAGCTGTTCGGGTTGGGTGAGTGGTTGCCAAGGAGCCATAATTCAGAGCGTATTAAAAGTTACTTTTTGCGGGTAAGACGTAAGCCGGGCGCCGTTGGTTCGCTGACGCGGGCCGTGCCGTTGTGGTCGAACCGGTAGCGGCGGCGACCGTCGTGGGGTAGGGGCGTGCCCGTCTGCCCCCGTTTCAGTGCTTTGGGCGTAACGGTCAGGTGCGAATCTTTGTACTTGGCCGGGTATTTCGCTGCGTCGCGCAGGGCCTTACGGTTTTCGGCTCGGTGCTGGGCCGGGGTGGTATACTCCGTTTGGGCCGAGGCAGAAGCGGCAAGCAGCAAGGCAGGTAGAAGGAGCAGGAGTTTCATACCAAAGCATACGGAAAGTGGAAGAAGGCAGCCACCCGAAATAGCCTGAGCAGCTGTAAAATAACCCCAAGTAGGTGGCGCTAGAAGATGATGCCTAGAAAGCGGTACTGGCCTACTTTGCGCTTTAAGCGGCGGCGCTCATACTTCTTCTTTTTCAGGAGCCCTTGCTTGTCGTAGCTGTTGTGCTGGGGCGGCGCGTTTTCCGCCTGGGCTGTGCTTTGGCTACTACCATCAGCGCTCTGCTCAGCATTAGTAGCAGAGGCTTTCGCCTTTTTCATCTTAGGCTGTGGCGGGCCTTGGGGGTCAGAGATATGGTAGCGGTGGCAACCCGTTTGAGCCAGCAGCAGCCAGCTGCTGAGCAGCACGAGTAGCATCAATCGAAAACAAAGGATGGGCCGGGTAGAAAAGGACATAGGCAGCAGGTTGATGCAATGAGAATAGAACCTTGCCCAGAAATCAAGCCAATAACGTGGCTCTGTTTGGATTAAAGCGATAGGGAATAGGGCAGAAGCAGGTTTCGTGCGAGGCCCGCTGATTTACCAAAAAACTGATCGTTTGGAGCACAGTGAGGAAGCTGCCTGTTAGATTCCTCACTGTGCTCGGAATGAAAAGCTTGCGGTTAATAGTTGCGCAGCTTCTCCACCGCATCGTGCAGGCGTTGGAGGGGTAGAAAGTCTTTTTCCAGGGCCGGAGCGAAGGGCACAGCCGTATCCAGTGAGGCCACGCGGTGCACAGGCGCATCCAGGTGCTCGAAGCAGTTTTCACCAATCCAGGCGGCCAGCTCGGCCCCCAGCCCGCCGGCAAGCGTGTCTTCGTGCAGCACTAGCACGCGGCCATTTTTCTCGGCAGTGCGACGTACAGCCTCTTGGTCCCAGGGTAGGAGGGTGCGCAGATCTAGAATGTCGCAGCTCACGTTTAATTCCTCGGCCACTTGCAAGGCCCAATGCACGCCCATGCCGTAGGTGACGATGCTCAACTCATTGCCCTCGCGCACCAAGGCGGCTTGTCCAATGGGCGTGGTGTAATAGGCGTCGGGCACGGGGCCGCTCACGGAGCGATAGAGCAGCTTGTGCTCGAAGTACATCACCGGGTTGGGGTCTGCAATGGCCGCACACAGCAACCCCTTGGCATCGTGAGGGTTGCTGGGAAATACCACTTTCAGGCCGGGCGTATGCGTAAACCACGCCTCGTTGCTTTGGGAGTGAAACGGCCCGGCCGCGGTGCCAGCGCCGGTGGGCATGCGCACCACCACGTCGGCGTTTTGGCCCCAGCGGTAGTGGCTCTTGGCTAAGTTGTTGACAATCTGGTTGAAGCCGCAGGTGACAAAATCGGCAAACTGCATCTCTACCATGCTCTTTTTGCCGCGCACGCTCAACCCCAAGCCCGCGCCCAGAATGGCCGATTCACACAGGGGTGTATTACGCACGCGCGCCTTGCCAAACTCACCTACCAGCCCTTCCGTGACCTTAAACACGCCACCGTACTCGGCAATGTCCTGACCCATCAGCACTAGCTCGGGGTAGCGTTCCAGGCTCTGGCGCAACCCATCGCGAATAGCGTCGACGTAGCGTTTATCTGTTGTTGGTTGCGAGTCATCAGATAAACTTCTCCCTTGTTCTGGCGCCTCAGCGTACATATCAGCCAACTCGCGGGTAGCGTCGGGGGTAGGGGCCGGGAGAGTATCAGCTTCCCGCAGTCCTTGCTCGATTTCTTCTTTGATTTTCTCGCGGGACTGATGGCGAGCGGTTTCGCTAAGCAGACCTTCGCTGATGAGCCACTGTTCATAAGTTGCTACCGGGTCTTTCTGCGCCCACTCCGCAAATAGCTCTTGGGGTACGTATTTGGTGCCGCTGGCTTCCTCGTGCCCACGCATCCGGAAGGTGAGGGCCTCCACTAGCACCGGGCGCGGGTTCTGGCGCAGGTCCTCAGCCAAGCGCTGGATGGTGCTGTACACTTCCAGCACATTGTTGCCGTCGATTTGCACAGCCTCTATGCCATAGGCCGGTCCTTTATCAATAAAGTTCTTGCAGCGGAATTGCTCGTTGCTGGGGGTAGAGAGACCGTAGCCGTTGTTTTCGATGAGGAAGATAACCGGTAATTGCCACACGGCGGCCACGTTCAGAGCCTCGTGGAAGTCGCCCTCCGAGGCACCGCCGTCGCCGCTGTAAACCAATGTCACACGCTTCTGTTCGTCCAGCACATCGGCTAGGGCAATGCCGTCGGCCACGGCCAGCTGTGGGCCGAGGTGGCTGATCATGCCCACAATATGGTGCTCGCGGGAGCCGAAGTGAAACGACCGGTCGCGGCCCTTGGTGAAGCCACCTTCCTTGCCCTCCCACTGTGCGAATAGTCGCCCCATCGGCACCCGCCGCGCTGTGAACACGCCTAGGTTGCGGTGCAAGGGTAGGATGTACTCGTCGGCGTTGAGGGCCAAGGTACTACCCACCGCAATGGCCTCCTGCCCAATGCCTGAAAACCACTTGCTGATCTTGCCCTGCCGCAGCAGAATCAGCATTTTTTCCTCGATGAGGCGGGGCTTGAGCAGCTCTTGGTAGATAGTGAGCAGTTGCTCGGTAGGGTAGGCGGCGCGGTCGAAGGGCATAGCAATACGGGCTCAAAAGGGTAGCGCCGGCAAAAGTAGGCGTTTGCACCGGAAGGGGAATCGTGGGATGATTTTTGGGGTAGGCGGCCGACTCATTTTATAGCTTATTCTACCGTTTGCCTATGCGCCCATTTTTACTTTTCAGCTTCCTCTGTACCGCCGCGCCTACCCTAGCTCAGCAGCCCGACATGCTGACCCCGCGCCGGGTAACGGTAGCTGTATCAGCTATTGCCGACTCTCTTACTTTACCAGGGATTGATTCATCCAGAGCTTCTTTTATTGACCAAGTACAGGGTATACTTATCGAAAGAAATAGATCTTTTCCCTTCCTGCCCATCCAAGAGCAGCTACGCCAAGTAGCCGGCGTGCAGGCTACACCTTTCTCTGGAGCACCGGGGGCGCAGGTGGTGGTACGTATCAGAGGCGCGGCCAGCTTTGCCAATCATGCTCGGCCGCTGTATGTGGTAGATGGCGTGCCGGTGTTTCAGCGTACGTTTTGGTCAGGTGTAAGTGACGCCGTCTATCTGGATGCGCTGCCGGAGATACAGGAGCTGGACACCAATCCGCTGCTGCATATCCCAACGGAAGACATTGAGCAGGTAGAGGTATTGAAAGGTGCTTTCGAAACCGCGCAATATGGCTCGCAGGGTATCAATGGTGTTATCCGCATCACCACGCGCCGGGGGCGTACCGGGGCGCCGCGCGTGCAGTACAACGGCTATGGCGGCCTGCAGCAGGCCCGCTACCGCTACGAGCTGCTGGATGCCCGCCAATACGCCACGCTCGCTAACGAAGCTGCTCGAAACGATGGAGAATCACCGCGCTTCTCATCGGCCGAACTAGCGGCCCTAGGCCGGGGCACCGATTGGCAGGCGGAGCTGCTGCGCACGGCCGTCGTGCAGGGGCACCACCTCAGCCTGGCGGGCGGCACCGCCACCACGCATTACTACACGGGCGTCGACTACCTGGGTCAGCAAGGCATTATGTTGAATTCCAACCTACGTCGCTATGCCGTGCGAGCCAACGTGGACCAGCAACTGGGCCAACGCCTACACGTGGCGGCGCGGGGTAGCTTGAGCGAAACGCAGCGGCGCGTGCCGTCTTACTACGCCCTGCAAAACGCGCTCTACGAGCGGCCTACCCGCACGGTGCAGGACACTGTCTATCAGAGAAGGGATTGGATAACCCCGGTGCAAGAAGCTAGCGAATGGTACCAAACGCCCCGCCAGCAACGGTTGCTGACGCAACTAGATGCCCGGTACCGCCTGGCTACCGGGCTCACGTTGGAGGTATTAGGTGGATTGGAACGTGCCACGCAGCGTAGCCAGTCGTATAAATCGGTTACAATTTCCGCTGCTGGTAAGTATGCCGACCTTACCAGCACCTACAAGCAGTGGCTAGTCAATCCGGCCCTGCGCTACGCCCGCGACTTTGCGGGGGGGAGGCACGCCGTAGCCGCCAGCGTAGAGGCCATTGGGCAGCAGCAAACCACTAAAGACGAGTTGCTTAGCTACATTCCAGGTGCTCCCGTAGAAGGTCGTGAGTACAGCTATTCGTTAATAGAAAGCCTCTTTTACCGGCTGACAGGTGGCTACACATTTGCGGGGCGCTACCAACTGCAAGGCAGTCTGCGGCACGATGTCCTATCTATTATGCCGGCCGCCGACCGCAAGCTCTGGCTGCCGGGTGCACAGGCTACGTGGCACACAGATAAAGAGGCGTTTTTGAAAGATAACGCAACCATAAGCAAGCTGAATGTGTGGGTAGGCTGGGGCTATACGATGGGAGCAAGCAATGTGGGGGGCACTAGGTACACGTTGTTCAAACCCGGTTTTCCTATTGTTGCAAACAACCGACTGCTTCCCCTGCGGGAGCGAAGCCGGCAACTTGATGCTGGTTTTACGCTAGGCCTGTGGCAGGACCAGCTGAATGTGACCATTCAAAGCTACACTCGGCACACCATCGACGACCAGGAAGAGTACCTTAAGCTGCCGGGTACATTGCACAACAAAGGAGTAGAGCTGTCTTTGGCGGGGCGGTGGCGGCTGGGTGCGGTGCAGGGTAGCACGGCGCTGGCCGGCGCTATCAACCGCAACCGCTACCAGGCGGAACTCTCCGCTACTCCTACCTCGTACGAGCAGGCCGTGTACAACCAGCCGCTCAGCACGTTTTATGGTCTGCGCTACCTTGGGATAGATGCTGCCGGACTGCCGCGCTTCGCCGAAGGCCCCACCAATGGCAGACCGATTGAGGATCAGCAGCCATTGGGCAGCGGCCTACCTCGACAGCTACTCACCCTCACGCAACAACTTCAATACAAGCGTTTCGCGCTGGATGTGCAGGCCGATGCCATGTGGGGCTACCAGGTGCAGAACATACAGCTAGGGGTATTAGATGCGCCATCGGGCATAGACAATGCGACAACCCGCGTGCTGAATCGCTGGACTCCTACCAACACAGCTACCGATGTGCCGCGGGCCAGTCAGCAATTCAGAGCCGTATCTTTTAGTAATTATATCCTGCAATCCGGCAACCACGTCCGCCTGACGGCCGTCTCGCTCAGCTACCCAGTATGGAAGCGGGAAGCCCACAGCGCCAGCGTGTGGGTAGGCGGGCAGAATCTGCTGGTAGTCACGCGCTACCGTGGCTATGACCCCAACGTGAGTTCTTTCGGCTCCGACAACAAACAAGCTGGTATCGACCAGGGCGCCTACCCCACGGCACGCACGTTTTTGCTGGGTGTGCGAGCTACACTGTAAGCAACCTACTTCAGGATAAAACAAAAGCGGTCCGTCTCTACCAAAGAGACGGACCGCTTTTGTCTAGTAACAGCCTACTTACTTCTACCAAGGCATTTTGTCGCCTTCACCGTCGGCATCGTTGCTGAAGAACTGGCCGGTAGGACCGTCGGCACCCACGGTGGCGTACTTGGCAATAATTTTGGCCGCGTCCTCCACCGTGCCGGGGCCGCTGTGGTGGTTGAAGTCGGTAGCGGTGTAGCCAGGGTCAACCACGTTTATTTTGAAGGGCGTATCGCGCAGATCGTAGGCCAGGGCCACCGTGTAGGCGTTCAAGGCCGTTTTGGAAGGACCGTAAGCGGCAGATTTCACTTGGTAGAACTTCGACGCCGGGTTGGTTTGCATCTCCAGGGAGCCTAGCCCCGAGGTGACATTGACGATGCGCGGCTCGTCGGACTTGCGCAGCAGGTCCAGAAAAGCCTGCGTGACGTTGATGGTGCCGAAAAAATTGGTGTCGAACACCTGCCGGATAGCGGCTGTTTCGGTGGTAATCGTGCTTTGCGGCATGGGGCCGCTGATGCCCGCGTTGTTAATCAAAACGTCCAGCGAGTCGGTCCGCTTGCTTAGTTCCTCCCGTGCCGTACGAATGGAAGCTTCATCTGCAATGTCAATCTGAATGGGTTCCACGGTCGTCAGGCCCTCGGCTTGCAGCTTTGCTACGGCCTCGCTGCCACTTTCCAGGCTACGGCTTCCCAGGTAGATATAGTAGCCTTGCGCGGCCAGTTGCCGGGCGGTTTCAAATCCGATGCTGCGGTTGGCGCCGGTGATGAGTACGGTTTTCATGGTGTATTGCAGTTGTGTTTAAGTACACTGCAAACGTACAGGCACGCTGGGAGCAACTCGTAACCCATATTCCGGTTTCACTGGTACATTTCGCGGACGCCGCTACGGTACTGCAAAGGAGTTTGCTGGGTGAGGCGCTTGAAGAAGCGATTGAAATAGGACGCGTCCTCAAAACCCAGCTGAAACGCAATTTCCTTGCTGGTGTACTCGGTATGGAACAGCAGCCGCTTGGCTTCTACCACCAGCCGCTCGTGGATGTGCGTGATGGCCGATTTACCGCTCTGCTCTTTCACTACGTCGCTCAGGTGGCCGGCCGAAAGGTGTAGCATAGCAGCATAGGCGGCTACATCGTGGTGACGGGCGAAGGAGGCCTCAATCCGAGCCCGAAACTTTCCTAGTAGCACCGCGTCGTCGGCCCCTTCTGGCGCCCGGTACTGGGTCGTGTAGAGGCGGCTCAAGTATACCAGCAGCACGTTCATATAAGCCAGCAGCATGGCGTGCTGCCACGTGTGCGCCGCTTGGTATTCGGCATACAGCTTCCCCAAAATATCCTGCACAAAAGCCATATCGGCTGGCGTGAGGTGTAGCTCATGCCCATTATAGGGGTTCTGAATGATAGGCAGCTGCCGCAGCGTGCCGCTTCCATCCAGCGCCAGAAACTCCTCCGTGAAGTTGATGTTGAACCCCGAAACCGGCTGTAGCTCCTCTTTCAGATGCACTTGGTGCGGAACGGTGAAATACAGCGTACCCGGTTTCAGGGTGTACGGCACAGTATCAATCCAATGCCGGCCGCTGCCTTCCCAAAGCAGCGCCAGAAAATAGTAGTCCTTGCGGTGAGGCACCAGCAGATCGTTCTTCCCATGCACCGCTACCCGCGTCATACTGCGGACCTGCAAAGAGGCGAGCTGGCCATCTGTTTCCAAGGGGTAAGTCGGGATGCGTAGGTTGGGGGCAGTAAGGAGTTGCATGGTAGGGTAGGAGGCAGGTAGGGGCGTGGTTGAAACGCTGGCGGATGATAACCCAACCCGACGCGAAAAGCAAACAACGAACCGGCACGGTAGTTACGCCGCCCAGCGTAGGCGTAGGCAACGGCCTCGAGTAGGGCCGTGTTGCTGCTCATCCGCGGCCGTGCTACTTCTGCTCCGGCTACCGAACCTACCGCCGATTTCGTAAGTTGTAGCTTTCAAAAGACTGAAAGCTCTTCCCTTCGATATGATTCACTTCACCGAATTCACCCTCAACAACGGCTTGCGCTGCATTGTGCACGAAGACCACACCACGCCTATGGCCGTGCTGAATGTGCTCTACAACGTAGGCTCGCGCGATGAGGACCCCGAGCATACCGGCTTTGCGCATCTATTTGAGCACCTGATGTTTTCGGGGTCCGTGAACATTCCGAGCTATGATGAGCCTCTGCAACTGGTAGGCGGCGAAAATAACGCCTTTACCTCGCCCGACATCACCAACTACTACCTTACGGTGCCGGCCGCTAACATTGAAACTGGTTTCTGGCTGGAATCGGACCGGATGCTGAACCTGGCTTTCTCGGAACACGGCCTGGAAGTGCAGCGCAAGGTGGTGGTAGAGGAATTTAAGCAGAACTACCTCAACCAGCCCTACGGCGACCTGTGGCTGAACCTGCGCCCCTTAGCCTACCAGCAGCACCCCTACCGCTGGGCTACCATTGGCAAGGAAGTTAGCCACATCGAAAACGCCACTATGCAGCAGGTGCGCGACTTTTTTGCCAAGCACTACGCACCCCAAAACGCTGTGCTGGTAGTAGCCGGGTCCGTGACGGAGGCCGAAGTGAAGCGCCTGGCCGAAAAGTGGTTCGGACCGATTCCGGGCGGCACACGCTACGAGCGGCAGCTACCCCAGGAGCCGCGCCAGCAGGAAGCCCGCTTCTTAGAGCTCATGTCCGATGTGCCGCTGAGCGCCCTCTACAAAGTGTACCACATGCCCAGCCGCGCAGACGAGGCCTACTACCCCGTCGACCTGCTAAGCGACGTGCTGGGCCGCGGTAAGTCATCGCGCCTGTATCAGCGACTCGTGAAGGAGCAGCAGCTGTTCAACTCCATCTCGGCATCAGTGTCAGGGTCGTTGGAGCCAGGGCTGCTGGTCGTAAGCGGCAAGCTAAACGCCGGCGTAACGCTGGAAGAGGCTGACGCGGCCGTGGAAGCTATTGTTGCTGAGCTGCGCACCGAGTTGGTACCCGCCGAGGAGTTGGAAAAAGTGAAAAATCAGGCCGAAGCCAGCATTGTATTCGGGGAAATTGAACTGCTGAATCGCGCCATGAACCTGGCATACAGCAAGCTCATCGGCGACGCCAACTTGGTGAACCAGGAAAGCGCCAAGGTGCAAGCCGTGACGCCTGAAGCCGTACTGGCCGCCGCCCAGGATGTACTGCGACCCGACAATTGCAGTACCCTCTACTACCGCGCCCAACCCAAAGAAGCTGCCGCTACATTAGCCGTAGCGGAAGAAATGGAGTAGTGTATTTCTTATAAAAAGGAGCGTCATGCTGAGCGGAGCCGAAGCATCTCGCGTGCCGATGGTAGGTGACTATCTATCATCAGCACGCGAGATGCTCCGGCTCCGCTCAGCATGACGCTCCTTTTTAGTGGAACTCGCTACTGGCAGCGGTTGCACACGCCGGCCAGTAGGTAGTCGCGGCTCACGGCGCGGAAGCTGGTAGGTAGTGCCACGGTCGGAATGGCCACTTGGTTAAGACAGTAAATGTGGGCGCACTCGGTGCACTTGAAATGCACATGATTATCGAAGTGCGCTTCTTCGGTGCACTCAATAGAGCAGGCCGCGTAGCGGATGATGTCGGATGCGTCGATAACGCGGTGAATCAAGCCTTTCTCCTCGAAGGAGCGCAACGTGCGGTACAGCGTAATGCGGTCGGTGTCCTGCCCTAGCTGCTGCTCAATCTCGTGGCCCGACAGAGCATAGGGTGAGGCTCCCAGTACCTGAAGCACACGTAGGCGGGTAGGCGTCTGACGCAAGCCATGACGACTAAGCGTTTCGGCAATATGGTTGTGAGGCTTTTCCATAACAACTAGGGTAGGGCGGGTAGCAACAAAGGTAGCAAGGAACCAACGGAGAGACTTCATGCAACAATTTGCGTTGGTCTGATTTACTTTTACCTGTAATTTGCAACAATGTTGCTTTTATTTAATCTTTGTAACTGCGTAAGCAGTATACTAAACCATTGAAAATGATGCAGAGTTGCAAAAATAGCTCCTGATGCTATTTTTCTCTGTTTACACGTCAAGCAGTAAAGCAAGTGATAGTCTGCCTAGCCCGAAAAGTTGCTTAAGACCTGAGTTAATGCGAAAGAAGAAACCACTGGCAGCCCCACACCGCATACTGGTGTGCATTAGCTAGAAGATTAGAAGAAAGTGTGATTATGCTTTCCTCCATAAATAGCCGCCGCTCCGCTGCGGCCGCACCCACTCTCCTGGTTTGGTTTTGGAGAACTAGGGAAGGCACCAGCCATTGGCTGGTGCTTTCTTCTTTTTCAAACTTGTAGAGGAACGCAAAGACGCACTAATAGGATTCTCGTCGAGCGGTTCGGAAACATTCGCCACGACGAGAATCCTATTAGTGCGTCCCTACTATATTCTTACGCAAATGCCAGATGACTCAGCGGACTAATCGCGCCTGGGCGGACGACGGGTTTTCAGCTTCTTTGCTTTCACCAGATCGGGGCTGGCGGAGAGGGTAGTGGCCTTTTCCTCCTGAGCCGGGCTGATGGGCTTGTTGTCGTAGCCGGTGGTGACTTGCTGCTTGGGGGCGCCCGTCATGTTGGGCGCCACGTACGTGCCCTCCACGGTGGTATCGCGGGCGGCAGGGCGTTTTTTGGCGGGGCGCGCCGTTTGGGCCGCAACTGTATGAGCACTCACGCTGGCCAATAGTAAGATGGCCAGCACATATATATATTCTTACGCATGAGAAGTGGTCGTTTACAGGTGTGTTGTTCTGTATACGCTACTTCAAATCATAGGATTATGGTGTGCCAATGGTTATTTCCGTTTGCGGCTGGGAGTAGGTGCCGACGTTGTTTTTTCAGTCGAAAGGCTGGTAGCACCTGTTGCTGCGACCTTGGCAGGCTTCTTCTTCAGTGGCCGGCCCATGTAGTCGGTAGTGGGCGGACTCGGCATGTTGAGGCGCAACCCGGGCGCCAGCTTCAGGTTTTCCTCGTCGCGCCGGTTCGAGCGGTCGTAGCGTGAGTAGGCGCCGGAGCGTGCCTTGGCTTTAGTGTTACTTGTTCTGTGGTAGCCGTTGGCCGTGGGCTGCTTGGTCTTGACTTTAATCTTGGCTTGCTGCGCTACCGCTGGTAGACTGCTAATAGCCCACGCGAGGCAGACACATAGGAGAGCGTTTTTCATAACGGAGGGTAGGTAAGATAATCAGAAAAGTCCTAAAAAGTATGCATACGGCGGGGCTACCTTTTTGGTCAGAAAATACGAACGGGCCAGCCTTTTTTTGCCTAGGCTGGCCCGTATTCGCCACTTGTTTTTCGCGCTTCTTACTGCTGCGGCCGGTAGACAGTCGCCACTGGAGCGCCTTGCGGTTGCAGTTCCGGCTCGGCCGAGAGCGAGGTAGGGGCCTTGCGAACCGTGGGCTTCAGCGGGCGACCCCAATAATCGGTGGTGGGGCGCTGGTGCAGGCTGAGCGCCATACCCGGTGCGGTAGACCAGCCTGTCTCGTACACGGGTGCGTCTGCTACCTCTACGCGGGCTGCTTTGCGTGGCCGGGCCTTCAGCGGCCGGCCGTGGTAATCGGTGCTGGGGCGGGCGCTAACTGTGGGGTTAGCCGCCGGCGCTACTTTCCAGCCAGTAGGATAGGAGTCGGAAGTAGCTGCTGGGGCTGTATCAAACCACGGGTTAGATTCGGTAGTCGTCTGAGCCTGGGCAGTAGCAGCACCAGCTAATAGGAATAGAGCTGCGGTAACAAAAGCGAAACGTTTCATGGGAATGGAAGGATGAAGTGAGAAACTGATTTCGATACACCCTCCGCGGTCAGCAGCTCAAAGACGTCTCCCGGATCTATCCAAACCAAAGTGGGTATTCTCCTACTTGCAGCAACCGTACCAAAGTGGTGGAATGGTGAGTTGATGAAATGGTGAATGCAAAAGCATCTGTCATCCTGAGCTTGCGAAGGACCTTATGCCCATAGAACGACTTGCGTACCAACGACTCGTTTATGCGTGAGAAGGTCCTTCGCAAGCTCAGGATGACAGATGCTTTTGCATTCACAACTTCGCAACTTCCCTACTCACCACTTCACAAACTGACCTCTTCCCCTGTACCTTTGCAACATGATGCAGGAGAATATCACGCGGCTGCGCGCCGACATTGAAGCATACGACGTTACCAGCCACGAGCAGCTGGAGCAATTCCGCATTGCCTTCACCGGCCGCAAGGGCCAGTTAGCCGATCTGTTCGATCAGCTGAAGACCGTGCCTCAGGAGGAGCGCCGGGCCGTGGGTCAGGAACTAAATCAGCTGAAGCAGTTTGCCCAGCAGCGGTTTGAGGAACGACGCGAACAGCTAGAAGCTGCCCAAAACAATGCCCCCGCCGACCCTACCTTCGACTACACCCTACCCCCTACGCCCCAGGCCCTGGGCACGCGCCACCCCCTAAGCCTAGTGCGCGAGGAAATGGTGCGCATCTTCTCCCGCATTGGCTTCAACGTGGCCGAGGGACCCGAAATTGAGGACGATTGGCACAACTTCACGGCCCTCAACTTCCCCGAAAACCACCCGGCGCGCGACATGCAGGATACGTTCTTCATCGCGCCTACTGCCCCACCCACTCATCTGGAAAACGGTGAAATGGCGAGCAGTGAAAGTTCATCTGCCACTCCCCATCCCACAGGTTC
The DNA here is from genome assembly GCF_022921095.1 of Hymenobacter aerilatus. NCBI lineage: Bacteria > Pseudomonadati > Bacteroidota > Cytophagia > Cytophagales > Hymenobacteraceae > Hymenobacter > Hymenobacter aerilatus. Next base: position 4,431,385 of record NZ_CP095053.1, read on the forward strand.
ACCATCTCACCTGCTGCGCACGCACACCAGCACAGTGCAGGTGCGCGTGATGGAAAGCCAGCAGCCGCCCATCCGCAGCATCATGCCGGGCCGGGTGTATCGCAACGAGGCTATTTCGGCGCGGGCGCACATGATGTTCCACCAGGTAGAAGGTATCTTTATCGATGAGGGCGTGAGCTTTGCCGACCTCAAGCAGACCGTGTACTACTTCGTGCAGGAGATGTTTGGAGAGGATATTCAGATTCGGTTCCGCCCCTCGTTCTTTCCCTTCACCGAGCCATCCGCCGAAATCGACATCACCTGCCTGATTTGTAAAGGCAAGGGCTGCAACATCTGCAAGGGTAGCGGCTGGGTTGAAATTGGCGGCTGCGGCATGGTAGACCCCGCCGTGCTCCAGCAATCCGGCATCGACCCCGAGCGCTACTCCGGCTACGCCTGGGGCATGGGTATCGAGCGCATCACCATGCTCAAGTACCAGATCAAGGACCTGCGCCTGTTCACAGAAAACGATATGCGCTTCTTACGGCAGTTTGAGGGAGCCTAAGCTTTCAGATACGCGGCCGACGCACTAAAAAGAACGTCCTGGAGACTTACCAGGGCGTTCTTTCGTTTGAGGTACTAGCACTACCATTTTCCTACCCCTATATGTCGTCTACCTCTGCCAACCGGGCATTGCTGGCCCTGCTGCTTTTTCTGAGCCAAGCGCTGTTAGGTTGCGGCTCCAATACTAGCAACGACCCTAGCCCGCAAATTCCCTATGCTATTGTGAATGAGGTGCTGAATCTGAGAAACCAGGAAAATGCCAACCTGCTCTTCGACAACGGCACCATAACCCACACTGGGGGATTGCGCGGGCTGATTGTGGTACGGCAGCCCGGCGGCACCTACACGGCCTTCGAGCGCACCTGCCCCTACCAACCCCAAAACGCCTGCGCCCGCATCAGCATCGACCCTTCGTCGCGCCTGTTTCTGGTCGACTCGTGCTGCGGCTCCCGTTTCGACCTGCAAGGGCAGGTATTGGCCGGGCCAGCCACGCGGCCGCTACGACGCTACACAACTAATGTGTCGGGTAATCTATTGAGCATCAATAATTAGAAAATTTATCTAAGTTTTTTTGGCTGATAATTTGCAAAAAGTGAGAATCTGCCCTAATATTGCACCCGCAACGACAGATAAACGTCGCCATAACCGCTTCCTTAGCTCAGCCGGTTAGAGCATCTGACTGTTAATCAGAGGGTCCCTGGTTCGAGCCCAGGAGGGAGCGCTACAGCTTAGAAAGCCCGCCTAACCGGCGGGCTTTCTTCGTTTCTAGCGTGTACGGTATTTTCGAGGAATAAATTTCACTACCTACTCGTTTCCACTACCCCGGCACATAGCAGAAGATACTGTCTGCTGCACCAAGGCGCCGTAGATTTCACTGCACCGGCTGGCATGCTGCTATTAGGAACAGAGCCGGTTTCGCTGCCCTACCCCGCTTCAATCAGTACGCTTTCCGCCTGCACCGCACTAGCACTGCGCATCCGTAGTCAGGCGCTGTAAAATCAGCTACTTCAGGAGAAGTGAAATGGGAAGAGTTTATTCAGAAATGCGGGGCGGTGTTTCGCTAATAAGGTAACAAAAAGCCTGTATGTAAACCCAATAGGAGCTTTTCCATTGGGGTTTGTTTTGAAACATTGTAGCCAATCGTTTATTGTGTCAAGACGAACTATAACAGCTGTTTATCGTAGATTTTAGTGTGCAGATCTAGAAGAAAATACTATCGTTGACTGTGTTACGTAATCACAGAAAGTAATTACTGTCGTTCCATCTATCTGATACTACAGCTGTGTCTTGTTTGATTTGCAACAAAGATGCATATTTGATAGAATGGCTATATTTGCCTCATGAAACATTCCTTACCTCGTGTTTGGGCTGACTACGGAGGCATAGTAAATGCGACGCTCTGCTTACTCCATTGTGCGGCTGGTCCTCTATTGCTAGCCTGGTGGAGTGGTACCCAGCACGCAGCGCCTGCTCCGTACTGGGATGCACTGTTTCTGGTGCTGAGTGGTGTGTTGGTGGTAGGAGCAACATGGCGGCTTTCGTCGCTGGGGCTCCGCCTGGCTCTATGGGCTTTCTTTGCGTTGTTTGCGGCCACTGTGCTGCTGGTCGATTACTGGTCGTGGCTGGAACTAGTGCAGTATGCTGCCTCGCTAGGGTTGGTTGGTACACATCTGCTTAATCTGCGTTACTGCCGCCGTTGCGCCGCAGTGCCAGCCACTATTTCTGGTTGATTCATAGTCCGCTTGTTTCCTGGATGCTATATACTTGTTGCTATTATCTCTTTTGCTGAGTTGGGGCATTGCTCTGACTCCACTAACCTGAGCTAAGCGTTGGACGATGCGGCAGATTTACTTCGAAGCCCGTCGTCCTTTGCCGGATTCTTTGCGGGAGTAGCCAATAGGGAGCCTGGTAGACGACACCAACGCCGTTCTGAAACGCGACGAGCAGACGGTACTGGGTACCTTTTTTCTTGGTAGTGCCTATCGCTACGTGCTGATTACGGTAGGTCGCGGCACCCTATCCACCCCCTGTCAACCGGTGGCTGGTCAGTAATTTTGCTTTTTGATTTGTTTGATAGATGATGGTACGTAGTACAACCCGTCGCATGATGGCTCTTGTTGCGGCGTTGATTTGTGCGGAGCCTATGCACACGATGGCCCAGGATGTGTTGACCCTACCCCCCGTTCTACCGTGGTCGGGCAAGAGCGAGCGGCTGATTGTGAAGCCGAATGATCCGTGGAGTACGCCGGCCGAAGCGGCTAATTTTCAGACCACGCCGCGCTACGCCGAGGTTCGGTCCTGGCTGGAGCGGCTCGATGCGGCTTCTCTCTTGCTGACCCTGCACACCTTCGGGCGCACGGGAGAAGGCCGTGACCTGCTGTACGTGCGCGCCAGCAAGGGTGGCGCTGCCAAGCCAGTAGTGTTGGTGCAGGCGGGTATCCACTCAGGCGAGATTGATGGCAAGGATGCCGGCCTGATGCTGCTGCGCGATATTGCGCTGCGCGGCAAGGATAAGCTGCTTGACCAAGTAGACCTCGTGTTCGTGCCGATTTACAACATCGACGGCCACGAGCAGATGAGCCCGTGGAACTTCCCCCACCTGCGCGGCCCCGCCGAAAAAGGACGGGATGCCAACGCTCGGAACATCGACCTAAACCGCGACTACGGTAAGCTAGATGCGCCAGAATCGCGGGCCATGATTGGGCTGCTCCGGCAGCTAGACCCCATTCTCTACATCGATTGCCACGTCAGCGAAGGCTTCGACATGCAATACGATGTGACCTTCACCTACGCGGGCTGGGGCACGTATGCGCGCCACCGAGCCACAGCCGACTGGCTGGAAGGGCGTTTCGGTCCGGCCGTGATGCAGGCGCTGACTAAGGCGGGCCATACCCCCATCATCTACCCTAGTCCCATCGACACGCGCGAGCCAACCAAAGGCATCCGCTATAGTCCCGAAGGCCCGCGCTACTCTACGGGGTACGGCGACTTTATCAGTGTGCCTACCGTGCTGGTAGAGAACCACATGCTGAAGCCTTACCGCCAGCGCGTGCTGGGCACCTATGTGCTGCTGGAAGCCGCACTGAAAATTGCGGCGGCTGATGCTGAGCGAATTGCGGCCGCCAAGGCCAAGGACCGCGCAAGCCGGCCCACCGAACTGCTCACGCGCTGGAAGCCCGCGCCGCAGCCCATCGGGTGGATCGACAAGTTTAAGGGAGTAGCCTTCGAGTGGTATCAGTCGCCGGCCTCGGGGCGCCAGGAACAGCGTTGGCTCGGCCAGCCGATTACCTTCCGCATGCCCATTATCGGGCAGCAGCCCACTCAGACGGTGCAGCTGCCCAAAGCCTGGTGGGTGCCCGCCGCTCAAATGGAGGTGCTCGACCGGTTGCGCCTGCACGGCATTGCGTTCGAGACGCTGACCGCCCCCCGAACCCTGCAACTCGATCAGGTGCGGCTCGTCGACCCCAAGCTGTTGCAACCCAGCGAAGGGCGCGTGCCGATAACGGCCACCTTCGTGCACGGGCAACAGGAGCAGGTGATGCCGGCGGGAAGCGTGCGTGTACCCGCCGATCAGCCCAACGGGCTGCTGGCGGCCGCCTTGCTGGAGCCAGAAAGCCAGGACTCATTTCTGGCCTGGGGCTTCTTCCCCGAGATGCTGGCCCCCGCGCCAAACACAGACGCCTTCGTGCTGGCCGCGCTGGGTGAGCGTTTGCTGGCCACCAATCCAAAGCTGAAGGCCGAATTTGAAGCCAAGCTTCAGGCCGAGCCTGCCTTCGCCGCCGATCCGGATGCCCGGCTCACCTGGCTCTACGCGCACGCCGGGCCGGGTCATCCCTACCCCCTGCGCTACCCTATTTTACGTGAGGTGAACTAAGGGGGAGCGTGCTAGCACCTGCTGTGCTACGCAACGGCCGGGCTACAAAGCCGGCCCGCTTTGCCCCCCGCGCAGGGTAGGCCACTACCGCGTAGCGTGTAGCAGCCGCCGGTAGCCCACGCCCAGCACCGTGGCGGTAATGCCCGCGTACAGCAACCACGAGGGGCCAATCGGGAGCCAATGGTAGTCGGCGTACACGCGGGGCCGAAACTGTGGGATGGCCTCGGCATCGGCTACCGTGAAGGTGCGGTAGGTGATTTCCTGGGCCATTTTGGGGTAGAAGAACCGCTGCGTGTGGTAGCGAAAGGCATCCACGTCGCGGCTGAAGTGGTTGAACTGCTGCCAGTGTGTGCCCGCCAGCGCCGCCAAGGTTTCCTGCAAGAGCAGGGCCGGGCTCATGAGCTGCCAGCCGCGCAACGCCGCCTGCTGCTGTTCAATTTGCCCGTAGAGCTGGCGCTCGGCCTGCTGGGTGGCCTGATCCTTGATTTCCTGGCTTTTGTACACGATAACGCCGTAGCCATAGACCATGCCCGGCGTCACCACTGAGGCCTGCCGGATAAGCGTGCGCGGGCTGCTGAATACCTCTTTGGTCAGCGTCTGCCCGTCGCGCTCAAAGTAGCGGTTGATGGCGTCGCGCTCCGCACTGGTAATGGCAATGCGGCTGGGGATAGGGTAGGCGCGGTCGAGGCCAAACTGGAGCAGCGCTGGTACCAGCAGCCCCAGCACCAGCCAGAGAAAGATGAGCGTCAGCGCATTCAGATTGGAGCTCAGCGAAAAGCTATTGACCAGCAACGCCAGCGCAACCCAAAAGGCGAAGTACAACGACACGGCCACCACCAGCCACCACCAGTTGCTAGTGGCCAGGAAAGCCGGACCCACCAACGCAGCCAACACGGGCGTTACAACCGCCCAAAAAAACAGCGTGAACAGCCCGTAGCGAATCCCGAGCCGCATCAGCGTGAGCCGGGCAATGGACTGATTGCTGGTTTTGAGCAGCACCCACGTACCCTGTTCCCGCTCGCTGGATACTACGTTGTAGGTGAACACGATGAGGAGCAGCGGCAGCAAATACACCACCACAAACGCGAAGTCGAAGGCACCCACAAATTGCAGGTAGCTGTTGTCAATCTCGCTTTCGTGCACCAATTGTTGCTTTTTGGTGATGTAGACCTTGTAGTAGAAAGGTTGCACCCCACTCTGGCCCGCAGCCAGGGCCTGCAGGGCGAAGGGGGCCTTCACGGCGTACTGTGGGCCCTCGTTGCGAGCCGTGTTGTAGGCGTAGGTAGGGTCGTCCCAGATGAAGCCGGGGTAGTGCATGCCGTGCGCCTCCACGCGCCGGATGCGCTGCACCAAGCTGTCCTGCATTTCCTGGCGGTGCGCCCGGATGCGGCCCAGCGTGCGCTGCTGCGTGTGCCATTGGCTACTGCCAGCCCATAGGGCAGCTAGCAGCACCACCAGCACCAGCGAGAAAAGAACAACCAGTACCCGGTTGCGGTATAGGGAGGTAAGCTCGTGGCGCCACAGCACCCCAAACAAAGAAGCAGACATAAAAGAGGAGCTAGTAGCTACAAGCTGATTTTTTTGGCTAGCACGAGTAAGCCGCCCGCCGCCACGCTCCAGCCCAGTAGCAAGAGCACGGGCCCGGTGGCATGGCGCAACCGCCAGCCCAGGCCGGGCGCCGCGTAGGCAAACTGCGGTACCGTGCGCCAAAAGGCATTGCCTGCCACCGTGTTTTTCTGGTAAAATGCATCCACGATGCGGCCCACGCGCCGGCGGTGCACTTCGGCCTGGGCGGCAAAGTCACGGTGGGTATCGAGGTCGGTGGCGGTGAGGTGGAGCGACAACTCGCGGAACGCCAGGAAAGGCGAGAGCAGGGCGCTCAACTGCACCAGACGGTTCTGCCTGACTTCGTTGCGCTCGATGGCGGCGTAGGCCCGGTCCATCACCCGCCCATCCGATTTCTCAGCCGCTTCAATGGTAACGGGAATAAAGTATACCGGCAGATCTTCCAGGCGTCGCACACCGTAGCGTGCCAGCATGCTATCGGCCAGGGCCTCGCGGCGTTGGTCTTTGGTGCCCTCGTTGCCTACCCCATATTGCATGTCGTGGAAGGTGTGGTCGTCAAATGCAACGGCCGTGGTGGCGGGGTGCGTCCGTCGGGCTACCTCACTTGTCAGCCGGGGCACAAGAAACACGCCCAGCAGCCAGAAGCCGGCCAGCACCACCAACGCCAGCGCCGAGTTGCGCGTGAGCAGCGACACGGCCCCACCCAGCACCGTGAGCAAGGCTGCGTATAGCAGCAGCCCGGCCACGTAGCAGGCATAGGTAGGCAGCAGCGGCACCAGTCCATCCAGCCCTAGGTGCGCGGCCAGCAGCCCCAGCGGCCCCAGGGCCAGCACCGCCACCACGGCCCCTACCACTACTCCCGCAGCCAATAGCTTGCCCACCAGCAGCTGCCCGGTGCTCACCCGCGCGCTGAGCACTAGCTTGATGGTACCATTTTCCCACTCCTTCGAGAACAGGTTGTGGGTAAGCAAGAAGATGAACAACGGCAGTAGGAGCTGGGCGAAGTAGCCCACATTCAGAAAGCCGAAGCTACGCAGGGCCGTGGCGTCGCTCACCTCCCGAAACTTCACCTCGCCGCGCTTGTGCGGCTCCAGGTAAAACGAGTTGCCGGTATAGTCTTCAATACCGTTGTCAAGTAGGGCCAGGTCGGCCGTGGGCTTGTAGGCGTAGAAGCCGAAGTGCGCGCCCAAGTGCGGATTCTTATCGCCCTGCGAGACAAACTGTTCATAGGTAGTCTGTTGCGACTGGCGCAAAAACGCGCTGCGTGTAGTGTAGTAGGTGTAGCCGTTGTAGAGGGCTAGCCCCACCAGCAGCGCCAGCCCAGTCAGCAGCCACGTGGCGTTGGTGGTGCGCCGCAGCTCGCGCAGCTCTTTGCCAATGAGTAAGCGCAGCATTTAGGCCGGTTGGTTAACGGTGGCGAGGTAGAGGTTGGTCAGCTCGGCGTAGTCTACTTGGTCGGCGCGCAGCTCCTGGCGTAGGCGGCCCTGGTGCATAATACCAATGCGGTGGCCCAACTCCTTGGCCATCAGTAGGTCGTGCGTGGCCATGAGTGTGCATACACCCTGCTCACTCAGTCGCCGAATCACCTGGGCAAACTCGTTGCTGGCGTGCGGGTCGAGGCCCGAGGTAGGCTCATCCAGAAACAGCACCTTGGCCTGCTTAGCCAGCGCAATGGCAATGCCTACCTTCTGGCGCATGCCCTTGCTGTAGCCGCTCACCCGCTGGTCGAGGGCCTCGGGTTGCAGGCCGGCCGTGCAAGTGAAATCCGCCAGCTCGGGGCGCGAGTAACGAAAGCCAGAGAGCCCACTGAAAAAGGCCAGGTTTTCCAGACCCGTGAGGGTAGGGTAGAGGTTCACGATTTCGGGAATGTAGGCAACCAGGTTGCGCGTGGCGTGGTTGTTCACGGCTACCTCCAGCCCGTCAATCAGTGCCCGCCCGCTGGTGGCTGGCAGAAAGCCCAAGAAGATATTGATGGTGGTAGATTTACCGGCCCCGTTGGAGCCCAGCAGGCAGTATATCTCCCCAGGCGAAATGGTCAGGTTGAGGTTGTCGAGCGCTAGATGCGTTCCGTAGCGTCTCGTTAGATTTTCGGCTTGCAGCATAGTACAGAAAAGGAAATAACGCTTGCGCAGCTAGTACTACTGCGCAATGGCTATTCCTACAAATATAGCTGACCCGCCACCAGCCGGTATGAACGGCTGGAGCCTCCCGTAGCAACGAATGATGCACGATCAAGAAAGCAACGGCTAGTAGTAGTCGAGCAACTCATGCACAAACATGTGTGCTGTGCAGCAGGTATGTTGCCACTCTACCTTACTATTGGGGCGGTAATGCTTACGGATAGAGTGCGAGGGGTAATGTATTGATAATAAATAGTTTAAATTGCTGATCAGGCGGCGGTGAAATACGCAATCCAGCTAAGTGACTAAACCGCAGCTACTGGCTTGCTGTTGCTATAGCTAAGGCTGGATTACACCAACCCATCAAACCTGTTATTCTATGTCTATCACCTCCCAGGCCGATGTAGTTGGCCTTCAACGCATCAGCGAAGCCGTTGGTACTACCCTAAAGCAGATGCGTGCTTACGCCCAACCCGGCATGACCACCAAAGACCTGGACGAGTACGGCGGACAGCTGCTGGCGGCGCTGGGCGCTAAGTCGGCCCCGCGGCTGGCGTATGGGTTTCCAGGCTGGACGTGCATCAGCGTGAACAATGAGGTGGCGCACGGCATTCCGTCGGTGCGCAAAGTGCTGCAGGAAGGTGACCTGGTGAACATCGACGTATCGGCGGAGCTAGACGGCTACTGGGCCGACAACGGCGGCTCGTTTGTGCTTGGCACTGATCTGCACCAGCACCAGCCGCTAGTAGATGCTTCTCGGCAGATTCTGCGCACGGCCCTCAGCCGTATCCGCGGCGGGGTACGTATTGCCGATATCGGCGGGCTGATAGAAGGCGAAGCGCGCAAGGCGGGCTTCCGGGTGATTAAGAACCTGGTAGGGCACGGCATTGGGCGCAGCTTGCACGAGGAGCCTTCCGAAATACCTTGCTTCTACGACCGACGCAACAACAAGCGCTTCAAGAAAAACTCGGTGGTGGCCGTAGAAACGTTTATTTCCACCCGCGCCTCCATCGCGCACCAAACCAACGACGGCTGGACGCTGGTAACCAAAGACGGCAGCTTCGTGGCCCAGCACGAGCATACCATCATCATCACAGACGACAAGCCAATCATTCTGACTGAGGCAAACAGCATCTGGGAATAAACCAGGCGAGCAGTCAACCAATAGAAAACAAAAGTGCCGGCTACCAGCCGGCACTTTTGTTTTCTGGCCTCCGGTGAAGGAAGGCAAGTAATTAATCTGCATTTAGCGCAGCACCACCGGGAAGGTCACGTTGGCATCATCGGAGCCGGGGCCTGCGGTGCCATCCTTGGTACCAGGCTGGTGGCGCAGCTGAATGGTCAGATTGCCCGAGGCGGCAGCGTTGGTTTGCACAGTAGTAGTGAGGCCTACGTCAAAGCCTTTACCGTCCTTGTCGGTGCGGGTAATGGTCATGAGGCTGGTAGGATTAAGCGTGTACACTACCAAGTGCTCGTCGTTTTCTTCCCGTATTTCTTCCGTGATGTTGTCGGCGGGAGTCTTGGTTTCGTCTAGGAACTCAATAGTGCCCGTGTAAGTGGTATTGGGGGCCAACGTGATGGTGCTGATGGTAGGAGCATTGCCGCCGGCCCCATCCACGTCTTTCCACTCGGCCGTTACGGCCTGGCCAGTGCCGCTGGTGGGCCTGAGGGTATAGCGTACGGTGGTGATGAACTCGTTGTCAGCTTCGGGCTCTGGGTCTTTGTCATCGTTGCAGGAAGCAAAGAACAGAGGGGTAGCCAACAAGAGAGCGGCGAAGGGGCGGAAAAGGGAAGTCTTCATGAAAAAGGAATGGTGAAAAGTGAATGAATGCTTAGTTGGGGCTGAAATTCAACGGGATATGCAGGCGCAGCGTCACGTTGCGGCCCATGTCGTCGGCGAAGTAGCGGAAGCGGTTTAGGTAGTCGCGATACCGCTCGTTGAGCAGGTTGGAGCCGGCCAAACTCACCTCTACAGGGGTGCCACCCAGGCGCAGGGTAGCGCCTACCTCGGCGCCTAGCAGGCCGTAGCCATCGGGGGCGGGCTGGGGGTCGTACTCGGCGCTGGGCACGCGCGTTTGCCGGCGCACGGCCGTGCCTCGCACCAGCGCAAAAAACTGGTTGGCGCGGGCAGTCTTCTGCCCGGACCAGTCGCGCCGCACCGACAGCTCAAACCGGTCGGCCGGCACGTAGATGAGGTAGTCGTCGAGGGTGCGGTTGCGCGCCCGAATCACGGCCGCCTTGCCATTGAGCAACCAGTTGGCAGCCAGCTGGTAATCGAGGGTAGCGTCTACACCCCGAAACACGGCATCAGTCTGCTGAAAGCGCCACGGCAGAAACGAACCCTGAATGGTGGTAATCGGCGCGCCTATCACCTGGTAGATGTAGCCATCGATGCTATTCTGGTACACGGTCAGCTCCCCGTTCAGGCGCGGGTTGTCGTGCAGGGTAGCCGTCAGGCCCAGGTTATAGGAGGTTTCGGGCTGAAGGGGCGGCGTGCCGGCCGGCCGCGAAATGTCGTAGCCTTCCTCATAGATGCCGCCGTGCACACCCTGCGAGTACCGCTCGTTGGCGGCCGGGGCCCGCTGCACCAGGGCGGCGTCGGCGCGCAGGGTGAGGTGCACGTTGGCATCGTACACGGCTCCCAACGAGGCCGAGGGAGTCCAGAACTGGAAGCGGTTGCGCTCCACGCCGTAGTAGGAGCTAGAGTCGATTTCGAAGCCACGGGTGAGGCGGCGGGTGCGCAGGTCGCGGTGGTCGAGGCGCAGGCCGGCTTCCAGCAGCAGACGCTCGTGCTGCCAGCGCTCAATCACGAAAGCGCCCGCCGTGCGGTTGGTGTAAAAGGGTATAAACTGCCGCGTACCGCCCGCATAGCGGTTGAACTGGTAGGTGCCGCTCAGCCCCACACTACCGCGGAAGTTGCCCAGGGTAGGGTGCTCCCACACTACGTCGGCGGTGGTAGTGTAGTTCTGGTAGCTGAGCTGGGGCAGGTTGCGCCGCCCCGCGTCGCTCGACGCCCGAATAACGTCGTACTCGTCGCGGTAGTCGCGCTGGTTGGCCACGGTGGCCGTCAGCCGCCCGCCGTTGCCGGTTTTCACGAAGCCCGTCAGCTTGGCCAGGTCGTGCTGGAGTTGCTGGTAGGGCCTGTTGATCTGGTAGCTGAAGCCAGGGTTGATGGCGGGGCGGCCGCGGGCAATGGCAGCTTCCAGATCGGCCCGGTTGCCCACAATGGCGCTGCTCAGAATACCTAAACGGGAGTTGAACTGACTGTAAAAGGCTTCAACGCCATACGTATCCTTGCGCCAACCCAGGGCCGCCGAGAAGTTGTGCTCCCGAAAACCCGTATTGTCGAGGCGGTAGTCGGGCGTGCGGGTGTTGCCGGCCTGCTTTAGGGTGCCTTGCAGGCGCCAGCTGAGGGCGGGTAGGCGGCGCAGGTTGCCATCTACCGCCGCCGAAACGGCGCCCAATCCGTTGTTCGACATCCCTACCAGGTTTACATCGGCTCCAATGCCGGCCGAATCGCGCAAGGCTTTGGGCTGCACCAGCACCACGCCACCCACGGCATCGGTGCCGTAGCGGACGCTGGCGGCGCCCTTCACCACCGTCAGGTCAGAAGCAATAAACGGGTCGATTTCCGGACCGTGCTCCTGGCCCCACTGCTGGCCTTCCTGCCGCACGCCGTTGTTCATAATGGCCACACGGTTGGAGTGGAGTCCATGAATCATGGGCTTGAAAACGCTGGGGCCGGTCTGGATGGCCGCCACGCCAGGCAGCTTCTGCAGGGCTTCGCCTAGGGCTTGGCCACGCGTTTGTTGCAGGGCCTGCCCCGTAAGCGAGCCGCTAGCCTGGGGGAGGGGTGCCTCTACCCGCTCGCCGCGCACGGTGGCGCCGCGCAACGTCACGGCATCGGGGTGCAGCTGGAAGTTGCGCACGGTGGCGCTGCTGAGGCGCACTTCGGCCCGCTCGGTGGCGTAGCCGATGAAGCGCACCTCCAGCTGATAAGCGCCGGGGCACACATGAAAATGAAAATTGCCGTCGGCGTCGGTTTGTGTGGCTTGCTGGCCGGGCTGCACAATAACGGTGGCCCCGGCCAGCCCCTGGCGCGACTCGTGGTCGGTGATGCGGCCCGCCAATGGCAGGTTGCACCCGTTTTGCGCCGTGCTCTGGTGCACAACGCCTAGGCACAGTCCTGCCATCAGCAAGACCGCTACAAAGCGAAACAGCATGAAGAAGAGGGAATTACTCGGTCAGCTTGCCAGAAGTATGGCGGGCAAAACGCTGATGGCCAGTCACCTGATAAGCAACGTGGCTGCGCGAAACAGTTGCGCAAACAGGCATCTTCCTAAGCCGGGAAGCCGGTAGTGGCCCATGCACCACGCGGCGCAGTGCGTCCGCGGTGGGGTAGGAAGAAGCAAAAAACAAGGAAACAAGGGGCTGACTACACTACCGGCGGACCGCGCAAGTAGCAGGCTGTCAGCACCGTTTCGCTCCATACCGACTGCTGTGGCATCATCCAGCGAAGGGCATGCGCCGCGCTACGGGCAAATACCACCCGCACGGCCGAAAGCTGAAACGGGACGTTGTAGAACTGGTCGACGCTGCAATGCTGGTGCTGAGCCGAAATGGTTAGCGCCTTCTTATGGATTACCTCGTGCGTGGTGTGCTCATGCGCGTGCAACGCCAGCAGCCACGTGTCCGGTACCATCACCCGCACGAAGCAGATGAGGAGGAAACAGGCTATGAAAGAGCGTGAAGCAACCATGCAGGCAATGAAACGGGCGCCGGAACGTGCAGCTTGTTCGAAAAGTGTAGTGAACAACGCCGCTTTTGCACAAATGTTGCAAAATAATTTCAGAATGGCTTTAGTCAGGCAGGTGTCGCCGTCTCAAATCAGGCTGCTACAGTAGTGATATGCGTGTTCAGAAGTAGCTTGAGATGCCTTTGCAATGAAGTATGTTTCTAAAAACAAATAAGTTGTGACTATTACTTCTCATCCTTGCTATGCGATTGGGGCATCTACCACAATGCTATTCAGTACTGTTGTTGTGGTGCAACGTGAATACATAGCAGGAGCTCTTGGCAACGACATTTCTACTTGTTGTATAAACCGGCTAACTCAGTGAGACGAAGAAGAGCACTTCTTGTGTAGAGATATAAGTAGCAGATAGTGAGCTGCTAGCGCGTGCGGGAACGAACTCAAGGCTCAAATGTGTCTGGCTGGTGTGTCTACCCTCTTGTCTTTATATACCCCCTACCAAAAATGCTACTGGTGGCTGCTATGGCTGCTGGTGTGGCCTCTGACCGCAGGAGGCCTACCCGAAAAGCCGCTGACGTTGCGGCCCGAGCCGCTGGCCCTGCCGGCGCCTACCTTCCGTGTGGCGCAGGTGCGCGACGAGCGGCCCGACCGCCGGGCCGTGGCCTGGCTGCTGTCCGCACCCGGTACCACCCCGGCGGCGCCGCGCCTACTCGATTTGCAGGGCGGCGCCGAAGCAGCGTTGCAGCAGTTTGCAGCCCAAAGCCTACCAGTAGGGGTAGGGGCGCGCCCGGTACGGGTGCGTATCCGGGCGCTCCGCATCACGGAAAAGGCCGCGCCGGGTGGGCGCGTAGAGGGCGATGTGCAAGTACAGTTGGCCTTTGACTGGCTCCGACCCGACGCCGCGCCGCTACTGCTCACGGAGTACCGCAGCGGTGCCCGCTACGGCCGCTTGGCTACAGATGCAGCAGTGGTAGAGCCAGCCTTGCGGCAGGTGCTAGCAGGTGGGCTACGCTACCTCAATAGATGGTTGACCCAGGCCGCCGAGCAGGATGCGCGCCTGGCTACCCGCGTGCAGCCCACCTTCCGCTACGACCAGCGCCAGACCGAGCACGATACCCTATTCTACGACCCAACGCGGCCCCTGCGCTGGTCGGATTTCACGGGGCCGCCGCGGACGGGCATCTACGCGGCGGCGGTGTTTCCGGGGTTTTCCTACCAGGGCAAACCTCGCCTGCGCAACGGCGTGCTGGAGTTGGACATCACCCTGCAAATATTTGTGGTGCGCAGCTCTTCCTGGGTAGGAGCCAACAAATCAGCTTACTACCTAGCCCACGAGCAACGTCACTTCGACCTGGTGAAGCTAGTAGCCGAGCGCTTCCGCCGCCATGCCACCGCCGACAGCCTTACGGTAGAAGATTACAACAGCATTCTACAGCGTCAATACCTGCGCTCGTTCATGGAAATGAACCGCCTGCAAGAGCAGTACGATGCTGAAACCCGCCACGGCCTCGACGCCGCCGCCCAGCAGCGCTGGGACCAGCAAATAGAAGCCGACTTGCGGCGGTTTGGGGTAGAATAGGGATAGTGAAGTTGTGAAATGATGAATTGGAAGTAAAACCCATCTGTCATCCTGAGCAGAGCGAAGGACCTTCTCAGGCGAGAACGACAGGCGTTATTATTCTAGAAGCCCCTGTCATCCTGAACGCAGTGAAGGACCTTCTCACGCGAGAACGACGGTCATAACAACGACTCGTTCACGCGTGAGAAGGTCCTTCGCTCTGCTCAGGATGACAGATGGGCTTCTAGAATAATAAGCGGAATTACTTCCAGCTCACGGCCAGCGGTGAGTTGATACGCTGGGCAAACTCCGCCAGATACGCATCCCAAGCGGCGGCTGAGGCGAATTGCCCGCTTTTCTGCCACCCGAAACCAGCGTAAAACACCACCTTGTCTTGCTGTGGCTTCGTGACCATGTAGAGTTGGCTTTGGTCTTTCTGGTCGGAGCGGTGCTCCTGGTAGTCGGTGAGGTAGCGCGGGGCTACCACCACGCCGGTGCCCAGATAGGAGTCGTCTATCTTCTCCCAGTAGCGGCACCAGCCGGCTTTGGGGTCGGCTTTTACCTCGCCTTTTTGCTCGTGCAGCGTGAGGCCGATGGTGCAATTGGGTAGGGGCTTATCGGCCGAAATGTGCTCCTCGAAGCGCGTCATGTTGCTGCCCAGGTCCAGGGAAATGCGCTTGGTTTCCGTCACCGATAAGCTGCCGGCCGGGTAGGGTGCATACGTCAGCTCAAACACCGTGCGGATGGGACCAGTAGCCAGCACCTTGTACTTGGTGAAGTTCTTGGACACGAACAACTTTCCATCCATCAGGATGCCGGTGCCGCCCACGCCCCGGCTGCCGCCCACGTGGTAAGGGTCGTAGCCCTCACCTATATCGGTGTGGTAGGCAAAGGGCTTCTCGTTCACATGGCGGCCATACCACTTGTCGATGATGGGGTAGGGCACGCGCTTCAGCCAACAGTCCATGCCACTTGTGAGCGTGCCGTTGGGGTCCTTTTTCTCGGCCAGCTCCTGGGCGTTGGGGCCATAGGTGCGGAACGCCACCCGGTCGTTTTCCCAGGCAAAGTCGTCGGTGCGCTCCGGCACGAAGCGCGCAAAGGTGACGTTGGGCGTCGTTGGAACCGGCCCCGCCGTGGCCGGCTCCAGTGTAAACGTCTTGCTTGCCTTGGCTCCCATGTCCGTCTGAAACAGCAACTCGTCGGGTTTGCCGTCGGCGTCGTTGTCTATCAGTTGGCTGATAAGCAGCGCCTTGCTGGCCGCATCGCGCACGCGCAGGTCGGCGGGAGCCAGTTGGCGGGCAGCGGCCGGTAGCTTGCTTAGCGGCAGGCTGATGGTTTCGGCGCGGCGGGCCAGGTTCAGAGCGTTGCGTACCGTGATGGTAGCGGCCGGGCGAGGTGCAGGGGCCGCCCCCACAAATAGCAGCGCTGCCAGGGGTAGGGCAAGGGTAAGCGGTTTCATTGGCAAGAGAAAGGGGTAGGAAGCAGACTAGCGCAGTTGGTCGATGGGAGCAGGGTCCATATCGGTATACTCCTGGTTTTCACCACCCATACCCCAGATGAACGTGTAGCCAGCCGTGCCGCAACCCGAGTGAATCGACCATGGCGGTGACAGAATGGCTTGGCCCTCGGCTACCCACAGGTGGCGGGTTTCCTGGGGCTGGCCCATCAGGTGCAATACCCGCTGGCCTTCCTGCAAGTCGAAGTAGAGGTAGGCCTCCATGCGCCGGTCGTGGGTGTGGGCGGGCATGGTATTCCACACCGAGCCGGGGTGCAGCTGCGTGAGGCCCATCACCAGCTGGCAGCTGGGTATGCCTTCGTTGTAGATGTACTTATAGATGGTGCGCTGGTTGGCGGCTTCCATGGTGCCCAGCGTCACGGGTGTGGCCTCGGCCTGCGTGAGGCGCGTGGTAGGGTAGGTAGCGTGGGCCGGGGTAGAGAGCAGGTAGTACCGGGCCGGCTGCGACGGGTCAGCGCTGGCAAAGACCACTTCTTTGGCATCCTTGCCCACATACAGGCAGTCCTGACGACCCAGTTCGTAGGTAGTGCCATCTACGGTCACGGTGCCGGGCTGGCCGATGTTGAGAATGCCCAGTTCGCGGCGTTGCAGGAAGAAGTCGGCCTTTAGGTTGTCGGGGCAGGGTAGAGGAATGGCATCGCCGGTGGGCACCACGCCGCCTACCACCATGCGGTCGTAGTGGGTGTATACCAGCTGAATATCGCCGGCTACGAACAGGTTTTCTAGCAGGAAGTTCTCGCGCAGCTCGGCCGTGTTCATCATCGCCGTCTCGCGCGGCCCGATAGCATATCGTTGAATCATGGTTTTTGGGGTCTTGGGGGCTTAGGGTTTAGGGGCTTAGATGGTTGATAGATATTGTCATCCTGAGCTTGCGAAGGACCTTCTCACGCGTGAACGAGTCGTTGGTACGCCTGTCGTTCTTCGGGCATAAGGTCCTTCGCTGCGCTCAGGATGACAATACCTATCAATCATCAGCACATCAATAATCAAAACATTAAAAATCAACACACTACCTACCCATCCAGCCGCCGTCTACGGTGAGGATGGTGCCGTGGACGTAGTCGGCGGCGGACGATGCCAGGAAGACGGTAGGGCCTTTGAAGTCGTCGGGGGTGCCCCAGCGGTTAGCCGGGATGCGGCTCAGGATGCTGGCCGAGCGGTCGGGGTCGTTGCGCAGGGCCTGGGTGTTGTCGGTGGCGATGTAGCCGGGTGCAATGGCATTCACGTTTACGCCCCGGCCGGCCCATTCGTTGGCCAGTGCCTTCACTACGGAACCAATGGCGCCCTTGCTGGCCGCGTAGCCCGGCACGGTGATACCGCCCTGAAACGTGAGCAGCGAGGCCGTGAAGATGATTTTGCCGGCGCCGTGCTCCAGCATTTGCCCGCCAATGGCGCGGGCCAGTCGGAAGGGCGTATCCAGGTTGATGGCCAGCACCTCGTCCCACAGCGCATCCGAGTGCTCGGCGGCGGGGGCACGCTTGATGGTGCCGGCGTTGTTGATCAGAATATCAATCTGCGGAAAGTCCTGCTGCACCTGGGCAATGAAGGCATCCACGGCCGGGCGCTTGCTGAAATCGGCTTGGTAGGCGTGAAACTTCCGGCCCAGCGCCTGCACCTGCTGCTCGGTATCGGAGCCGCTCAGCGCCAGCGACGACGACACGCCGATGATGTCGGCACCGGCCTCGGCCAGCCCAACGGCCATGGCCTGCCCAATGCCGCGGTTGCAGCCCGTCACCAGGGCTAGCTTGCCCGTCAAATCGAAAGAAGTAGTCATAGTAGAGGGTAGGTGTGAGCCGACAAGATAAAGCACGCGGCCGGTTTCACTGTCCTGGCCTGTCAGTGGAGGGTAGGAAAAGGGGAGAAATGCGCGCAGAATTACAGCGCATGATCGAGCTTAACGTCTTGTCCCGACCAGATTTTCTTAGATGTCCAGTCCTGGGCAGGGGCCGACCAAAAAGGGTCGGTGCTGGGTAGGCCCAAGGGTAGGAAGGCCGAGGTGCACAGGTAGAGGCTGCCCGTAGAGATGTAGACTTCGCCAATGCCGGGCTGATGCCCGCACAGCCCGATTTGCAGCCAGCCCTTGCTATCAAACGTGCCCTTAGGCTCCATCGTGCGCCGGATAACAGCCGTGAGGGCGCTCCGCACCTGTGCAGCCGGCAGCTCCTCGGGCAATAACTGCTGCAACGACACCTGCGCCAGGTGCTGAAACGCGCCGCAGCGGTAGGCCAGAGAACGGCCGAACGCGGCAAACGACCCGTCGGGGCAGATCAGGCGCTCCTGCACCTGGGCGTAGCGTCGGGCGCGGGTGCGCAGCAGCTCCAGCAACTCCTTGCGCTCCTTGCCAGCCGCAACCAAGGTGCTCACCACATCCAGCAGCATGGGCTGAATCACGTAGCTATTGTAATAGTCCCAGTGATAGTCGGGGCCGTCGCCGTAGGTGCCGTCGCCTTTGTACCAGGTCATGTGCTCTTTGATGGCGTAGTCCATGCGCATCAGGTCGCCCGCGCCGGTAAACTTCAGCAAGGCCGCCTCAATGATAGCGCTGAACAACAGCCAGTTGCTGTAGTAGGGCTTGATGACGCGGCTGCTTTGCAGGGCCGCTACTAGCTGCGTTTTGGTGGTGTCGGGTAGCTTTTCCCAGAGCTGGGTAGGGGCCCGGAGCATGGCATGCGCCAGAAACGCGGCATCTACCACCGGTTGCCCACCCTGAGTGAAGTTCAGGAAGTCCGGCGACTGTGGGTTGACGCCGTGGGCAATGGCCTGGCGGGCCAGCTCCTGGTAGCGCTGCTGGCGGGCCAGCTCGTTGGCGGGCACTTCTTTCAGCTCCAACCAGGGGGAAAGGCCCGTGAGCGTGCGGCCGAGGGCCTCGAGGTAGGTGACGTTGCGGCGGCCCGCCTCCTGGCCCGGTGCAGCTTCTACGGGCATCCTGGCTTTCAGCTGCCCTTGGGCGGCGTTGGTCAGCACGGGGTCTACCACCTTCAGCAAAGTGCTGAGCCAGTAGTCGCGGTCGGTGGTTTTAGCCGGGGCGGGTAGGGGTAGGGCGTTGCTCGCCAGGCTAGCGCCAGGCAGGGCCAGCGCCGATAAGGCCGCTGCCGATTGCGCAACGAAGGTGCGTCTTTCCATGGAAAAAATAGGGATAAAACGAAGTAGTCGTATTACTTCAGCTTGATAACTTCGGAACCAGCCAGCAGAAACGCTCCGGTGCCGTACACATCCCAGCTCTCGGCCGAAAAGTCGCGGCGCGGGTCGGCGCCGATGGGCTGCACCCAGCCCACGCGCCCCTCCGCCGACACGCACCGGTTCAGCGCCGCCCACGCCTTTTGCACGTGGGGCAGGTAGGTGGCGCGGTCCAGCAGACCCTGGTTGATGCCCCAGGCCAACGCGTAGCAGTCGAAGCCCGAGCCCGAGGCCTCGCCGCCGGGGTAGGCGCCGGGGTCGAGCAGGCTGGCGCGCCACAGGCCGTCGGGCTGTTGCAGCGCAAGGAGGCGGGCGCTCATTTCCTTGAACAGGTTTTGGTAGAATGGCCGCGTGGGGTGGTCCTGGGGTAGCTCTTGCAAGGTCTGCACCAGGCCGCCCATCACCCAGCCATTGCCGCGGCTCCAGAAAATAGGCTGGCCGTTGCTTTCCTTCTTACCCTCGCCGGCCGCGTTCCATAGGTAGGAAGCGTCGCGGGTGAACAGGTGCTGCTGCTGGTTGTAGAGCCGGCGGTAGGTCTGCTTATATAAGGTGTCGTTGAAGGCAAGGTAGCGGGGTTGGTTGTCGATGAGGGCGGCCTTCACCAACACGGGCGGACCCATGAACAGGGCATCGCACCACCACCACGTAATGCCATGCTGCTGCACCTCGGGGCCGGGCGTGGTGTAGAGCTTCTCCAAAGTCGCCAGGGTAGGCGCTATCATCTGCCGGTCCTTCTTGAGACGGTACAGGTTTAGGTAGGTCTGGCAGATGGCAATGTCGTCGGCGTGGTCGTAGCGCTTGGCGGGACGCCACTGCGTGCGGTTGCCCATAGCCATTAGCGAGTCCAGCACCCACTTAGCCTTAGTGGTCTGGTAGGCCGCAAACACGCCGGAGTAGAAGGCGCCGTTGGTCCAGTCGGTGAGTTCGTGCCTGAGGTGGGCCAGCTGCCAGCGGGTGGCTTTCAGCATCTGCTGCTTGATGAACTTGGGCTTGAACAGCGCCTTATCAGCCGCCGCTGTCGACTGTGCGTAGCTGGTTTGCCGTAGGCCCAAGACGAGAAGCAAGCCGCCCATGAGCAAACGACGAAACTGGAAAGAACAAGGCATAGGCGTAGGGTGGGGAACGTATCCACAATAATAGGCCGCCGCCCGCACACGGTAGGGGGGCGTATCCTGAGATTATGGGGGAAAGATTCGCCTAGCAGCCTGATGGTGGTGAAATGCCCGTCATGCTGAGTGGAATCGAAGCATACCGGGCATTGCAAGACAGCTATTCTACTCTACAGAAGCCGCTTCCTTGCTCGGGCGATGCTGTCGGGCGTACTCGGAGGGCGTCACACTGTAGATTTTCTGGAACATCTTGCGGAAGTATTTGGCATCCTCAATGCCCACCTGAAACGCTACTTCCGATACGCGCATGGTGGTGCCGGCCAGGAGCTGCGCGGCGCGTTTCATGCGCACGTCGCGGATGAACTCTACCACCGTCTGGCCCGTGATGCTCTTGATACGCCGGTAAAATACCGACTGGCTCATGCCTACCTTCCGCACCAGTACCTGCACGTTGAACTCGGCGTCTTCGAGGTGCTCTTCTACCACCCGCATGGCGTTTTCCAGAAACTCGCGGTCGGCGTCGGGTACGGTTATTTCGGTGGGCTCTAATAAGATGTGGCGCTGGTAATATTCATGCAGCTTGCGCCGATTGCGCAGCAGGGCTT
Source organism: Hymenobacter aerilatus (assembly GCF_022921095.1). Classification (NCBI taxonomy): domain Bacteria; kingdom Pseudomonadati; phylum Bacteroidota; class Cytophagia; order Cytophagales; family Hymenobacteraceae; genus Hymenobacter; species Hymenobacter aerilatus. The sequence goes on from NZ_CP095053.1 coordinate 4,452,206, forward strand.
CCGCCTTGGCCAGCAGCAGGGTAGGGTTGAAGGGCTTGCTCATGTAGTCGTCGGCGCCCAGGCCCAGGCCTTCCAGCTGGTGGGTTTCGGCGGTACGGGCCGTGAGCAGCAGCAGCGGAATATGCGCCGTTTTGGGGTGCTGCTTCACGCGTTGGCATAGCTCCAGGCCATCCGAGTGCGGCATCATCACGTCCGAGATAATCAGGTCGGGGAGCTGGTGCAGGGCTTCGTCCCAGCCCTCCAGACCATCGGCGGCGGTCAGCACCTCGTAGTCAGCCGCGAAAAGCTGGTGCAGGTACTGGCGCACCTCGTCGTTGTCTTCTACTACTAATAAGCGCGGCGGCCCTGTCGGGGCGGCGGGTAGGCCGGGCAGTTCTTCCGCTGTTTCTGCTTCCACTTCCAGCACCTCCAATAGCTCCTCCGACTCGGCGGCGGGGGCAAACGTATCATCTTCCGGCTGCATGTCTTCGGGCTTGAGGTGCTGCGCGCCCAGCGGCAGGCGCAGCTCAAAGGTGGTGCCTACCCCCTGGGTGCTGCTCACGGTGAGCTGCCCGCCGTGGCGCTCGGCAAACTGCCGTGCCAGCGACAGACCGATGCCCGTGCCCGTCATGCGCAGCGTATCGGTGTGGGAAGCTTGGTAATATGGGTCGAAAATGCGGCCCAACTCGCTGGCCTTGATGCCCACACCCGTGTCCGTAACGGTGATTTTCAAGTAGTTGCCGGTAAGCTGCCCCTGGTGGTAGAGGGCTTCGCCCTGGGCGTCGCCGATGACCATAGCCGCCAGCTCTACCCTACCCTTGTTGCGGGTATACTTGAAGGCGTTGGCCAGCAGGTTGGTGAGGATAATTTCCAGCTTGCTACGGTCAAAATACAGCGGCACCGGCTGAGTAGGCATGTCCAGCAGATATGTTACGTCGCGCTCCTGGGCCTTTAGCTGAAAAACGGAGTGGATATCGGTGAGAAAGCGCACGGCATCGGCGCGCTGGGCGCGCAGGGGCACGTGGCCAGTTTCCACCTTCCGAAAGTCCAGGAGCTGATTGACTAGCTCCAGCAGCTTGCGCGTTTGACGGTGCATCAATTGCACCTTGCCGCGCAAATCGGCCACGGGACCAGCGGCGCGCATAATCTCCTCCATTGGCCCCAGAATGAGGGTGAGCGGCGTGCGCAGCTCGTGGGAGATATTGGTGAAGAAGCCCAGCTTCAGGTCGGTCAGCTCCTTTTCCTTTTCAGCCTGAAACTGCTCCAGCAACAAGCGGTTTTTCAGCTGCTGCTGGGCCATTTCCACGCGCCGGAACCAGGCCACCGCGCCCAGCACCACCGCTGCGTAGAGCAGGTAAGCCCACCACGTGCGCCACCAGGGCGCCAGCACCTCAAACTGCATGGTGGCATAGCGTTTCGACCACACGCCCTCGCCGTTGCTGGCTTTCACCTCCAGCGTATAATGGCCTGCCGGCAGGTTGGCGAAGCTGGCCGTGCGCTGCCCCGGCGCGGGGTATACCCACCCCTCGTTGTAGCCCACCAGGCGGTAGGCGTAGCGGCTTTTCTGGGGATTGGCGTAGTTCAGGGCCACAAACTCCACCAAAAAGTCATTTTCTGCGTTGCGGATGGTCACGGTTTGTGGCACCGATAGCGCCTGCGTGAGCAGCACGCGGCCGTTCACGGTGTCGCCCACGGCTATAGGGCGGTTGGTTACGCGCAAGCCGGTAATCTGCACCACCGGTGCGTAGGGATTGGCCTGAATATCATGTGGTTGGAAATAGTTGATGCCATTAATCCCCCCAAAGTAGAGCGTGCCATCCTGGGCGCGGGCCGCCGAGCCTATCTTAAAGGAGTTGCTCTGCAAGCCGTCGGCCACGTCGTAGCGCAGGTACTGGCGGGTAGCGGGCGTGAAGCGGTAGAGGCCGGTGCCGCCTATCCAGAGGTGGCCGGCCTCGTCGGCCAGGATGCTCTCCACATCCTGCTCCGGCAGCTCGTTCAGGTAGGAGCGAATGGTTTCGTGCCCGGCCGCATCGGCGCGCAGCTGGTGCAGCCCACCCCCGATGGTGCCAATCCAGAGGGCGTTCTGCTCATCCAGCAGCAGCGGCCATACATAGTTGACGCGCAAGCCGGTAGGCGCGCCCGGCGTGTACTGGTAGTGTTGTAGCACCTGCAACGCGCTGGGGGTAGCGCGCAGCTTCAGCAGGCCCGCGTCGCGGGTGCTGGCCCACAGCACGTCGCGCTTGGCATCGTAGAGCAAGAAGGAAAACTGATTGGTGGGCAGCGCGCTGTTGGCAGTGCGGTAGGTGCCCAGGTACTGGCCATCGGGGCTGAAGCAGCACAGCCCTTCCGAAAACGTAGCCACCCACACCGTGCCGCGCTTGTCCTGCGTGATGCGCTCAATGGACGTATTGCTGAGGGAAAGGCCATCGGGCAGCTTATCGTACGTGGTCAGCTTCTCCTGGCCATTCACCCGGCTGAGCGTAACCAGGCCGTGGCCGCGCGTGCCAAACCAGAGCGTGCCATTGGTGGTCTGAAACACTGCCGAGGCATCGATGCCGCGTGCCCCGCCGCTCTGCTGGTTGAGGTAGTTGCGGTAGGTGTGCCGGGCAAGGTCGTAGCTGGCTACCCCGTTGCGAGTACCAAACCACAGGGTGTTGCTGGCTTCTTCCTTGTAAATGGCATTGACGTAGTTGTTGGACAACGCCAGGCGTCCCGTAAGTTGCTGCCGGATGCTGCCAAAGGGCTTCTGGCGCAGGTCTACCTTGTTGAGGCCGCCGGCCGATGCGCACAGCCACAGCACCTGGTGCTGATCCTCAAAAATCTGGTGTACCCGTTCGGAGTTGATGCTGAATGGCTCCCCATCCTCGGGTAGAAACAGGGTAGGGTCTGCAACCCGAAGTGGGGGCGCAGCACCTGTGCGGGCCCCCGCTTCCCACACGTGCAGCCCGTAGATGGTGCCTACCCACAGGCGACCAAACGAGTCCATGTAAGTCGACTGCAAAAGCGGGAGCTCCTGGGGGAGGGGGTAGGCGCCCAGCTCCCGCACCGTGCGGCGGTTGGCAGCACTCACCCAGTATACCCGGTGGTCGGTGCCTACCCACAGGTCGCCGTGACGGTCGAGGTGCAGGGCCCGCACCGATTTATTAGCCAGGGCGGTAGTCTGTGGTTGAAAAGCAGCCAGCGTGGTGCGAATGAAGTGCAGCCCCGAAGTTTTACTTCCTACCCACAGCTTGCCTTCTGGGTCGAGTGCTAGGCTGGTAATGTGCATCAGCACGGGCTGGTGCTGCACATGCGGGGGGAGTTGCTGCAGCTGCTGCACATGTCCTTGCCGGTTGAAGGTCAGCACAAACAGGCCGGTGCGGTCGGTGCCCACCCACAGGCGCCCCAGCGTATCCGAGGCCAGCGCCGTTACGTCGGACTGGGCCAGCAGGCGGGCCTGGGTTTGGTAGGCCACCGGAATGTGCTGCTCATCAAGCCGGAAGAAGTTGTCCTGATCGGCGTTGTACAAGCTCAGGCCGGCCCGCTCGGTGCCTACCCACAGGTGGCCGCCGGCGCCCACGTGTAACACCGTAATCCGGTTGCTGGAAATACCGTTGTGCGGATTCACAGGCAGCGAGTACTGCTTCAGGGTGTAGCCGTCGTAGCGGTTGAGGCCGCGGTTGGTACCCACCCAGATAAAGCCCGCCCGGTCCTGCGTCACGGTCATGCCGTCGCTGTGCGAGAGGCCTTCGTTCACGGTCAGGTGCTCAAAGCGAAAGGCACTAGGAGGAGCATTCTGGGCCAGCGCCCGGAAGCCTCCCGCCAGCACCAGTAAGACGCCCCAGCTACACCGGATGCCTACCCCTTTCAGCGCCGCAAAAAGCAGGGCGAAAAAAGCAGATAGGTCGTCCTGAACATGTGTTTGCAAACGATTGCAAGTAGCCATTTGAGAAAGAGAGAGCACGCAGAGAAAGAGTAGTGTAATGATATAAAAGTATAGTAATCAATGGTTTGAAGGGGATGGTGTCGTCGTCAATCGATTGTGCACGGAATAGATGACCAATTTAACCCCTTTTTTCGATTGAATTACCCCCTGTCTGGCGCTAAGGCTCCTCCTACATTTGAACAGTTCCCGCCGCGCTGGTTGCAGGCACCGGGGATAGCGCTTACCTACCACCAGATAGGTACTCGCGGGGGGGGTAGGCTGATCCGTAGCCCGCAGCGCCCACCTCACAGGAAGGCTTACCTACAACTAGACTTTTTGGAAAAATTTTACATCTCCCACCTTGCTCCGCTCCTCACGGATGCAAAATCTACTTAATCATATGAGAGTAAAACCGTTACTCTTATGCGGGACACTTGTACCCTTGCAAGTAGCCCTCGCCGCACCCGCTGCGCACAGCCACCCCGGAGCACCTGCGCGCTCCACAACGGAGGCGGCAGCCCTCGTCGACCAGACCATCACTGGCCGCGTGACCGACGACAAGGGCCAGCCCCTACCCGGTGCCACGGTGGTAGTAAAAGGCACCACCATTGGCGCCGGTACCGATGCCGACGGCCGCTTCAGCCTGGTAGTACCCACTGCCAGCCAGAACGGTACCCTGCTGATTTCGTCCATCGGCTTCACCTCGCAGGAGTTCCCATTGGGCAGCCGCACCACCTTCGATGTGCGACTGGCGACGGATACCAAGGCACTGGAGGAAGTAGTGGTAGTAGGCTACGGTACCCAAAAGCGCTCCGACGTGACGGGCTCCGTGGTATCTGTGCCGCAAGACCGTTTGGAGAAGCTGCCGGTCTCGAACGTGGCGCAGGCGTTGGCCGGTGCTGTGGCGGGCGTAAATATTGTGACCAGCTCGGCGGTACCAGGCGCGCAGCCCAGCATCCGGATTCGGGGGGTGCGTTCTATTACAGCCAACGCCGACCCTTACATTGTAGTAGATGGGGTGCCGTTTCCGGGTAACCTCAACGACATCAATACCAACGACATTGCCTCTATTGAGGTGTTGAAAGATGCCAGCTCCACGGCCATCTACGGTACGCGCGGTTCCAACGGGGTTATCCTGATTTCCACCAAGCGAGGCAAAACCGGCAAGCCCGAGATTCGCTACAACGGCTATGCTGGTCCCGAGTTCTTCGTGAACAACCTGACGCCGCTCGACGGCCCGGCTTATGCCCAGAAGTACCAGGACTTTGCCGCCCAGCGGGGCTTCACGCCTACCCAGCCCCTACCCAACGCCGCCGAAGTAGTGAACCTGGCGGCCGGCAAGACGGTAGACTGGATGAAGGAGATTCAGCAAACGGGCTCCATTCAGGACCACAACCTGTCTATTTCGGGCGGTACTAACGACGTGAAGTATTTCGTTTCGGGGGAGTATTTCAAGCAGCGCGGTACGCTCAAAGGCTTTCAGTTTCAGCGCGTGAGCCTGCGCTCTAATATTGATGCGGATCTGACGCCCTGGCTGCGCATTGGCACCTCGTCGTTCTTCTCGACAAACAACGACAACGGCGGCCGCGCCGACCTCACGCTGGCCCAGGTAACCAGCCCCTACGGCAACCTCTACAACCCCGATGGCTCTTACGCCATCTGGCCCCAGCTGCCGGAGCTGCTGATCAAGAACCCCCTGCTGGCGCTGAATACTACCCGCGAAAGCGTCGTAAACCAGCTAACGGGTACAGGCTATGCCGAAGTAGCCCCTACCTTCGCCAAGGGACTGAAATACCGCCTGAATGCCACTTACTCGTTCCGGCCCTACCGCTACGCGTATTACGAAGGCCGCAACTTTGGTAACCTCAATGGCTACGCGCAGTTGGTCAACGATGAGCGCCGCAACTACACCATCGAGAACATCCTGAGCTACGCGCACGATTTCGACAAGCACCACGTGGATGTAACGGCTCTATACAGCTCGCAGCAGAACACGTACTTCACGACCACCGAAAATGCCAGCGGTTTCGTCAACGACGAAATTGGTTTTAATGGCATCGGCGGCGGCTCCCTGCCTCCTACCATCAGCTCCTACAGCGAGCGGCGGGCATTGCTCTCGCAGATGGGCCGTATCAACTACAACTACGACAGCCGCTACCTGCTCACGGTAACGGCCCGCCGCGACGGTTCTACCGTGTTTGGCGCCAATACCGATAAGTATGGCGTGTTCCCATCCGTGGCCCTGGGCTGGAACGTGGCCAATGAAGCCTTCCTGCAAGACAACGCCTTCCTAAACGAGTTGAAGCTGCGCTTCTCCTACGGTACCACCGGCAACGAGGCTATCGGCCCTTACGGAACCATCACAGGTCTGTCCCAACTACAATACGCCTACAATGGCGTGACGACGGTAGGCCTACGGCCCAACATCATTGGTAATGCTGATTTGAAGTGGGAGCGCACCACCAGCGCCAACTACGCCGTGGACTTTGGGGTGCTGAAAAACCGCATTGTGGGTACGGTGGAGTACTATGTTGCCAAGACCAACGATCTACTGCTGAATCGCCAACTGCCCATCATCACTGGCTACAATTCTATTCTGGCCAACGTGGGCTCGGTGCGCAACCAAGGCGTCGACGTAGCGCTGACCACGAGAAACATTGATAAGCCCGATTTCAGCTGGGAAACCAATATGAACGTTTCCGTGGTGCGCAACCGTGTGTTGCAAATCTACGGCACCGGCGGCGACGATATCGGTAGCAACTTGTTCATCGGCAAATCATTAGGTGGCATCTACACCTACGAGAAAGTAGGCGTATGGCAGGTAGGCGAAGACCCCAGCGGCCAGGACGCCTCGGCCAAGCCCGGCGACCTGAAGTTCCGGGACGTGAACGGCGACGGCAAGATTGACAGCAATGACCGCACCTACCAGGGTAGCACCATTCCTGAGTGGCAGGGCGGCATCACCAACACCTTCCGCTACAAAGGCCTGAGCCTGCGCGTGTTCTTCCAGACGGTGCAAGGCGTGTTGCGCAACAATGGCAACCTGAACTTTGTGGACCTGGGCGGCCGCTCGAACACCCCGGAAGAAGTAGGGTACTGGACACCTGAGAACAGAAGCCAGGACCGCCCCGGCCTCAACTACAACAACCCCCGCGGTTATAGCTACCCCAGCGACGCCAGCTTCACTCGCCTCAAAGACGTGACGCTGAACTATAACTTCCCGTCTACGCTAACGGAAAAGCTGCGCCTGGGCAACCTGTCGGTCTATGTGAGCGGCCGCAACCTGTATACCTGGACCGACTGGGTAGGCTGGGACCCTGAGCAGAGCTACACGGTGGGCAACGGCACCGGCAACGGCGGCACGAACTACCCCAACGTGCGCAGCTTGGTAGTTGGCCTGAACGTGAGTTTGCGCTAATCTTTCTTCTCCACCTGACTTATGCATCTCTTTGATATGAAACGTTTTACGCTGGCTTGTGTCGGGCTGCTGGGTGCGGCTCAGCTCCTCAGCTCCTGCGAGAAGGAGTACCTGGATGAAGATCCGCCCTCCCTATACACTCCCCAAACCGTGCTGGTCGATTCGCTAGGCTTTGAGGCCGCTATGGCCGGCCTGCAATCTGTCGTGCGCGAGCAGTACACCTCCGATGGTCCGCAGGGCTTGTTGGGCATCATGCAGGAAGGCACCGACGTGGCCATTCCGGGCCAGGTGCAGGGGGTAGAGGTGCCCTACTACAACTACACCCTGCTGAACTCGCAGGACCAGGGCGCCGGCTACTACTGGAACTGGGCCTACCGCACCATCAACAATGCCAACCAGATTATTGCTGGGGCCGAGGCCGCGCCGGCCTCGTTGCGCCAAGGCTACAAAAACCGCATTTCGGCTGAAGCGCGCTTTTTCCGGGCCTATGCTTACGACTTCCTGACGACGCTCTACGGTGATGTGCCGCTGGTAGACGAGCCCGTGACCTCACCCCGCACCGACTTCACGCGCACACCGGTAGCCGAGGTTAACGACTTTATTGTGAACGACCTGACAACGGCCATTCCCAATATGTTTGATGCGAACAAAGCCGCGTCGGGCCGCATTGCGCGGGGCGCAGCCCAGCACCTGCTGGGGCAGGTATACCTGCGCATGAACAAGCCGGCCGATGCCGAAAAAGTATTGCAAACGCTCATCAGCAGCGGTACTTATAAGCTGATTACGGCCCGCTACGGGGTGCGCACCAACCAGCCCGGCGACTACTTCTCCGATATGTTTATCATCGGCAACCAGCGCCGCAACCAGGGCAATACGGAAATCATCTGGGGTATTGAGCAACAACTGAACGTGCCCGGCGCGCAAACCAACGCCCAGCAGCGCCGCATGTGGGTACCGGCCTACTACAACATCAAAGGCATGCTGATTGCCGACTCCCTGGGGGGCCGCGGCATCGGGCGCATGCGCCTCAGCAACTGGGTAGACTACCGCCTGTATCCCAAAGACGAGAGTGCGGATATGCGCAACTCGAAGTACAACCTCAAGCGCCGCTTCTACTACAATGACCCAGCCCAGGCGGCTCTGTATCGTCAGCGCGTAACGGGGCTGCGCGGTACCGACACCATTTTCTTCATCACGCCCTACACCACCAAGTGGAACCAGTATAACCCCGCCGACCCCTTCGGCTACGGTACCATCAAGGACCTGCCCATGATGCGCCTGGGCGAAAGCTACCTGCTGCTGGCCGAGGCCCAGATGAAGCAAGGCAATACGGCTGGGGCAGCTACCAGCATCAACGTGCTGCGCACCCGCGCCAAAGCCGCGCAAGTAACGGCCAGCCAGATGGATCTAAACTTCATCCTAGATGAGCGGGCCCGCGAACTGATTGGTGAAGAGCAGCGTCGCATTACACTGGTGCGCACTGGTACGCTGGTAGAACGCACGCTCCGCCTGAACGGCGCCTCCGTGACAGGCCTGACGGCCCAGAAAGCCCTGATGCCTATTCCGCAGTCAGAAATAGACCGGAATACCAGCGCTACGCTGACCCAGAACCCAGGATACTAACCCTACCTCTTACCGTATACGGCCGACTGCCGATGCAGTCGGCCGTATAGTTGTACGCGTATGCAGAAATTCTTTTTCCTTGCGGTAGGCTTTGGGCTAAGCACGGGTTCTGCCCTGGCACAAGCTCCCGCTACCCCCAGCAACGCCCCAAAGGTGAAAACCGCCGCTTTTCGCCCCGGCGAGCTGTGGTACGATACCGACGGCAACCTCATCAATGCCCACGGTGGGGGCGTGTTGCAGGTAGGCAAAACGTACTACTGGTATGGCGAGAAACGCGCCCAGCACCAGGAAGAAGGCGTGAATGTGTATTCGTCCAAAGACCTCTACAACTGGAAGTACGAAGGTGTGGCCCTGGCACCCGCCACCGACCCGCAGAACGATATTGCGGCCGGCTGCCTGATGGAGCGGCCCAAAGTCATCTACAACAAGAAGACCGGCAAGTACGTGATGTGGTTTCACCTGGAGCTGAAAGGCCAGGGCTACAAAGCCGCCCGCGCCGGTGTAGCCGTAGCCGACAAGCCCACCGGCCCATTCAAGTACGTGAGCAGCTTCCGGCCCAACGGCAACATGTCGCGCGATATGGGCCTGTTTGTGGATGACGACGGCGCGGCCTACCACATCTACTCGGCCCGCGAGAACTACGACCTGCGCCTGGCTCGCCTCTCGCCCGACTACCTAACTGCTACCCCCCAGGACTCCCTGCTTTTTAGCAAGCACCAGGAAGCGCCGGCCCTATTCAAAACTGGCGGCAAGTACTACCTCATCACCTCGGGCTGCACCGGCTGGGACCCCAACCAAGCATCCCTGCACGTAGCCGACCGGCCCTTCGGCCCCTGGAAACCCCTGGGCGACCCTATGACCGGGCCCAACGCCAAGCTCACCTTTGGCGGACAGTCGACCTACGTATTGCCGGTGGCCGGCAAGAAAGACGCCTTCATCTTCATGGCTGACCGCTGGAACCCCAAAGATTTGAAAGATAGCCGCTACCTATGGCTGCCGGTGCAGTTCAAAGACGGCCAACCTACCGTGGAGTGGCTGCACCACTGGAACCTCAATTTCTTCAACAACCCCTCTACCAAAATCCTTTAGGCTGTGCTGAACCAGACTATTGTGCGGGCGCTATTATTGGGCAGCCTTAGCTTCTCCTCTCTTGCCACCACGCAGGCGCAAACCAAGCCTGCAACCAAAACTGCCGCTACCCCTGCGGCTGCCAAACACACCTTTGCGCTGGGCGACGAGCACTTTTTGCTCGACGGCAAGCCTTTTCAGATGATTTCGGGGGAGATACACTACCCCCGCGTGCCGCGCGAGGCCTGGCGCCAGCGCATGCGCATGGCCAAAGCTATGGGCCTGAACACCATTGGCACCTACGTGTTCTGGAATGCACATGAGCCGGAGCCCGGCAAGTACGATTTCAGCGGCAATCACGACGTGGCCGCTTTCGTGAAAATGGCCCAGGAAGAAGGTCTGTGGGTGGTGCTGCGGCCCAGTCCCTACGTGTGCGCCGAGTGGGAGTTTGGGGGCTACCCTTACTGGCTGCAAAACGTAGCTGGCCTGAAGGTGCGCAGCCAGGAGCCGCAGTACGTGGCCGCCTACAAGCGCTACCTCAATGCCGTGGCCAAGCAGCTGGCACCCTTGCAAGTAAACCACGGCGGCCCGGTGCTGATGGTGCAGGTGGAAAACGAGTATGGCTCCTACGGCGCCGACAAGGAATACCTGGCCCAAAACCAAAAGCTATTCCGCGAGGCCGGCTTCGATGGGCTTCTTTATACCTGCGACCCAGCCGCCGACGTGGCCAACGGCCACCTGTCCGGCCTGCTGCCCGCCGTGAATGGCCTCGACAAACCCGACCAGGTGAAGAAAATTGTGCGCGACAACCACGCCGGCAAAGGTCCCTACTACATTGCCGAGTGGTACCCCGCGTGGTTCGACTGGTGGGGCGCACCGCACCACACCGTGCCCGCCGAGAAATATGCTGGCCGCCTCGACTCGGTGCTGGCCGCCGGCGTGAGCATCAACATGTACATGTTTCATGGGGGCACTACCCGCGGCTTCATGAACGGTGCCAATTACAAGGGCGAGGGCACGCGCTACGAACCCCAGATCAGCAGCTACGACTACGACGCACCCCTGGATGAGGCCGGCAATGCTACCCCCAAGTTCATGGCGTTCCGGCAGGCTATTGAGAAGCACTTGCCTGCGGGCACCAAGCTGCCTGCCGTGCCTACGGCCAAACCCACTACCCGCATTCCGGCCGTTAGTCTGAGCCAGGCTACCCCGCTGCTGAGCGTGCTGCCCAAGGCCGTGACCAGCGCCAAGCCCCAGACGTTTGAGGACCTGCACCAGCCCTATGGCTTCGTGCTCTACCGTACCCAGGTGCCGGGCGGCCGCACGGGCGTGCTCAGCCTGACCGAACTACGCGACTACGCCGTGGTGCTGGTGAACGGGCAGCGTGTGGCCGTGCTGGACCGCCGCAAGGGCGAGCACCAGGAAGCCAGCATCACCCTACCCGCTGGCACCGTTACGCTGGATATTCTGGTGGAAAACCTGGGCCGCATCAACTTCGGCGCCTACCTCTTGCAGAACCGCAAGGGCATCACAGAGAAGGTGACGTTTGCGGGCAAGGAGCTGACCGGCTGGCAGCACTTCCCGCTGCCGTTCGATGACATTACGAAAGTAACGGCCACCAAAACCGGCAAGGCCACTGCCGGCAACGGCCCCGTGCTGCGGCGCGGCTCCTTCACGCTCACTACCCCCGCCGATACCTACCTCGATATGAGCCAGTGGGGCAAGGGCAGCGTGTGGCTGAACGGCCACCACCTGGGCCGCTATTGGGAAACCGGGCCTCAGCAAACCGTGTATGCGCCCGCCGAGTGGCTGAAAAAAGGCCGCAACGAGGTGGTAGTGCTAGAGCTGCTGAAACCCGAACAAGACCAACTAACCGGCCTCGACAAACCTATCCTGAACGTGCTGAAGCCGGAAGGCGAAGCCCGCAAGACCAACTAACCTGTGCCCACTCCCACCCAACGCTCTTTCTTGCTTACGCTTACTTCGCTCTTTCCTGCAACAATCCTTCGCTCTGCTCTACTCAGTATAGGCACACTGGGGGTAGGCGGGTGGCTGGCGCCTACCTCTGGGGTGGCCCAGACCACCCCGCCCACCTTTTTCGATACGCACGTGGCGCCGGCGCCTACCAAGCTGCCGCCATTTGAGGTGCAGCAGCCCGACAAGCGCCTCAGTCCCTTCACCGGCATGACGCGCCGGCACTGGCAGGATGCCGCCCGCTACCTGCTTAGCGGCGCGTTCAGCTACGTGCGCAAGCTCGACGACCCCATGCAGTTTCCGAAGGAGCCGGGCAAAAGCTACCCCCGCAACGAGGGCCAGGTGCCCACCGAAAAGCTGGAGGGCCTGTGCCGCACGCTGTTTATGGCCGCGCCGCTGCTGAAAGAAGACCCCAACCTCACGCTCAACGGCGTGAAGGTGGCCGACTACTACCGCCACCAACTCGGCCTGCTCGTCGACCCTGCTAGCCCCAGCTGCATCCGGCCCCGGGCCCAGAATGGCGGCCCCAGCCAGATTCTGGTGGAGTTTGGTGGACTGGGCGTGGCTCTATTTGCCGCGCCCGAAGTGTTGTGGGACCCGCTGCCCGAAAAAACCAAAGACGCCCTGGCCGCCACTATGCTCAGCTACGGCGACGGCCCCACGGTGCCCCAAAACTGGCGCTACTTCAACATCTTCATCCTGAGCTTTTTTGATACTCGCGGTTACCCCGTCAACAAGAAGCTGCTGGAAGAGTACCTGCAAAAACAGCTGACCCACTACGACGGCCAGGGCTGGTACAACGACGCGCCTACCTACGACTACTACAGCATGTGGGCGTTTCAGATGTATGGCCGGCTGTGGAGCGAGTACTACGGGCGCCAGCGCTACCCCGAAATTGCTGCGAAGCTCAACGAAAACTTTGCCCCGCTCAAAGACACCTACCCCTACCAGTTTGGGCGCGATGGGCACCTGATTATGTGGGGGCGCAGCATCACCTACCGCTTTGCGGCGGTGGTGCCGTTTCCGCTGATGGGCCTTCAACCCGCCGCCGGTACCAACTTTGGCTGGATGCGACGCATTGCCTCCGGGGCCATGCTGCAATTCCTGCAACATCCCGATTTTCTGGAAGATAACGTGCCCACGCTGGGCTACTACGGTTCCTTCGAGCCGGCCGTGCAGCCGTACAGCTGCCGGGGTAGCGTGTACTGGATGGCCAAGGCATTCCTGGGCCTGCTGGTGCCCGCCGACTCGCCGTTCTGGACCGCCACCGAAAACGAGGGGGCCTGGGCTACCAAGGAATTGGCCAAAGGCACGGTGTTCAACAAGTTTGAGCCCGGCCCCAATATCCTCCTGACCGACTACCCCAACACCGGCGCGGCCGAGTTACGCGCCCCCTGCCACCAGGATAGCTCCGACCCCTACCGCGGCGACGAGAACTACAACCGCCTCAGCTACAACAGCGCCTTTCCGTGGCAAGCCGATGGCCCCAACGGCGAGGTGGCCATGAACTACGTGTTCAAAAACCAGCAGGGTAAGTGGGAGCCCCTGCGCCTCTATACTTTCAAGAAGTTTGAGGACGGCGTGTACTACCGCGACGCCGTACTGGAATCCAACAAAGACGTGCGGCTGCACCTGGCCGAAATGCCCCTACCCAACGGCATCCTGCGGGTAGACGTGGGCCAGAGCACCGCGGCTACCGAACTGCGCCTGGGCCATTACGCCCTACCTCAGCTCGCGGGTACCATCCGGCGCAGCACGCGCAAGGTAGGGAACTACACAGCCCAAATCATCGACAACGGAACCTACCAGCTGGCGCTGGTGCCGCTCAGCGGGTGGTCGGAAACGCAGACGGTAGACGCCACAGGCCTTCACCCGGCCGCTGCCCAAAGCACCGTGCTCAACGCTGTGGGCACCACCTCACCCGACAACCACCCCATCGTGTTCGGCACCTTGCTGCTGTGGAAGAAGTCGGGGAAGAAATGGACTGCGAAGGAGCTGCTACCTGTCAAGAACATCCACTATGCGGCTCCGGCCGGCACCATCACCCTGACTATGGCAACAGGTCAGCAGAAAACGATACAGCATTGATAATCAAACGATACTATTCCGCATAACGTGTGGCGTCCCTACTAGTGGGGGATTGGGCACGGCTGTCAATTAGGGAAGCAGCCGGGTCCAGCCAGAGCCCCCACTATAGATAACTTACTCAGCGGCCGTGGGAAGCCGTGGGGTAGGCGGGGCGTCGCGCGTTTAGGGTAGCATGTTGGGTCGTTGTCGAAAGCCCGGCCTACCTCCTGCTGCATTACCATACTGGTCTATCCTAAATCTGTCCTCTTGCCAACACCAATTCTACCCCCCCTGTTTGCGGCGACGCTTGGCCTGCTGCTGGTGCCCGCCGCCCATGCCCAGCAATACCAGAAAACCGCCACCGGCCTGCAACTTTCCACCGACTCGCTGACGGTACAGGTGCAGTTCTATAGCCCCGACATTGTGCGGGTAGTGAAGTTTCTGAAGGGCGCTGAAAAGGAGCACAAAAGCCTAGTCGTGGTGCAGACGCCCGCGCCGGGCAAGCTGAAGTACGCCAGCAAAGACGGCTTCATCAGCCTGAGCAGCAACAGTACCGAAGTGCGCATCGACCCCAAAACCGGACAGGTACGCTTTCTGACAGCTAAAAACCAGCCGCTGATCAGCGAAAAAGCTTCTGGCTCGCGCTTCACGGCCAAGCAGGATCTGGGCGCGGCCACTTACCGCGTGCGGCAGCTGTTTCAGCTGGCGCCCAACGAGGCGGTGTATGGGCTGGGCCAACACCAAGACGGGCACCTCAACTACCGGGGCCAGAAGGTACTGCTGAAGCAGCGCAACCTGGATATTGCCGTGCCGGTGCTGCACTCGGGCAAGGGCTATGGCTTGTTTTGGGACAACTACTCCACCACCCAGTTTGCCGACAGCGACCAGGGCACGCTATTCGACTCGGAGGTGGGCGACTGCGCCGATTACTACCTGCTGAACGGTGGTGGCACGGCCGATGGCGTGGTAGCCCAGTACCGCAACCTCACGGGGCAAGCCCCCATGTTTCCGCGCTGGACGCTGGGCTTCTGGCAGAGCAAGGAGCGCTACCGGGGCCAGGACGAGCTGCTGGACGTGGTGAAGAAGTACCGCGCCCTGGGGGTGCCCCTCGATGGCATTGTGCAGGACTGGCAGTATTGGGGCGAAAACAACGACTACTGGAACTCCACCGAGTTTGGCAACCCGCGCTTCCCCGATCCGCAGGGCATGGTAGACGAGGTGCACAAGCTCAATGCCCACCAGATTATTTCGGTGTGGCCCTCGTTTGGCAAGAAGACCAAGGCCTACCAGGAGTTTGCCTCTAAGGACATGCTCTTCGACTTCATCACTTGGCCGCGCACGCCCCACGTGAAAGTCTACGACGCCTTCGACCCCGAGGCCCGCGACATCTACTGGAGCTACCTGAACAAAAACATCTTCCGGCTGGGGATGGATGGGTGGTGGTTGGATGCCACCGAGCCCGATCAGCTCCAGCCCTTCGACACCGACGACGACAACGAAACGGCGCTGGGCAGCTTCCGGCGGGTACGCAACGCCTACCCCCTCATGAGCACCACGGGCGTATATAAGCACCAGCGCGAGACCAGCGAGGCCAAGCGTGTGTTCATTCTCACGCGCTCGGCCTTTGCCGGGCAGCAGCGCAACGCCACCATGGTGTGGTCGGGTGATGTGAACTCGCGCTGGGATGTGCTGGCCAAGCAGCCCGCCGCCGCGCTCAACCTGAGCCTGGCCGGCTTCCCGTACTGGAACAGCGACATTGGCGGCTTTTTCCCGTACGGCGAATATCCGAAGGGCGTGAAAGACCCGGCGTTTCAGGAGCTGTTTACGCGCTGGCAGCAGTTTGCGGCCCTCACGCCCATGATGCGCGCCCACGGCGAAAACACGCCCCGCGAGATTTATCAGTTTGGCGAGAAAGGCAGCTGGGCGTTTGATGCGCAGAAGAAGTTTGTCGACCTGCGCTACCGCCTGCAACCCTACCTCTACGCCAACGCCTGGGGCGTAACCAGCCGCGCCGGCACCCTGATGCGGGCCTTACCCATGGATTTTCCCACCGACCCCAAGGTAGTAGATATGGGCTCGGAGTACATGTTTGGCCCGGCTCTGCTGGTGCGGCCCGTAGTGGAGGCGCAGTACGTCAATCGGCCCGACAAAAACCAGCCCGTACCGCCCAATTTCTCGACCACCAAAACCACCGAAGTATACTTGCCGGCCGGCACCAGCTGGGTGGATTTCTGGACGGGCAAGCGCCATAATGGTGGGCAGACGGTGCAACGCCAAACGCCTATTGACCTCATGCCGCTCTACGTGCGCGCCGGCTCGGTGCTGCCGCTAGGCCCGCTTCAGCAATACACAGGCGAAAAGCCCGACGCGCCGCTGGAAATTCGCGTCTACCCAGGAGCCAATGGCGAATTCATGCTCTACGAAGACGAAAACGACAACTACAATTACGAAAAAGGCGCCTACGCTACCATTCGCCTGCGCTGGAACGACAAGGCCCGCCAATTGACGATAGACAACCGCGCCGGCTCGTTCCCGGGTATGCAGCAGCAGCGCACGTTCCGGGTGGTGCTGGTAGATGAGCAGCATGGCACCGGGGTAGGCGAGGGCACCGAGCCGGCTAAGGAAGTGCGCTATACGGGTAAGAAGCTGCTGGTGAAGCTATAACTTGCCGAACGCCCTGCGCGGCTTGGTTGCCTTGTACCGTTTGGGGGGTGGGCAGTTGGGACAAAAGGGTTGTCAGTCCCAGCTCCCGCTTGTTATTTCTCTTTCCGCTTGATACTCTTCCCATGAAATACGCTCTCTGCCTGTTGTTTATGTGGGGGATGCTGGCAACGCCCGCCGCTGCTGGCACCCCTGCCATACGCAGGCAGGAGAGCCGACCCTACGCAAAGCCGGCACCTCAAAGCCAGCGCGGCCACTCCGATCTGAAGCTGTGGTATAATAAGCCCGCCACGGAGTGGGTAGAGGCCCTACCGGTGGGCAATGGCCGGGTAGGGGCCATGGTGTTTGGCGGCGTAGAGAAAGAGCTGATTCAGCTAAACGAAAGCACCTTGTACAGCGGCGGCCCCGCGCCAACCAGCGTCAACCCACAAGCAGCCTCCTACCTGCCGCAGGTGCGCGAGGCGCTGCTGCGCGAGCAGAACTACGGCAAAGCCGACGAGCTGGTGCGACACATGCAGGGCCTGTTCACCGAGTCCTACCTGCCGCTGGGCGACTTGGCGTTGCAGCAGGACCTGGGCACGGCTACCCATGCCGCCTACCGCCGGGAGCTGGATTTGCCCACGGCCACGGCCACCACGCGCTTCACCGCTGGCGGGGTAGAATATACCCGCGAGGTGCTGGCCTCGGCGCCGGACAATGTGCTGCTGGTGCGCCTGCGAGCTAGCAAGGCTCACGCCCTCACGCTGGATATAGGGGCCAGCAGCCCACTCCGGCATAGCTGGACCGTAGAGCAAGGACAGGAGCTGATAGTCAGCGGCAAAGCCCCTGCGCACGTCGACCCCAACTACTACAACCCCAAAGACCGGGAGCACATCGTGTACGACGATACCAGCGGCTGCCGGGGCATGCGTTTTCAGTACTGCATTCGGGCAGTGGCGCCGGGCGGGCGCGTATCGGCTGGTCCGGCGGGGCTGCACATTGAGCAGGCCAACGAGGTGGTGCTGTACGTGGTGGCCGCTACCAGCTTCAACGGCTTCGACAAGTGCCCCGACCGGGAAGGCCGCGACGAGAAAGCCCTGGCCGCGGAGGCTATGCAACGGGCAGCGGGCAAGTCGTTTGACGCATTGCGGAAGGCCCACGTGGCCGACGTGCAGCGCTACTTGGGCCGCGTGGCGCTGGTAGTAGCCGATACCACCGGGCGCGCCGCCCCGTCCCTACCCACCGACGAGCGGCTGCAAGCCTATGCGGGAGGTACCTACGATCCGGCCCTGGAAACGCTATATTTTCAGTACGGGCGCTACCTGCTGCTGGCGTCGTCGCGGCCGGGTGGGCCGCCGGCTAACTTGCAAGGCATCTGGAACCGGGAGGTGCGTCCGCCCTGGAGCTCCAACTATACCATCAACATCAACACCCAGATGAACTACTGGCCCGCTGAGGTGACCAACCTGAGCGAGCTGCACGAGCCGCTGCTGCGTTGGCTGCACGATCTGGCGAAGGCTGGTACCCACACGGCCCGCGAGTTTTACGGCGCCCGGGGCTGGGTGGCGCACCACAATTCCGACATCTGGGCCACTACCAGCCCCGTGGGCGACATAGGCCACGGCGACCCGGTGTGGGCCAACTGGGCCATGGGCGGCAACTGGTTGAGCCAGCACTTGTGGGAGCACTACGCCTTCACCCAAGACAAGCGCTACCTAGCCGAGCAGGCCTACCCCCTAATGAAGCAAGCCGCCCTGTTTAGCCTCGACTGGCTGGTGGAAGGCCCCGAGGGCTACCTCGTGACGGCCCCCTCCACCTCGCCCGAAAACCTATTTAAAGACCAAAACGGCAAGGCGCAAAGCGTGTCGGTGGCGGCTACTATGGACATGGCCACTATATGGGATTTGTTTACCAACGTCATTGAAGCTTCGCAGGTGCTGGGCGTAGATGCCGAGCTGCGCGCCCAGCTGCTGGCCAGTCGGGCGCGACTGTACCCACCGCGCGTGGGCCAGCAGGGCCAGTTGCTGGAGTGGTACCGCGACTTTCCCGAAACCGACCCGCAGCACCGCCATGTGTCGCACTTGTTTGGGCTGCACCCCGGCCGGCAGCTTTCGGAGACGCAGACGCCCGAGCTGTTTCGGGCGGCCCGCAAGACATTGGAACTCCGCGGCGACGAGGGTACCGGCTGGAGCAAGGCCTGGAAAATAAACTGGTGGGCCCGCCTCCGCGACGGCGACCATGCCTACACGCTCATTCGACAGCTGCTGCGCTACGTGCCCGCCAAGGGTAGGGGCGCTGGGGGCACCTACCCCAACCTGTTCGATGCTCACCCGCCCTTTCAGATTGACGGCAACTTTGCGGGCACGGCGGGCATGGCCGAGCTGCTGCTGCAAAGCCACCTGGGCGAGCTGGAGCTGCTGCCGGCCCTACCCTCCGCCTGGAATACGGGCCACGTGCAGGGGCTGCGCGCCCGCGGCGGCTTCGAGGTGGGTATGGCCTGGCAACGTGGCCAGCTGCAAACGGCCACCCTCACGGCCCTGGCCGGCGGGCGGTGCGTGGTGCGGGCAGCCCAGCCTTTCCGCATCAAAGGGGTGCGGGCCACACCCACGCGCGATGCCCGTGGCTACGTGCTGAGCTTCGAGGCCAAAAAAGGTGGCACGTATCAGCTCACGGCCGGGTAGGCCTTGCCCTGCTGGCCTGCAGCAACCGCGGAACGGTCAAAGAAGGGGGGCAAATTAGCCTTTGCGCGGCCCGCACTGGCTACCCTCCCAAAATTTGACTCTTTTGCGTTGCGCCCACTTCGATACTTTTCTTTCCCTATGATGACGTTCTTTCGTTCTGCATTTCGCCGCCGTTGCGCCACCCACGCCGGCATCGGTCAATACCGCTTCTTTAGGCGCATAGCCGGGGTAGTGCTGCTACTGCTCGCGCTGGTAGGACCTGCGACGCTTGCCACCGCCAAGCCACCGAAAACCACCGCCTACCTGTTTGCCTACTTCACCGGCAACGACAAAAAGCAGGAAGCCATTCGCTTCGCGCTCAGTCAGGATGGCTACCACTACACGGCCCTCAACGGCAACCGGCCCATCCTCAGCTCGGCGGCCATCAGTGAGACTGGAGGCGTGCGCGACCCACATATTTTGCGTGGCCATGACGGTAAGACTTACTACATGGTGGCTACCGATATGGTATCGGCCAAGGGCTGGAGCAGCAACCGGGGCATGGTACTGCTGAAGTCCAACGACCTGATCAACTGGAAATCCAGCGTGGTCAACATCCAGAAGAAATACCCCAACCAGGAAAACCTGAAACGGGTGTGGGCGCCGCAAACCATCTACGACGCCAAGGCCAAGAAGTATATGGTGTACTTCTCTTTGCAATACGGCTCTGAGCCCGACAAAATCTACTACGCCTACGCCAACAAAGACTTCACCGACCTGGAAGGCGAGCCCAAGCAGCTGTTCTTTTCGCCCACCAACGGCTCCTGCATCGACGGCGACATTGTGGCGAAAGACGGTAAGTACTACCTCTTCTTTAAGACCGAGGGGCAGGGCAACGGCATCAAGGTGGCCGTGTCGGATAAGCTGACGGAGGGCTACCAGCAGCGCGACCCCTACGTGCAGCAAACCAAGGATGCCGTGGAGGGTGCGGGCACCTTCAAGCTCAACAACAGCAACGACTACATCTTGATGTACGACGTGTACGGCAAGGGACGCTACCAATTCACACGCACATCCGATTTCGAGCATTTCAAGGTAATCGACGACGAGGTGAAGATGAACTTCCACCCCCGCCACGGCACCGTGCTACCCATCACCACCGAGGAAGCTACCCGCCTGGCCACCCGCTGGCTGACACCCGCCGATCTGTTTGGGACAGCCCAAAACAAAGCTATCCGGCAGCAGAATACCGTGGTAGACAGCGCGGCCGCCAAGGTGGCCTACCTGGCGCTGCCGGGCACCAGCCTGCAGCAGTTCGACCCGCAACTCACCACGTTTGGGCTGACGGTGAAGCCTAGCGGCCCGCAGAACTTCGCCAAGGGCCCCGTGACCTACACGGTAGGGCAGGGCAGCCAGCAGCGCACCTACACGGTATCCGTTGCTGAAACGCACAACCCGGCCCTGAACGGCTACTACGCCGACCCAGCCATTCTGTACGCGGAGAAAACCGGCAAATTCTACCTCTACCCTACCTCCGATGGGTTTACGGGCTGGTCGGGCACCTATTTCAAGACGTTTTCCTCGCCCGACTTGGTGAACTGGAAGGACGAAGGCGTGATTCTGGACCTACCCCGCGACGTGAGCTGGGAGAAGAAAAACGCCTGGGCGCCCTGCATCATCGAGCAGAAAACCGCTACTGGCTACCGCTATGCCTACTACTTCTGCGCAGGCGCCAAAATCGGGGTAGCATTGTCGGACAGCCCGACTGGACCGTTTAAAGACACCGGCAAGCCGCTGCTCAACCAACTGCCCGAGGGCGTGAAGGGCGGCCAGCAGATAGACCCGGCCGTGTTCCGCGACCCGCAGAGCGGCAAGCTCTACCTATACTGGGGCAACGGCTACATGGCCGGTGCCGAACTGAACGACGACTTGGTGAGCCTGAAGCCCGGCACCACCCAGGTGATGACGCCCGACAAGACGTTCCGTGAGGGCGCCCACGTGTTCTTCCGCAACGGCACCTACTACTTTATGTGGAGCGAGGACGACACCCGCTCGCCCAACTACCAAGTGCGCTACGGCACGGCTACCACGCCCCTGGGCAAGATTACGGTGCCTGCCAACAACCTGGTTATCACCAAAGACCCCGCGCAGGGCATCTACGGCACCGGCCACAACAGCACCATCCAGGTGCCTGGCCGCGACGAGTGGTATCTGGTGTACCACCGCTTCACCTACCCCAAGGGCATCAAGATGGGCGATGCCGCGGGTTACAACCGCGAGGTGTGCATCGATAAGATGGAGTTCAATGCTGACGGCAGCATCAAGCCCGTGGTGCCTACCCATGCCGGCATTCAGCCGGTGCGGGTGAAGTAGGTTTTGCTGACGAATACGTTTCGTGTTATGAAAAATAGGAGTAACGCTCTTTTGCTCGCGCTGGCCTTGCTCGCGGCCTGCAACACCAACACGCCGAGTACCGGCACCGCCGTCGAGAAGCATAACCCTGCCGAAGCCACGAAGCAACCGGATACTTCTCCCGGCGACTCGTGCAACGTGCAGTTTGCGGGCATCACCTTCACCCGGTCGCTGAACGGGGCGGCGCAGAATGCCACCGTGAACGGCAACGTGCTGACGCTGCGCAGCGACGCCAAGCGCGACAACTTCAACGACCCCGATGGCAAACTCAGCAACCACACGGCGCCGGTACTGCTCACGCAAGTGGATAACACCAAGCCGTTTACCTTCACGGCCAAGGTAGAGCCGGAGTTTCTGGAAACCTACGACGCGGGCGTGCTCTACGTGTACCTGCGCCCCGACCTATGGCAGAAGTTTGCCTACGAGCGCGACGAGCGGGCTCGCACGCGCATCGTGAGTGTGCGCACCATCGGCACATCCGACGACAACAACCACGACCAGTTGAAGGCCAAAAGTGTGTATTTGAAAATCTCGTCCGATACCAAGACCATCGGCTACTATTACTCGCTCGACCAGCGGCAGTGGGAGCTGGCTCGGCTGTACAAAAACGACTATCCCGCTACTATCTGGCTAGGTGTCAGCGCACAGTCGCCAATGGGCAAAGGTATGAGCACGCGCTTCGAGGACTGTTCACTTACCGCCACCAGCGTTTCCGACTTCCGCCTGGGACAATAGCACGAACCGGCTGCGGACATGCCTCGCCAACCAATAGCCATTACACAACCAAAGCAGGAAAGATGATAGGAAGGAGAACAGGCTGGGCACTGCTGCTGAGCTGCCAACTGCTAGCCGTGGCCGCGCAGGCGCAGGAAGCCAAAAAACCGGTCGTTCGGCAGAACGTGCCGCTGGATTCTATTCGGCTGAGCGACCCGTTCATCTTGGCCGACGCGAAAACCAAGCAGTACTACATGACCGGCACCGGCGGCCTGCTCTGGAAAAGCCCGGATATGAAGCGCTGGTCGGGGCCCTACACGGTGGCCCAGCCCGACCCTACCTCCTGGATGGGGCCGAAGCCCATAATTTGGGCCGCTGAGATTCACCCCTACCAGGGCAAGTATTACTACTTCGCCACCTTCACCAACCAGGCCGTGAAGATTGATACGGTGCAGGGCACGCCCATTGAGCGCCGGGCCTGCCACGTGCTGGTCAGCAACCAACCGGGCGGCCCCTACGTGCCCGTCCCTGGCGGCGACGCCACCTACCTGCCGGCCAATAAGCCTACCCTCGATGGCACCTTGTGGGTAGATAAAGACCAGAAACCCTACTTGGTGTACTGCTACGAGTGGCTGCAAAACCAGAACGGCACCATCGAAAAGATACAGCTGAAGCCCGACCTGAGCGGCACCATAGGCACCGGTCAGGTACTGTTTCGGGCCAGCGACGCGCCCTGGAGCCGCGAAAACCCGCGCTCTGGTCCCGCCCGACCCAACAAAGTAACAGACGGCCCCTATCTATTCCGCACTGGCACCGGCCGCCTGGGCATGATCTGGACCAGCTGGATCTACGATGTGTACACCCAGGGTGTAGCCTACTCCACCAGCGGCACCCTCGATGGCCCGTGGGTGCAGGAAAAAGACCCCATCACCCCGCCCAACTATGGCCACGGCATGCTGTTCCGCGACCTGAACGGCAAGCTGCTGATGGCCGCGCACAGCCACCAGGACATCAAGGGCCACTACCACCGCGTGCCGCACCTGTTTTCGGTGGATGTGTCGGGCAACAAGCTGGTGTTGGGCAAGCCCTACCGACCGTAGGCGTCTGCCGGTCCGACGCCGTAGGCGTCCGACCGGTCGTCGTTGCACAAGCTTCGTGCTGATGCCTGCCCAACCGGCGCGGACATCAGCAACGACCACCGGTCCGACCGGCAGGTGGCAACCATTTCCCACAAACTCTCTCTTTCACACCATGAACCGTATTCCCACCTACCTGCTCGGCGCAACTCTGCTGCTGGGGCTGCCTACCGCCTGCACCACCTCCAAGGCTACCACGGCCACGTCTGCGCGGCCCCAAAAGGCTGAGATGCTAGCCCTCATCACGAAGGTAAACGACCATTGGCAGGCCACACACCCGCCGCAGGAGCGGGCATTTTGGGACGTAGCGGCCTACCACACCGGCAACATGGCCGCCTACGCCGTCACCAACAACGAGAAATACCGCCAGTATTCTGAAACGTGGGCCGAGCACAACCAGTGGAAAGGCGCCAAATCGGACAACAAGGCGGAGTGGAAATACAAGTATGGCGAGAAGGACGACTACGTGCTGTTCGGCGACTGGCAGATTTGCTTTCAAACCTACGTCGACCTCTACAACCTAAAGCCAGAGCCCCAGCGCATTGCGCGGGCGAAAGAGGTGATGGAATATGAGATGAGCACCGACAAAAATGACTATTGGTGGTGGGCTGATGGTCTCTACATGGTGATGCCCGTGATGACCAAGCTGCACAAAGTAACCGGCAACCCGCAGTACCTGACGAAGTTGCATGAGTATTTCAGCTACGCCAACAGCATCATGTACGACCAGGAAACCGGCCTGTACTACCGCGACGCCAAGTATGTGTACCCCCAGCACAAATCAGCAAACGGCAAGAAGGACTTCTGGGCGCGCGGTGATGGGTGGGTGTTTGCCGGCCTGGCCAAAGTGCTGCAAGACCTGCCCGCCACCGACCCCCACCGCGACGAGTACCTGAGCAAGTACCGCGGCCTGGCTGCTGCCCTCAAGCAAGCCCAACAGCCCGAAGGCCACTGGACGCGCAGCCTCCTGGACCCCGCGCACGCCCCCGGCCCCGAAACCAGCGGCACGGCCTTTAACACCTTTGCCTACCTGTGGGGCATCAACAACGGTCTGCTGGACCGCAAGGAGTACCTGCCCACAGCTATGAAGGGCTGGCAGTACCTCACCTCCACCGCCCTCCAACCCGACGGCACCATCGGCTACGTGCAGCCCATCGGCGAGAAAGCCATTCCTGGTCAGGTAGTCGACAAAAACTCCACATCTAATTTCGGGGTAGGGGCTTTCCTACTTGCCGCTAGCGAGATGTATCATCATGTAGATAAACGGTAGCTTGGGTAGTAGTGTAAAGGCATAGATTGCGCGGCGAAAGCGTGCACGGCGCGAACGGTGCGCCTCACCCCCGGCCCCCTCTCCGAAAGTGGAGAGGGGGAGCCTTTGCCGGAGCCCATAGCTGATGGCGGTTAGCTTCCTTCATCAAAAGCTGCTAGCCAACAGCCGGTGACTAAGAACCTACTCGTCCGGCACCCCCTCTCCATTTTCGGAGAGGGGCCGGGGGGGAGGCGCCCACCAGAACGACCCTCATAAACACCTACTCAATGCCTTCCTATATCACGCACTTCCTACCTTTCCTCGGCTTGCTCAGCCTAACCACTGCCGCCCAGGCCGCCAAACCTATCCGTGTAGCCAGCCCCGACGGCGCCGTGCAAGTGACTGTAGACGTGACCGGCCAGGGCCAGCCTACCTACGCCGTGCGCTACCGCAGTGCCGAGGTGCTGCGGCCGTCGCGCCTGGGCTTGCAGCTCGCCGGCACCGACCTGAGCCAGGGCCTGAAGCTGAAGAAAGCGGACAAGGTAGAAGCCGTGACCGACGACTACCAGCTGGCCACCGACAAGCGCGCCAATTGCCGCTACCGGGCCAACCGGCGCGTGGTGCACTTCGCGGGTAAGGCCGGCGCCCCACAGCTGAGCGTGGTGTTTCAGGTGTCCAACGACGGGGTAGCGTTTCAATATGTGGTAGAAGGCACCAGCCAGGAGGTGCAGCGCATCACTGCCGAAAACACCACCTTTCACCTGCCCGCCAGCGCCAAGGGGTGGCTGCACCCGCACGCCAAAGCCCAAACCGGCTGGGCCAAAACGCAGCCTTCCTACGAGGAAAACTACCAGCGCGGCATAGCGGCCGGCACGCCCTCTACTATTGGAGAAGGCTGGTCGTTTCCGGCTTTGTTTGAAGCCAACGGGCATTGGGTACTGCTCACGGAGGCTGGTATGGGGCGCACTTACTGCGGCTCCCACCTGGCGCACGCCTCCCCCGACGCCGAGTACAGCATTGCCTTCGCGCAGCCCCAGGAGCGCACCACCCCCGAAGCCCCCGTACTGCCCGAAGGTCGCCTACCCTGGCGCACACCCTGGCGCGTGCTGGTGGTCGGCAACTCGCTGGCGCCCATTGTAGAATCTACTTTGACAACGGACGTGAGCGCACCCGCCCAAACGGCCGTGGTGCCGGAAGTAGCCGGCAAATCGTCGTGGTCGTGGGTGCTGCTGGGCGACGGCAAAACCACCTACGATGTGCAGCGCCGCTTCATCGACTACGCCGCCGACATGGAATGGCGCTACTGCCTGGTAGATGCCCTGTGGGACACGCAGATAGGCTACGACAAAACGCAGGAATTGGCCCAATATGCCCGCTCCAAAAACGTGGGGCTGCTGGTGTGGTACAACTCCAACGGCCACTGGAACGAAGCTCCCCAAACGCCGAAAAATGTGCTCTTCGAGGCCGAAAGCCGACGCAAGGAGTTTGCCCGCATCAAGCAAATGGGTATAGCCGGGCTGAAAATTGACTTCTTCGGCGGGGATGGGCAGTCGTTTATGAACTACTACCAGGACCTGCTGGAAGACGCCGCGAAGGCCGGGCTGCTCGTGAACTTTCACGGCACTACCATCCCGCGGGGCTGGAACCGCACCTACCCAAACCTGATGACCATGGAAGCCGTGAAGGGCTTCGAGTTCCTGACCTTCGACCAAAACAATACTGACCAGGAGCCTACCCACTGCGCTACGCTCCTCTTCACCCGCAACGCCGTGGGCCCAATGGACTTCACGCCCATGGCGTTTTCGGAAATCAACGGCAAGCAGCGCCGCACCTCCAACGCGTTTGAGCTGGCCTTGTCGGTGCTGTTTCAGTCGGGCATTCAGCACTACGCTGAGGTGCCCGAGGGCATGGCCGCGCAGCCTGCCTACGTGCGCGAGTTTGTGAAAAAGCTACCCCCGCGCTGGGCCGATGTGCGCTTTGTGGAGGGATACCCTGGCCAGTACGCCGTGCTGGCCCGCCAGGCCCCCGATGGCCGCTGGTACCTGGCCGGCATCAACGCCACCGATGCGCCCAAAACTATTCAGGTTGACCTAGGCAAGCTAGGCCTGAAAAGTGGCACGCTCATCACCGACGGTGCTACCAACCGCAGCTTCAGCACGCAGCCCGTGGCTGGCAACGCGGTGAGCGTGACGCTGCCGGCGCGTGGGGGCTTTGTGGTGCAACCGGAGTAGGAGAGGGTAGGGAAGTGCTTCAGCTGCAGCGCAAAGCTATTTGTGTAGGGCGAGGTAAGCGAATGGCTGTCATACTGCCCCCGACGAATATCACCCCGCCATTCTCCCGAAATGTCCCCGGTTGCTTCGCAGGTAGTGGCGTAGGTTTGCCTAACGGTGCCAACCACACCGTTATCTACTGCTTTACCTTTCCTGTATATGCGTAACCTTCATTTTTTACTGGCCGCCCTGCTCCTAACAAGCAGGGCAGCTACAGCCCAGCCTACCCCCAACGAGTGGGAAAATCCGCAAGTACTGGACGAGCATAAAGAAAAGGGACGCGCCAGCTTTGTGCTCTATGAGAAGGCTGCCGATGTGGCCGCCGATGACTACAGCCGCTCGCCCTACTATCAGTCGCTAAACGGCAACTGGAAATTCAACTTTGCGCTTCGGCCAGCCGAGCGCCCCACCAACTTTGCCCAGGCCAACTTCGACGATGCCGCCTGGAAAACTATTCCCGTACCCTCCAACTGGGAAATGCAGGGCTACGGAATTCCCATCTACACCAATATCGTATACCCGTTTCCCAAGAATCCGCCCTTCATTGATGGCCGCGACAACCCCGTAGGTACCTACCGGCGCACCTTTACGGTGCCAGCGGGCTGGGCTGGGCGTGAGGTGTTGTTGCGGTTCGGCTCTATTTCGGGCTACGCCATGGTGTTTGTGAACGGGCAGCGCGTGGGCATGAGCAAGGTAGCGAAGTCACCGGCCGAGTTCGATATTACCCCCTACCTGAAAGCGGGAGAAAACCAACTTGCTGTACAAGTACTGCGCTGGCACGATGGTAGTTACCTCGAAGATCAGGACATGTGGCGCCTTTCCGGCATCGACCGGGATGTGGCCTTGCTCAGCCTACCGAAGCGGAGCATATGGGACTTCTTTGCGCATGCCGACCTCGATCCAAGTTACAAAAACGGGCAGTTCTCGGCCGATGTGACGTTGCGTAGTTTTGCCGGCGCGCAGGCCACGCCAGCCCGTGTGCGGGTAGAGCTGCTGGATGCTACGGGCAAAACGGTGCTGCGCCAAGAGCAACCCGTAGCGCCCGATGCACAAACCGTAACGTTGCGTGGCACCGTGCCCAATGTGCGCCGCTGGAGCGCAGAGCAGCCTACCCTCTACCAGTGCCGCATTGCGTTGGAAGACGCACAGGGCAAGGTGCTGGCCCTCACCGGCTGCAAGCTGGGTTTCCGCAAAGTGGAAATCAAAGATGCGCAGCTGATGGTGAACGGTGTGCCAATAGAAGTGCATGGCGTGAACCGCCACGAGTTTGATCAAACCACGGGTAGGGCCGTGAGTGAAGCTGTGATGCGCCAGGACGTGCAGCTGATGAAGCAGCACAACATTAACGCCGTGCGTACCAGCCACTACCCCAACGATGAGCGGTGGTATAAGCTGTGCGACGAGTACGGGCTGTACTTGGTAGATGAAGCCAACATTGAAACCCACGGCTTTGGGGCTGAGTGGCAGGGGTGGTTTGACAAGAGCAAGCACCCCGCTTACTTGCCGCAGTGGGCCCCCGCACACCTAGACCGGATTGAACGGCTGCTGGAGCGCGACAAAAACCACGCTTCCGTGATTGTGTGGAGTATGGGCAACGAGTGCGGCAATGGCCCTGTGTTTCATGATGCCTATAAGTGGCTGAAGCAGCGCGACCCTAGCCGCCCTGTACAGTTTGAGCAAGCCGGCGAAGATGTGGACACCGACATTGTGTGCCCCATGTATCCCGGTATGGGCTCCATGAAAAAATACGCCAATGCCACCGATAAAACTCGGCCGTACATCATGTGTGAATACTCGCACGCGATGGGCAACAGCAGTGGTAACTTTCAAGAGTACTGGGACTTGATTCGTAGCAAGCCGCACATGCAAGGTGGCTTTATCTGGGACTGGGTAGACCAGGGAATCAAAACCACAACTCCTACCGGGGCGCCCTTTTGGGCCTACGGCGGCGACCTAGGTGGTTACCACTTGCAGAACGACGAAAACTTCAGTGGTAATGGGCTGGTAGGCGCTGACCGCTCGGCGCACCCGTCTATCTACGAGGTGAAAAAAGTCTACCAAGACATCCGGTTTAGTGCTGCCAAGCCCGCCGATGGTCGCATCACAGTGCACAACGGGTTTTCTTTTAATACACTGGAAAACTATGATTTCCGCTGGGAGCTGCTGAAAAACGGCGCGGTAGTAAAGCGCGGTACTTTTTCCCCGAAAGCCCTACCCCGGCAGCAGCAACAGGTAAAGCTGAGTTTGCCTACCCTGTCGGCCCAGCCTGGTACAGAGTACGTGCTCAATGTTTTTGCCCTCACCAAGAAGGCTGCCGCGCTGGTGCCCGCCGGGCACGAAGTTGCGCGTGAGCAGTTTGTGCTCACACCCGCCGCCACGTACTTCGCGGCGGCTTCCCCTACCGCCACTACCCTGCAAGTAAAGCGCGACGGCGACAAGCTGACGTTTACGGCGGGCGAGGTACGCGGCGAGTTCAATACCAAGCAGGGCCGCCTAACCGACTATCGGTTGCGCAACGAATCTGTCCTTGGCAGCTTCCCTGAGCCCTACTTCTGGCGTGCCCCCACGGATAACGACTTTGGTAACGGAATGCCCGAGCGCTTGGGCGTGTGGCGTACAGCCCACGCCGCCCGCCAGGTGCAGCGCGTGATGGTAGGCGAACAAACCGCCGCGGGCTTACCCATCACCGTTGACTACCTACTCAGCGACATCAACTCGCCGTATACAGTAGCCTACCTCCTGCGCCCCGACGGAGCCGTGCAAGTAACGGCCTCTATTGACCTGACAGGCAGAAACCTGCCCGAGATGCCGCGCTTTGGTATGCGCCTGGAGATGCCCAAGCAGTTCAGCGAGCTGACCTATTACGGCCGCGGGCCCTGGGAAAACTATGCCGACCGCAACACCGCCGCTTTCTTAGGCACCTACCGCGACTCAGTGGCTGGGCAGTTCACAACCAACTACCTACGCCCGCAGGAGTGTGGCTACCGCACCGATGTGCGCTGGCTAACGCTGACGAATGCTGCAGGACGCGGCCTGCGCGTAGAAGGCACTCAACAGCCTATCTGCTTCAGCGCCCTACCCTATAGTGCCGAAGATATGGACCCCGGCCTCACCAAAAAGCAGCAGCACCCCACCGACCTAAAGCCTTCCCGTCAGACTTCGCTGCACCTTGATTTGAAGCAGCGCGGCGTAGGTGGCGACAACAGCTGGGGCGCCCTGCCGCACGAGCAGTACCGTCTGCTGGATAAAAAGTATACCTACACCTACACGCTGCGCCTGCTGGATGGCAGTGAAACGGGCAAAGGCGCTACCTCACAGGCAACGCCTAAAGGTAGCATTAGGTAGGCAAAGGAGTAGAGACACAACATGTTATGTCTTGTCGTTGAACGGCTTGAATTGGGTGAAATAAAGTCAGTAATGGCAAGGCAAACATGTTGTGTTTCTACTTCATATAGTGCTGCAGACTGTATGTTTAGAACAAGTGCTTTCTTTAGAGGAAATAGTTAATCCTTTTAAAGCATCACTACTATGCGCTACCTGTGGCTCACTTCGTTATTACTTAGTCTGGGGTATTTAAATAGCTGGTCGAGTTGGGCGCAACAGGCCACCGAAGTACCCGCAACGGCACCAACCCCTGATACAGTTCGGCACGACAATTCAAGCCCGGTGTATGTGCTGAATGACCGCTTTATTGTGGGTGGTTTGTGGGACGTGGTACCAGCAAATATTGCGGAGATAGTGGTCTATAAAGGAGGCGAAGTCCCAGCACGACTGCGTAGTGTGATGTCGCACGGTGTAGTAAGTGTCAACCTTAAAAAGAGGTTTAAAGGAAATACCAAGTCATTGGCAGCTATTCAGCAGTGGCTGAAGCTGCGCGGGCCAGTTGCTTTTCAGCTGGAAGGCCAGCCGTTGGAAGATACCGGACTACGCATTGTGACGGATGCCATTGCTGGTATCGACGTAATGCGCCCTTCCGTTGGCCAATCGACTACAGTCATCAACATTCGGTTGGTGCGGACGAACCCGCGGCCGACATATCACCCACCAGGTACTATTATGATTCGGGGTAACGCGAGTCAATAACTCTGCTACTATGCCTTTTGCACGCTCTTGGTTGTTGGTATTTCTTTTGATCTACAGTGGATTACAGGTCTCCGCCCAAACGCCCGTAGGGTTAGGCTGGGCCAAAAACAACGTGAACGGAGCCGTATTCCGCAAAAACTCCGTGGTGACGCACGGCCGGGAACAGTACACCGCCTACTACGACTCGGCGGGCTATGTGGTGCTGGCCAAGCGCCGCCTACCCCGCGGGCCGTGGCAGGTGCAGCGTACGCAGTACCGGGGCAAAGTGCAAGATGCGCATAACGTTATCAGCATCATGGTGGATGGGCGCGGCTACCTGCACTGCTCCTTCGACCACCACGGCAACCCCTTGCACTACTGCCGCAGCAAAGCGCCCGGCTCGTTGGAAATGAGCGAGTTGCTGCCCATGACCGGTGACCGGGAAAAGAACGTGACCTACCCCGAGTTTCACCGCTTCCCCAGCGGCGACCTGTTGTTTCTGTACCGCGACGGTAGCTCCGGCAATGGCAACTTGGCCCTAAACTACTACTCCACCAAAACCCAGCAGTGGCGCCGCCTCCACGATGTGCTCATCGACGGCGAAAAGCAGCGCAACGCCTATTGGCAGGCTTGTATCGATGCGAAGGGTGCTATCCATCTGTCGTGGGTGTGGCGGGAGAGCCCCAACGTAGCCAGCAACCACGACATGGCCTATGCCCGCTCTCTAGATGGGGGCAAAACCTGGCAAAAGAGCACCGGCGAAGCCTACCGCCTACCCATCACGCAGGCCACGGCCGAATATGCGGCCCGCATTCCGGAGAACAGCGAACTGATCAACCAAACCACCATCACGACCGATGCGGGTGGCACGCCTTACATTGCCACTTACTGGCGGCCGCAGGGCACGCAAGTGCCGCAGTACCAGCTGATTTATAAAGCCGGCGGTGCCTGGAAAACGCAACAGATCAGCCAGCGTACCACACCCTTCAGCCTGAGTGGGGTAGGGACCAAGAAGATTCCGATTTCGCGGCCGCAGCTACTGGTTGAAACCCAGAAGGGCCGTACCGCCGCCTACCTCGTGTTCCGCGATGCTGAGCGCCAGGACCGCGCCTCGGTGGCCGCCTGCCTCGACCTCAGGCAAAACCAGTGGGCCGTGACCGATCTGACCACCACCAGCGTGGGCAACTGGGAGCCCAGCTACGATACGGAGCTGTGGCAGCGCCGCCACGTGCTGCACCTATTTGTGCAGCGCACCGGCCAGGGCGACGGCGAAACACTGGAAAACCTACCCCCGCAGCCCGTCTATATACAGGAGTGGCAGCCGGAAGCGTCTTTCGTGAAGCAAGCAGCCACCCCCTGGTCGCTGGGAGCAACGGCGCCTACCCCGGCAGCTACGCAAGATGGCTGGCGACTGGTGTGGGCCGATGAGTTCAACACCGAAGGCCGTCCCGACCCAAAGAACTGGCAATTTGAAAACGGTTTCACCCGCAACCACGAGCTGCAATGGTATCAGCCCGACAATGCCCGCGTAGAGAATGGGATGCTTGTCATTGAAGCACGCAAGGAGAACCGGCCCAACCCTACCTACCAGCCGGGCAGCACCGACTGGAAAACCAGCCGCCCTACCATCGACTACACTTCGGCCAGCCTGAACACGCAGGGGCAGCAGCAGTGGCAATACGGCCGCTTCGAGATGCGCGGGCGTATTGATGCGCGCCCCGGTCTGTGGCCCGCGTTCTGGACGCTGGGTGTGGCCGGCGAGTGGCCCTCCAACGGCGAAATCGACATTATGGAGTACTACAAAGGGAATATTCTCGCCAACGTAGCCTCTGGCACCGACAAGCGCTACAACGCCAAGTGGCACAGCGAAACCAAAGCCGTCGACTCCTTCGCCGACCCCGACTGGGCCAAGAAATTCCACGTGTGGCGCATGGACTGGGATGCCAACTCCATCCGTCTCTATGTAGACGACCTGCTGCTCAACGAAACGCCTCTCACGGCCACCGTGAACCAAGACGGCACCGGCCGCAACCCCATGATGCAGCCGCACTATATCTTATTGAACCTAGCCCTGGGCGGCGACAATGGCGGCCCCCTGGAAGGCACTATCCTCCCCAGCCGCTACGAAATAGACTACGTGCGCGTGTACCAACGGTAGGGTAGTAGATCAACTGGCGCGAGTGTAGCGCAGCGTAACTCGGGTCTGCTTTTCAGGCGAGGCTGTCCAGCGAATGGCGCGGGGCTGTGCCCCGTGCCGATTGTACGCAGGCCTCTGGCCTGCCATCGTCCGCGCCATTGAAGCTCACGGAATGTTTGGCCGGGCAGGCCAGAGGCCTGCGCATAGTCGGCACGGGGCACAGCCCCGCGCCATCACCCATACTTCTACTTTTTCTTCGTGCTATACTGCACCTCCACGGCTACCGGGTAATGGTCGGAGGGTGTTTTGCCGCCGCTGTAGGTGTCCGTTAGAATGCCGTAGCGGGTGGCGGTGAAGGCGGGGCTGAGGAAGATATGGTCGATGCGGGCGTCGGTTTTGCGCATGGGGTCGAAGCCGTTGAACGTGCCGTTGGGCGCATACACCACCTGTGCCGTCTGGTAGGCATCCTTTAGGGTGCCTGAGGTGCTGAGGATGGTGTAGCTCTCGTTGCGCTGGTCGATGTTGAAGTCGCCGGTGAGGATGGCGGGCGTGGTGCCGGCCATTTCCTTCACCTTCGCCAAGATCAGCTTGGAGCTTTCACGGCGGGCTTCCTTGCCTACGTGGTCGAAGTGGGTGTTGAAGAAGTAGAACGTGAAACCGGTGCCTTTGTCGCGCAGGTGCGCCCAGGAGCAGATACGGGGTAGGGCAGCGTCCCAGCCCTTGCTGGGCGTGGCGCTGGTAGGCGACAGCCAGAACGTGCCTTGTTGCAGCAGGTCGAACTTATCCTTTTTATAAAAGATGGTCGAGAACTCACCAGCTTGCTTGCCGTCGTCGCGGCCCACGCCCACGTGCGCATAGCCGGGCAGCTGGCCAGCCATATCCTGCAACTGGTTGTAGAGCACTTCCTGCGTGCCAAACACATCAAAGTCCTGGAAGCGAACGAGCTTGGTAAGGTAGGGCACGCGCTTGCCCCAGGCGTTGGCGGTATCACGCTTGTTGTCGTAGCGGATGTTGTAAGTCGCCAGCTTCAGCGTCTGGGCCGAGAGGGTAGTGGCTGCGCCGAGGAATAGAAGCGAGGCGAGTAGGGTGTGCTTGAGCATTGGGAAAGAAAGCGGTGAAAGGAAAAGCTGTACTGGTTAGTAGTTAAATCATCTGTCATCCTGAAAAAATCGTGTGTCATCCTGAGCAGAGCGAAGGACCTTCTCACGGCAGAACGAATCGTTGGTACGCCTGTCGTGCAGACGTGAGAAGGTCCTTCACTCTGCTCAGGATGACACACGGTTTTTAGGAGCACAGCCGGCCGTTGTTCAGGAGGACAGACTGCTTCAGGGATTCTACTCCCAACCCGGATTCTGGCCGAGTTTGGGGTTGATCAGGCGGTCGGCTTCGGGGATGGGGTAGAGGTAGAATTTGTCGTCCCACTTGCGGGGCACGTTGTTCAACCAAGTCAGCTCGCCCGAGCTGCCGTTTTTGAGCTGCTGCGGGTTGGCGCGGCCGTTGAGGGTAGGCGACACGTTCACGTAGGTAACGCCTGTGGCGGGGGTAGGGGCCGTGTTCTGGTAGAAGGCCACGTCGTTCTTGCCGTCCTCGTTTAGGTCGAGGGGTTGGTTCAGAGCGGGCACGTAGAAGCCGTTCCAGGGCATTTCCATCAGCGGCCCGCGGCGCCAGCGGATGATATCGGCGAAGCGGAAGCCTTCCAGCACCAGCTCGATGCCCCGCTCCCGGCGGATTTCCAGCAGTGCCGGGTCTGAGATGCCCGGGAAGTAGTTGGTTTGCAGGTAGGCGTCGGCCACGGTGGGCTTGGCCGTGAGGCCGGCCGTGATGCCGGCGCGCTGGCGTAGGGCGCCAATGGTTTTCACCCAGTCAGCATTACTGAACGTGCCCAGCTCAGCCTTGGCCTCGGCGTAGTTTAGCAGCACCTCTGCATAGCGAATGATGGGTAAAGAGTTGATGTTGCGCGTGCCGCCGTCGTAATAGGTGTCGTCCTGCGTTAGCTTAATGGGTTGATAACCAGTATACGTGTAGGAGAAAACCGGCGGAGCGGCCTCCGTGGTGTTGCCGTTGGTGCGGCGGTAGTCGCCCATCCGGATGGTCTGTTGCAGGCGCTTGTCGCGGCCTTTCACCTCCTGCGCAAAAGGTAGGGTCTCGTAGCCGGCTTTGCTGGTGAAGGGCGTACCGTCGATGTTCAGGTAGGTGTTCACGAAGGTGCGAATCAGGCTCACGCGCGAGCCGTAGGTGGCGCTGGTCCACCACCAGTTGGCGTCGTTATACACGCTCAGCGCCGGGTCCGAAACGGCGGCTAGAATCACCTCCGAGGCCACCGGCGCCTGACTGGTAAACACTTGGCGGTAAGCTAGATTGGTGCCGCCGGCCGCGTTCAGGCTGAAGCCGCCGGTGGTCATCACCTGCTCGGCGGCGGTGGCGGCTTCGGTCAGCCACTGGTTGGCACTGCCCGTAAGGCCGTAGCCGGTCTGGTACTTCCGAAACGTGCCTTCAAACAAGCACACCCGCGACTTGAAGGCGGCGGCCGTTTGCTTGGTCACAAGGCTGCGGCTGTTGTCGGCAGTAGTCGTGATGTTCTGGATGGCGAAGTTCAGATCAGCCAATACCGAATCCATTACCAGGGTGCGTGGGTCGCGGCCATTGTAAAGGGTAGGGTCGTCCACATTCTGGGGATTGCTGATCCACGGCACATCCCCAAAGCGTTTCACCTTGTCGAAGTAAAACCACGCCCGGAAAAAGCGCGCCAGTCCCAAGTAGTGGTTGCGCACGGCGGGTGCCACGCCTGCATTGTTGTTATTGGCAATGAAGTAGTTGATGTTGCGCAATGGGCGCCAGTCCCAGCCCGAGCTTTGGCGGGCACTAAAGGCGCCGGGCAGCAGGAAATCGGGCACTTGGGTGCGGGCCGAGTAGTCGGCCATGGCGTCGCCGCGCACAATGTCGTTGGCGGTGGGCAGCACGTCGTAGAAAGAGTTGGCGTACAGCTCCAGGCCCCGCTCGCTGCTGAATACGGCTGAGCCCGTGACAGTAGCCTCAGGTTCCTGGTCCAGCGATTCGCAACTGGCCAAGGCCAAGCACAGGAGAAGGAAGGTGGTAAGGTATTGTTTCATGGTTGTTAGCTGTTGTGCTGGTGTGACCCTACCCCTGGTCCCTCGGGAAAGGGACCAGGAGGGGTAGGGTCCCGTCGTTAAAATGTCACCGACAAGCCCAGGATGACGCTTTTAAGAATGGGGTAGTTGTTGCCGTTTCCGCTGTTGCTGGAGGTCAGCACTTGGTCGGAGCGGCCGATGCTCTCCACGTCCAAGTCGCGGGTGATTTTGTAGAGCGGCGACCAAGCCCACAGGTTCTCTCCCGATACGTACACGCGCGCCGCTGACAGCCGGGCGCGGCCAATGAGCGAGGTAGGTAGGTTGTAGCCCAACTGAATGTTTTTCAGACGGATATAGGCGGCGTTGATGAGATAGCGCGTTTGCACCTGCGTCAGCTCGCCGGCGCCGTTCTGCGACACGTAACCGCGGTAGCGCGGGAAGTAGGCATCGGGGTTTTCCTCCGACCAGATGTTGCCCAGCTGTGACTTCGGTACTTTGCCATACGGCCGGTTGTACTGGCCCCAGAAGGTGCCCGCTTCCGCGCCGGGGTACCAGTCCTGGTGCCCTACCCCCTGGAAGAAGGCCGAGAAGAAGAAGTTGTGCCAGCTGGCATCGGCCATCACGCCGTAGGTGTAGCGGGGTAGGGAGTTGCCGATTACGCGCCGGTCGCCGGGGTTGGTCACGGTGTTGTCGCCGTTGTTGATGACGCCGTCGCCGTTCAAGTCCGCAAATTTGATGTCGCCGGGCAGCAGCTGGCCGCTGGTGGAAGCCCGGAATAGGGCCTGCGAGGGCGAGGAGCTGATCTGATCCTGCGACACAAACAGCCCATCGGTGGTATAGCCCCAGATTTCGCCCAAGCGCTGACCCTCGTAGTAGTCGTTCAGGCGCTTATCAATGTTGTTGTACTTGGTGATGTGGGCCTTGTAGTCGGCCAGCGTGAGGCGCAGGCCGTAAGCCAGCGGGCTGTTGCCCACGTTGGCTTGGTCGCGCCAGTTCAGGGCCACCTCCCAGCCTTTGGTGCGCAGGTCGGCGTAGTTGCCCTTCGGGATATCAGTACCAAACACGGCGGGTAGGGTAGGGCCTACCGTAAACATGTCGGTGGTGTTGCGAATGTAGCCGTCGGCGTTCAGCGTCAGACGATTGCGCAGCATGCTCAGGTCCAGGCCCAGGTCGGAGGTAGTGGAGGTTTCCCAGGTCAGGCCGTTGGGCACTACGTTGGGTTGGCCGGTATACTGCGGCCGCACCCCGTTCAGCACCCTACCCGACTGCGCAATGCTAAACTGCTCCTGAAAGGCGTAGGAGTTGATATTACCGTTACCCAGTGCCCCGTACGAACCCCGGATTTTCAACTCCGAAATCAGGTTGGGCGACACTTTCCAGAATGGCTCGTTGGAGATGCGCCACCCCGCCGAGAACGACGGAAAGTAGGCAAACCGCTCGTTCTCGGGGAACTTCGAGGAGCCGTCGTAGCGGCCGCTGGCTTCCAGCAGGTAACGGTCCTTGAAAGAGTAGTTCAGGCGGTAGAAACCACCCGAGATGTTCCACCGATCCCAGCCGCCGCCCGTGGTAATGGCTTGGCCCAGTGCTAGGTTGATGTCCTGCGCATCGGGATAGATGAGGCCGTTGCGCTGGGTTTGCAGGCCGCGGTACGTCGACTGCTCGTAGTTATAGCCCAGCAGCGCCTTGAAGTAGTGCGCCGGCGTGAAGTTGGTTTCGTACTCGGCGTAGAGGTTGGTGGCCAGGTAGCGCGTCTGCCCAAAGGAGCGCTGCAAATCGTTGGTGTTGGTGCCCACGTACTCAATCACGCCGGGCTTGCGGCTATACGGCACCGGCACGCGCGTTTGGGTGCGGTCGTTGTCGGTGTTGCGAATGGTGAAGTTGCCGTTGACGTGAAACTTGTTATCGAAAAACCGCGAGTTAAACGACGTGGTGTTCCGAAACACCCTTTCATCGAAGTCAATGCCGTTTTTGCCGTACCAGAAGTCGCCCACCGTGTAGGCCGCCGAGTAGGTGAGCGTGCCGTCGGGGTTGAACATAGGTGCCACGGTGTGGCCCTCGTCGGCAATGTTGCGCCAAATGCCGCCGCCCTCACCCACGTTCAGTGGGTTGTGGTAGGTCATGTTGGAGTAGTCGGCGTTGTTTTCCACGCGCAGCCACGGAAACAGGTCCAGCGCGCCCTTCACCCGGAAGTTGTACATCCGGTAATCGTCAGAATTATAACGGAATAGCCCATCCTGCCCGAAGTAGCGGCCCGTGGCGTAGAAGCTGGCCTTGCCGCTGCTCCCCGACACCGATACGTTGTGCTCCGAGGAGCTGGTGCGCTTCTTATACAGCTCCTTATACCAGTCGGTGTTGGCGTAGTACACGTACTCGCCGTTGGCGCCTACCTCCACTTTCGGGAGGGTAGGGTCTTCGGAGCGGCGCTTCAGCTCAGCCAAATACTCCGGCGAGAACCGCACCGTTTTGTTGATGTTCTGCGGCGTCTGAGAGTAGTCGTTCCACGCCGACCAGCCCTCGTTGAACATCTTGGCAAACTGGTAGCCGTCGGTCACGAAGTCCGGTACCGCCGTGGGGCTCTTGATGGCCTGATTGAACGAATACGTGATGCTGGTGCGGTCTTTCGCGGGGTTTTTGGTCGTAATCAGCACCACGCCAAAGGCACCACGAGCCCCGTAAATAGCGGCGGCCGAGGCATCCTTCAGCACCGATACCGTGGCTACGTCGTTGGGATTCAAACGGCTGGGGTCACCCTCCACGCCGTCAATCAGTACCAGCGCATTGCCCCCTTGCCCAATCGACGTGGTACCCCGGATGTTGTAGGCCGGCGACTGCGTGGGTTTGCCATCGCCGGGCACCAGGTTCAGGTTAGGCAACACGCCCTGCAAGCCCTGCGTGAGGTTAGGCACCGAGCGATTTTGCAGCACTTCCGACGTCACCTGGTCTACGGCGCCGGTCAGGTTCACCTTCTTTTGGGTGCCGTAGCCCACCACCACTACCTCTTCTAGCGCCTTGGTATCGGGCGCCAGCTTCACATCGAGGCTCGTGCGGCCATTCAGCGGTAGCTCCTGCGTATGAAAGCCTAAGTACGACACTACCAACGTGGTAGCTTCGGCGGGCACTTGCAGCGAGTAGTTGCCAGAGGCGTCGGTCACGGTGCCTACCTGGGTGCCCTTGGCAAGTACCGTCACGCCGGGTAGGGCCTCGCCGGCGGTGTCGGTCACGCGGCCGCTCACGGTGCGTGCCTGTTGGGCCGTAGCGGCCACAGTGCAACACAGTGCCACAGGCAGCAGCAAACTACGTTTCCAGGGAGAAACAGTAGAGTTTAAGTTCATCATACAGCTGAATTGGTTGGAGGAAAGTAGGCGCACAATAGTCCCATCGGCTTATAAAAAATAAGTCGTCGGGTAGGCTAAAAAAGAGTGGGAAGTGGCGGGAAATAACTACAGCAATGAGCCTGGAAAATATAAAAATAACTCTGCTATACTTTTCGACGGCACAAATATAAAATGATGATTTTGGGCTTTATTTGATAATAAATAGGATTGATAAATTCATAACATAGGGTGTTTATTTATAACACAAGCATAATATTTAGATAGACTTCAGATGACATAGTATAGCCCACGTCTATGCAGTAACTATGCGCTAGAACTGGTTGTATGGTAAATTGATAGAACGTAATCCCTATGTTGCCGCACCAACAGTATAACTATTATCACCATGCAAAATTCCCGTTGAATGACGCCTGTAACTAGACATCATTCAACGGGAATTAGATAAATTATTATTTTATGAAGACGTCAGTTGGAGTGTATTGTAATTGAAATTAGATACAAAAATTAATGCTACTGTATTATATAATCAGCTGGTTTATTTTGCTGTGTTATCAGTAAATAAATCCGGATAATCTGTAATAATTCCGTCTACTTTCTGCGCTACTAACTCTTTAATTGTCGAAGCAGTATTTACCGTCCACGGAATGACCTGTATGCCTTGTTGGTGGCAGGTTTGTACCAGTTCGGGTGTCACCAGCTTGTAATACGGACTGTAGATGGTAGGCCGGAAGCTCAAGCGTTTCAGGTTGGCAGCTAGTCCATCCGGGTTTTCTACCAGCAGCGCCGTGCGTAGGGTAGGGTGCGTGCGATGCACGACTTCCAGCGTGCGCGGGTCGAAGGACTGAATAATCACGCGGTCCTGCACGCCTTTTTGCGTCACCACAGCCAGCAAGAGGCGCACAAACTCCTCTGGCTCGGGGTGCAGGGTATTGTCGCCGGCCGGGGTCGTTTTGGTTTCAATATTATAATAGGGTAGGGCGCGGCCTTGTTGCTTGGCATGCGCCTCCGCCGCGTCAATCACCTCGGCCAGCAGCGGCTTGTGCGCTTTCAGCTTTTGCTGCCTTGGGAACTTGGGGTTGCCGTAGCTGCCCACGTCGTAGCGCCGGATGTCGGCGTAGGGCAGCCCGTAGAGGCGTAGCGCCTTACCCGCTGCCGGCGTAAGCGGCTGACCGTTGGGCGAGTGCACAAAGTCGGCGTTCATATACGGGTCGTGGGAGAGTAG
Source organism: Hymenobacter aerilatus (assembly GCF_022921095.1). Lineage (NCBI taxonomy): Bacteria > Pseudomonadati > Bacteroidota > Cytophagia > Cytophagales > Hymenobacteraceae > Hymenobacter > Hymenobacter aerilatus. The sequence continues at coordinate 4,493,165 of NZ_CP095053.1, forward strand.
CACCTGCTTGTCCTGGCTGATGGCGATGTCCATTTCCAGAGTGGTCACGCCCAGGTCCAGCGCCTTCAACATGGCCGGTACCGTGTTTTCGGGCAGCAGGCCACGGCAGCCGCGGTGGCCTTGCGTATCGAGCGGCTTGTGTTGGGCAGTAGAGAGCGTAAGCATGGCAAGCAGGGGGATGAGCAGCAGAAGGGTTTTCATAGGAGCTATACGGATGGGTTTGATAGAACAGCTTTTCGACCAGCGGAAGAAATCTCGCGTGCTGATATTGCCCGTCACGCTGAGCGGAGCCGAAGCATCTCTACCGCTTCGTTGTAAGCGTCAACAATTACCGCTGCAGTAGAGATGCTTCGGCTCTGCTCAGCATGACGGTCTAGTGAAAGGAAGTTCCGTTGGACAGACATTCAATGTAGTACTTCAGATTCTTCGCTGTGCTCGGACTGATACTTACACCGCCACCGTTTCGGTGTATTTCTGCCCGAAACGGTCCGTCACCTCTACCCTGATTTCCTTGGCGTCTTTGGAAGGGCGGGCGTAGAACATGTGGTCGGCCAAGGTAGGGTCTACCCACTTGTGCTTGGCGGGGAGTTTGGGACCGGCTTGCAGCTGCACGGCTAGTGGGTCGAGGCTGGTTTGCTGGTGCATGGGCCCCTGGCGCTGACCGTTTTCAAACCACACTACCTGCCACTCGGGGTCCCAGTTCCACACGTTCACCACAATGTCCTCGGGGCGGTCGGGGTTGGCGCCCTTAGGGTAGGCGCGGAACTGGTGCTGGCGGTCTTTGCCAAAAGACTTGTAATACCACTTGATGTTGGGGCCGTCTACCTCGTACACGCCGTAGCCGCTGGGCGTGCCATCGGTGCAGATAGGGCCGGTCCACCAGGCGCCGCACACTGCGCCGTGGGTGTGCTCGATGGTGTTTTCGTGGAAGATCTTCTCGCACACGTGCGTGTGGCCCGACATAATATGGGCCGTGTAGGGCTTCAGGATGCGGTACAACTCGTGGCGGTTGGTCACCACCCCACCCAACGACTCATCCTTAAGCTGGTTGCGCCGCTTGTCGCCGCTGTCTACCGGAATGTGCAAGGCCACTACCACGGTGCTGCCCGGCTTCACGTGGCTCAAATCCTGCTCCAGCCACTGCAACTGCGTCTCCGTGAGGTAGCCGATGTACTTTTTGGGTGGCCCGATGAAGAACACGTCGTCGAGCACCACGTAGTGCACCTCGCCGCGGTTGAAGGAGTAGTAAGTAGGCCCAAACAGACTCTTAAACGTCTCGGCCGACCCATCGTCGGAGCGGGCCTTGATGTTCATATCGTGGTTGCCAATTACCTGGAAAAACGGAATACCAGTGATGTCCACGGCCTGCTTGTAGTCCTCAAACAGCTCAAAATGGTCCCACACCAAGTCGCCGCACCCGATAGCGAAGGTGTTGGGGCTGTTGTACTGTGCGGCCAGTTGCTTCAGGTCGGGCGCCGATACGGTGATTAGCTCGTGGGTGTCCTTTTTGTCGATCATCTGCGGATCGGCCCACACCATAAAGGTGTGTTTCCGGTCGTCGCCGGGCAGCGGTTGCAGGGCAAAGTCAGCTGTCATGTTCCGCTGACCGGGTTTGATGGGCTGGTAGAACCGCGCCACGCCCTTCTCATGCGGAATAGCATAGCCGCGGGGTAGGGTGAGGTACACAAACTCGGCCGTGGAGTTGCTGGTCAGCGTGTAGCGGCCGCTTTTGTCGGTTAGTACAATGTTGTAGCCATCCGTGACGGGTACGTCGGCCAAACCCTTACCCCCAGCGTGCACGCGGCCTTTGATAGTAAGCGGAGCAAGATCAAGCTTATGCGAAGCGGCTTTCGGGTCGGCCAGCTCGGCTACGGCGGCCGGGGCCAGTGGCAGGCTCACGCCCGCACTCAGCAGGCCCAGGCTTTGAAGAAATTTTCTGCGAAACATACTGTAAATAAAGGCAATGTGGAGAAGCGCACTGGCGCGGGGCTGTGCCCCGTGCCGACTATGCGTAGGCCTCTGGCCTGCAATCGTCCGCGCCGTTGAAAGTGTTTAAGCAAGTCGTTCAAACGGGAGCAGGCCAGAGGCCTGCGCACAGTCGGCACGGGGCGCAGCCCCGCGCCATCCCGCGCCATTATACTGTCCGCTTAGTTTTCGTAAATGGCAATGTCATCCAGACCCAAGCGGCCGTTGAGGATGGCGGGCGGGTTGCTGGTGCCCAGGCCGAGCTTACTGATGCGGAAGCGCACAGGGCCTTCGATATTCATGAGAAAGGTGATGGAGCGCTGCCAATTGCCGGCGTCGGTGATGGTGGAGCCGGTTTGTTTCCAGGTAGCGCCCTGATCCTGCGAGTATTCCAGCATCCAGGAGCTGGAAGCGTCAGTATAGTAGGCGCCGTAGAGCAGTGTCACTTTGCTGGCGCCGTTGGGTAGGTCAAACTTCATTTCCACCACGGCCGGCACGGTTAGATTTTGCTGCATGCGCAGGCCTTGGGCGCCGGTGTACCGGTCGCGGCCAGCGGTGTTGCCCAAGATGGTCTGGAACAGTTTCCAGGGGCCAGTGCCAAAGGTCACGGTGTTGTCGGGCACAGCAGCGGTGTTCATGTTGTAGCTACCCTTAGTGGCCTGCGGCACGCCCTCGAAGCTCTCAGGAAAGCCTGCGTACACGGGGCCGCTGGGGTCGATGACATCAGCAATAGTGCGCAGCCACAGCTGGGGCTGAGGCTGGCCGGCAGCATCAGTAGCCGCGATGGGAATGCCCTGGAAGGTAGCGCTGGCCGGCACCCGACGGCTGGCAAAGGTAGCTGCGGCCTCGGTGTGCAGCACCAGCAAGTTGCCGGACCCGTCCACCAAGTTTTTGTCGCCGCTGTACGTGGCGCCCCCGGTAGGCGCGGGCGTGATGTTGCCGCCCGTTACGCGCACCAGTGTGGCCTCGTAGGTACCAGGGCTGGTACGCAATGCCTCAATGGTAGCCGCCTGCACTGCCGGCGTGTGGCCACTGCTCACCTTTGTGATATTCGCCGGCGACAGGCCCTCGATGCGCAGTCCACCATTTTGGGAGGTAAGCCGCGCCCCCGTCACGTCCACCACCACCGAGTCGCCCACGGCATAGTCGAGGGGTGCGCCGGCGGGCATGGGCAACACCAGGCCGCGCACCTGGCCCTTTCGTCGGTTTTGTACCACTACGGCCTGGGGGCCACCCGGTACGTTGCGGCCGCTGGCGTCGGAAATCACAAGGCCCGTAATCTGCCGGGCACCGGAGAGGTTGCTGTTGTCAAGCAGCACATCGGTACCCCGGTAGAGGTTGCGCACGTCGGCAATGGAGATGGTAGGGCTAGGTACCCCAGCCGCGTAGTCGGGGTTGTCTTTGAGGCAGCTTCCTAGCGTGAATGCGCTGAGTAGAAGAGCGAAAGGTAGGATGCGTTTCATGTTGTTGATTTTTCGTTCTGGAGAGGGGCCGGGGGGAGGCGAATCGTTGAACGGAAGGAGTGGGGCTACCCTCAATTCTGCCACCACACCTTGGTATTCACATCATCCGGACCCTGGTCGGCTATGGCGGCCTGGTAGCTTTGCTGATTCAGGCTTTGCACGTACACGGGGTAATTGATGCGGGCGGGCATTTTACCGTCGTTGCGCACACCCGCGCCGCGGGGTAGCACCGGGTGGCCCGTGCGGCGATACTCAAACCACTGCTGAAAGTCAGTGAAAAACAGGGCGTAGTACTTTTGCAAATGAATCTGCTCCAGCTGGCGGTCTAGGGTACTGGTGGGCTCCCACTTCACGTCGGAGTTATCGAAGTAGCCCGTGGGCACGGTGTAGCCCCAAAGCGTGATGCCGGCCGTGGTGCCGGCCTCGTAGTAGGTTTGGGCATTGCCCGACACCCAGCCGCGCGCGGTGGCTTCGGCCAGCAGCAGCTGCACCTCGCCGTAGTTGAGAATGTTGCCTAGCAAGGGCTCGGTCATGAGGGCCGCGGGGTAGGTAGAGCCCACCGGCTGGCCCTGCGTGATGGGGTCATAGCCGCTCGGAATTCCTTCGTACACACCTTGGTATAGCGTCATCCACTTGGCGCGGCGTGGGTCGTTCCACTCGTTCAGGTTGTTCACAAAGAACTGGCTCAGGGAACTGAACGAGGAGAAATCGGCCGTGCGGAAGGTTGCAAACGGCGACTGGTAGGGCGCCGTGCCCGTCCAGCGCATAATAGCCGATTCCTCGTTGTTGCTGATGAGGGGGTAGGCCGCGGCGTTGGTGTTCACCATATCGCGCAGCTTGTCCTGGGGGCTCATGCCGTTGGCAACAGCATCGGTGCGGTTGGACACGCGCAGCAGCAGGCGCAGGTAGAGCGAGTTGCCAAACTTGCGCCATTTGGCGGCATTGCCCTGGTACAGCGGGTCGAGCTGGCTTTGGTCGGCCGAGAGGTTGGTATTGGCTTTCAGTAGCTCGTTGGCTTCTTCCAGCTTGGTAAACAGATCTTTGTAAATATCCTCCTGTTTGTCAAACGACGGCTGCAACAGCCCTTCACGCCCCCGGATGGCTTGGGAATACGGCACGTCGCCAAACGTATCCGTCAAGAGCGACACCGTCCAGACCTCTAGGATGCGGGCAATGGCTTTGAAGGTAGGGCTGTTCACGGCCTCGGCGCTGCGGTACAGGTCGCGGAAGTCGGTGAGCTGGGTGTACCAGCCGTTCCACATGTAGTCGGCCTCGGCGGGGCGCACCACGTAGCGGTGAATGGCGTCGCCCTCGTTGCGCGTCACCTGCACCTGCATCAGCTCGTTGGTGATGCGCCGGGCGCGGTCCATGTTGCGCTTCACCAGGTCCGTGAGAGCCGGGGCCAGCAGCGTTTCCGGTATCACATTGGGGTTCTGGTTCGGGTTCACGTTCAGCTCCTCAAAGCCGTCGGTGCAGGCCGAAAGAGTAGCCGCGCTGGTGGAGGCGAGCAGCAGCCAAGTGAGTAGTTTGATGGTTTTCATGATTCTTGCGGTTGACCTCACCCCCCGGTCCCCTCTCCTCGGGGAGAGGGGGAGCCAGCCGTCAGCAAGACGTCCGAGCAGGTAGAAGAAGGTGAGGATTATTCTGATTGACTGTTGCTAGTACAGTTGGTGCCATCAGGCTCCCCCTCTCCCCGAGGAGAGGGGGCCGGGGGGTGAGGTCTATATCCCCACCGTCAGATTCAAGCCAATGGTGCGGGTGCTGGGGAACTGGCCCAGCTCGTAGCCCAAGCTCACCGTGTCGTCGTTCAGGGTGCCAAACTCGGGGTCGTAAGCGGGCCACTTGGTCAGAATGTACAGGTCGCGGCCGTAAAGGCCGATGGTGGCTTGCGTGAGCTTGAAGCGCTGCAACAGACTGGCGGGTAGGGAGTAATCAATGCGGACTTCGCGCAGCTTCAGGAAATCGGTGCGGAACAGGTTAGCCTCGATGTTGTCGCGGCCGTAGTGCTGCGAGTAATAAGCCGGCACGTTCTCGGCCACCACGTCGTTGGGGCGAAAAGTGCCGTCGCCGTTGTCAATCACGCCGTTGCCGATGATGCCGTTATAGCGACCGGGTAGGGTGATTTTGGTTTTGCCTTGCTCGGCCAGTACAGCATTGGTCATGGAGTAGGCTTTGGCGCCAAACTGCCCATCCACCAACACGTTCAGGCGCACTTGCTTGTAGCGGAACTCGTTGCCGATGCTGGCCTTCCACTTGGGTAGGGCCGAGCCTAGCAGCATTACGTCGTTGGTAAGCTGGGGTAGGCCGTTGCGGTAGATGATCTGGCCATCGGGTGCGCGCAGGTAGCCGCGGCCGTAGATGGCGCCCATGTTGCCACCGGGGCGGGCCTCCACGGTGCCGCGCCCGCCGGGGCCGCGCTGGAGCTGGTAGGTAAATACGCTGTCGGCTAGCTCTACCACCTTGTTGCGGTTGGCAGTGTAAGTGCCAAACATCTTCCAGCCAAAGCCTGAGGGTCGGGTGATTATTTCGGCATTCGCTTGAATTTCAAGGCCCTGGTTGCGTACCAGGCCAGCGTTCAGCACCGAGTAGTTGTAGCCCGAAGCTCGGTCCACAGGCACTTCCAGAATCTGGTCGTAGGTGTTGTTGCGGTACACGGCTACATCCAGCCCAATGCGGTTTTGCAGGAAGCGCAGGTCCAGGCCCAGCTCGGTGCTACGGGTGCGGCGCGGCTTCAGGCCAGGGTTGGCAATGGAGCCGGGGTTGCTGAGGCCCGATGGAAAGCCCGTGGCCACGGCGTAGGTGTAGGCCGTGCGGTAGGGCACCGTGGTGCCGCTACCCACCTCGGCCCAGGAGCCGCGCACCTTCGCAAAGGATATCACCTCCGGCAGCTTCACCACCTCCGACACAATGCCGCTAAGGCTCACTGATGGGTAAATCGGAATTTCCGTCACGCCGTTGGCGCTGGCCAGCGTGCTGCTCCAGTCCTTGCGGGCAGTCAGGTCCAGGTACAGGAACTTGTTATAAGCTACCGTAGCCAGACCATAGAAGCTGTTCACCGCAAACTCGGCGCGGTAGGGTAGGGTGAGGGGTAGGTCGCGGCTGTTGGCAAACGAGAAAATGCCGGGGTAGAGCAGGCGCTCAGCTCGCAGCTCGTCCTTCACGTAGCGGTTGTGCAAGCGGCTCCCGCCACCCGAAGCCGTCAGCTCAAACTTGCCCACGTTACGGGCATATTGCAGCAAGAAATCGTGGTTGATTTCCTGCGAAAAGATGTTTTGCGTGCGGTACATGCCCTCTTTGTAGCGCTCTGTGTCCTTGGGGCGTTGCTGCGAGCGGGCCTCGTAGGAGTAGTCCAGGGTCGAGCGCAGCATCAGGTTCCAATGCTGCCCAAACTTGTAGTTCACCTGCACATTGCCGGTGAGCGTGTTGCGGTTGCTCTTGTTCAGCATCTCATAAGCAATCAGATAAGGATTGTCGATGAGGCTGCTGAAAGGGCTGCGCTGGGTGATGTTCTCAAAGCCCGGCAGCCAGTAGTCCTTCCACCAGTGCACGTTGGCATTGGGCACCTGAAACATGTTCCAGTACATAATCGTCTGGTTGTTGTAGCCGGTGCTGGGCAGGTTGTCGCTGTAGCGGTTGGTATAGTTGGCCTTGGCCGACACCTGCAAGCGGTCCGTAATCTTGTGGTTCACAGACAAGGCCACTGTGTTGCGCTTGTAGCCGGTGTTCGGGATAATCCAGGTGTTCTGGAGGTTGGTCAGCGAGAGGCGGGCCGTGGTCTTCTCGGTGCCACCATCAATAGAAACCGTGTTGACGAAGGTTTTGCCGGTCTCGAAAAAGTCCTTGCGGTTGTTTTTGTAGGGCACCCAGGGCGTGCGCTCGGTGGCGGTGGTATTGGTGGCGGGGTCGTACTGAAAGAAAGATTGCCCGTCGAACTTGGGCCCCCAGGCCGAGCTGGTGCTGCGGGTACTGGGTCCGTCGGCGGTGGCATTATAGGAGTAGTAGTTAGCGCCGGCATCGCCTTGGCCGTACTCATACTGGAAATCGGGCCAGCGCGAAATCGTCTCAACAGACGTGTTGGAATTGAACGTGACGCCGATGCCGCGCTTGCGCGACTTGCCCGATTTGGTGGTAATAATCACGGCTCCGTTGCCGCCGCGTGCGCCGTACAGCGCCGTAGCCGCTGGCCCTTTCAGCACCGACACCGACTCGATGTCT